>DASRYM010000046.1:0-4506 GCA_035687145.1 Candidatus Zixiibacteriota bacterium | reverse complement strand
GCGGTGCTGGCCGGCTGGCGCGACACCTTCCTGCGCGAGCCGACCGTCCCCGCGGCGGCCACCGCAGCCGCGGGAGCCGAGGTGCGGAGCCGATGACCTTCCACGACCGTCCCGCGCCAACCCTCCACCGCGTGCGCATTCCGCGAGGCGCGGTGCCGACGGTCAGCGTGGGCAGCGGGGTGCGCCCCGACCAGGTGCTGGCCACCCTGCGGCAGCCCGGCGCCCCGATCCACGTGCCGGTGGCGGCCGCCCTGCGGCGGAAGCCGGAGGAGGTGGTCGGTCTGCTGACCGTGCGGCCCGGGGCGACGGTCAGCGTCGGCGACGTCATCGCCCGGGAGCCGGGCGGGCGCACCGCCTCGGCGCCGATCGACGGGATCCTCCTGGGCGTCTCGGCCACCGATGGATCGGCCCTGCTGGCCCCGTTCGGCGCGGAAGAGACGGTCA
This sequence comes from Candidatus Zixiibacteriota bacterium, assembly GCA_035687145.1. Taxonomy (GTDB): domain Bacteria; phylum Chloroflexota; class Limnocylindria; order QHBO01; family QHBO01; genus DASRYM01. The sequence goes on along the minus strand of DASRYM010000046.1, from coordinate 4,062 downwards.
TCGGCCACGTGCGCGGCACCGTGCGCTCCGTGGAGCCCGGGGCCATCACCGTCGAGGTCCCGGCCGTCCTGCTGCGAGGCGTGGGCGGCAGCGGGGAGGCGGTGCACGGCGAGCTGGTGGTCGCCGTGCACGCGCCGCAGGATGAGCTGCGCGCCGCGGCGATCGACGTCTCCGCCACGGGGCGGATCGTGGTCGGTGGCTCGCGGGCCTCGGCCGAGACCCTGACCCGCGCCCGGGCGATGGGGGTGGCCGGCATGGTCCTGGGGGGCGTGCTGGACAAGGAGCTCCGCGACTTCGAGGCGATCCAGCGCCGGCGCCGGGAGATCGGCGGCCTGACCGGCTCGTTCGGCGTGCTGCTGCTGGAGGGCTACGGCAAGGTCGGCATCGACCCGCAGCGCTTCGCCTGGTTGCGGGCGCACGCCGGGCGGATGGCGAGCCTGTTCGGGGCCGAGGGCCTGCTCTACGTCTACGACGCGCAGCCCATCCCCTGGCGGCGGCCGCTGCCGCGCGTGGGAGAGCGGGTCGTCGCTCATCGGCGCCCGTTCCAGGGCCGGACCGGCGTGCTGGTGGCCGAGCTGGAAGACCTGCATGCCACGCCGGCCGGGGTCCCGGCCCGGATGGGACTGGTCCGGTTCGAGGATGGTCGTCTGGCGCCGGTGCCGCTCGCCAACCTGGAGGCCACGCTGCCGGCCGCCGCGGCCGAATAGACCTATCCTAGGTTCGATGGACCGCACCACTGCGGCCGCGCCCGTCAGCGGCACGCTGATCACGCGCTCCGCCGAGGAGACGCACGCGGTCGGCCGTGCGCTGGGGGCGGCGGCCGAGCCGGGCACGCTGCTGGCGCTGCGCGGCCCGCTGGGCGCGGGCAAGACCCAGTTGGCCAAGGGCGTGGCCGTCGGCCTGGGCGTGCGTGGCGTGGTCAACAGCCCGACCTTCATCCTCATGAACGAGCACCCCGGCCGTCTGCGGCTCTTCCACGTGGACGCCTACCGCCTGGGCGATCCGGAGGAGGCGCTGGCGGCCGGGCTCCTGGACGAGCGCCAGGCGGAGGGAGTCACCGTGATCGAGTGGGCCGAGCGGCTGGGTGACTGGCTGCCGGCCGAGCGCCTGGACCTCACCATCCAGCCCGGCGACGATGCCGACCGGCGCGCCCTCCTTTGGACGGCGCACGGTGACCGGCACGCCCGGCTGGCGGCGGAGGCATTCCAGCGGTGATCGCCGCGCTCGAGTCCTCCTCCACCGACCTGTCGGTGGCGCTCGTGTCCGCCGACGGCGAGGTGCTGGCCGTCGATGGCTGGACCTCGGACCGGCGCCAGGGGCACGAGCTGCTGCCGCGCCTGCTGGCCCTGCTGGCGCAGCGGGGGGTGGGGCTGGGCGACCTCAGCGCGGTGGCGGTCGGCCTGGGACCCGGCTCCTTCACCGGGCTGCGCGTCGGCCTCGGTCTGGGCAAGGGTCTGGCCCTGGCGCTCGCACGGCCGCTGGTCGGGGTTCCGAGCCTGGTTGCCTGGCTGGAGGCGGAGCCCGAGGCGCTGGCGGCCATCGGCCGGGCCGGCGCGCGGGAGGCCTACCTGCTGCTGCGTGGTGGCGACGCCCCGTCCCTGGTGGACCGCGACGAGCTGCCGTCCGAGGCGCGCTCACGGCGGGTCGTGGCCCCGGACGAGCTGGCGGAAGCCTTCGGGCTGGCGGGAGCCGAGCCGCCGCGGAGCGCCGCCGCCGCGGTCGGCCGCATCGCCGCGGGACGGCTGGACGAGGACCCGGCCGGCGACGATCTCGGACGCCTCGAGCCGATCTACCTGCGCGCCCCGCGCGGCATCGGTCCGTCCGTGGGGGAGGCGGGCTGATGGCGCTGCAGCTGGGCGTGATGGTCAGCGACATGACCCTGGCCGACGTGCCGCAGGTGCAGGAGATCGAGCGCCTGTCGTTCACCACGCCCTGGCCGGCCTACGCCTTCGAGCAGGAGCTGCGCGGCAACCGGCTGGCACGCTACGTGGTGGCGCGCGTGGAGACGCCCGACGGGGAGCGGGTGGTCGGCTTCGCCGGGGTCTGGCTGATGGTCGACGAGGCGCATATCACCACCTTCGGCGTGCATCCCGACTGGCGTCGGCAGGGGATCGGGCGCCGCCTGCTGCTGCGCCTGGCGGAGCTGGCGATCGAGCTCGGCGCGCGGCGCCTGACCCTGGAGGTCCGGGTCGGCAACCGCGCGGCCCAGCACCTGTATCGCACCTTCGGCTTCGAGATCACCGGCCGCCGGCCGCGGTACTACACCGACGACGGCGAGGACGCGTTCGTGATGACCACTCCGCCGCTGCGCGAGACGCGGATGCAGACCATCCTCGCCCAGGAGCGCGCGCGTTTCGAGCGGGAGGCGGCGCAGCCGTGAGCGGGCCGCGGGTGCTGGCCATCGAAACCAGCTGCGACGAGACCGGGGTGGCGGTGATCAGCGGCGGGCGCCGCATCGAGGCCAACCAGGTGGCGACCCAGATCGCGCTCCACGCGCAGACCGGGGGGATCGTGCCCGAGGTGGCGGCCCGCCAGCAGCTGCGCTGGATCGTGCCGACCGTAGGGGCCGCGCTGGAGGAGGCGCGGGTCGAGTGGGACGACCTGGACGCCGTGGCGGTCACCTACGGCCCGGGGCTCATCGGCTCGCTGCTGGTGGGGGTCAACCTGGCCAAGGCGCTGGCCGCCGCCCGCGGGCTGCCGCTGGTGGGGGTGAACCACATCGAGGGCCACATCTACGCCAACTGGTTGACCGATGTGCCGGCCGGGCTGCCACTCCCGCCGGAGCCGGAGTTCCCCCTGCTCTGCCTGGTGGTCAGCGGGGGCCACACCCAGCTGGTCCTGATGGAGGACCACGGCCGCTACCTGCTGCTGGGGCAGACGGTGGACGACGCCGCCGGCGAGGCGTTCGACAAGGTCGGCCGGCTGCTCGGCCTGCCGTACCCCGGCGGCCCGGCGATCTCGAAGGCGGCCGAGGGCGCGACCCCGACCACCCGCTTCCCGCGGGCGCGCACCGCCGGGCCCTACGACTTCAGCTTCTCGGGCCTGAAGACCGCCGTGCTGCGCGAGGTGGAGGACTACCGCCGGCGCGGCGAGCCGATCCCAATCGACGGCCTGGCGGCCGCCTTCGAGGAGGCGGTGGTTGACGCGCTGGCCACCAAGACCGTGGCGGCCGCGCTGGACCGGGGCGTGGCGGCCGTGGCCCTGGGCGGGGGCGTGGCCGCCAACCGGGCGCTGCGCGCCGCGCTCCGCGAGCGGCTCGCGGCGGAGGGCATCCCGCTGCTGGTACCGCCGCCGGAGTGGTGCACCGACAACGGGGCCATGATCGGCGCCGCGGCCGGGTTCCGCTTCGCCGCCGGGGACCGGGCCGGTCCCGAGCTGGAGGCGGTGCCCAATCTGTCCCTGCCCTGGCTGGAGTCGTGAGCGACCCGCTGGCCGCCGACCGGCTGGCCCCGCCGACGCCCGGCCAGCTGCGGCGCCTGATGGCGGCCGAGAAGCTGCGGCCGCGCAGGTCGCTCTCCCAGAACTTCCTGACGGATCCGGCCGCGCTGGACGCCATCGTGGAGGCCGCCGAGCTGCGCCCCGGCGACCGCGTGGTCGAGGTCGGCCCGGGCCTGGGGGTGCTGACCCGCCGCCTGCTGGCCTCTGGGGCATCGGTCCTGGCGGTGGAGCTGGACGCGCGGCTGGCAGCCTGGCTGCGGCGTGAGCTGGGAGGTGTGCCCGGCTTCGAGCTGATCGAGGCCGATGCCCTGGAGATCCACCCCCGCGACCTGTTCCCGGACGAGCCGTTCAAGCTGGTGGCCAACATCCCCTACCACATCACCAGCCCGCTGCTGCACGCCTTCCTGGAGGGCGAGCGGCCGCCGGAGCTCACCGTGCTCCTCGTCCAGCTGGAGGTCGCCGAGCGCGTCGCTGCGCCGCCGGGGCAGATGAGCTACCTGTCGGTCTTCGTGCAGAACGTCACGGTGGCCGATGTGGTGGCCAGCGTCCCGGCCGAGGCCTTCGAGCCGGTGCCGTCGGTCGACTCGGCGGTGCTGCGCCTGCGGCGACGACCCGACCCGCCGG
>DASRYM010000045.1:0-6996 GCA_035687145.1 Candidatus Zixiibacteriota bacterium | reverse complement strand
GATGACGCCGCCGGCGGCGGCGGCCACCACCGGCATGACCGGGCTCGTGCCGCCGTGCCCTCGCGCCGCCGCCTATACGGCCCACGACTGTATCCGCCACGCACAGGGTCAGATATTCGGCCCATGACGGTAACTGCCAGCCTGCGGCCCTCGCACGGCCCTCAACCTGGCTGACCCATACCGCCCACGACTATCCGGGGATCCGCGTGGCGGATACAGTCACCCCCCGTATGAAACCGCCCCCAGGTTGGCCGCCTCATACGCCACCCGAATATCGGCGCGCGCGGCGGGCGCTAGGCGCGGGGACCTGCCTGGCGCACGGCCTCGGAGACGCCGTCGGCGTACTGCTCGAAGTTCTCCCGGAACATGCGGGCCAGCTCCGCGGCCTTCGCGTCGTAGGCGTCTGGATCCGGCCACGTGTCGCGCGGGCGCAGCACCTCGGAGGGCACGCCCGGGACCGCCACCGGCACCATGGTGCCGAAGACCGGATCCTCCTCGTAGGACACGTCATCCAGCTCGCCGTTCAGCGCGGCCCGCACCATGATCCGGGTGTGGTCGATGCGCATCCGGTGCCCGATCCCGTACGGCCCGCCGGTCCAGCCGGTGTTCACCAGCCAGACCGGGACGTCGTGCTGCTCGAGCCGCTCGGCCAGCATCCGCGCGTACTCCCCGGGGTGGCGCGGCAGGAACGGGGCGCCGAAGCAGGCCGAGAAGGTAGCCCTGGGCTCGGTGACGCCGATCTCCGTGCCGGCCAGCTTCGCGGTGTAGCCGGAGATGAAGTGGTACTGCGCCTGCTCGCGGTTCAGCCGCGAGATGGGGGGCAGGATGCCGAACGCATCGGCCGTCAGGAAGACGACGTTGCGCGGGTGCCCGGTCACGCCCGTGGGGTCCGCGTTACCGATGAACTGCAGGGGGTACGCCCCGCGGGTGTTCTCGGTGTAGCGCTCCGAGTCGAGGTCGAGCTCGCGGGTGACCGGGTCCAGGTCGACGTTCTCCAGGATGGTGCCGAAGCGGCGGGTGGTGGCGAAGATGTCCGGCTCGTACATCGGGGAAAGACGGATGGTCTTGGCGTAGCAGCCGCCCTCGAAGTTGAAGAGGCCATCGGGTCCCCACCCGTGCTCGTCGTCACCGATCAGGCTCCGCTCCGGGTCAGCCGACAGGGTGGTCTTGCCGGTGCCGGAGAGCCCGAAGAAGATCGCCGGGTCGCCGGCCTTCCCCACGTTGACCGATGAGTGCATGGGCAGCACCTGCTCCTCGGGCATCAGGTAGTTCATGACGGTGAACGCCGACTTCTTGATCTCGCCGGCGTACATGGTGCCGACGATGATGATCTCCATCCGGCCCAGGTGCAGGAGGATGGCCGTGCCGGAGCGCGTGCCCTCGGTCTCGGGATCGGCCTCGAAGGACGGCACGTTGATGATCGTGAAGTTCGGGGTGAACCCGTCCAGGTCCTCGCGGGGCGGGCGGCGGAAGAGGTTGCGGGCGAAGATGCTGGCCCAGGCGGTCTCGGTGTAGACCCGCAGGCTGCGCCGGTGCCCCGGATGGGCGCCGATGTAGCAGTCCTGCGCGTAGAGCTGCTTGTCGGCGACGTAGTCGAGCAGCCGATCGCGCAGGCGGTCGTAGTGCTCCTCGCTGATGCGCTGGTTGATCTCGCCCCACCAGACCTTGCCCTCGCTCGACGGCTCGGCGACCACGAACTTGTCCTTCGGCGAGCGGCCGGTGTGCGTGCCGGTGCGCACCACCAGCGAGCCGTGGGCGCTGATCAGGCCCTCCCCGTTGCGGGCGGCATGCTCGTAGAGCTCGGCGGTGGACAGGTTGGTCAGCAGGCTCTTGCCGATCGCTCGGGTGGGGGACTGCTGCAGCGCGGCCATCGTTCGGTCGTCTCCTCCTTCTTCCGTCTCCTGTTCGGGACGTCCGTTGGTAGTCGACCGGCCGCGCGTCACCCCGGGGGCTATCGTGAACCGGGGGAGTCGGCTTCCGCGGTCTATGCAGTTCGCATTACGGCGGCTCGTCGAGCGAACGGGCCACGCGCCATTGTACCCCCCAGCCCACGACCGGTTCCAGCCGTCTGCCGGTGCGGCCTGTCACCACCTGCCACGCCGACGCACCGCCGCCTCCTTGCGTGTGCGAAGACGACGTTGTTAGCCTCACCACTCAACAAAGTCAACAAGAGGGTTCGATCGGTGCCCACCTCCTTCCTCGCCCTGGCCCTGGTCGGGTTCTCCGCGCAGCTCGTCGACGGGGCGCTCGGCATGGCGTATGGCGTCACCTCGACGAGCCTCCTGCTGACCGTCGGCGTGGTCCCGGCGGCGGCATCGGCCTCGGTGCACATCGCTGAGGTGGGGACCACCCTGGCGTCGGGCATCTCCCACTGGCGCCTCGGCAACCTGACCCGGTTGGTGGTCATCCGGCTGGCGATCCCCGGTGCGATCGGCGCCTTCCTCGGCGCGGTGGCCCTCAGCAACCTCTCGGCCGATGTCGCCCGGCCCCTGGTATCGCTCTTCCTCGCCGGCCTGGGCGTGCTGCTGCTGGTCCGCTTCGGCTTCCGCTCCGGCCGGGTCGTGCAGCCGAGGCACATCCCGAGTCGGGCGCTGGCCCCGCTGGGGTTCGTGGGCGGCTTCATGGACGCCGCGGGCGGTGGCGGATGGGGCCCCATCGTCACCCCCGCCCTCATGGCCTCCGGCCGCATCTACCCCCGCAAGGCGGTCGGCAACACCGATGCCAGCGAGTTCGCCGTCGCCCTTGCCGCCAGCATCGGCTTCTTCGTCGCCCTGGACCTCAGCGAGATCTCCCTGGGCCTGGTGGCCGCCATGCTGCTGGGCGGGGTGCTGGCCGCCCCAATGGCCGCCTGGCTGGTCCGGCGCCTGCCGTCGCGGATCCTGGGCGTTGCCGTCTCGGGCGTGATCATCCTCACCAACGGCCCGCGCGCCCTCGACAGCCTCAGCGTCCCCGACGTGGCCGAGCTGGCCATCCTGGGCGCCCTGGGGGTCGCGTGGCTGGCCGCCATGGTGGTGGTGCTCCTGCGACGGCGTCCGACCCCGGCGGCCGTGCGAGAATGACCGGCATGCGGGTCACGGCGCGGTCGGACTACGCGCTGCGCGCGGTCGCGGAGCTCGCGGCAGCACGCGGTGACCTGCTGAAGCGCGACGTGATCGCCGCCCGCCAGGGCATCCCGGTCGAGTTCCTGGAGAGCGTGATGCTCGCGCTCAAGCACGCCGGGATCGTGCAGAGCCAGCGCGGGGCATCCGGCGGCTTCCGGCTGGCACGCCCGGCCGACAGCATCAGCCTGGCCGATGTCATCCGCGCCGTCGACGGACCGATGGCCGACGTGCGCGGGGACCGCGCCGAGGACGTCATCTACCCCGGCCCGGCGCGCCGGCTGCAGGATGTCTGGATCGCGGTGCGCGCCAGCCTGCGCGAGATCCTGGAGGGCACCACCGTCGACGACCTGGTGCGCGGCAAGATGCCCAAGGCGGTGCGCCGCCTGACCGAGGACCCGGCGGCCTGGACCTCGCTGGGCCGCATCCGCGGCGCGGCGCGCGCGAAGCTGCCGCGGCCGATCCGGAAGCGCATCCCGAAGCCTGGGTCGAAGAAGCCGGCGCCCAAGCGCGCTGCGGTGCGGGAGCCACGCCCGTCCACCAGCGAGGGCGGGGTCGGCGGCTAGGCATCCACCGGCGCCAGGTCCGCCTCATCCCCAGCGGTCGCGGATGCGCGGGAGGATCTCGTGCCCGTAGGTCTTCAGGAAGCGCGCCTGGTCGTCGCCGGGTGCGTGGAAGACCAGGTGCGTGAACCCCAGCTCGACGTACGGGCGGATCTGCTCCACGTGCTCGTCCGGATCGCTCGACACCAGCCAGCGCCGGTGGGCCTGGTCGGCCACGCCGGCGGCCAGCCGTTCCATCTCCCGGGGGTCCTCCACGCCCATCTTCGCTTCGGCGGGGAGCGCCAGCGCGGCCCAGATCCGGGTGTCGGCCATGGCCCGCTCGCGGTCGCGGTCGTACGAGACCTTGACCTCGATCATCTTCGGCACGTCGTCGTAGGACCGCCCCGCCCTCTCCGTCCCTTCACGCACGGCGGGGAGGAGGGTCTCGGCGTAGAGCTCCATGCCCTTGCCGGAGGTGCAGATGAACCCGTCCGCGATCCGCCCGGCCAGGCGTGCCGCCGCCGGCCCCGAGGCGGCGATATAGAGCGAAGGTGGCGTCTCGGGACGGTCGTAGACCGTGGCGTTGTGCGTCCGGTAGAACTCGCCCTCGAAGGTGACGAACTCCTCGCGCCACAGCTGCTGGATCAGGGTCACCGCCTCCTTCAGCCGCGCGAAGCGCTCCTTCTGGTCCGGCCACTCGATGCCGACCGGTACCTCGTTCATCGACTCGCCGGTCCCCACCCCCAGGATCACCTCCCGGTCGCGGGCCAGGCAGCCGAGGGTGGCGAACGCCTGCGCCACCACCGCCGGGTTGTACCGGAAGGTCGGGGTCAGGACGCTGGTGCCGATGGCGACCCGCGTCGTCCGCTGGCTGAGCGCGCCCAGCCAGGCGATGCAGTTCGGGGCGTGGCCGTCCGTGTGCCGCCACGGCTGGTAGTGGTCTGACACCATCACGCTGTCGAAGCCCTGGGCTTCGGCCTCGACCGCGAAGTCGAGCAGCGCCTGCGGTCCGAACTGCTCCGCGGACGCCTTGTAGCCGAGTCTGAGCAAGGTGCGAACTCCCTCTAGCCTTGTTCCAGCTCGCTTACCCCCGGCCGCCGCCTCGCCACCGAACGCTCCTGCGTTAATTCGAGCCGGTTGCGCAGCAGCGCCGCGAACCGATAGATGGCATGCGCGAACTTCCCGTACGGGAGCGTGACGAACAGCGCGGCGGTGTATCCCAGGTGGACGGCCAGCAGGGTGGGCATGGCCGCCGTCTCGCGCAAACCGAGCACCGCGAGGCCGGTTACGTTGACCAGCAGCAGGGCAATGATGAAGGCCAAATCCATGGTCCGCATCCGCCTCGCGATCCGGTGCCGGTCGGACTTCCGTTTTTCGGAGAGCAGGCCGACGATGCCGATGATCATGGCCACGCCCCCCACCGTGCCGAAGATGACCACCGGATGCGTGTACCCGTACGGCGGAAGGATGCCGAGGATGTCCTGGTAGAAGGCGGCCAGGACGGTGGAGATGAAGGCGGAGATGAAGCCATAGAAGACCAGCGAGTGCCAGATGCGGCGCCGCTTGTTCGGCCGCTCGTCGGGGTAGGTGCAGCCCGGCCCGCCACCCTCCAGGTTGCGCAGCAACGCCACGTCCAGGATCGCCTCCCACAGTGAGCCCAGGGTCAGGCCGGACTGCCGGCCCGTATCGGTCCAAAAGCGGATGCCGGCGACCAGCATCATGCCGATGGCCACCAGCGAGATGGCCATGAAGGGCAGCATCATGGCCAGCCAGGGGATCACCTCGTAGAACGACCCGGGCGCGCTGCTGGCGGTGAACATGCCGTCCCAGCCGTTGGCAATGAAGGTGGCCACCACCACGGCCACCACCGCCAGGGTCGAGAAGGTGATGGCCGCTGGCAGGCTGCGGTCCACCCGCTGGGCCAGCGCCCGCGGCCAGGCGTAATGGGCGTAGGTCTTCTCCCGCAGCTCGCTCATCAGCTTCGGAATGTCCACTGCCAGCTCGTGCGGCGGCGCGTAGGGGCAGACCTCGAAGCAGGCCCGACAGTCGTGGCACAGGTTGGCCAGATAGACCATGTCGCCCGGGTCGAAGAAGCTGCGGCGCTCGAGCGCGGGGAAGACGGCGCAGATGCCCTCGCAGTAGCGGCAGGCGTTGCAGATGTCGAGCTGGCGTCGCGCCTCCTCCACCATCGGAAGCTCAAGCACGGGCGGCGCTCCTCCCGGCGATCCGCCCCCACACGGAGCCGATGGTCATCCCGAAGCCGGCCAGGTACCCACGGGTCAGGATGTTGCCGCTCATGACCTCGCCGGCGGCGAAAACGTTGTCGAAGGTCCCGCCGTCGGCGCACTGCACCCGCGCCTCTACGTCAACGGCGACGCCCATGTAGGTGAAGGTGATGCCCGGCCGCAGGGGATAGCCGTAGAACGGAGGGGCGTCGATCGGCCGCGCCCAGTGGCTCTTCGGCGGCGTGAGCCCCTCGGTGTGGCACTCGTCCTTCTCGGACAGGTCGAAGCGACCCACCCGGCAGGCGGCGTTGAACGCGTTGACGGTTGCCGCCAGACGGTCCGCGCTCAGGCCGAGCTGGCCAGCCAGGTCTCTGATGCTGCCTGCCTCGTAGGGCCGATACAGGCCGGGGATGATCTCCCCGGCGACCTTGCTGTCGAAGATGGCGAAGGCCTTCTGCTCGGGCTGCGCCGCGATGAGCCGGCCCCAGGTGGCGTAGCGCTTGGGCCACATGTCCTCCCCCTCGTCGTAGAAGCGCTCGGCGTTGCAGTTCACGGCGATCCCGATCGGGATGGCATCGATGCGGGTGATGATTCCCGCGTCGAACTGCGGCGCGCGGGCGTCGACGGCGATGGCATGCGCCGACGCCGGGTCACCCACCCGCCTGGCTCCGGCGTCGAGGAGCGCCCGCAACATGGAGCCGTCATTGTTCCGGGTGCCCCGGATCACGAAGTTGTGGGCCGCCGGTCCCCAGTACTCCGCCAGCCAGTCCAGATTGGCCTCGAAGCCGCCGGCGGCCACCACCACGGTATCGGTCTCGATGAACCGTTCGTTTCCGTCAGGGCCGATGCGCACGTGGACGCCCCGGCAGTGCGGACCGTCGAAATCGAGCGCCGTCACCAGCGCCTGGTACCGGACGTCGACGCCGATGTCGCGGGCGGTGAGGTAGTAGGCGTTCAGCAGCGACTTGCCACCGCCGAGGAAGAAGTGATTGGTACGGGCGAGCCCGAGCGTGCCCTTCAGCGGCGCCTGCCAGTGCGCGCCATGGGCCACCATCCATCCCACAATCGCCTCCGATTCGGCAATGGTCAACTCCGCCAGCGCGCCGTTGATGTCCTCGCCGGTGACGCTGA
>DASRYM010000044.1:0-96594 GCA_035687145.1 Candidatus Zixiibacteriota bacterium | reverse complement strand
CGGGCACCAGCGGCGAGGAGGCGTTCGCTGATCCCCACGGCTGGGTGGGCTTCCTCGAGCTTGTCCCGGGCGCGGTATCGGGCTGGCATCACCACGGCGAATGGGACAGCTACGCCTGCGTCCTGCGTGGCATCCTGCGCTGGGAGTTCGGTCCGGGTGGGATGGACACCCTCGAGGTCCGCGCCGGCGAGGTCGGCCGCATGCCGGCTCAGCTGGTCCATCGCGACGTGAGCGCCGGCGTGGAGAACCTGGAGATGATCCTCTTTCGCGCCGGCACGGGCGGCCCGTTGACGATCGATGTGGATGGCCCGGACGCGGCGTGACGACGTCTCGCGCATCCGGCCGACCACGCAGCGAACGGAGGCTCGCACAGATGAGGTTCGGGTTCACGCTTAAGCCCGACCATCGGTTCGACCGGTCGGTCGCGCTGACCCGCCGGGCAGAGGCCAACGGCTTCAGCTACGGCTGGCTGTTCGACAGCCACGTGCTGTGGCGCGAGCCGTATCCGCTGTTGACCCTGATGGGTATCAACACCGAGCGCATGCGGCTCGGCACCTGCGTCACCAACCCCGGCACCCGGGACATCACGGTGACCGCCTCCGCGCTGGCCACCCTCAACGAGATCACCGGCGGGCGGATGGACCTGGGCATGGGCCGCGGCGACAGCGCGCGGCGGGTGATGGGCAAGAAGCCGCTCACCGTGGCCTACATGGAGGAGGCCTGCCGCGACATCCGGGCGCTGACGGCGGGTGAGGCGGTCGTCATCGACGGCACCGAGGTGCAGCTCACCTGGGCCTCGCACGGTCCGGTCCCGGTGTGGATCGCGGCCTATGGACCGATGGCGCTGGCGGCCGCGGGGCGCGTCGCCGACGGCGTGATCCTGCAGCTCGCCGACCCAGACATCATCCGCTGGTGCCTGGGCTTTGTCCGGCGCGCCGCCCAGGAGGCGGGCCGCGACCCCGATGCCATCCAGGTCATGGCCGCCGCCCCGGTATGGGTCAGCGATGACCTGGCCACCGCCCGCGATCGGGTGCGCTGGTTCCCGGCCCTGGTCAGCAACCACGTGGTGGACCTGATCAACCGCTACCCGAAGGACGACCTGCCCGAGGCGCTGTGGAAGTACGTCGAGACCCGCGACGGCTACGACTACCGCCACCACGCCGAGGTCGGCTCGGACAATGCCCGCTTCGTGAGCGACGAGATCACCGAGCGCTTCTGCATCGTGGGGCCGCCGTCGGTGCAGCGTGAGCGGCTGGAGGAGCTGCGGGCCGCCGGCGTGACGCAGTTCAACATCTACCTCATGAACGGCGAGGAGGAGGACTGCCTCGACGCCTACGGGCGCGAGATCATCCCGCAGGCAGCGGCCGCCGCCGGCTGACCACCGGGGTCGTCGGGGATCGCGTCAGGCGTCCCGGCGTCGCTCGCGGAGGGCGGTGCCGGCGCTGGCCACCACCCAGGAGATCGCCAGGAACAGGACGAGGATCGCCACGACGTAGATGGCGACGATGCCGTAGCCGCCGTTGTCCGGATCGAGGAACGGGTACGGGTAGCGCCCGTCGATCGCGCCGCGGACCATGGTGAGGGCTGTCCACACGACCGGGAAGCCGAGCCAGGCGAGCGCGCGCCGGAACGTGATCGGCGCATGTGGCGGCTCGATGACCCAGTCGAGCATGAGGACGATCGGCGCCACGCGGTGGAGGACCGAGTCGACCCACGGGACGTGGGTCTGGAGATCCTCCTGCGCGTCGCGCAGCAGCACGGCGAAGACGATGTACGTGACGGTCATGTACACGACCGCGGCGCCGCGCCACAGGTCGGGGATCGGTGCCTGGCCGCTCAGCTGTCGCCGGCCACCCTCGAGCAGGACGGCCGCGGCGAACAGGTTCGACAGGATCGTGAAGAACGTGAAGAAGTTCAGCGGGTTGAACACCCCCTCGCCGAGGAGGACGCTGATCATGAAGGCGATGGCGGCGAGGATGAGCAGACCGAAGCCGATGCGGACCGCGCCGAGCAATCGATCGCCCATCGGCGAACTCTAGCACTCGGCCGCCACGCCAGCGCTCGGCGAGGCGTAGCCTGACGCCATGAGGATCAGCTTCGTCGCCGGGTTCGGCCCGATCGTCCGCGATCCCGAGGGCTCCCAGGCGTTCTGGCGCGACGGGATCGGCATCGAGTTCGAGGAGGCCGCGCCGGGCTACTTCACCAACGACGCGCTCGACGGCGTCCGGGCGTTCGCGATGTGGCCGCTGTCCCAGGCGGCGGAGTCGACGTTCGGCACCTCCGAGTGGCCGGCGGACCTGCCCATCCCGCAGGCCTGGCTCGAGCTCGACGTCGAGTCACCCGAGGCGGTGGCCGGCGCCGTCGAGGAGCTGCGGGCCAAGGGCCATCGGCTCCTCAGGGACGCCCACGAGGAGCCGTGGGGCCAGACGACGGCCCGCCTCCAGTCCCCCGAGGGCCTGCTCGTCGGCGTCACCTACACCCCCTGGATGCACGAGGGGTAAGCAGCCGGCCCATACCGATGTATCGGTGCGCCGGACGCACGAGGCCCGCTTTGCGCGGCGTTTCACCGATAGATCGGTTCTGTAGCCGCCCAAGACCCGCCAAACGCGTCCTTCGTGCGCTGCGCATACCGATCTATCGGTCATCCCGCGCGCGGGAGCGGCGCCGCGCGCGCGCCATACCGATCTATCGGTAGAGGGTCAGCCGGCACGACCTCGGGCGGCGGCCTTGGCGGCGCGCTTGTTGGCCTGATACGCGGCCAGGGCCTCCGGCGAGTCGACGTCGCCGAGGGTCGGATGCGACGGCAGGCCCTCCTCGGCGTCAGCCACTCGCACGCCGAGGCGACGGACGAGCACGGCGTAGAGCGAAACGACCTTCATCGGTCCGAAGCCCGGCAGCTCGCCGAGCCGGCGCTTGAGGTCGTCGGCGTCGCGGGCCTCGGTCCAGATCCGCGACCTCCCTGACGCGGCGGCCCATGGCGGCGGGGAAGCGGTGGATGGCGGGCGGACCCTTGGCGGCCGCTTCGAGCCTCGCGGCGTCGACGGACGCGAGCGACCGCGCGTCGATCGACCCGAGCCGCTGGAGCAGCACGTACGGGCCCGAGAAGGCCTTCTACACGGGCACCTGCTGGTCGAGCGCGTGGCCGATGAGGAGCGCCATCGGATCGGCGACCAGCAGGCGATCGGCGTCGTCGTTGCCGGTGAAATGGAGGCGCTCGTCTGCCATGCCCCGATGCTATCCGTCAGCCCGCCGGCGGCGCTAGCATGCGGGCCTGCGATGATCGAACGACGGAGGAAGCTCGACCGATGCGCACGCTGATCAAGGGCGGAACGATCGTCAACGCCGATGCCTCGACGACGGCCGATGTCCTCGTCGACGGGGAGCGCATCGCGCTCATCGGTGAGTCGCTCGAGGTCGAGGCGGATCGGACGATCGACGCATCGGGCAAGTGGGTCATCCCGGGCGCGATCGACGTCCACACCCACATGGAGCTGCCCTTCGGCGGGACGTTCGCCAAGGACACCTTCGAGACCGGCACGCGCGCCGCGGAAGCCCGCCTCCCTTTGGCAGGCCGTCAGATCACTGGGCCGCGAAGCTGAACTCGTCGACATAGATCGACGTGTTGAGGTTGTTCACGGTCATCATGAGCCGGACGCTGGTGGCCCCGGCCGGGGCCACCAGGTTCTCGCTCAGCTGGACCCAGGTTCCGTCCGTATCGACCTTGATGGTCTCGAAGGTCGTGACGCTGATCTTCTGTGGGTTGCGCCACTGCACCTTGAGCTTGAACGTGAACCTGTCCGTAGTGTCTGGGATGTTGATCCAGCCGCTGAAGGCGTAGATCGTCCCGGCAGTCACCTCTACGACCTGGTAGACCGTGTAGCCCACGCCTGCGGTGGAGCTGTGGCTTCCCACGAAGTTGCCCTCGTGCGGCGTGATGGCCGAGCTGCGCGTGAAGCTGGCATGGGTGGTCCAGCCGTCAGGACCGTTGGCGTCGTCGTCGAGCTCGAACCCCGGATTGAACAGGAGGTTTTCGCCCGGCGGCGGCGGTGGCGGCGGGGGCTCCGCGCCGCCATCGGCCAGGGAGAACTCGTAGATCTTCCCGTCGTTCTCGCTCGGGTCATCCGCGTTGTCGACGCCGCGGTCCGCCACGTAGACGTTGATGGCCCCACTGCCATCGGACGCGGGTGCCACGGCGAGGCCGCCGGCGGAGTTCGGGTTCGCGGCCTCGATCGAGACGCTGGACACCAGCTCACCATTGGGCGTGATCTCGAGCATTGGGTCGGGCCCACTTGAGCGCACGCGGTTGCTCACCACCCAGATGTTTCCGGTCTCCGGGTGGACGTCGAGCCCCTCGGGCTCCTTCTGCCCGTACTGCTCGAGGTCGAAGTTGGTGACGCTGTCGTCCGGTGTACCGACCACCTGATCGTCGCCGGGGCCGACCTTGACCAGGTCGTTGTCAACGGCATCAACCATGTACAGGAAGCCGCCGCCGAAGGCAAGCCCCTCGGCGTCCGCGTCGGTGTACGGCGCAACGTCAACCCTGAAGCTGCGCTTCTGCGCGAGGGTGGTGGCGTCGAACACCCACACCCTGCTCTCGCCTCCGTCCCTGCAGAGGTAGAGCTCGTCCGCGACCGGATCGTAGGCGACGCCGACAGGCTCCTTGTTCGTCGGGTCGGAAGCCTCCACGGAGTTCATGGTCGGGCCCGTCGTAACGCCGGCGCGGGTCGCCCACCACACGTTCACGTCGTGGAAGCCTGCGCCAGTTCCCTCATCCACCTCGCCGTCGGCGAGGACCAGCCGATCGGCCCCGGGGATGTACGCCAGCCCGGATGGGTCCGGACTGTCCGGTTCCCAGCCGGTGCTCCCGCTGCCGGTGTTGATGGTGTTGACCAGTGACACCGATGCGGTCGCCGCGAGCACCGCCGTGGTCGTCAGTGACACCTCGTAGACGCCGGCGCCGGTGACCGCTGCTCCCTCTCGGAAGCCCGCGTCGGCCAGGTAGACGGCAGTCTCATCCGGGTCGTCGGTCGTGTCCGCGCTGGGAGCCACCGCAAGGCCCTGGACGTTGTCGAGGCCCATCCCGGCAAGGCTGCGACTGGCAATCGCCTCGCCCGAGGCGTCGACCTCCAGGAGCGTGGACGTGGCGGTCTCGTAGGTGAAGAAGTTGCCGGAGGCGGCGTCGTGCGCCAGGCCCACCAGGTTACCCGTGCCGCTCGGAAGGGCGATTCGCACTGCGGCGCTGCCGTCGAATTTCCCTGCCGCGGCCGGCACCCGGATCATGGCGCGCGCGGCTCCGTCGAGCAGCCAGAGCGCTCCGTCTACCACGGCCCCGCCGGTGATCGCCTTTGGCTTCGGCTCGGCCAGCGCCAGCGCCCGGGAGATGGCGGCGCCGCGGCCCGTGACGGTCGCGCGAGAGCCGATGGGATCGACGGCCACCAGCTGATCGCTGCCGGCGTCGTACGTGACGATGGCGCCAGGGATGGCGCCCCCGACCGCTACCGGTCCTGCGAGCCTGGCGGCCAGGGACATCGCCTGGCCGCGGCCGGGCGTGCTCCCGTCAAGGACGATGAGTTGCCCGGCCCTGGCGTTCCACGCGATACCCACCGGTTGCTCGAGGCCGATCTCATCGGGTTCGATGAAGCGCTCGAGCTCGGGCTCGGGCACGTCCGCGCCATGGACCGGCGTGGACGGAGCGGCCGCGTTCGGGACGGCCAGGGTGGCGCGGGGCATCGCCACCAGGAACATCACCGCAATCGCAACGGCACGGTACGGGTTGGCGCGATGAGGCATTCGAGGGCACCCCCTTCATCGGCGCGTCCGCTGGGTAACTCCGGGCGGCACGGGCAAGTAGGCCGATTGTGGACCGGGACGGCAGTACTGTCCAGACGCAGTACCGATTGGTCACGCCGTTGGCGTTGCCGGCTGGTGCCACCTCTTCCGGGCAGCACGGGCCTCGCCACCCACCGAGCAGCGCGGTACCATCGCGCTCCTGCCTTCGGATCGCATTCGCCGAGCACGGCTCGCACACGGAGGAGCGCCATGCGCACGCTGATCAAGAACGGCGTCATCGTCAACGCCGATGCCACCACTCCCGCCGACGTGCTGGTCGACGGGGAGCGGATCGCCCTGATCGGTACCGAGCTGGACGTGGAGGCGGACCGCACCATCGATGCCACCGGCAA
Organism: Candidatus Zixiibacteriota bacterium; assembly: GCA_035687145.1. GTDB lineage: Bacteria > Chloroflexota > Limnocylindria > QHBO01 > QHBO01 > DASRYM01. Next base: position 90,412 of record DASRYM010000044.1, on the reverse strand, counting down.
GTGGGTAATCCCCGGGGCCATCGACGTCCACACCCACATGGAGCTGCCCTTCGGCGGGACGTTCGCCAAGGACACCTTCGAGACCGGCACGCGCGCCGCGGCCTTCGGCGGGACGACCACCATCATCGACTTCGCGGTGCAGCCGCGCGGCGGGTCCCTGCGCCAGGGCCTGGATGCCTGGATGGAGAAGGCGGAGGGCAACGCCTGCATCGACTACGGCTTCCACATGATCGTCTCGGACGTGCGCGACGACGTGCTGGCCGAGATGGATACCCTGGTCGACGAGGGCGTCACGACCTTCAAGCTGTTCACCGCCTACCCCGGCGTCTTCTTCTCCGATGACGGCGCCATCTTCCGCGCCATGCAGCAGTCGACCAGGAACGGCGGGCTGATCATGATGCACGCCGAGAACGGCCTGGCCATCGACGTGGTGGCCGGCCAGGAGTTCGCGGCGGGACACACGGACCCCTACTACCACGGCACCTCGCGCTCGCCGATCATGGAGGGCGAGGCCACCAACCGGGTCATCCGCCTGGCCGAGGTGGCCGGCGCCCCGGTCTACATCGTCCATCTCTCGGCACGCCATGCCCTGAACGAGGTGCGCCGGGCCCGCGACGAGGGTTTGCCGGTCTTCGCCGAGACCTGCCCCCAGTACCTCTTCCTCTCGCTGGAGGACCTGGGCAACGGCTTCGAGGGCGCCAAGTTCGTGTGCTCGCCGCCGCTGCGCCCGGCCGACCACCAGGAGGACCTGTGGCAGGGCCTGGTCAAGGACGACCTGCAGGTGGTGTCCACCGATCACTGCCCGTTCGACTTCCACGGGCAGAAGGAGCTGGGGCGCGGCGACTTCCGCAAGGTGCCCAACGGGCTGCCCGGCGTCGAGAACAGGGTCGACCTGCTGCACCACGGCGGCGTGGTCGGCGGCCGGATCACCCCGAACCGATGGGTGGAGCTCATCTCCACCGCCCCGGCGCGCCTCTTCGGCCTGCCCCAGAAGGGCTCCATCGCCGTGGGCCTGGACGCCGACATCGTGGTCTACGACCCCAATCGCACGCACATCATCAGTGCCTCCACCCACCACATGGACGTCGACTACTCGTGCTACGAGGGCTGGGAGGTGACCGGCGGCGCGGACGTGGTGCTGTCCCGGGGCCGGATCATCGTGGACGGCGACGAGTGGCTCGGCGAGAAGGGAGGCGGTCGCTTCCTGCGTCGCCAGCGCAGCAGCTTCCTGCAGTAGGCAGCAGGACGCTTCCCGGCGCGGCGGCGCGCGGGTAGACTCCCGCCGTGCTGCCCCGTCCGAGCAGCCGGCGGGCTGCCTGCCTGCGCATGGTGGGGGGCGCGGCGCTGCTGCTCGCCATCCTGCTGACGGGCGCGGCCACGGTGGCTGGCGCCGAGCTGGTGCCCCCGGGCGTGTGCGGACCGGACGAAACCACCTTCGACGACGAGATCGGCGTCAACCCTGTCAACCCGAGCGCCGAGCTCCTGGACTACGACGGCTGCTCGGGGATCGATCCGTCAGGCGCCAGCATCACGGTGTGGGCCTACACGGCTCCGGACACCACCGGCGAGGAGATGATCGCCGCCCTCGAGCGGGGCGACTTCGCGGTTCTGGGCTGGGGGGTGGCCCGCGAGACGATGGCCGGGCGGACGGTGGTGGTGGTCGACCTCGCCGGCACCGAGTCCGCCTACTACTGGTACACCGGCAACACCCTCTACCTGGTCCAGACCGCCTCGCCGGAGGCCGCCGAGCGGGCCATCCGCCTGGTCGCCGCCGGCGGCGTCTCGCTGCCCGCCGCGGTCCCGGGCCCGCAGCAGATCTCGCTCGATCCGGTGGTGCTGGCCACCAGCGCCGCCGCCGCGGCGGGCGTCGCCTTCGCGGTGCCCTTCCCGGGCACGCTCTTCAACTCGACCCTCGACGCCAACTACGGCGAGATCACCGGCTGGTTCCGCAGGCTGGGGCGGGGCGCGACCTCCGCCCGCGTCGGAATCGGAGCCCGCATCGGGCCGTTCTTCGCGACCAACCGCGGGGTGACCGCCTTCATCCTCGCCGCGTCGGTCATGTACGGCTTCCTGGACCCGTCCTTTGGGCTGAGCCTCGAATCGGTGTTGACGGTGATCGGCCTGGCGGCCGGCATCGGCGTGCTGGCCATCATCGGCCAGCTGCCGGTCCGCGCCTACACCGCCCGGCGGCTGGGCGAGCCTGGGCGGCTGGAGATCAGGCTCGGCGGTCTGCTGGTTGGCCTGGGCTGCGTGCTCATCACCCGCATCACCGATTTCCAGCCCGGCTACCTCTACGGCCTGGTGCTGGGCTTCGCCTTCAGCCGCGACCTCGACGAGCGGGAGGAGGGCGTGGCGGCGGCCATCGGCGCAGGGACCTCGCTGGTCCTCGCCTTTGTCGCCTTCCTGACGCTCGGCGCGCTGCGCGCGCCGTTCGGCGAGGCCACCCCGACCTGGCTGCTGCCGGCCGAGGTGGCGCTGGTGACCGTGATCATGGGCGGCATCGAGGACGTCGTGTTCGGGCTCATCCCGGTCCGCTTCCTGCCCGGCGAGGCCTTGCTGCGCTGGAGCCGGGTGGCCTGGGCCGCGCTGTTCGGCATTGCGGTCTTCGGGTTCCTGCACGTGCTGATCAACCCCGCCAGCGGCTACCTGGTGGACACCACCCTGCAGCCGCTGTCCAAGGTCGTGATCCTGGCGGTCGGCTTCGGAGCGGTGTCGGTCCTGTTCTGGGCATACTTCCGCTATCGCAAGGCCCCGCCGACCGAACCGACGGCGCCGGCTCCCGCCGCCTGATTCCGTTCCCGCTCGCCGCTCCCGGCACGCCACGTGCGTCCCTCCCATCTCAGCCCCCTGCACCCGAGGTACCCACCCCGACATGACTCACCACCCATGGCTCCCGATCCGACCGCGCCGCGCGGCGCTCACCGTCCTGGCGCCCGCGCTGACCGCGGCGCTGGTCCTGGCCGGCTGCGGCGACTCCGCCTCTCCATCGGCCAAGCCGTCCCGGGCCGAGCCGTCGTCCGTTGCCGCGACGCCGTCGCCCGAGCCGGCTGGGTCGGCCGGTGCGTCGGTCGCGGCGGCCGTCCCGGAGCTGGAGGAGCTCATCCCGGACGAGATCGGCGGCATCCCGATGGAGAAGCAGTCGCAGCGCGGCGAGGACTTCGTGGGCTCGCAGCAGGCCGATGAGCTGACCCTCCGGTTCCTGGAGGCCGTCGGCGTGGAGCCGAGCGACGTATCGGTGGCCGTCGGATTCGGCCTGAACCAGCAGGACGGCTCGGGCGTGGGCCTGCTCGTCTTCCGCGCCGAGGGGGCCGACCAGGAGGCGCTGGTCCGCGAGTTCAAGGCGGCCAGTGACACCGACCGCGAGGATCCGCTCGCCTGGGAGACGGTCACCGTCGGCGGCAAGGAGGTGGAGCGCGCCGAGGACCCGCTGCAGGGCGGCCAGGTCGTCCACCTCTACTCACGCGGCGACACGCTGTTCCTGGTCACGGCCACCTCCGCGGAGCTGGCCGCCGAGACTCTCCAGACGCTGCCCTAGCCGGCCCTGGCCGTGCGCCCTCGCGGGTTCGCGCCCGTATCCGGTCGCAGCCCGGCGGTCTGCGGGTAGAGTCGCGGGGTGACCGATCCCCGGGGTCAGCCGCCGCGCCCTGCGGCGATCATCGTCAACGAGCGCGCCGGTTCCGCGTCCACGCCACGCGTGCGCCGCGCGGTCGAGCTGGCTCGCCGCGCGCTCGACGCCGACGTGCTGACCACCGCCACCCGCGACCCGGACGAGCTCGCAGCCTGGCTGTCGGGGCACGTCGAGCGCTACCGCACGCTGGTCGTGGCCGGCGGCGACGGCTCGCTGGCGGTGGCCTGCAACGGGGTGGCCGGGCGCGACACGGTGTTGGGCTACATCCCCGCCGGCACCGGCAATGCCACCGCCAGCCTCCTGCGCCTGCCCCGGTCCCCCGAGGCCCTGGTCGCGGTGCTGGCCCGCGCCGAGACGCGGCCGGTCGACCTGCTGGCGGTGAACGGCCGCCTGGCGCTCTTCGCCGGGGTGGGCTGGGACGCGATCGTGGCGGGGCGCTACGCGCAGGCCGGCGCGCACGGGCTGCCCGGGTGGGCGTGGGCCATCGCTCGGTCGCTGCCCGACCTGGCGCGGGCACCATCGGTCCAGGTGGAGGCCGACGGAACGCTCGTCCATGACGGACCGATGGAGCTGCTGGTCGTCGGAACAACACCCTGGTGGGGCAGGGGCCTGCTGGTGAACCCCGGCGCGCGCCCGGACGCCGGCCGGCTCACCGCCCGCATCTACCCGCCGTCACCGGCCCGCTTCGCGGTGGACGCCCTGCGCTGGGCGGCCCACCGACGTCCGTCGGTGGAGCCGGTGCGCGCCACGCGGATCCGCGTGCGCTCCTCATCGGGGGACGCGCTGCCGCTGGAAACGGACGGGGACGTGCTGGGCGCCCGCCCGGAGTGGCACGTCGAGGTGAGGCCAGCGGCCGTGCGCCTCATCGGGCGGTGGGAGGAAGGCGGTGCCGCCCAAGAGACGTTGGGGCGTGGCCTGGACCGGGCATGAGCGCCCCTCCGCGGTGTCGGTTTCCAACACCCACTCTGCGCAGAGGCTCGCGGCTGTCAACAACGCCTGTGGGCACTGCAGCCGGCGGATCGCTTCAGCCGGTGACGCCGGCGGTCTCGAAGACGACCAGGGTCGCGCCGACCACGAGCGCGAGCTCCGAGCCGGGAGCCGGCGGATTCGTCAGCGCGCCCGACTCGAGCACCTCGCCTCGTTGGGTGAGCGAGACGATCTGCCCATCCGGCAGAACCAGGCGCGGGTTGGCGATCTCGCCGGTGACCTCGAAGCGCGCCACCACCCCGTTGCTGCTCTGCTGCAGGCCCAGGAAGACGACCGTCCCGCCGGGCATCTCCACTCGCTCCCCGGGCTTGTGGGCGATCCCTCCCGGTGCATCCGGAAGCGGGATCGGGTCGCTGGCAACCGGGCCCGCGGTCGTGCCCGTGGCCGGAGAGGGGATCGGCTTCTGTGACCCGATGGGCAGGACATCAGCGGTTGCCGCGGGGTCCGTGCGCGTGCTCGGCTCCGGCTGCGGGCCGCCCCGTGTACCGAGCTCCTCCAGCAGGGAGCAACCGCCGAGCGCCAGGGTGAGCGCGACCAGGGAACCGGCCGCAACCTGCACCCTCGATCGCCTGTTCGGGGACATCCCACAAGGGTGCCACGCCGGACTCCGGGCTGCACGTTGACGAGTGGCACCGGAACGATCGAGCTGCGCGTGCGCGGCCTGCCCGGCGTGGTGTAAACAATAGGAGCCGTCGCCTGTCCCGACTGCTTCCCGAGCACCCGCGGGTCGGCTCTGCCGTTCCCGCGAGCCATCAGCATGCGGCTGGGAGGAAGGCCGCCAAGTCAAGGAGGGGTTCAGTTGTCCGTTTCGCGAAGGCGTGGGACCACACTGCTGGTCGGGCTGGCGATGACGCTCGGTCTCGCTCTGCCGGCCAGTGTGGCGGCCGCCAAGCCGCTTCCCAACTACCAGCCGGTACCGGCCCCCGCGTGGGTGAACAACCCCACGCTGGATCCCTCGAGGATCAGCAGCTCGCTGCCGGAGGACGCACGCCAAGCGGCATCGGGATCGGGTGGGTCCGCGGACTACGAGGTTGGCGACCAGGTCTTCTCCCTCGTCCTCAACGAGGTGACCGGCCAGTTCGGCATCACCAGCTTCACCGTCCGCGCCATCGGACAGCACATCGAGGTCTGGGTTCAGAACAACCTCAACTTCCCGGCCGGCGATCCGCGCAATGACGTGGTCGTCACCGACGAGCAGATCGCGTACCTGGTCAACGAGTTCGACACGAACATCTACCCCAAGACCTCCGAGTTCTGGCGCACCCCGCAGACCCGGACCGGCCAGAACGCCGTGCTGGATGACATCCTGCGCGCATCATTCAGCCTGCCGGTCCCGGACGACGCCTACGTCTCAAACGACGGGCAGGACCGGGTGATCGCAATGGTCAGCAATGTCCGGGACGAGAACTACTTCGATCCGACGTTCCCGGTCTATATCGCCGGGTTCTTCAGCAGCCAGATCAACGGCTTGCTGGATCGCAACGTCATCACCATCGATGCTTACGACTGGGGCAACCGGGTGGGTCCCAATGACTCGCCGTGGCGGCCGAACGACGGTCCCCAGAACGACCGCCCGAACCTCTACGAGGGCACCTTCGCCCACGAGTACCAGCACCTGCTCCACGCCGACCAGAACCCCGGCGAGGAGTCGTGGGTGAACGAGGGGCTCTCCGACTGGACCGAGTTCCTGGTCGGCTACGGCCTCCCCGACGGACACTGGGACACGGCGCAGGAGTTCGCCGAGAACAGCCTGGTGATCTGGGGCGACCAGGGTCAGAGCACGGAGATCCTTGCCGACTACGGTCAGGCCTTCATGTTCTTCCACTACCTGTACGGCCTGTACGGGCCATCGGTGCTCAACGCGATCTTCGAGAACCAGGGCTTCGGCATGGCCGGAGTGGATGCCGCGCTCGACTCGCTCGGGATCGGGCAGGACTTCGCCGACCTGTACCACGACTACGCCGTCGCACGGCTGGTCCTCGCCAACACGGGGAGCTATCGGATCCCGGACATCCCGTCGCCCGTGGTGCTCAACGACGAGGCCTTCAACACCCCCGGCGCTCCGCCCTGGGGCAGTGACTACCTGGCCATCGAGAACCCGAAGAAGGTCTCCAGCATTTCGTTCAACGGAGTCGACCTGATCTCCCGGGACACGGCCTGGACCTCGGTCGACGACCCGCTCGAGACCAACGGCCAGGTCCTGTGGTCCGGCGTTGGGGACGAGCAGGATCGCTGGGCGATCTTCGAGACCGACGGTGGAAGCACGCTCACCTTCGACACCCTGTATGACCTTGAGGAGCACTGGGACTTCGGCTTCGTGATGGCCTCGACCGACAACGGGGCGACCTGGCAGGCGCTGACCAACGCCAACACCAGGGACGACATCGATCCTGCCGGCTACCCGGCCATCAAGGACGTCCTGAACGCGGGTGGCGAGGGCTTCACCGGCGAGACCGCCGGCTGGACCACCGAAAGCTTCAGCCTGCCGGCGGGAACGGACCTCGTCGGCTTCCGGTTCATGTCCGACTGGGCGACCCAGGAGAACACCCCCGGCGGCCCGGCCAACTTCTACGTGGACAACGTCGCCGTTGACGGCACCACCGTCAGCGACGGTTCGAACGCGTCCGACTTCAAGGACATCACGTTCTACGCCCCGATCGAGGTCAACTTCACCGTCGACCTGGTCTCGCTGCCCAGGGCAGGCAGCTTCGGCAACTCGAGCTTCAAGGTCCTGCACCTGATCACGGACGACGCGACCGAGCAGGCCAGCGCCGATCAGATCCGGCAGGCGCTTCGGAACTCCAGCCAACTGGTGCTGGTGGTGACGTACGACGCGCCGCAGGGCATCAGCGACTACGCACCATACGAAGTGGATATCTCGTACCGGTAGCCGCCTCGCCGTGAAGAGCTCCCCGGAAGGGCCCGCCCGCGGCGGCGGGCCCTTCCGCTCCTCGCGAGGGTCGCAGGGCCCAGGCCGTTTCCGTCGGCAGGGGATGCGGTCGCCCACCGCGCCGCGCGAGGAGCCCCTGCCCTGGTGTGCGCGCGCGCACCGCGAAGTGCGGCATTCCGTTGCGAGCCCCTGTGGAGGGGGCTAGAGTGCCGTTCACCGATTTCCACTGCCCGAGCTCTACGTGCGCCCGCGCGCGTTTGCTGCACGATCGCGACGAGGGGAGGTGAGTGCGAGAGCTGGTTTCGCATCGATGAGCATGTCCGACCCACCAGCATTGGAGGCATGAGCTTGCGAAGGCTGATCACCCTGCTGAGCGTCCTCATCCTGGTGCTCAGCACGACCGTCCAGGTGGCGGCCGCACCGCCCGAGGGGAAGGCGGACAAGGCCCACGGGCCGAAGAGCGACAACCTCGAGCATCCACTGGGAAAGCGCCAGGCCGCTGCGAAGCAGAAGGCCCGTGAGATGGTCCTCACCGGCAAGGCGAAGCCGAAGGGCAAGAACAAGGTCGTCGAGGTCGCGAAGGGACAGTTCGTGGAGCTGGCGCTCGAGGGCGAGGACCAGATCCTGACCCTTCTCGCCGACTTCGGAACGCAGATCCACCCGGTCACCGGTGGGGACCCGGGCCCCGTGCACAACCAGATCCCGGAGCCGGACCGGACCGTGGACAACACGACCATCTGGGTGGAGGACTTCAACCGGGCGCACTACGAGGAGCTCCTGTACTCGAAGGACACGTTCCCCTCGATGGCCAACTTCTACCTGGAGCAGTCATCGGGGCGCTACTCGGTGGATGGCTACGTTTCCGACTGGGTCCAGGTCCCATACAACGAGGCTCGATACGGCACCAACATCTGTGGTGGCATCGTCTGCTCGACCGTCTGGGACTTCGTGAACCACCAGGCCGACGCCTGGTGGGCGGCCCTGGTCGCCGAGCAGGGCAGCGCGGCGGCCGCGAACGCCTTCCTGGCCACCTTCGACGTCTGGGATCGCTACGACCTCGACGGTGACGGCAACTTCGACGAGCCGGACGGCTACATCGATCACTTCCAGTCGGTCCACGCCGGCGAGGGCGAGGAGACCGGTGGCGGCGCCCAGGGCGAAGATGCCATCTGGAGCCACCGCTGGTACGCGTGGTTCAACGCCGCCGGGCCCGACGGCGCCGGCCCACATGACTTCGGCGGCCTGCGCATCGGGAACAGCGACTACTGGATCGGCGACTACACCGTGGAGCCGGAGAACGGCGGCGTCGGCGTCTTCGCCCACGAGTTCGCGCATGATTCCGGCCTCCCGGACCTGTACGACACCAGCGGCAACACGGGTGGCGCGGAGAACAGCACCGCCTGGTGGACGATCATGTCGCAGGGCTCCTACGGCTCGCAGAGCGGCGTGGACATCGGTTCTGCGCCCATGCACTTCAGCGCTTGGGAGAAGTTTCAGCTCGGCTGGCTGAACTACGAGGCTGCCCTGTACAACCAGAAGGGCAGCTTCAGGCTCGGGCCCGCAGAGACGAACACCAAGCAGGCCCAGGGCCTGTTCGTCATCCTGCCGCCGTACGATGCACCGCTGGACCTCGGTCCGGCCGCGGAGGGCACGCACTACTATTGGAGCGATTTCGGTCCAGACCTGGACAACACCATGACCAGGGAGGTTACCCTGCCCGATCCGGCGGGCAGCCTGACGGCCAAGGTCCGCTACGACATTGAGACCGACTGGGACTACGCCTACGTCACGGTCAACGGTGAGCCGATCGAGACCAACCTGTCCACGGACACCAATCCCAACGGTCAGAACTTCGGACACGGGATCACCGGGAGCACCGGTGGCAACTGGGTCGACCTGACCGCGGACCTGTCCGCGTTCGCCGGGCAGACGGTCACCATCGGCTTCCGGTACTGGACCGACCCGTTCGTGAATCCGGTCGGCTTCATGGTGGATGCCATCCAGATCCCCGGTCAGCCGCTCGACGGCGCCGAGGCGGAAGGTGGCTGGACCTTCGACGGGTTCAAGGTGACCGACGGTCAGGAGACCCAGACCTTCAACCACTACTACCTGGCCGAGTTCCGCCAGTACCGCGGCTACGACAAGGCCCTTGAGGTCTCGCCGTACAACTTCGGCTGGCTGAACGACCCGAACAAGCAGAATCTCGTCGAGTTCTTCCCGTACCAGGACGGCATGCTGGTCTGGTACTGGAACACGCAGTACACCGACAACAACGTGGGTGACCACCCGGGCGAGGGGCTCCTCCTCCCGGTTGACGCTCACCCCACCATCGAGACCTGGGCCGATGGCTCGGTCATGCGGCCGCGGCTGCAGTCCTACGACTCGACCTTCGGCCTGTGGCCGACCGACTCGATCACCCTGCACAACAACGGGGTGCCGAAGACCATCTCGTCGAAGCCGGCCAACCCGGTCTTCGACGACACCGCCAGCTACTGGACGAACGGCCACCCCGGCGACGCGCCGGGCAACGGCCGGTACCAGTCGGAGTGGAGCAGCGTGGACCTTCCCGGATACGGCGTCACGCTGCGGGTGGTGAGCGTCTCTGCCCAGGGTGGCTTCATGCAGGTCAATCTGAACAACTGATGCTGCCCTGACCGCAGCAGTGAGGCCCGCCGGTCCGCCGGCGGGCCTCACGCTTGCAGCCACACTGGGGTCATGCACATCCTGACGCGTGTGCTGCTGACCGCGATCCTGGCCCTCGCCCTGGCGGGCTGCGATCGCTTCCTGCAGCAGATTCCCGCTGACGAGTCCTCTCCCGGCCAGAGCCAGGCGGCCCCGTCGCAGACGGCACCCGGCGACGCGCCATTCCCGCCAACCCGCGAGGCCTCGCCGTCCCAGCCTCCCGTCCAGCCCGACGTGCCGTCGTTCGAGCCGACCCCCGAGATCCCGCCGCCGGTCTACTGACGCAGCCTGACGCGGATGTGGTTCAGCGCGGCGAAGGCCGCGCGACGCAGGCGCTGCGGCCCGGAGCCGTGGATCCGCAGCTCCTCCATCGGCAGGGTGACGAGCCCGCTGACCGCCACCCGTAGCGGGCTGCGCCCGTTGGCGTCCTCCGGCAGCAGCGAGAGCTGGATGACGGCATCGGCCACCGGCGCGGGCGGGGCGCCATCGACGTCGAGCACGCCACCCAGGTAGCGCGCCACCCCATCCCGACCGGCCGGAACACCGGCCAGGACGGCCAGCAGGGCACCACCGGTATCGGCCTCCCAGGAGGCGACCGTGGCGGCCCCGGCCGACGACAGGGCGGAGAGCGCCACCGAGGCCAGGTCGTCGCCATCGGTCCCCCACACGAATTCGCTCAGCGCCTCCCGCGCGCGCCGTGCCGGCTCGCCCAACCGCGTGGCGTCGCCGCGGGTGGAGAAGCGCAGGTGGACCCCGTCGTCGCGGGCATAGATCCCGGCCTCCACGCCGTCGCCGGGAGCGACCAGCAGGTCGCCGACCGCCTCGGCCACCGCCGACTCGCCGATGCCGAACGTCTTCACCGTGCGCACCGCCAGCGGCGGTGCCGCGTGCCGCTGCCGCAGCCGCGGAGCGACCTGCTCGGCCCACATCAGCCGCATCTCGGAGGGCACGCCGGGCATCAGCACCACGACCCCGGTCGGGCGCTCCACCCACCAGCCCGGCGCGGAACCGATGGGGTTGGCCAGGATCTGGGCCGATGGCACCCGCATCGCCTGCTTGAGGTTGGACTCCGGCATCGGCCCGGAGGCGGCGAACCGCCGGCGCAGCTGGCGCTCAAGCTCCGGGTCCAGCACCAGGTCCTCGCCAAGGGCGTCGGCCAGGGCTTCACGGGTGAGGTCGTCGTGGGTCGGGCCCAGGCCGCCGGTGGCCAGCACCACCTCCGCCTCCTGCGCCGCGTGGAGGAAGGCCCTGGCGACGACGTCCCGGTCGTCGGGCAGCTGGCGCACCTCGCGAAGCAGGATTCCTAGGCCGCGGAGCTCGCCGCCCAGGAAGGCGGCGTTGGTGTCGACCGTCTCGCCCATCAGCAGCTCGCTGCCGATGGACAGCACGAAAGCCGTGGGTCCGCCGCTCACGGCTTCCCTCCTAGCCGAAGCGCTCGCGGAGCGGCTCCGCCACCTCGCGAGCCAGGCGTTGCAGCCCGTCGGGGCCCTGCTGGACGGGCATGATCAGCACCATGTGCCGGACGCCCGCCTCGACCAGGGCGGCGGCCCGCTCCAGCGCGGCGGCGTGGCCGTCCCGCACGTTGGTCTGGGCGCTGATCTCGATCTCGGACGGGTCGCGGCCCACCGCCTCGCAGTGGCGCAGCAGCGCGTCGCGCTTCTCGACCAAGGCCGCCGGGTCGCCGGTGGAGTTCCAGCCGTCGGCGTGGCGGGCCACGATCCGCAGCCCACGGCGCAGCCCCTGCGTGCCGAGCCACAGCGGCGGCCCGCCGGGCGTCGCCGGCGGCGGATCCAGGACGGCATCGGTCAGGCGGTAGGGCGGCGCGTCCAGGGACACGCCACCGGGGTGCGCGAAGAGCGCCTTGATGACCCGCACCGCCGACTCGAGCATGCTGATCCGCTCCCCGATGGGTGGCAGCGGGATGCCGTACATGGCGTGCTCGCCCTCGTGCCAGCCGGCCCCCAGCCCCAGGACGAAGCGGCCCGGGGCGAGATGGTCGAGGGTGGCCGCGGCGTTGGCGACCACCGCCGGGTGGCGGTAGGTGTTGCCCAGCACCAGGTGGCCGAGCTGCAGCCGCCGGCTGCGGACCGCCAGCGCCCCGGCCAGGGTCAGCGCCTCGTGGCTGGGGCCGGGCTCGCCTCCCAGGGCCACGAAGTGGTCGAAGATCCAGCCCGAGTCGAAGACCTCCAGCTCCTCGCCGGCGTCCCACGTCTCCAGCAGCAGCGAGAGGTCGGCGATGGTCTGCGACAGCTTGAAGCCGATGCGCACGCCGAGGAGTGTACCGATGCCCCGCGGCTCGGCGGCGCATATGGCCCACGACTGGAACGGCCACGCAGGTGGCCCGATATGCGGCCCACGGCTGTATCTACCACGCAGCGGCCCAGATATGCAGCCCCTGACTGGAACGGCCACCCTCAGGGCCCCCAGCCTGGCCGGTCCATACCCCGGGCGACTATCCGGGGCTCACCGTGGCCGTTGCAGTCGCCCCCCGTATGGGGGGGCCCGAAGGTGGCCGTCCCAAACGCCCCATGACTACGCGGTCCGCCAAGGCCCGTGTGACCCCCCGACACCGTGGCGCATACGCCCCACGAATCTATCGGCCACGCAGCGGGCCCGAAATGCAGCTCACGACTGTATCGGACACGCAGAGGGCCGGATATGCAGCCCCTGACTGGAACGGCCACCCTCAGGGCCCCCAGCCTGGCCGGTCCATACGCCGGGCGACTATCCGGGGCTCATCGTGGCCGTTCCAGTCACCCCCCGTATGCGGCCGGGCCGAAGGCCGTCCCAAACGCCTTGAATTCCGCCGGGCGGGTGCCCACCGCCGCGGCCCGGTACGATGCAGGCATGACGACCAAGGTGCATGACCCGGAGCTGGACGTCGGAAACGTCCTGACCGATGACCTTCGCCAGTGGATGACGGCCAGGCTGCGCTACCCGGTCCTGGCCGTGGTGGATGCCAGCGGGGCCCCCACCCAATCGGTGATGTGGTTCGACTTCGACCCGGATCGGCCGGACACCATCCTGATGAACACCAAGACCGACCGAGCGAAGTACCGATGGCTCAAGCGCGAGCCGCGCGTCAGCCTGCTGTTCGAGGACGAGCTGGAGTGGGTCGCCCTGCAGGGGCGCGTCGAGCTGGACGAGGACCCGGAGCGGGCGCTGGCCGACATCAAGGCCCTGGCGCGCCGCTATGGCTCGGATCCAGAGCGCTTCAACGGCCAGTCGCGCGTGACGATCAGGATGCGCGTGGAGCGCGTCATCCGGCATGACTGACGCCCGCGCCGGGGGCATCCGGCTCGGGGCGCTGTGCTGGAACCAGTACGCCACCTGGCAGCAGCTCCATGACGCCGGCGTCCGCGCCGATGCCCTTGGCTATGACACGCTGTGGACCTGGGACCACCTGTATCCCATCGTGGGCTCCCACGAGGGACCGATGTTCGAGGGCTGGCTCACGCTGGCCGCCTGGGCCGAGGCGACGGCGCAGGTCCGCATCGGTCTCATGGTGGGCGCCAACACGTTCCGCAATCCGGCCCTGGTCGCGAAGATGGCCACCAGCCTGGACCACATCAGCGGCGGGCGCGCCATCCTGGGCATCGGCGGGGCGTGGTTCGAGACCGAGCACCGCGCCTTCGGCCTGGAGTTCGGCGGCTCGCCCGGCGAGCGGCTGCGCTGGCTGGAGGAGGCGGTCCGCATCATGCGCGGCATGCTCCACGGCGAGCAGCCGTCGGGCGACCGGTACTACGCGGTCAACCAGGTGCGTAACGACCCGCCGCCGGTACAGGAGCACCTCCCGCTGCTGGTCGGCGGCGGCGGCGAGCGACGGACGCTGCGGATCGTGGCCCGCTACGCGGACGCCTGCAACGTGGGCGGCGGCTTGGAGAACGTGAAGCGCAAGGACGAGGTCCTGCGCCGCCACTGCGAGGAGGTCGGGCGCGACGAATCCGAGATCGAGCGCACGGTGGGGATGGGTGTCACCATCATCCGCGACGACCCGGCCGAGGCGCAGCGGGTCTTCGAGGCCACCTTCGAGCTCAACGGCCGGGCCCGGCCGTGGACGAACCAGCTGGTCGGCACCCCGGAACAGGTGGCCGAGAAGATGCGCCCGTACCTGGGCATCGGCTTCCGGCACTTCATCTGCGGCTTCCCGGCGCCCTACGACGCCGAGTCGATGGAGCGCCTGGTCGGCGAGGTGAAGCCGATGCTGGAGGCGGCCTAGTTGTTCTTCCCCATCAGGTTGTTGACGGTCGGGACGCGGCTCATCGGCGGCTGGCCTCCGAGTGACCAGTGCGGTCTCGAGCGATTGTAGAAGTCCACGAAGCTCGGCAGGGCCGTTGCGCGGGCGACGGTGTCGTGGAACGGCTGAGCGTAGGCCCACTCGCTCAGCAGGGTGCGGATGAAGCGCTCGGCCTTGCCGTTGGTCTGGGGCCGGTAGGGGCGGGTCCTGCGCAGCGCCACGCCCAGCCGTTCGGCGGCGGCCGCGAACAGCTTGGAGCGGTAGCAGCCGCCGTTGTCGCTGAGGACGCGCTCGACGGTGATGCCGTGGCCGGCGTAGAAGGCCACCGCCCGCTCCAGGAAGGCGGCGGTCGTGGCCGGGCTCTCGTCGGCCAGCTCCTCGACGTAGGCCAGGCGGCTATGGTCGTCGATCGCCACGTGGACCCGGTTCCAGCCGATGCCGCGGTGGCGATGCCGCTCGCCGCGGCCCAGCACCCGGTGCCCGCCGCCGCGGCCGATGCGTCCCAGGCCCTTGGTGTCGAGGTGGACCAGCTCGCCCGGCGCAGCACGCTCGTAGCGGACAACCGGCGGCCGCGGCTCGAGGCGGTCGAGGCGGCTGAGGCGCCGGCGGCGCAGGATGGCGTAGATCGTCGAGCGGCTCAGGCCGGTCTGCCAGGCCAGGCGGTGCGGCCCGACCCGCAGCTGACGTCGCAGCCGGCACAGCTCGTCGACGACGGTGGCATCGAGCGCGCGTGCCTGGCGCTGGACGCGGCTGCGGCGATCGACCAGCCCCGCGCTTCCCTCGCGGCGATAGCGATTCCACCATTTCGAACCGGTCTGGCGACTGATGCCCGCTGCCGCCGCCGCTCGGCTCACCGGCCAGCCGCCGGCGATGCGCTCGACCAGGATCAGCCGACCACGCGGCGTGAGCCGCGCATTAGCATGAGACACGAGGGCCCCTCCTCCACTGTGGCTACCTAACCAGCAGCCGGAGGATACGGGCCCTCACCCGTCAACAACCTGATTGAGAACTAAAGCTAGGCCGGCTGGGGTGCCGGGCCGCGGCGGGCCTTCGGCTTGGCACCGTCCTCGGCGGGCTCCGCCTCGCCGGGGGCATCGGGCACCTCGCCGTCGGTGGCAGCCACCGGGGCCGGCGTCTTGCCCTTCGGCGGCAGGATCCCCTCGAAGAGGGCCTCGAACTCGTCGGCCTCGATCGTCTCCCGCTCGATCAGCAGCGCGGCCAGTCGGTCGAGGACGTCGCGGTACCTGGTGAGCACCTCGGTCGCCCGCTCGTAGGCGCGGTCGATGATCTCGCGCACCTCGGCGTCGATCTTGGCCGCCACCTCATCCGAGTAGTTGCGCTGCTCGGCGATCTCGCGGCCCAGGAAGACCATCTCCTCCTTCTTGCCGAAGGTGAGCGGCCCGAGCTTGTCGCTCATCCCGTACTGGGTGACCATGGCCCGCGCCAGGTTGGTGGCCTTCTCAATGTCGTTCGAGGAACCCGTGGTCGTGTCGCCGAACACCAGCCGCTCGGCGACGTTGCCGCCCAGCATGCCGGCGATCTTGTCCTCGAACTCACTCTTGGAGTGGAGGTACTTGTCCTCCTCGGGGAGGCTCATGGTGTAGCCCAGCGCCATGCCGCGCGACACGATGGTCACCTTGGTGACCGGGTCGCACTTGGGGAGCACGCGCTGCACCACGGCGTGGCCGCCCTCGTGGTAGGCGATGATCTCCTTCTCCTCGTCGGTGATGATCCGGCTCCGGCGCTCCGGGCCGGCCACCACGCGGTCGATGGCCTCGTTGAACTCGGCCATGCCGATCGACTTCTTGTTGCGCCGCGCGGCCAGGATGGCGGCCTCGTTGACCAGGTTGGCCAGGTCGGCGCCCGAGAAGCCCGGCGAGCGGCGGGCGAGGGCATCGATGTCCACCGTCTTGTCGAGGGGCTTGCCCTTGATGTGGACGTTGAGGATCTCCTTGCGGCCCTTGATGTCCGGCCGGTCGAGCACCACCTGGCGGTCGAAACGGCCGGGACGCAGGAGCGCCGGGTCCAGCACGTCCGGCCGGTTGGTGGCGGCCACCACGATCACGTTCGTGTTCGTGTCGAAGCCGTCCATCTCGACCAGGATCTGGTTCAGGGTCTGCTCGCGCTCGTCGTGCGAGCCGCCCAGGCCGGCGCCCCGCTGGCGGCCGACCGCGTCGATCTCGTCCACAAATACGATGCACGGCGAGTTGCGCTTGGCCTGCTCGAACAGGTCGCGGACGCGGCTGGCGCCGACGCCAACGAACATCTCCACGAACTCCGAGCCGGAGATGCTGAAGAACGGCACGCCCGCCTCGCCGGCCACCGCCCGGGCCAGCAGGGTCTTGCCGGTGCCCGGCGGGCCCACCAGCAGCACGCCGCGCGGGATGCGGGCGCCCAGCGAGTTGAACTTCTCGGGGTACTTCAGGAACTCGACCACCTCGGTGAGCTCCTGCTTGGCCTCGTCCACGCCGGCGACGTCGTTGAAGGTCACCACCGTCTTGTTGCCCAGGAACATGCGTGCCCGGCTCTTGCCGAAGCTCATGGCCTGGTTATTGGTGCCCTGCGCCTGGCGCATCATGAAGAAGATGAACGCGCCGATGAGGAGCACTGGCAGCAGCGCGGTGATCAGCAGCCCCAGCCACTGGCCGGCGGCGCTGGGCTCCACCGAGTTGAAGTTGATCTTCTGCGCGCACTCGGCCGGGTTGCTGAGCTCGGCGGCGGCGCACAGCTGCTCGAAGACGGCGGTCCCCTCGGAGCTGGCCGGGATGACGGCGATGTTCTCCTGGCGCTCGCCGATCTTCACGGTCAGGCGCTCCTGGTCCATGGTGACCTGGACGCGCTCGCCTTCCTCCACGGCGGTGCGGACGTCACCGAGCGCCTGGCTGTAGGTGTAGGGGGTCTCGCTGCCCCCGTCGAACATGTAGGTCCAGAGCAGCGCGAGCCCGAAGACGGCAAGGACGACGAGCAAGACGCTGTTGCGAACGAGTCGGCTGCTCAAGGTTGGTCTCTTCTAGCCTCCGTGTGAGCGGTGAACCGGTCCGCGTTGAGATCCTGACCGGCCACCACCTGCGCGACCCGCAGGTCGGGCAAGTATAGGTGGGCAGCCGACCGACCACCAATCGGCCCTTCGGTCCCATCCGTACGGGCCATACGGCTCACCGGCGAATGCAGGACCGATGCCACCCATTCGTTCGGGCGTTACGGTCGGCGCGACCGGCACCCATTCACGCCAGGTGGCCGTCACGTCGAGTTGGGGTGCGTCAAAGGCCTCAATGCACGCCAGGTGTGAGATCCGGCGCTCCGACGACCTCCCGCGTCGCGCAACGCCGGCCTGGTGTGCATCACGACGCTGTGCGGCCTTCCAGCCGGATGCGCCGTTCCCGGACCGATGCCTCCCGGCCGCCACCCAGCTCGATGGTCAGTCCGCCTCGCGGCCCCTCCGCCGCGTCGAGGAGCGCCTCGATCCGCTCCGCCGAGGGCGCGGGAGCCCCGACGAACCGACGCAGGACGCGCCGCCCGAGGGCCCGGTCCGGCGGATCGTGCCAGTCCAGGGAGCCGTCGCCCGGGTCGCGGCGCCGCTCCAGCTCGGCGGCGGCCAGCGTCTCCAGGAGGTCGTCGTCCTCCGCGGCCAGGCGCCCGAAGCGGGCGATCACCTCAACGGCCGCCGGGTTGAGGCGTTCGAGCGCGGGCAGCAGCTCGGCGCGGATCCGGTTGCGGTCCGCCGCGGTCGGATCCTCGTTGGTCGGGTCGCTGAGGTAGGCGATGCCGGCCGAGTCCAGCGCCGCGCGCAACGTGGCCCGTCGCTCGCCGAGCAGCGGCCGCACGATGCGGCCCCGCCGCTCCGGGATGCCGCGCAGGCCGCGCAGGCCGGTGCCGCGCACCAGGCGCAGCAGGATCGTCTCGGCGGCGTCATCGGCGGTGTGGGCGGTGGCGATCAGCGCGTCGTGCCGCGCGGCGACCTCCTCCAGGAAGCGGTAGCGCGCCCGGCGGCCGGCATCCTCCAGCGATCGGCCCTCGGCGCGCGCCAGCGCGGCGACATCGGCCCGTTCTGACGCGAAGGGGAGCCCGAGCTCGCGAGCCCGCTCGGCGACCCAGGTGGCCTCCTCGGCGGACTCGGGCCGCAGCCCATGGTCCAGGTGCGCGACCACCAGGCGCCAGCCGCGGATCGGTGCCAGGCGGGCGGCGGCGTGCAGGAGGGCGGTGCTGTCGGGCCCGCCGGAGATGGCCAGCACCAGCGCGCTGCCGTCCGGGATGGGGAGGCGGTCGGCGCCGCGCGCCAGCGCGGAGGAAAGGAGGTCAAGGGAAGTGGTAGCGGAGGGCGGATTCGAACCACCGACCAAGGGCTTATGAGTCCCCTGCTCTACCACTGAGCTACTCCGCCACCGGGACGTCCCAAGGATAGCGATCCGGCTCGTCCAGGGTCAAACCTGTCGGCTCGGGTTGGCGCGGCGCAGGCCGTCGACGGTCGCCTCATCGGTCTCGATGGCGATCGAGGTGTAGGTCTCGATACAGGCCAGCACGGCCTCGCGCGGGCCGGAGCGCCAGGCCTCGCTCCCGTAGAAGGCCTCCTCCTGGCGGGCCAGCGCATCCAGGTCGGGGAAGGAACGGACCAGGTACCAGACGTCCGGGTCCTCCAGCGACGCGCCGAAGGCGACCACGTCCATCCGCGCCTCGCTCAGCAGCGGCATCGACTCCTCGCGGAACAGGCGCTCGAACTCGGAGGCCGTGCCCGGCTTCAGGACGTACGAGCGGATCTCGACGACGCGGCCGCTCGGGCGCGCTCCATCGCCTGTCATGGAGCCACTATGCCACGCGCCGCCGGATCATCTCCCGCAGCCGTGCCGCATCCCGCGGGGCGTGCCCGCCGACGTCGTTGTTGAAGTACACCCAGCACGGCAGCCCTCCCGATGCCCAGGCGGCCAGCCGCTCCGCCCAGGCGGCGAGCGCCTGCGACGGGTACCGACCCCCGTACTTCGCCCCCGCTCCATGGAAGCGCACGTAGACGAAGGGACCGATGGGTTCCGGTCGCGTCGCCGACCCGGCCATGTCGTGCAGGCAGAGCGCCACCTCGTGGCGTCGCAGCAGCTCGTGGGTGTCGGGGTGGTACCAGTCCGGGTCGCGGAACTCGATGGCCTGGGCACGCCCGCGCGGGACCGCGGACAGGAACGCCTCCAGCCGGTCCACGTCTCGGTGCCAGCGCGGTGGCAGCTGGTAGAGGACCGGGCCGAGGTGCGGCCCGAGTCGGGTCGCCCGGCTCCAGAAGCGCTCAAGGCCTTCGGTCGGCTCCCGCAGGCGGCGAACGTGGGTCAGGTAGCGGCTGGCCTTGACCGCGAAGGTGAAGCCAGGTGGCACGCGGCGGGCCCAGGCGGCGAAGGCATCGGCCTCCGGCAGGCGGTAGAAGCTGTTGTTGAGCTCGACCGTGTCGAACTCGGTCGCGTAGTGCTCCAGCCATCGGTCCACCGGCAGGTCGGCCGGGTAGAACGACCCCCGCCAGTGGCGGTACTGCCAGCCCGAGCAGCCGATGCGGATGGACGCCGTGGCCATGCCGTGCGAATGAGCATGTGGCGGGCCGTCAGGAACCGGTCGCCGACGCGTCGCGGCCGTCCCCTCTCGTCAGCGGCTCCGTCCAGGAGCCCGAGACCGGTGGAGCGTCTCCAGGAGCAGTCATCGGCCCACGGGCGGAGCCAGTGACGAGCACCGCCGGGAAGCAGTGCATCTCCGGCTCGCCTGGCGAGCCGGTGACGGAAGATGGCGCCCAGCAGTGAGCGCGCGCCGGGCTACTCCCCGAAGAAGAGGTCGAGCCACTGCTCGAGCGGCGGCGGGGGCGGCTCGTGCTCCTCCTGGACGGCCGGCGGAAGGGTGGCCTCGGCCCCGGGCGGGATGATCAGGACGTGCTCGCCGGGCTTCCCCAGATTCTTCAGCCGCCGCACCTCCTGGGACAGGTAGGCATCGGACTCCAGGTAGTCGAGCTCGCGCTGCAGGGCGGCGTTCTCCTCCCGGATGGCGGCGATCTGGGCCTCGTAGCGGGCCACCTCCTGCTCGATCGCCCAGCTGGCGTAGACCTGCCGCCCGAGCTGGAAGGCCACGAACGCGCCGACGATCAGCAGCACCAGGAGCCAGGCCAGGCCGCCGCGTGACGCCGGCAGCGTGACGCGGATGCGCGGCTCGCGCGTGGACGGCCGCGGCGCGGAGGCGGAGGCGTCGATGCCGGTCATCCCGGCGAGTCTATCCCACTTTTCCACAGCGCCGTGCACCCGACGCGCGGTATCCACACCCGCCGATCGCGACACCCGAGCTGTCACGGACGGGCGCGAACCTCGGTCCGCATGTGCTAGGTTGCCCGCAATCAGAACACGTGTTCTATTCGTGTCCAGCCGGAGGAGCCGATGATCAGCGCCCCACCCGCCAGTGCCGACGATGCCATCGCCGCCGTCCTGGGTGACCCGGCCATCGGGCGGTTGATCGCCGCGCACCACGTGCTGGAACCGGTCCCGGCGCGGCACGCCCCATGGCCCGATGGCTTCGACGAGCGCCTGCGCGGCGCGCTGCGCCAGCGCGGGATCGACGCGCTCTACACCCACCAGGCCGCCGCCCTCGGCGCGGCCGCAGCCGGCCGCAACGTGTGCGTGGTCACGCCCACCGCATCGGGCAAGACGCTCTGCTACAACCTGCCGGTCCTGAACGCGGTGGCCAGGGACCCGGCGGCGCGCGCCCTCTACCTGTTCCCCACCAAGGCGCTGGCCGCCGACCAGCTGGTGGAGCTGCGCGCCCTGGCGCACGCGGCGGAGCTCGGGCTCAAGACCCACACCTATGACGGGGACACGCCGGCCAACATCCGCTCGGTGGTTCGGGCCGCCGGGCAGGTGGTGATCACCAACCCGGACATGCTCCACGCGGCCATCCTCCCCCACCACACCAAGTGGTTCAAGCTCTTCGAGAACCTGCGCTTCGTGGTGATCGACGAGCTGCACACCTACCGCGGCCTGTTCGGCAGCCACGTCGCCAACGTCGTCCGCCGCCTGCGGCGCGTCTGCCGCCACTACGGCTCCGACCCGGTCTTCATCTGCGCCAGCGCCACCATCGCCAACCCGGCCGAGCTGGCCGAGCGCATCATCGAGGCCCCCGTCGAGCTGGTGGACGACAACGGCGCCCCCCGAGGCCGGAAGCACGTGCTCATCGTCAACCCGCCGGTCGCCAACGAGGAGCTGGGCATCCGCGCCTCGGCCCTGCTCACCGGCCAGCGCCTGGCCGAGCGGCTCATCGCCGGCGGGGTGCAGACCATCGCCTTCGCCCGCTCGCGGACCGCGGTCGAGGTGCTGACCAGCTACCTCCGCGAGACCTTCGCTCCCCCGCCCGGTCACCCGCACCCCATCCGTGGCTACCGGGGCGGCTACCTGCCGAACGAGCGGCGCGCCATCGAGGAGGGGCTGCGCGACGGCCGGATCCGGGGCGTGGTGGCCACCAACGCCCTGGAGCTGGGGATCGACATCGGCAGCCTGGACGCCGCCATCAGCATCGGCTACCCGGGAACCATCGCCAGCACCTGGCAGCAGATGGGCCGCGCCGGGCGGCGCAGCGGGACCAGCCTGGCCGCCCTGGTCTGCTCATCGGCGCCCATCGACCAGTTCCTGGCCGCCCACCCGGAGTACTTCTTCGAGCGCTCGCCGGAGCACGGGCTGGTCAACCCGGACAACCTCTACGTGCTCCTCAACCACCTGCGGGCCTCGACCTTCGAGCTGCCCGTCCCGGCCAATGAGCGCTTCGGGATCGACGAGACGCCCACCCTGCTGGACGTCCTCCAGGAGGACGGCTGGATCCGTCGGGCGGACGACGACCGCTACTACTGGAGCCACGAGAACTTCCCGGCCAGCGACTTCAGCCTGCGCAGCGGGGCGCCGGAGAACGTGGTCATCGTGGACACCACCGGCGACCGGAACCGGGTCCTGGGCGAGGTCGACCTGTTCGCCGCTCCGCTGCTGGTCCACGAGAAGGCCATCTACATCCACCAGGGCGTCCAGTACCACGTGGACCGCCTGGACTGGGACGAGCGCAAGGCCTACGTCACCCAGACGGACGTCGACTACTACACCGATGCCGACCTGGGCATCACCCTCAAGGTGCTGGAGGTCTTCGAGGAGGCCGATGCGCCACCCGCCGGCAAGCGCCAGCGCGGCGAGGTGATGGTCGCCTGGAAGGTGACCATGTTCAAGAAGCTCAAGTACCACACCCACGAGAACGTGGGCTGGGGCTCGATCAGCATCCCCGAGCAGGAGATGCACACCACCGCCACCTGGCTGGTGCCTCCCGCCGAGCTGGTGAACCGCTACGACCGCGACACCCTGGACGGCGCCCTCATCGGCCTGTCGCGCCTGGCGCGCACCACCGGGGCGCTGCTGCTGATGTGCGACCCGCGCGACCTGGGCGTCCTGGCCCAGGTGCAGGCGCCGTTCACCGGCCGGCCGACCCTCTACCTGTACGACGCGGTGCCCGGCGGGGTCGGGCTCACCGAGCGGCTCTTCACGCTGCTGGACGACCTGATCCGCGCCTGCCGCGAGGCGGTCGAGTCCTGCCCCTGCGCGGATGGTTGCCCCGGCTGCGTGGGCCCGGCCGTCGAGGTCGGCCCGCGCGGCAAGCAGGTGGCCACCGAGCTGCTGGTCGGCATGAGCTGAGCCGCGCGATGCGCACCCTCACCGATCGCCTGGCTGCCGTCCGCACCGCGGCACCGCGTGCCGCGGCTCCCCCACCGCCCGACCGGGGGGAACGGGCGGAGTCGCTGGCCCGCTGGTTCGGGGCGCGCCTGGCGGTGGCCGAGGGCGGCGCAGCGGTCGTCGTGGAACGGCACGTGCCGCTGGCGCCGCCGGTCGCCGAGCTCCTGTCCACCCTGCCGGCCGCGAGCTACTTCGACACCGAGACCACCGGCCTGTCGACCGGGGCCGGGACCGTCATCTTCCTGTCGGGCACTGGCTGGCTGGAGGGGAACCGCCTCGTGGTCCGCCAGCTGCTGCTGCCGGACTACCCGCACGAGCGCGCGCTGCTCCGCCACCTCGCCGGCGACCTTGCCCCGCGCCCGCGGCTGGTGACCTACAACGGCCGCGGCTTCGACCTGCCGCTGCTCACCACGCGGCTGACGGTCAACGGCCTGTACCGCGAGCAGGCAGCCCTTCCCGAGCAGCACGACGACCTGCTGCCGGTGGCGCGGCGGCTCTTCCGCCGGGCGCTGGGCGGCGCCCGATTGGCGGACATCGAGGCCGGCGTGCTCGGGGTGCGACGCCCCTCCGACTGCCCGGGCAGCGAGGTCCCGATGCGCTACTTCGGCTGGCTGCGCGGCTCCTCGCCGGACATCCTGGCCGACGTCCTCGATCACAACCTGCAGGACATCGTGTCGCTGGCCCTCCTTGAGGCGGAGGTGCTGCGGCTGCGGGCCGGCGGCTGGCGAGATGCCCGGGTGCTCGACCGGCGGGGCATGGCCGTGGAGCTGATGCGCGCGGGGGCGGTGGACGATGCGCTGACCCTCCTCGAGGAGGCCTCGTACTCGCTCCACGACGCGCGGGACGTCACCGGAATGCGCCGCCTGGCCACCCGGCTGCTGCTCGCCGCCGGGGAGCTGGACCGCGCCGAGGCCCTGTGGACCACCGGCACCCGCCGTGCCTCGCTCGACGCAGCCGCGGCCTGGATCGAGGTTGCCCGCATCCGGGAGCGGCATCGCGGCGACCTGTGGGGCGCGCTGGAGGCGGCCGCCGCCGCCTCGCGGGTCCTGGACCTGGCGTTCGCCCTGGGACGCGGTGGCAGCGTGCAGGAGGTGGGACGCATCCGGCTGCGGGTCGAGGCGCGGCTGCGTCGCCTGCGCACCTGGACGGCGGCCGCCGAGCGGCGCGCCGCGCGCAGCCGCCGGGTGGCCTAGCCGCGCGACCCTATTCCGGCCACGACGCGAGCCGGAAGGCGAAGCCCGGCGATCCTGCGTAGAAGCCAGGGTCCACCGCCACGGCCCGGCCGCCGGCGTACACGTAGGGCTGCCGCACCGAGCCGGGCTCCCCGCCGGCCAGGTACGGGATCGGGGTGTGGCCGTGGACGAGCTGCCGGCCGCCGAATCGCTGGAGCAGGCCGTCGACCAGCGACGAGTCCTGCACGAAGGCTCGCCGCCGGGTCATCTCGGCCAGGATGTGGTCCCAGCGCTCGGCATGCGGCCGCGCCAGCCACTCGGCCCAGCGTCGGTTCGCCTCGGCCACCGTGCGGCCCAGGTCGGCGTAGAACGGCGCGTCGGCGTGGACCAGCAGCCCGGGACCCACCCGCGCCATGACCGGGAGCCCGCGCAGCCAGGCGAGCGCCTCGTCGCGCAGGGCGGCCAGGTCCGCGGGGCGGCCGCCGTTGGCCAGCCAGTCGGCCCGGAAGGTGCCGCCCGGCCCGCCGGCAGGCTGATCGGGCATCTCGCGCGCGGCGAGGATGAGCAGCTCGTGGTTGCCGGCCACGCACCCCACCCGGCCGCCGGCCGCTTCCGCCTCGGCCTGCAGCCGCATCAGCAGCTCGACCACGGCCGCGCCGGACGGGCCGCGGTCGGTCAGGTCGCCGGTGAGCCACAGCTCGTCCCGGCCGCCGGTCCAGGACAGGTCCGCGCCCACCAGGCCGGCCTCGCGCAGCAGCCCGACCAGGATGTCGAGCATGCCGTGCACGTCCCCGACCACGTGGATCGTGCGGCCGGCTCGCTCGGCCAGAAACTCGGCGACCAGCAACGCGGCCTCCTCGGCGGCCGCCAGCGGGCCGATGCCACGCCCCATGGCGGCCAGCATGGTGGCGGCGAAGGCGTCGCCGGCGCCGATGGTGGAGACGCCGTTCACCAGCCGCGGCGGCCGCACGCGGCGCACCGGCTCGTCGGCCACCGAGATCCAGGCCCCCTCCACGCCTCCGGTCAGCGCCAGCACCGGGCGCGGGCCGACGGCGGTGCGCAGGGCGTCGAGCTGGCCGGCGGGCGACGGCGCCTCGGCGGCGAGGTCCTCGGTGCTGGCCACCAGGAGGTCCATGCCGCGCAGCCGGTCGAGCAGGGCCGGCGGCAGGGCGCCGAGCCGGCGGGGGCGGACGGTGGCCCCGGGATCCAGCTCGCGGAGCCAGCCCTGGAGGACGGCGCCGGTGACCGCGTCGGGCACCTCGACGCCGCCGAGGTCGGCCTCCAGCTCATCGGCCACCGGGGCGAAGAGCACCGCGCTGGGTCGTTCGCTGGGTGGGCCGGGGCGCATCGGTCCAGCGGAGGCCAGGAACGTCAACTGCCGGCGTCCATCGCGCTCGTCGTGCCCGAAGGAGATGGTGCGCGGCGCGTCCAGGACCTTGACCAGGTCCGCCAGCCAGTGCAGGCTGACCAGCCCCGCCGTGGACGGCGGCTCATCGCCGGCGACGGTGAGGACGCCGATGCGGCGGCCGTCGAGCCACATCGCCCTGGCGGCGTGCAGCACGGCGCCACCGGCGGCCTGGGAGCCATCGGGCAGGCGGTCCACGGTGAGGCCGCCGACCAGCAGCAGCTCCGGGCGCCCCGTCGGCGGTGCGGTCAGCATCGGTCTATCATCGGCGCATGCGACTGTACTTCTACGAGCTCCACGAGGGCGCCACCGACCTCATGACCGACGCCCTGCTGGTCAGCGAGACCCAGCACTCGCCCGAGGCGTTCGCCGAGCTCGTGCGACAGGCGCGCGCCGCGGTGGTCGACACCTACGAGGAGGACACCCTGGTCGAGGCGGTCGCCCGCGAGCTGGAGAAGCGCCACGGCTTCACGTACATCGGGGACGAGAAGCTGACCGCCAGCATGAGCGTGGGCCAGGAGCCGGAGGACACCTACCTGGTCGAGCAGTCGGACGAGTACCGCAGCATCGTCGTCGAGCTGGAGCGCAGCCAGGGCGGCTGACACCCCACGCCACGCGCTCAGCGCGAGACGTTGAAGAGGATGTGGATCACGTCGCCGTCGGCGACCTCGTAGTTCTTTCCCTCGGAGCGCAGCAGGCCGCGCCTGCGTGCCTCGGCCAGCGAGCCGCAGGCCATGAGGTCCTCGTACGACACCACCTCGGCGCGGATGAAGCCGCGGGCCAGGTCGGTGTGGATGGCGGCCGCCGCGTCCACGGCGGTCGCCCCGCGGCGAAGGGTCCAGGCCCGACACTCGTCGTCGCCGGCGGTGAAGAAGCTGAAGAGCCCCAGCAGCCCGTAGGTCAGGCGGATGACGCGCCCGCGGCTCGGCTCGGCAATGCCGAGGTCATCCATGAAGAGCCTGGCGTCCTCCTCCGGGAGCTGGGCGATCTCCGCCTCGATCTTCCCGGCCAGGGCGGCCACCTCGGTGTGCGGCGCGGCGTAGCGCTCGCGCCCGGCTGCCTCCAGGGCCGCAGCCTCCCCCAGGCGCGACTCGTCGATGTTCAGCACCACCAGCATCGGCTTCTGGGTCAGGAAGCGGAAGCCGCGCAGGCGGCGCTCCTCGTCATCGGTCAGGGAGAAGGCGCGCAGCGGGCGGCCGGCGGCCAGGTGCGGCTCCAGGCGGCCCAGCAGCTCCTCCTCCAGGGCATTCTGCTCCCGCTCCGACGGCGAGCCGTGGCGACCGGCGGTGCGCAGCCGCTCCAGCCGCTTCTGCACCACGTCCAGGTCGGCGACGGTGAACTCCAGGTCCAGCTCCTCCACGTCGCGCCAGGGATCGGCCGGACGGTCGGCCACGCCGCCCTCGAAGGCGCGCGCCACGTGCAGCAGCGCGTCGGCGTTGCGGATCTGGGCCAGCACGTCGGGCTGCACCGTCCCCTCGCGGGCGGCGCCGGGCGGGATGGCGACGTCCACGTAGGTCACGTCGGCCGGCGTCGTCCTGCGCGGCGTGAAGAGCGCCGACAGCGCGTCAAGCCGCGGGTCCGGCACCTTGACCACGCCGATGTTCGGCGCAGCGCGGCCGCCAGAGAAGCCACCCGTCTCGGCATGGCCGCCGGTCAGCGCGTTGAAGACCGTGGTCTTGCCCGCCCCCGGCAGGCCGACGATGGTGACCTGCATCGGCCTAGTACCCGGCCTCCAGGTCCACCACGTTCTCCAGCGGCTGCCCGGCCACGAAGCGGCGCAGGTTCTCCACGAACAGGTCGATGGAGCGCTCGACCACCCGGTCGCTCGACCAGCTGGTATGCGGCGTCACGTACAGGTTCGGCGTGTCGTACAGGACCGAGTCGGGCGGAAGCGGCTCCTCGTTGAACACGTCCAGCACGGCGCCGGCGATCCAGCCCGCCTCCAGCGCGCGGCGCAGGGCCAGCTCGTCGATCAGCCGGCCGCGCGCGATGTTGATGAGCCACGCCGACCGGCGCATCTCCTGGAGCTGCGACGCGCCGATCAATCCCGCCGTGGCCTCGGTCAGCGGGGCGGCGATCACCACCACGTCGGACGCTCGCAGCAGCTCCTCCAGCTGCGAGTCTGCCAGGACCCGCACGTTCGGCTCTGCCGCGCCCAGCTCCGGCCGGCGGCGGGTGGCGATCACCCGGGTCTCGAACGGCGCCACCAGGCGTGCGATCTCGGAGCCGATGCTGCCGTAGCCCACGATGCCGATGGTCAGGCTGCCCAGCTCGCGACCGCGCAGCGGTTGCCAGGTCCGCTCCCGCTGGAGCTCCAGCAGCTGCGGCAGGCGGCGGGCGATGGCCAGGCACCACATCACCACGTACTCGGCGATCGGCCGGCTGAAGACGCCCCGCGCGTTGGTCACCGTCAGCTCTCGCTCGCGGACCGATGGCGTGGCCACCCGCTCGACCCCGGCCGAGAAGCTGTGGATCCACTCCACGTTCGGGGCGCGCGTCAGCAGGTGGTCCAGGACCGATGCCGGCACCCCGCCGCGCAGCACCACCCGGGCCGCGGCCAGGGCGGCCTCCGGGTCGTCGGCGTGGACCACCCCCTCGCGGCTGATGGGCACCACCCGCACCCCGGGCACGGCCTCGATCCGCCCGATGTGCTCGGCAGCGAGCGGAGCGCCGAAGATGGGCGTGGCCAGGATGACCACGCCGTCGCGGCTCGGGGCGGTCAGGGAGCGGCCTCCTCGATGCGGCTGATCCATCGGTCCGGCGCCCGGATCTCGTCCAGGCTGGGGAGCTGCTCGGGGCCCTGCCAGACCCGGTTCAGGAAGTCCCGCCCGCGGGCGGCGATCACCGCCTTCACGAAGCGCTCCCCCGCCGCGTACTGCTCCATCTTCAGGTCCAGGCCGGTGACCCGCATGATCATGCGCTCCACCGCGGTGCGGGCCTCGTTGCGTCGCTCGAAGCGCTCGTGGATCTCGCCGAAGCCGGGCAGCAGCCGCTCCCCGGCCGCGTTCATGACGTGGTTCGAGTAGCCCTCCAGGAGGGACATCAGCGCCTGCGTGCGCTGGAACGTCTGCAGCTGGCGCGCCGTCATCATCCGCTCCAGCCAATGCCCGCCGCGCTGCGAGAGGGCCTGCTGCAGGCGGCCCAGCATCCCGCCCGAGTCGGTGGCCAGCTGCTCGATGGCCTCGGCCACCAGCCCGGCGAAGTGCTCGCGGGTCCAGGGGTAGGCCTCGAACTCGAAGGCGTGGGTCGCCTCGTGGAGGGCGATGAAGGTGCGGAACTGGTCGAGCGGCAGGCGCATGGCGGCCGCCGTGCCGACGATGTTCGGCTCCACGAAGTGCAGCCGGCCGCGGGCGCCGGGCGCGGCGGCCAGCAGGCTGACGTCGTACTGGCCCAGGACCTTGCGGGCCAGGAAGGCCAGCAGGAAGCCGAGCTGCTGGTTGCCGACCGAGCGGTTCACGATGCGCGCCAGCGCGCGCCCCGGGGTGTCCGGCCCGCTCTGGTGGGCCTCGACCACGCGCTCCACGCGGCCGAAGAGCACCTCGAAGGTGGCCAGGTTGAGGTCGATCCACTCGCGACGATCGACCACGGCCGGGGTCTCCAGCGCGGCCGGCAGCGGGCGACCGATCTCCTCGGCCACCACCGGCTCGATGCGCAGCAGCTCTCGGCGGTAGTGCTCCTCCGCCTCGGCCCGCAGCGCGGCCGGCAGCGGGGCGCCGTCGGTCCCCAGCCGGCGCCAGGCGATCGAGCGCACCGCGCCCCAGTCGATGAGCCGCGTCCCGGCGCGGCGCATGATCTCGCGCTGGGCGACGGTGGCGCCCATGGCCAGCAGGCCGCCGATCAGGATCCCGGCTCCCAGCCGGCCGGCGTTGCGTGTCATGCGCCTGAGTCTAGACCGGCGCCAGCTCCACCGCCTCGACGTTGGGCAGGGATGCGCCGAACAGCCGCTCGGCCACGCCGCGGAAGGCGGCCACGTCGCCGGTGGTCGCCACCCGGTGGGTCGCCCCGCCGTCCGGCGCCGCGCGCAGGCCCAGCGCGTCCAGCAGGTCCTCCGCGGCAATCGCGGTGGTGAACGCCGAGTCCACCACGGCGACGCGCGGGCCCACGGTGCGCTCGATGACCGGGCGCAGCAGCGGGTAGTGGGTGCAGCCCAGCAGGAGGGTGTCGATCGCCGGGTCGCGGCCGAGCAGCTCGCCGAGGTAGCCGGCCACCGCCCGCTCCGTCTCCGGCCCGTCCAGCTGGCCGGCCTCCACCAGCGGGACGAGGTCGGGGCAGGCCTGCTGGCTCACCACCAGGTGGGGATCGGCCTCGGTGATCGCGGACGGGTAGGCGCCCGACTCCACGGTCCCGGCGGTGGCGATGACTCCCACGTGCCCGGCCCGCGTGGCGGCCGCGGCGGTCACCGCCCCGGGACGCACCACGCCCAGCACCGGGACCGGCGCCTGCTCGCGCACCAGGGGCAGGGCCCGGGCGGTGGCGGTGTTGCAGGCCAGCACCAGCAGCTTGATGTCCTGGCGCAGCAGCCAGTCCACGCCCTCACGGGTGAAGCGCTGCACCTCGTCGGCGGGTCGCGGCCCGTACGGGGTGCGGGCGTTGTCGCCCAGGTAGACGGTCGACTCGTCCGGCAGGCGGCGGCGCAGCTCGGAGAGGACGGTCAGCCCGCCGACGCCCGAGTCGAAGACACCGATGGGCCGGGCGTCGGCTGCGCGCGCCACCGCCGCTCAGCGGTGCGCCACGAGCGCCGGCTGCCGGGCCTGGAGGAAGGCGGCCAGCGAGTCGGCGATGCGCCGGATGCCCTGCGAGATCGGCGCGTCCGGGCTGCCGGACACGAACGGCACGCCCTCGTTGTTGGCGGCGACCACCAGGCGTCCGTCGGAGACCACCTCGTAGTCGATGGGGCGGCCGATGGCGGCCTCCACATCGGCCCGGTTGAATCCACCGGCTGAGTCGGCCCGGTTCAGGACGGTGGCCAGCTTGGTGGGCGGGTAGCCGATGGCCTCGAAGGCCTCGCCGGCCATGGCCAGGGCGCGGATGGCCATCGAGTCGTACTCGAGCACCTGGAGGATGAGATCCGAGGCGTCAAGGTAGACCAGCACGTCGTCCGACAGGGCCGGCCGAGTGTCGATCACCACGAACTCGTACAGCTGGCGGATGATCGACAACGCCTTCTCCAGGTCACGCGTGGTGATCATCTCCGCCATCTCGACCCGCGGCGGGGCCAGCAGGATGTCGACCCCGGACGGGTCCTTCCAGACCACCTCGGCCACGTCCGACTCGCGGATGCGGTCGGTCGGCAGGTTGACCATGGAGGGGGCGGTGGCCGGCACCCGCAGCAGCCCGCGCAGGTCGCTGAACTGCAGCGAGCCGTCGATCAGGCAGACCCGGTGGGTAGCGGCCAGGGCCACGGCCAGGTTGTAGGCGATGGTGGTGCGCCCCACGCCGCCCTTCGGCGAGAAGAGGGTGACGATCATCGATCCGGCGCGGGAGGCGGTGAGGGTGCGCTCCTCGTAGGTCTTGCGGATGGTGGTGGTCAGGTCGAAGCCGGTGAAGGGCATCTTCAGCACGGCGTCGACGCCGCGCTCGGGGTTCTCACCTACCGGGTTTTGCGGGACCGTCAGCATGATGATGCCGATCTGCGGCTCCGCCTCGCGGATCCCTTTCGCCACCTGCTCGCCGGACACCCGTCCCTGGAGCAGGGCGTCGACGATCACCACGTCCGGCTTGAACTCACCGGCCGCCGCCACCGCACGGTCGCCCGAGGTCACCACCTCGAGCATCTTGATCTGGGACTGCGCGTTCAGCAGGGATCGCATGTGCGACGCCACCTGCGGAACGTCCTCCACCACCAGGAGCCGGATCTGCTCTGCTGCCACTTGCCCCTCTTGTCCTCGCTCAGGTCGCCTGTCCGCGCCGGGAGCCCTTCCCGTCAGCCACGGCGTGCCGGACCACCAGGATCCGTCGCTCGCTGTCCCCGTCCAGCGGGTCCAGGTCGTGCGAGCCGTAGGCGAGCTCCACCGCCAGACCGGCCTCCCGGACGAGCGCGTCGAGCGCGTCAGGTGATGGGTACCAGAGCCGATAGGCTGCCGGAAGCCGCGCTATCGTACCATCGGGGTACCCCACATCCACGATGGTGGAGAAGGAAACGCGCACCCCCTCGGGCGCCTGGCGGCGGGTCAGCTGGCTGCGCCGCACGATCGTCCGCCCCTCGACGGACCGCTGCCAGTCGACCGAGAGCGGCATGTCCCGCTCGGGGAGCAGCGCCGGCCCCAGGTCGTCCAGCACCGCGCTGCCGTCCGGCGCCAGCAGCCGTGCCAGGCCGTTCAGCAGGGCCAGCGCGTCCTCCGGGCCGTCGAGGTGCGGCAGCACGCCGGCGACGACCATCAGGGCGGCGCCCCGCCCCGGCAGCCTGGCGCCCAGGTTCAGGGCAGGCAGGTGGCGCACGTCGCCGTGCACCAGCTCCAGGCGCCCCTCGTCGCGAGCGGCCCTGAGCTGGGGATCGGCGGCGATCCGCTGCTCCGCGCGCCGCAGCAGCGCGGCCGAGCCGTCCACCCCGACCACTCGTCGGGCACCGCCCTCGATGATGCTCCGGAACAGCCGCCCGGACCCGCAGCCGACGTCCAGCACCGCCCCGCGCGTGCGGCGGGTCATCTCCCGGTAGAAGGCCAGGTCCTCGACGACCGCGTCGTGCTCGAGGTCGTACAGCTCGGCGAGGAGGTCCGGGTCCGCCCCCTGGCCCTGGAAGATGTCCGAGCTCACGGCAGGTCGAAGCGTCGCACGGCGAACCACTCGACCATGCCGGCCAGCACGACCACGAAGAGGGCGACCGGCACGGTCAGCGCGTCGCCGATCCGCAGGCCGGCCAGGGCGGCGACCACCGCGGCCGCCAGCAGCCCGCGGCGGGCGGCACGGCCCCAGGCCCCGCGGTAGACGATCCGTCGCCGGGCCGCGAACTCGGCCAGGAATGCGAAGGGCGCGACCAGCAGCCCGGCGGTGGCAGCGGCCAGCCCGACCACCACGGCCCGGTTGAACCCCGCCTCCGGGCAGGGCTGGTTCGGCAGGTCCACCGGACAGGACGAAGCGGCGAAGGCGAGCAGCACGGCGCCGGTCACGAGCGCCAGCAGCGCCAGCCCCAGCACGACCAGCCGGGTGCGGCCGCTCATCGACCGGGCGTCCTCAGCGCAGCGCGTCCGGGCAGATCTCCCGGAACGGGCAGAAGCCACACTTCATGGGTGACGGCGCGGCCTCGAACCGCCCGGCCCGGATGGCCTCCCCCACCGCCACCACCTGCTCGGCGGCACGCTCCAGGCGCCGGGCCGATGGCGCGGCGCGGCCCACCAGCCCGGAGTCCAGGAAGTGGAGCGCCACCTCGTCCGGCGGCCGACCGTGCTGGGCCTCGTAGGCCAGTGCGTAGATCGACAGCTGCAGGGAGTCGCGGGCGCGCCGATTGGCGGTGGCCGGGTCGCGGACGTCGGCCGTCTTGTAGTCGGTGATGGTCACCCGGCCGTCCGGGTCCTGGTCAACCCGGTCGTAGCGGCCGCGTACCCGGTCCCGGCCGATCTGCACGCTGAAGTCCTGCTCGACGGCCACCGGCCGCGCCGGATCGGACTGCTGCTCCGTCCAGAACCGCTCCAACGCCTCACGGGCCGCCGCGCGCCGCGCCTCCTCGTGCTGGCGGGTCAGGAAGCCGACCGACTCCCAGCCGCGGTCCAGCTCGGCGTACAGCTCGTCGAGCGTCATGCGCTCGCCGGCCAGCTGCCGCCGGTGGAAGGCCTGCACCGCGGCGTGCAGGGCACGGCCGTACGCCATCTGGTGCGACGCCGGGGTCGGGATGCCGATGACGTGGGCATAGCGGTAGCGGGCCGGGCAGTCCTGGTAGTCGCTGATCTGGCCGTAGCTGAGGGACAGCGGCCGGTCCGACAGCGACGGGCGGGCCGGCGCGGCCGGCGAGCGGGCAGGCCGCTCGTTGCGGGCCAGGCGCTCGGCGACCGAGGGGCGCAGGGTCTCGACCGGGGTGGCCGGCGGCAGGTCCAGCGCCTCGAGCACGAACGGCGACAGGCGCCGCGCGGCGCGCCCGCCGTAGTCGCGCGCCCAGGTCATGACCAGCTCCTCGCGGGCGCGGGTCATGCCCACGTAGAAGAGGCGCCGCTCCTCGCCCACGTGGTGGTCGCCCTCCGGCAGCGGCTCCCGCACCAGCTCGGCGGGGAGGGGCAGGCCGTCCCCGCGGCTGCGGGTCGGGAAGCGGTCGTCCGCCAGCCCGACCATGAAGACCACCGGGAACTCCAGGCCCTTGGCCTTGTGGTAGGTCAGGACGTGGACGGCGTCTCCCTCGTCCGGCTCGACGTCGGCGGTCGACGGGTCGTCGCCGGCCTCGATCAGCGTGTTCAGTTGCTCGACCAGGAACGGCAGCCGGTCGTCGCGCAGCAGCGACGACTGGCGGCGCACGATCTCGAAGAAGCGCGCCACGTTGGCCAGGCGCTCCTCGCCGTGCTCGCGCGCCTCGCGGGCCAGGCGGCCCAGCCAGCCGGTCGAGGTCATGAAGTGGTAGAGCAGCTCGCCGGTGGTGCGCTCGACGCTCATGGACCGATGCTGGTCGAGCGTGGCCAGCAGCCGGCGCACGACCTCCATGGCGCGCGGGCCGAAGGGTCCGCCCTCCTCCCGTGCGGCACCCTGGCGCAGGGCCGCCTCCAGCCCGATGCGCCGTCGGGTGGCGGCGTTCAGCGCGCGGGTCACGTCGGCGGCGTCCAGGCCGAAGACCTCGGAGGTGGCCAGGTCGTAGCAGCTGACCGAGTCCTCCGGGTCGTTGACGGCCCGCAGGAAGCTGACC
Source organism: Candidatus Zixiibacteriota bacterium (assembly GCA_035687145.1). GTDB lineage: Bacteria > Chloroflexota > Limnocylindria > QHBO01 > QHBO01 > DASRYM01. The sequence continues at coordinate 55,882 of DASRYM010000044.1, read as the reverse complement.
AGCAGCCGCACCTCGGGCTGGTGGTAGAGGCCGGCCGTCCCGGAGAAGCGCCACGGGATGCGGGCCATGTTCAGCGAGCGCAGGAACGGATCCGCGTCCCGGTTGGTGCGCACCAGGATCGCGTGGTCGCCGGCCGGCCGACCGGCGCGCATGGAGGCCGCGATCCGCTCCGCCACCGCGTCCGCCTCGTCGGAAACGGTGTCGAAGGCCAGCAGCTGCATGGGTCCGTCAGGCGGAGCCGGCCGCGTGAAGGTGGCGCGCGCCACGAGCCGCTTGTCCAGCCCCTCGCGCGCCTCCAGGCGGTACGGGTCGTTGTGCCGGATCAGGCGATGCGCGGCGTCCAGGATCGGCTGGCGGCTGCGGAAGTTGTCGGTCAGGACCACCGACGCCGCGCCGGGATACGCTGCGCGAAAGCCCAGGATGTTCGACAGTGCGGCGCCCCGGAAGCGGTAGATGCTCTGGTCGTCGTCCCCCACCACCGTGACGTTGGCGTTCGGGCCGCCGGCCAGCAGCTTGACCAGCTCGAACTGGGCGTGGTTGGTGTCCTGGAACTCGTCGACCAGGATGTAGCGGAAGCGACGGCGCTCCCGCTCCAGGATCGCCGGGTGCTCGCGCAGCATGCGCAGGGCCAGGCTGACCTGGTCGCCGAAGTCGATCCGGTCGTGCGCCCGCATCAGGCGTTCGTAGGCCTCGTACAGGGCGGCCAGTTCCTCCTGCTGGGCCGCCTCCTCGGCCAGGGCGGCATCCTCCGGGTTGGCCGCCGCGCGCTCGGCCAGCCGCTCGGCGGCGCGCCGGTAGTCGGCCGGCGTCACGTCCTCGTCCCGCGCCCGGCTGATGAGGGTCACCAGGGCGTGCAGGAAGCGGGTCGGGTCGCCGAGCGGGCGGTATCGGTCCAACGGGAGCTCGAAGAGGTGCTCGCGCAGGAAGATGACCTGCTCGGCGCGCGACAGGACGGTGGACCGATCCGACAGCCCGGCCTCCAGGGCGTGCTCGCGCAGCAGCCGGTCGCCGAAGGCGTGGAAGGTGCTGATCACCGTGTCCGTGTAGCCGTAGGGCACCAGGCGGTCCACGCGCTCGATCATCTCCAGGGCGGCGCGGTCGGTGAAGGTCAGGGCCAGGATCTCCGAGGGCTTGGCCTTCTTCTCGGCGATGAGCCAGGCGATGCGGCGGGTGATGACCGTGGTCTTGCCGGTCCCTGCCCCGGCCACGATCAGCAGCGGCCCCTCGCCATGGGTGACGGCCTTGCGCTGGCGCGGGGTGAGGTCAGCCAGCAGCGGGGGCTGGATGCGCAGGTGCGGCCGGCGGCGCGGCGCCGGAGCGGCGGCCAGCTCCTCGAAGATGGGAAGCTGGTTCGGGGACGGCTGCACCGCGCGCACGTCGTCGATGGTAGCCGGAAGGGGATTCACCGGACCGTTATCAACCGCTTATCGGACAGCTCGGGTGTCGCGCTGCACCGATTCCCCCTTGTGCGCGCCCCGGGCGAGGCGTAACGTGCCATCGGTTGCCGCCGGCTGAGGGAGGGCCGCCGTGGTCCCTGATCTACCACCGCGCGAGGCGCTCGAGCTCGCGGCGCACGGCGCGACCGCCGTCCTGGCCACCTGGTTGGGGCTGACCGTCACGGTTCGCTCGCCCGCGTCCCCCGCCACGCGCGCCTTCGGGCTGATCACCCTCTTCCTGACCAGCTGGAGCCTGGCCGTCATCGTCCAGCGCCTGTCGGACGTGCCGCTGGTCGACCGCGTCACCAACTCGGTCGAGGACGTGGCCGCCTTCTTCGTGGTGGCGGCCACGCCGCACATCGCCATCGCCGTGTCGGCCGAGGGGCGCTGGTCCGGCTGGCAGCGCCTGAACGTCGCGGCCGCCTACGCGCTGGCCCTGGTGGCGACCATCCCCTCGGTCGTCAACCCCGAGGCGAAGTTCGCCGTCACGCCGCCCCACTTCGAGCTCGCGGCCATCCCCGGCGAGGTCTTCGGCTGGGCCTGGATCGTGATCCGCATCGGCCTGTTCGCCACTGCGCTGGGATGGATCATCGTCGCGTTGCGCAAGGCCGGCGGCGACGTCGCGCGTCGGCGCCAGCTGCAGGCCGCGCTGGCCACCGTGGCGGTCGGTGCCCTGGGCGGCGCGGTGCGCTTCACCCCGCCGCTGTCCGACACGGATCGGTGGCTGGGCGTCTCGTTGGTCACGCTGGCCGCCATCCTGGCCACCTACGCCGTCTTCGCCCAGCGCATCTTCTTCTCGGCCGAGGTCGCCGGCCGCACGTTCCGCTACTCCCTGATCGGCGCTTTGGGGGTGACCGCCTACGTCGGCCTGCTGGTGGGCGCCGATCGGCTGGTGCGGGACGCGCTGGGCATCGAGCTGCCGCTGGTCATCGCCATCGGGCTGGTGGCCACCGTGGCCCTCTGGGAGCCGGCCGCCGGCCTCGCCCGACGCTGGATCCTGGAGCGCACCCCGCGCGAGGCCGCCTACCACCGGCTGCTGCGAGCGCTGGGCGAGCCGGTGCTCAGCGCCCAGGCCCCGGCCGGCAGCCTGCATCCCGCCCTGGCCCGCCTGAACCGGTCGTTCGGGCTGACCGGCGCGCGCATGGTGGGCACCGATGCGCAGCTGATCGCCGCCGACGGCCGGCTGGACCTCGATGCGCCCCTCGGCGTGCGCCTCCCCCTGGTGACCGATGGCCAGCGCCTGGGCGAGCTCCAGCTGGGGCCGAAGCGCTCCGGCCTGCCCTACACCTCGGACGAGGTCGAGCTCCTCCGCCTGGCGGCCGCCTACCTCGCCGGCTCGCTGCGGCTGGCCGCCGCCGAGCAGGAGCAGGTCGAGGCCCTGGATCGACTGTCCGCCGAGCGCGCGGACGTGCTGACCACCGGCAGCGCCCTTCACGCGGCCCTGGCCGGGGAGGCGGAGGGAGCCGCCGGGCGGCTGAAGGTGTTCGCCCTCGGCCCGCTGCGCGTGGAGCGCGACGGCGAGCTCATCCGGCAGTGGGGCGGGGCAAAGGCCGGCACGCGCCAGGCCGAGGCGCTGTTCGCCTTCCTCCTGGACCGCGGCGAGCGGGGCGCCGGCAAGGACGAGATCGTCGAGCTCATCTGGCCGGACGTCGACCTCGACAGGGCTGACCTCGCCTTCCACCGCACGCTGGGCGGGCTGCGGACCACCCTCGAGCCCGGGCGGCGCGGCGGCAACCGCGGGCAGGCCATCACGTTCCACAACGACCGCTACCACCTGGACCCGGCGCTCATCGCCTGGAACGATGTGACCGCCTTCGAGGCAGCCATGGCCGCGGCCGGCGCCAGCGGTGAGCCACACGAGGCGCTGGCACACCTCGAGCACGCCCGCTCGCTGTACCGCGGCGACTACCTGGACGACTGCCCGTTCTACGGCGACTCGGAGTACGTCGAGGAGCGGCGCGCGCTGCTGCGCGGCCGGTTCGTGGACCTGCTGCTGGCGCTCGGCGACCGGTACGAGGCACGGGGCGATCGCCCGGCCGCGGCGGCCTGCTTCCGCCAGGCACGGCTGGTTGCCGGCAACGACCTGCCTCCGGCCGACGAGGCGCTCACCCGCCTCGGCGCCGCGACCTGACCCCGCGGGACTCGCCCGCTCCCCCGCCGCGCCGCCGGGCGCGCCGGCGAGCGCGATGCTGGGCCAGCAGCGCCTCGGCGTGCCGGCGCGTCGAGCGCAGATCGTCTCGGACCCGGGCGACGGTCAGCGGTCCGGAGGCCGCCAGCGCCTCGAGCCGCGCGCTCAGCCGCTCCCACACGTCGCGCGGGTAGTCGATCCCGGGGGCCACGGACACCAGCTCCCCGGAATCGCGCAACGCCTGGAGGACCGGGGGCGGGACGCCGAGCCGGGCGGCGATGCCGTCCGCCCGCGGCGGGACGGTGCCCGCGGCGCGCAGGCCATCGAGCAGGCGGTCGACACGGGCCCGCATGGTCGGCGAGAGCGTCGGCTCGTGGTCCGGCAGCCGTACTCGCCGGCCGCGGCGCACCACCTTCCCGCCGGCGATCAGCCCGTCGAGCACCTCGAGCAGCTCGGCGTCGCCGGCCACCAGCCGGGCGCTCCCCCGGTGACGGGGCGACCGGGCAGGGGGCATGGCGCGGGCTTCCTCCAGGACGGCGTCCAGACGCACCTCGGAGCGCAGCGGTTCGCGACGGTGGAGGCGGCGCAGGGCCTGGACCAGGCGGCGCTCGGCGACCCGCCGCAGAGCGGGGTCCATCGGCTCAGGACTGGGGCGTCAGGCGGACGCCCTCATCGCTCTGGCGCCCCGGCCGCGCTGCCGTTCACGGCCACCCGGATGGCCTGCGCCTCCTCGGCCGACAGGCTGTGGGACGAGGTCCCGCCGGTGACCGCCTTGGCGAAGATGCGGGTGTTCGCCCGCCCGTGCAGCGAGCTGATCACCACTCCGTCCTGCCGCTCGTCCAGCAGGGCGATGGCGAAGCTCTGGTCCCCCCCGGTGTCCTCGAAGGGGTTGAAGCGCACCAGGCCCACGTGCCGGATGGCCGTCTCGGTACGACGCAGCAGCTCACCGTGCAGTGCGTCCAGCTGGCTCAGGCGGTCATCGACCGCGTCCACGCGCCGGACGTGGCCGGCCAGCACCTCGGCCAGCGAGCCAGCCTGCCCGTCCCGCACCAGGTCGCGGTAGGCCCGCACCGCACGCCCCAGCCGCGCGGTCTGAACGGCAACCAGCACCAGCAGCACCAGGACGAGGAGGCCGATGGCGCCCACCACTGCGGTCAGGTTCTCGACGAGGAACCGATTGAGCTCTTCCATCGGCGGGCGCTCCGGAGGCACGTCTTGGGCGTTCAGCACGTCGCGCGTCGGCCGGGCGGACCGGCCCACGGCCGAGCGGCTGGTATCATACCGTCCCCACGCCGCCCTCCCGGCGGCGATCGTGTGTCCACCCGAGCGCAACGAGCGAGCAGAAGCATGGCCAAGCGAGGCGGCAAGGCCGCCAGCCGAAAGTCGCGACAGCGTCGCGCCCAGCGCGGACCCGCGCCGCGGCCGGTGTCGATGCCCTCCTTCGAGGAGAGCGCCGCCGTCGCCGCCTCCGGCGCTTCGACCTCCGCCTTCGACCGCGCCGACGCCGAGGTGCGGGCCATGGCCTCCACCACCGAGGGCCCTGCCCGCCCGCGCACGCAGCGCCGCGCGCCGGCCGTGCCGTACGGCGCCACCGGTCCCTCGCGGCTCAGCGACCAGGCGATCGCCGAGTACCACTACGTGCTGCGCGACCTGCGCAACATCGGCGTCCTGGTGGTGATCCTGGTCGTGCTGCTCCTGGCGGCCACCCTGGTGGTCAACGCCGCCGGCATCGGCCCGGGCTAACCGCTGCCGCCGCCCCGCTCGCGTCGGCGGCTCTCCAGGCGGGCCCGTCGCAGGCGCTCCAGGCGCTCGCCGATCTGCTTCTCCAGGCCCTGGTCGGACGGCTCGTAATAGACCTTGCCGGATAGCTCGTCGGGCAGGTACTGCTGGTCGACGTCCGCGCCCTCGAAGTCGTGCGGGTACAGGTAGCCCTTCCCGTAGCCGTGCTCGCGGGCCAGGCGCCGATGGGCTGACGGCCGCAGGTGGAGCGGAACCGGCAGGCGGCCGCGCTCCTCGACATCGGCCAGCGCCGCGAAGTAGGCGCCGCCCACCCGGTTCGACTTCGGGGCCGAGGCCACGTAGGCGGCGGCCTGGGCGAGCGCGTACTGGGCTTCCGGCAGGCCGATCATCTCGACGGCCTGCATGGCCGCCACCGCCAGCTGCAGGGCCCGCGGGTCGGCGTTGCCGACGTCCTCGCTGGCCGCGATCACGATCCGCCGCGCGATGAAGGTCGGATCCTCCCCCGCCGCGATCATGCTGGCGCACCAGTACAGGGCCGCGTCCGGGTCGTTGCCCCGCATGCTCTTGATGAAGGCCGATGCCGCCTCATAGTGCTGGTCGCCGACCCGGTCGTAGGCCAGCAGGCGCTGCTGGGCCGCCTCCGACACCTGCTCCGGCCCGATGACCGCGCCGTCGGGCGCCACCGCGGCCGCAGCCTCCACGATGTTCAGCGCCTGCCGGGCGTCACCCCCGGACAGGCTGAGCAGGGCGGCCATGGCCGGCTCGTCCAGCGAGACGCGGCCCGCCAGGCCGCGGGCGTCGGTGAGCGCCCGCTCCACGATGGTCCGCAGGTCGTCCTCGGAGAGCGGCTCCAGCCGGTAGACCCGCAGCCGCGACAGGAGCGGCGAGTTGATCTCGTAGTAGGGGTTCTCGGTCGTCGCGCCGATCAGCACGATCGTGCCGTCCTCGACGTGCGGCAGCAGCGCGTCCTGCTGGGCCTTGTTGAACCGATGCAGCTCGTCGATGAAGACCACCGTCCGGCCGCCCTGCTCGCGCAGGGCGCCCGCGTCGCCGACCAGCTGCCGGATGTCGGCCACGCCCGAGGTGACCGCCGAGATCGGGCGCCACGTGCCGCCCGAGCGCTCGGCCAGCAGCCGGGCCAGCGTGGTCTTGCCCGACCCCGGCGGGCCCCACAGCACCATGCTCGGCAGGTAGCCGGGCTTCACCACCCGGCTCAGCGCGCCATGGGGGCCGACCAGGTGCGGCTGGCCCACGAACTCGTCGAGGCTGCGCGGGCGCATCCGCGCCGCCAGCGGCGCATCGGCGGGGGTCGCCTCGAACATCGGCTGGCTGAGCGGCGGCGCCTTTCGCGACCGCGGGTTGGGCATGCGCCGATTATGATCCCACCCATGCACCAGAACCTCCGCATCCCGGGGCCCACGCCCGTCCCGGACGACGTCCGGGCGGCCCAGGCGGAGCCGATGATCGACCACCGCGGCGCCGAGTTCGCGGAGCTGCAGCGAGAGATCTGCACCGGGATCGCGGAGCTCATCGGCACCACGGGCGACGTCTTCCTGCTCACCGGCTCGGGCAGCGGGGCCATGGAGGCGGCCATCGTCAACACCCTGTCGCCGGGCGACCGCGTGCTGGCGGTGAGCACCGGCGGGTTCGGTGATCGCTTCGCGGCCATCGCCACGGCCTTCGGGGCCGCGGTCGACAGGCTGGACATGGAGTGGGGCGCCGCCGCGGACCCGGGCGTCGTCGCCGGGCTGCTGTCCGCGGGGAACCCCTATCGGGCCGTCCTGTTGACCCAGAACGAGACCTCCACCGGGGTGGCCAACCCGATCCGCGAGCTGGCTGCCGTCGTGCGCAACGCGCCCGGCGAGCCGCTGGTCATCGTGGACGGCATCAGCGGCCTGGGGGCCATGCCATTCGAGATGGACGCCTGGGGCGTGGACCTGGTCGTGTCGGCCAGCCAGAAGGCGTGGATGGCCTCCCCTGGCATCGGGATCGCCGCCGTCGGAGCGCGGGCCAAGGCCGCCGAGACGGAGGCCCGCATGCCGCGCTTCTACTGGGATTTCGGGCAGGCCCGTCAGTGGGCGGCCAAGGGCCAGACGCCGTGGACCCCGGCGGTGAGCGTCCTGTTCGGGCTGCGCGTCGGCGTGCGACGGCTGCTGGCCGAGGGGCCGGAGCGCACCTGGGCCCGCCACCGCGCGGTGGCCGCCGCGGCCGCCGCCGGGCTGGAGGGCCTGGGGCTGCGGCTGGTGGCCTCGCCGGAGCACCGGTCCCCGACGGTGACCGCCGCCTGGCTGCCCGAGGGCCTGGAGTGGGCGCCGTTCAACGCCGACATGCGCTCGCGCGGGCTGGTGGTGGCCGGCGGGCAGGGCAAGTGGGCCGGCCGCGTCCTGCGCCTCGGGCACATGGGCATGGTCGAGCTCGACGAGATGGTCGACGCGGTGCGGGTCATGGGCCAGACGCTCCGCGACCACGGCCTGCCGGCGGACCCGGACGCCGCCGCCCAGGCCGCCCGCCGGGCCCACGACGAGGTCGCCGCGGCCGCGCGGTGATCCGCCGCCTGCTGCTGGTCCGCCACGGGATCACCGCCTGGAACCGGGAGGGCCGCTTCCAGGGCCACCTGGATCCTCCGCTGGCCGAGGACGGCCGCGAGGAGGCGCGGCTCCTGGCCGCACGGCTCGTCGCCGATGGGCCACGCCCCGACCGGATCCTGAGCTCACCCCTGGAGCGTGCCGCCGGCACCGCCCGCGTCCTGGCCGGCGCCCTGCGGCTGTCCCTCGACCTCGACGCGCGCCTGATGGAGATCGGCCAGGGGGAGTGGGAGGGACGGACCCACGAGGAGCTGGCGGAGACCGACGCCGAGCGCTACGCCGCCTGGCGCGCGCGCGCCGGCGAGGCACAGCCGCCGGGGGCGGAGACCATCGAGCAGGCCCTGGACCGCGTGCGCTCCGCCCTGGACGAGCTGCTCGCCGCGGAGCCGTCCGAGACGGTCTGCCTGGTGACCCATGGCGGGATCGCGCGGCTGGCGGCGCGCCACCTGCTGGGGCTGGAGCCGCGGCGCGCCTGGGCCATGGACGTGGACAACGCCTCGCTATCGGTCCTGGCCCGGGTGGAGGACGGACCGAGCTGGCGGGTCGAGACCTGGAATGACACGGCCCACCTGCTCGGCCGGCGGCCACAGCACGTGGACGAGTCGGAGGGTGAGCCGCTGGCCCTGTAGGCCGCGCGGCCTAGCGGCCCGGCAGCAGGGCGCGCATCCGGCGCTTGATGGCCAGCCACACCAGCGGCAGCTGCAGGCGCTTCCACGCCTCCTCGATGCGCGCCAGCGCCTCCCCGGTCAGCCCGTGCCCGGAGTACGACTGCCAGACCTTGCCGCGCGCGATGGTCCGGATCTCGCTGCGGCGGGTCGGGATCTGCTCCTCCAGCCAGCCCGCGTACTCGTAGATGGTCTCGGACGGCCGCTGGCTGATGCCGGCCCGGTCAGCGGCCAGCGTCAGGCTGCGCCACTGCCGGTCGCCCGGAGCCAGCAGCCGCAACAGGCCGGTCGCCTTCCGCCAGCGCCACACCGCCAGGAGCAGGATGGCGAGGCCGATGGTGACGATGATCAGCAGGTTCCCCGAGCGCGTGTCGGACGGGGGCGGACCCTCCTCGCCGGGGCGGAAGCCGCCGGTGATCGGGTCGAACGAGGGGAGGGCGAACTCCTCGCCGAGGCCGGGATCGAAGAGCGGAGGCAGCGACGGGGCAGGCCCCAACGAGCCGCCCGACGGCGCAGCTTCGCCGGCGGGGCGGATCACCGGATCGATGGTCTTGGTGGCCTCGAAGATCTGCCAGCCGTAGCCCGGGAAGTAGATCTCGACCCAGGCATGGGCATCCTCCTGGCGGACCTGGAACACGCCGCCGCCCACCCCGCCGGGGAGCTCGATCTCCTCGCCGGGTGCGTAGCCGACGGCCACCCGGGACGGCAGCCCCACGGCCCGGGCCATGACCGCCATGGCGGTGGCGTAGTACTCGCAGTAGCCGATCCGGCCGCCCTCGGGGTCGAAGAGGAAGAAGTCGACGATGTCGCGCTCCGGGTCCTCGGGCACCGGCGCGCTGGCCGAATACGCGAACTCGGGGTTGGTGCGCAGCCAGGTCGCCAGCGCCTCGGCCTGCTCATACGGGTTGGCGGCGCCGGCCTCCTCCACGATCTGGACGGCCAGCTGCGCCACCTGCTCCGTGACCCGTGACCGGTCCAGGTACAGGGCGGAGATCTCGGGCGGGTAATTGGTGCCCGCCGAGGCCAGCTGGGCGCGGGTGGCGGTGCTGACCGCGGCGGTCAACGCGTACCCCTGGCCGGGCGAGATGGGGTTCGCGGACCGCAGCGAGGCGAGCGTCGCGCCGCCCTGCGGCTCGCCGACCACCATCGGCACGTAGGTCACCGTCGGGTAACCGGGGGTGAACAGGTTGCGCCCCACGTCGCCCTGGATCGAGAACTGCAGGGTCTTCACCTCGAACGACTCGGGCACCAGCGGCTGCTCGGGCGTCTCCTCGGGGAAGACCAGGCTGCCCGGGTCCACCGACCGCGTCTCGATCCCCGACCACTTGAACCCGCGCCCGGTGTACAGGTCGTAGGTGGCCGTCTTCAGGTAGTAGCCCCGGTCCGCGGCGTAGGTCAGCACCGGCTCGTTGCTGCTGAACCACTCACCGCGGATGCTGTAGCCGTCGCCGAAGACCGTCCCGCTGATGCGCGCCTCCGGGTTGGAGAGGCCGCCCAGGACGCCGTCCAGCTGGTCGCGCACGCCGTGGTAGATGCCGTCCAGGTTGTTCCACACCGCGGTCAGCGGGGCGGCCACCGCCACGCCGGTGAGGGCCCAGGCCACCACGATGCTCACCGCGACGAACGCCACACCGGTGCGCATGATCGACTGCGGGACCTCGGCGTTCTCGGTCACGCGTCGCCGCTGCCAGGCCTCCTCGCGGCCGATCAGCGCCGCCCGCAGCCAGAGCAGCAGCGCCGCCAGCGAGAAGATGACCAGGTAGGCGAGGAGGTTGGTCCGGATGCTGGCCGCGTTGGCGATCAGGAAGCCACCCACCAGGAGGATGGCGTCCAGGACCCGATGGTGCCGGTAGACCGTGTAGCCGGCGATGAAGGCGGTCACCCACATCACCACCCCCAGGCCGATGGCGTAGGGCGTCACCTGCGGACCGTAGCCGCTCTCGATGACCAGGAGGGTGAAGTCGATGGCCTCGGTCCGCAGCTCCATGAGGCGCTCGCCCTGCGTCAGCTGGGGGAAGTACTCGCCGCCCACGGCCCACAGCACGATGGCGGCACCGACCACGGCCGAGATGGGCAGGGTGATGACCACGCTCAGCCGCGAGATGCCGAGCAGGGTGCCGAGCAGCAGCGCGTAGAAGGCCACCGGCACCAGGAAGTCGAGCAGGTCCAGCCACTCGGCGCGCTGCACCGACCAGCCCAGGCTGAGGAGCATGACGAACAGCAGGCCGAACGCCAGCCACCCCTCGCGGGGGTGGAGGTATCGGTCCAGCCAGGCCTGCAGGCGCTCAGGCATTGATCCGCTCCCGCATGACCGGCATCCGGCCGCCCAGCGCCTCCGACAGGTCGTCGCCGGCGCGCAGCAGGTAGTGGTCGATGCCGTACTCGGTCAGGGCGTGGCGGACGGCCGCCAGCTCGACCGCGGCTCGCTCAGCGGCCTCCTCGGGAAGGGTGGCGAACGAGGCCCGGTCCAGCAGGACCACCACCGTGCCCACCCCGCGGCGGCGCAGGGAGGCCAGGGCGCGCACCCACTCGCGGTCCGTGGAGCCGGTGACGATGGCCAACGTCATGCCGCGCCGCAGCTGGGGCAGGGTGTTGACCACCACCTCGGCCAGCGGGGTGTGGCCGTCGGCCTGGACGTTGGCCAGCAGGTGCAGGATCTTCTGCTCCACGCGCTGCCCGCGGTCCGGCGTCAGCACGTGCGTCCGCCGCGAGGACACCGTCAGGCCCACCGCCCGGTTCTCGGCCAGGGTCTGGACGGCGATCGAGGCGGTGGCGCTGACCGCCATCTCCACCGAGGCCCCCTGGCCGCTGCCGGCGTGCGCGGCGCGGTCCAGGTCGAGCACCATCCACAGGTCGGCGGTCTGCTCCAGGTCGAACTCCTTCACCTGCAGCTCGCCGTGGCGCACGCTCGACAGCCAGTGGATGCGGTTGATCGCGTCACCGTGGACGTAGGGCCGGATGGTGCTGACCAGCGGGCTGCTCGCCTCGTTGCGCCGCTTCGACGGCTGGGTGCCGTCCACCGGCGACGGCGGCAGCCGCCAGTGCGGCAGCTGGTGGATCTTGGGGAACACCACGATCCAGGTCGGCTGGCCGACCACCATCTCGCTGGTGAACAGGCCGAACGGGTCGCCGGTCCGCACGCGCAGCGAGCCCAGCCGATACGAGCCGCGCCGCAGCAGCGTCACCTTGGCCAGCCACTGCCGGCTGCCGTTGGCGCGCACGCCGATGACCCGGCCCGGCAGCGAGGCGGGCAGGGTCGAGTCGTTCCACACCTCGACCCACGGCTTCGTCCAGCGCGTGGCATTGTCCACCCGGTAGATGGCCTGGAGGACCTCCCCCACCTGCGCCCGCGGGTTCAGGACGTGGTAGCCCGCCCGCAGGCCGCGCAGCCCGCGACGCGCGTAGAACCAGGCGCCGATGAGCAGGGCAGCCAGCAGGTAGACGAGGAAGAAGAGCGGCTCGATGCCGGTGCTGAAGGCGGCGACCACCAGCACCGTGCCGAGGAAGACGAAGCGGAGCTGCCGGCTCAGGCCGCCCACCTGCGCATCCTCTCCCCGGTCACCCGGCTACCGGGGACCGGCTGCCGCGCCGCTGGCCTCGCCGATGGGGACCTGGCTCAGGATCTCGCGCACGATGGCGTCCGGGTCGACCTCGCGCAGCGAGGCCTGGCTCTTCACGATCAGGCGGTGCGCCAGCACCGCCACCGCCAGGGCCTTCACGTCGTCGGGAATCACGTAGTCACGCCCGTCGAGCGCGGCCAGCGCCTGCGACGAGCGATAGAGGGCGATGGAGCCGCGCGGCGAGGCGCCCAGGTAGACGTCGGGGTGCTCGCGGGTGGCATTGGCCAGCCGCACGATGTAGTCGGCCACTGACTGGTCGACGTACACCTCCTTGACCGCGGCCTGCATCTGGCGCAGCTCCTCGTAGGAGAGCACCTGTCCGATCTCCTCGATGGGGTGCTGCCGCTTCTGCTCGTCCAGGATGACGATCTCCTCCACGGCCCGCGGGTAGCCCAGCCGCAGGCGGAGCATGAAGCGGTCGAGCTGCGCCTCGGGCAGGGCGAAGGTGCCCTCGTACTCGATCGGGTTCTGGGTGGCGATCACCAGGAACGGCTCGGGCATGGGGTGCGTGACGCCGTCGATGGTGGCCTGGCGCTCCTCCATGCACTCCAGGAGCGCGCTCTGCGTCTTGGGGGTGGCGCGGTTGATCTCATCGGCCAGCACCACCTGCGCCATGATCGGCCCCGGCCGGAACTCGAACTCCTGCGTCTTCTGGTTGAAGATCGACAGGCCGGTCACGTCGGACGGCAGCAGGTCCGGGGTGAACTGGATGCGGCGGAACGTGCACCCGATGCTCCGGGCCAGCGCCTTGGCCAGCATCGTCTTGCCGACGCCCGGCACATCCTCGATCAGGATGTGCCCCTCACACAGCAGCGCCACCAGGGCCATGCGGACCTCGGCGTGCTTGCCGACGATGACGCGCTCAACGTTGGCCACCACGCGCTCGGCCGGCTCCTGGACGTTCTTCACCCGATGGCACCCCTCAGTATGGGCGGATGCTCGTTGCGAACCCTCCGCATGACAATACCCCACTCATATCGACGACGGTTCACGGGCCATCGGTTCATTCGCCGATGGACACGCCCGGGGCACCGATCAGCCGGCACCCTGCAGCCGCAGCCACTCGGCCATGACCGCGCCCCCGATGGGCGCGGCCCGCCCGGCGCCGCTGCCACCGCCCTCGACGATGACCGCCACCGCGATGGTCGGCTCCGCCCCCTCCTGCCCGGGCGCGAAGCCGATGAACCAGGAGTGCGGCGGCAGGCCCGGCCCGCGCTCAGCGGTGCCGGTCTTGCCCGCCGCCAGCGCCCCGGCGATCCCGAAGTTGGACAGCCTGGCGCCGCCGGCGAACACGACGCCCAGCTCGCCATTCACCGCGTCCACCATGGCCGCCCGGGTCTGCGCCGCAGCCTCGGCGCTCACCACCCGCTCCTCGCCGCCACCGTAGCGCTCGATCACCTGGTCACTGGGGCCGGCGTTCGGGTCGTCGGCGTGGACGCGCAGGTCGCGGACGGCGTAGGGCTGCCGCATGACGCCATCGTTGGCGATGGTGGCGGCCACCAACGCCATCTGCACCGGGGTGACGTCCACTCGGCCCTGCCCGAAGGCCGCCTGCGCCAGCTCGGCGCGATCGGAGAACGGCGCGCAGTCGCCATCCACCTGGGCCGTCACGTACGACGGGACCACCGGCAGCGACCGCGACCCGCTGCCGATCTCGATCGGCTCGCAGAAACCGAAGCGCCGCGCGTACTGCAGGTAGGCCTCCGTGCCCAGCTCCAGGCCGACGTGGGCGAAGAAGATGTTGCTCGACACCTGGAGGGCCGGCGACAGCGGCCACAGATCGGGCTGGATGCTGCCCAGGTCGTGCTCGCGCACCCGGAAGCCCTCCACCACGAACCCGTCGCGCTCCTGCTGCGGCTGGTCGGGGAACGTCGTCTGGGGCGTGATGACCCCGGCGTCCAGGGCGGCGGCGGCGGTCACCACCTTCATGATCGAGCCGGGCGTGTAGCGCCCCTGCCGGGCGCGGGCCACCAGCGGGTTGTTGGGCTGGGCCTGGATCTGGGCCATCGGCTCCGCGGCGACGGCCGGGTCGCCGGAGATGGGGGTGGCGTCGAAGGTCGGCGTGGAGACCATGGCCAGCACCTCGCCGCTGCGCGGGTCGAGGGCGACCACGGCCCCCACCTGCGAGCCGAGCTGGGCCAGCGCGAAGTCCTGCAGCCGCCGGTCAATGGTCAGCGTCAGGTCACGCGGCGGCGGACGCCGGTCGAGGATGTCGTTGACCAGGTCGTTCAGCGGGTTGGGGTCCGCCCGGCCGGTCAGCACGTCGTCCCAGGCGCGCTCCACGCCGGTGGTGCCGAAGCGCAGGCTGGCGTAACCGATGACGTGCGTGAAGGCCGGGTCGGTGTAGGTGCGGGTGCTGATCCCCGCCACCAGCCGGCTGGAGGCCAGCAGGTTCCCCCGCGCGTCGAAGATGGAGCCGCGCAGCGCGCTGCGCCGGGCGGCAATGACCTGCGGGTTGTCGGCTCGGCTCGACAGGGTCGGCGCGTCGAGGACCTGCCACCAGGAGAGCGCGGCGCTGATGGCCGCGAAGGCCAGAAGCAGGTAGACCCCCAGGCGGCGGACGTTGGTGGCGATCATCGGCCCGGCTCGGCGCCCGTCAGCGCCCTTCGGCGGCGGCTTCCGCCGAGCGGTGGCTGATGGACAGCAGCAGGCCCACCACCACGAAGCTGGCCAGCAGGCTCGAGCCGCCGTACGAGACGAACGGGAAGGTGATGCCGGTGAGCGGGATGAGCTTCACGTTCCCGGCGGCGATGATCAGGGTCTGCAGCCCCAGGCTGCTGGTCAGGCCCACGGCCAGCATGGCGCTGAAGTCGTCGCGGGCCAGGGCCGCGATCCGCAGGCCGCGGAAGACGAGGGCTGCGGCCAGCGCCAGCAGGGCGAAGGCGCCCACCAGGCCCAGCTCCTCGGCGATGGCGGCGAAGATGAAATCGGTCTCCAGCGCCGGGATCGGCAGGCGCCCGCCGATCAGCGGCAGCCCCTGGCCCAGCCCCTCCCCGAACAGGCCACCGCGGGCGAAGGCGTACAGGGCCTGCACGGTCTGGTAGCCGTCGCCGGAGGGATCGGCGAAGGGGTTGATCCAGTTGTTGACCCGCACCTGGACGTGGCCGAACAGGTTGTAGGCGACGTACGAGCCGGCCACGAAGAGCAGGATCCCCAGCAGGACGTAGCTGCGCCGCCCGGTGGCCACGAACAGCATGGTCAGGAAGATGCCCAGGAAGAGGAGCGCGGTGCCCAGGTCGCGCATGATCACCACGATCAGCATCACGATCACGAAGATCGCGAGCATCGGCAGCAGGTAGGGCAGCGGCGGGATCTTGAACGGGCCGATGCGCAGGCTGGCGCCGGCCAGCAGCGCCCGGTGCTCGGCCAGGTAGCCGGCGATGAAGACCACCAGCACGATCTTGATCGCCTCGCCGGGCTGCACCTGCACCGGCCCCACGTTCAGCCACAGCCGGGCGCCGAACTGCTCCACGCCGAACAGGAAGGTGATCGTCAGGAGCAGCGCCCCGGCGATCGCCCAGGTGTACTTGTAGTGGCGCAGGATGCCGTCGTTGCGGAAGCCGATGGCCACCAGCAGCATGGCCACCACCCCGACCGCGAACCACAGCAGCTGGGTCTCGGCCATGCCCAGCTCCAGGCCGAAGGCCCGCGTCCCGCGCAGGTCCTGCGGCAGGCGGTTGAGCATGATCAGGCCGATGCCGCCGATGGTCGCCACCAGCGGCAGCAGCAGCGGGTCGCCCCGGTTGCCGGAGGCGACCAGCACGAAGTGGGCGGCCAGCATGAGGACCACGTACGCCGCCGCGGTGCCCATCGGTCCGGGGTCCGGGGTGCCGGTCTGCGCGATGTGGGTCACCGCGAAGCCCAGCGGCATGAGCAGCGCCAGGGGCAGCAGCATGCGGAGCTCCGCGCCCCGCCAGGCGATGGGCGGGAAGCGGCGGGCCCGCCGGGCGTCAGCGCTCAAGGCGCATCCGCACCCGCCCGATGGTCAGCTCGTCCCCGTACGAGAGGGCAACGGGCCGGTCGATGCGGTGGCCGTTGACGTAGGTGCCGTTGGTGCTGCCCTGGTCCTCGATGAACCAGCTTCGGCCGCGGAAGGTGAGCATGGCGTGGTTGGCGCTGACGAAGTCGTCCTCCACGTAGATGGTGTTGTTCACGTTGCGGCCGATGGAGTTGATCGGACCCAGGGCGATGCTGCGGCCCGCGGGCGGCTCGTCCTCCGGGGACTCGAGCACCATCAGGCGCCCGATGCCGGCCTGGCTGGCCATCTGCGCCTGCTCGGCGCTGCGCAGGTCGCGGAGCAGGGCGCGGGCGAAGCCGAGCAGGATCAGGTACAGGAGGGCCAACAAGCCGAGCTGCAGCACCAGGAGCAGGATGCGGAGGACCTCGCCGGTCATCGCACCTGGAACTCGATCTCCGTCTGACCGATGTGGATCACGTCCCCGGGGCCCAGCGCCACCTCGTTGACCGGCTGCCCGTTGACGAACGACCCGTTGCGGCTCCCCAGGTCGGCGAAGCTGTAGGCCCCGTGCTGCAGCTTGAGCTGGCAGTGGTGGCGGCTGACCAGCGGGTCGTCGACGATGACGTCGTTGTCGCTGGCCCGCCCGATGCTGATCAGCGGCCCGCCCAGGTCGAACTGCACCGGTGGGGCGCCATCGGTCCGGACCAGCAGGTAGGCCCGTCGGGCCGACTCTGGGGCCGCGGCCGCCTCGCTGCCGGGGCGCGCCAGGACCATGGTGTCCGACGAGGCGGGCAGCGGCGTATCGGTCCGGAGGCGCGCGCCCTCCTCGTCGACCACGCTGGCGGCCACCCGGATGTCGCCACGGGGCACGCTGTTGTCGGCCACCAGGCGCACGCGGGGACGGGCCACCAGCGTGTAGCGCTCCCGCCTGGCGCGGGCCAGCACGCCGTGGGCGAGGTCATCCTCCAGCGAGGTGCGGTACGACTCGAATCCGGCGTAGTCCTGCGGGTTCAGGTGCAGCACGTAGCGGTTCGGCACGATCACGCCGTCGTCGCCGAACGACTTGCTGGTGTCCATGGCGCGCTCGATGCGCTTGGCCAGGGAGACCGGCTGGATGGTCGCCCCCAGGCGTCCAGCCGGCCCCTCGAACACGCGTTCAAGGATCGCCTCGAGGCGCGAGAGGATGCCCATCGGCGCCGATCCTAGCACGGGGTCCGCCTGGGGCCGTGATCGGTCCCCGGCCGGCCCGGGCCTGGCATCAGCACGCCCGCAGGCGGCGTCGGTGGGTCCCATGCGGCCAGTACCAATGCCCCTGTAGGGTCCGGTTGTGGTGCGTGGCTATACTCTTGCTCCCTTCCAGACCGATCAGGGGATCCTGCGCCATCGACACGCCCGAAGCGCTCACCGAGTCCTTCTGCGAACGATGCGGCACACGCTATGAGTTCGCCGCTCCGACGCGCCTGAACACGATCCGCAAGACGCGCGGGCTGATCGCCGGGCTCAAGAACTACATCATGAGCCAGGATGCCCTCTCGGACGCGGTCGGCGACGCCCTGCGCTCCGAGGAGGAGGCGCTCGCCGCGCAGCAGCTCGAGGCGTTCCACAGGTCGTTCAACTTCTGCATCAACTGCCGGCAGTACGCCTGCACCAACTGCTGGAACGACGACGCCGGCCGCTGCCGGACCTGCGCGCCGATCCCCGGCACCGATGACCTGATCGAGCGGTTCGAGGCCAGCTTCCAGGCGCAGCACCCTGAGCTGACCGCGGTGGGCGAGCCGCAGATGGACGAGGCGGAGCTCAACCGCCGGCTGGGCCTCGAGGCCTGGCCGAGCGCGGACCTCGAGCGCGTGGCCACCAACGGCCACGTGGACGTCGAATGGCCCGTCGAGGAGCTGCAGCCTGCCGCCGCGTCGGACGAACCGGTCGAGCCCATGTCCGAACCCGAGCCGGTGGTCGCCGAGGCCGTGCCGGAGCCCGTGGTCGCGGAGCAGCCGGCGCCCGAGCCGGTCGTCGCCGAGACCGAGCCGGAACCCGAGCCGGAGCTGCCGCCGCTGCGCCTCCTGACCTGGGAGGAAGACGCGCCGATCGAGCTCGAGCCCGAGCCGATCGTGGCGGAGCCCGAGCTGGAGCCCATGGCCGCGGGAGCGGAGATCGCGGCCGAGGTCGAAGCCCAGCCGCTGCCCGCAGGGGACGAACCGGCGCCCGAGCCGGTGGTGGCAGAGGTCGAGCCCGCACCCGAGCCGGAGCCGGTCGTCGCCGAGGCGGAGCCGGAGCCAGAGCCGGTCATTTCCGAAGGGGAGCCGGAACCCGTGGCCGCCGAGGCCGAGAGCAAGCCCGAGCCGGAGCCGGTCGCGGCCGCCAGCGAGGTGGAGCCCGAGCCTGCTCCCGAGCCGCCGGAGCCGCCCGCGCCGCGGCCGATCGTGCCGATCAGGGAGACCATCCTCCGCGTTCCACGCCGCGAGCCCGAGCCGGAGGCGCCCGCCGAACCGGTCGCGGCCGAGCGCGAGGACCCGGCCCTCGCCGCCCGCAGGGCGAAGCTCGACCTGCTGGGCCTGGGAGACCCCGGCGAGGGGCCGGTCACCCCGCAGCGGACCGTGCTCCCCTACCGCTCGAGCGGCGCCGCCGTCCATCCGGCCGAGCTGGCCGCACGGTCGCGGGTCGGCCGGGCGGCGGCCACCTCCGGGTTCTGGGAGGCGTCCGCGCGCGAGGTGGCCGGCGCCATCAGCCACGTCGGCGTGAAGAACTGCGGGCAGTGCGGCCTGTCGCTCTCGGCATCGGCCCGGTTCTGCCGTCGCTGCGGCACCAGCCAGGCAGCGTAGGAACCGGTCACCCCTCCTCAGCCGCTTCCTGGGAGGCGGGATCGCTGGCCGCAGGCTCCGAAAGCGCCAACCGCCTGCCCCGCGAGCGGATGACTCCGCCCGGCGAGGTCCGCCGGATACCGCTCACCTGGCGAGCGGGTGACGACTCGCTGAGCGCGCGCGCCGGTCGGAGCTAGCTGTCGGATGCCGCCGCAGTACTGCTGCCGGTGGCCGGCTTCGAGGCCGCCCCATCCGACGCCCTGGAGGTGGCGTCGCCATCGGTAGTGGAGGATCCCGACCCGGCGTTGCCCGCCCGGGAATCGGTCTTGTAGAAGCCGGACCCCTTGAAGATGATGCCGGTCGGGTACAGCACGCGACGGAGCTGGCCGCCACAGTGCTCACAGGTGGTCGGCCCGTCCTCGAGCATGGAGTGGATCACCTCGGTGATCCGGCCGCAGCTGCGGCATTCGTAGTCGTAGGTCGGCACGGCGGTCGTCGCTGGTTTCGATCAGGTGGCGGAACGAACGTGGCGGGACCGATGCGGCCCGCGCCGGTGGCGGGCCGCATGATGGCAGGACCGAGACGCGGCCGCAACGCGCAGCCGCGCGGAACTAGGTCGTCGAGGCCCGCGAGACGAGCGCCGACCACCAGGAACGCCGGGCCGGAGTGGCCGCGCCGTTCTGCGGGTCGCCGGTGGTGATGACGCGGGCGATGTTGTGCAGGTCGGTGGCGATCTTGTCCTTGGGGAACTTGGTGACCACCGGCAGCCCCTCGTTGGCGGCGATCACCGCCTTGGGCCCGTTGGACACCACCGTCGCACTGACCTTGAGCCCCAGGGCCTGCTCGATGTCCGGCAGCCGGACGCCGTGGTTCGCGCGGTTCACGACCACGCGGACCACGTCGCGCAGTCCCACCTGGTGGGCCAGGTCCAGGAACTGGCTGCTGTTGCGGATGGCGCCCACCTCCGGGGTGACGACCAGCAGGATCTCGTTGGCCAGCGTCAGCATGGCCATGGTGCGGTCGTCGTAGCCCGGGTGCGTGTCGACCACCACGAAGCTGTGGTGGGCGCGCGCCCAGCGCAGCGCGGCCAGCAGCAGGTCGGCGGTGACACGCTCCGACTCGGCGGGGTCGTTCCCCCAGGTGAGCACCCGCACGCCGCTCTGCTCATGGGTGCTGACCGCCTGCTCGAAGGCGGCATCGGTCCACTCGGAGGGATCGGAGTCGGCCAGGTCGGCCAGGCCCAGCCGGTAGGGCGCGGCCAGGACCGAGGTGACGTTTCCCACCCCCACGTCGGCATCGAACAGGAGCACCCGTGAGCGGGTCTGCTCGCGCAGCGCCACCGCCACGTTGACCGCCACCGTGGTCTTGCCCACACCGCCCTTGGGGGCGAAGACGCTGACCACGTGCCCCTCCCCGATGGCGGTGCCGTTCGCGGTGCTCGCCTCGGCCCAGGTGCCGCCCTCGGCGGGCATCCCCCGGCCGGCCCGGATCAGCAGGGCCTGGAGCCGGTAGGTCAGTGCTTCCGGGGGCGTGGGCTTGACGGCGTACTCGTCGGTCGAGCCGTCGGTCCGGCTCGTGGCGAACTCGGGGATGTCGTGGCCGAACAGGAGCAGGGTCGGCACGGCGTTCGACCCGTGGAGCGCCTCGTACCAGCGCTTGGCGTCGGCCGCGGGCAGGTCACAGTCGAGCACGGCGAGGTTGGGCGGCTTCTCCCCGTCGAGCCACTCTGTCCCCGCCGCGTGGGCATCGATGACGTCGAATCCCGCTGCCGCCAGGGCCGCCTCGTAGCTCTGGGCGCCCTCGGCCAGGGCAAGCAGGACGGTGGGTCGCTCCATGAGTCCCCTTCGGTGGTGGTGATCGTTACGGACCGCACCACTATCCGCCGCACCCCCCCAACCGACAATGGGACTCAGGCCTGGGCGGGTGGCCCGAAGGTACTGCCCCCCATGGACCGATGCCTCAGCCGGTCCTCGTCATGCGCATGCCGCATTTCGGGCAGTAGAAGGCGCCGGCGCCCGCCGCCTCGAAGCCGCAGTGGGCGCACACCACGCCGCTCGGTCCGTGCATCGCTGCCCGGGCCGATTCGGCGGCACCCAGGCTGTAGCCCGAGGCAAGGACCTGCTGGTACAGCGAGCTGAGGATGCGCTGCCCGATGCGGTCGGTGTCGCCCCGCAGGCCCTTGCCGCCCCAGCCGACCACGGCGCGCACGATCAGCTCGCCGGACAGCTCGTCCCAGTGGCTGGCCAGGCCGCCAACCACGGCGTTGTACTCCGGGTAGCCGCTGGTATCGGTCTCTCCGTGCAGCAGGGCGCAGACGAAGGTGTCGACCGTCATGTCCAGCGCATTGGTCATCTCCAGCACGTAGAGCGCATGACGGCCGATGGGGCTCAGGTCGCGCCGCGCCAGCACCCACTGCTGCATCTCGTTGAAGCGCTCCACGGTGGGCGCTGCGTCCGCGTACTCCAGCGGCAGCGGCTCGATGACCTCCACGGGCGAGCCGGCCAGCGGCTCGACGATGCCCGGCAGGGCGGCGAGCACCGCCGGGTCGGGGTGCAGGCGCAGCCCGTCGCTGGAGCGGGCCATGAAATTGAGCTTCAGCGAGTACTGCTGGGCCTCGACCTCCTCCTGGACAGGGGTGGGCGGCGGTGGCGGGGGTGGCTCCTGCTTCTTCGGTCGCCTGAGGAAGGACATGGGCTCCCTTCGTATCGGCCTCGGGCGTTGCTCGGGGTCGGGGCTCCGGCCCTGGCCCGGCCGCCCGCGATTCTAGCAGCGGTCCGTCGCGCGACTGGAATAGCCCGATCGTGGAATAGCCCGCTTCTCGTCGAGGCCGGCCAGACGGGCCTCGAGCTCGGCAAGGCGGTCACGCTCGCGCTGCACAACCTGCGGCGGAGCCTTGGTGGCGAACTCGCTGGCCAGGAGGGCTCGGACGCGCTCAATCTGCTCCGTGAGCTCGGTGCGTTCGCGCTCATGCCGGTCAACGACGTAGCGGCGCTCCGCGTCACTTGCCTCAATCACGGCAAAGCCGAGCGCGGTACCGGCCGCATGTTCCGGAATGCCCGTGCCCGGCGGATTGATCGTCAATTTCGACCGACTCAGGTCCGAGATGTACGGCTCTGCTTCCCTCAGCACCGCGTCGGCAGTGGCCGAGCCGGCGACAATCGTCACCGCTCGCCACTCTGCGGGTTGGATCTCGAGCTCTTGGCGCAGATTCCTCAGCTCCCGGGTTGTCGAGATCACCCGCTCCATGGCCTCCTCGGCGGCCGCGTCACGGGCACCCACCGCAGGCCAGGCCGCGGTGATCAGCAGCTCCTCGCCGCGGGTGACCTCCGGATCGACCCGGTGCAGGGTGGCCCAGATCTCCTCGGTGACGAACGGCAGGGCCGGATGCAGCAGCCGCAGCACGCCGGCCAGGACCTCGGCCAGCGAGCGCCAGACCCGCGTCCGCTCACCGGGCGACGCGTCCTGGCGGCGGAGGTCGATCTTGGCCGCCTCCAGGAACCAGTCGCAGTACTCGCTCCAGGCGAAGTCGTAGACGGTGCCCACGTACCCCGCCAGGTCGAGCTCGTCGAGGTCCCGCGTGGCGCGCTCGGTCACCTCGGCCAGGCGGGAGCGGATCCAGCGCTCGGGCAGCGTCGGCTCGCCCGCCGGCTCGACCATCGGCTCCGGGCGCGCGGACAGGACGAAACGGGCCGCGTTCCACAGCTTGTTCGTGAAGTTGCGGCCACCCTCCAGCCTGGCCTGCGTCAGGCGCTGGTCGCTGCCCGGCGAGGTGCCGCTGACCAGGGCGAAGCGCAGCGCATCGGCCCCGATCTCCTCGACCACCTGCAGCGGATCGACCACGTTGCCCTTGGTCTTGCTCATCTTCTGCCCGTACGGGTCGCGGACGATGCCGTGCAGGTAGACGGTGTGGAACGGCTCGACGTCGGTGCAGAACAGCCCGAGCATCATCATCCGCGCCACCCAGAAGAACAGGATGTCGTAGCCGGTCTCCATGACCGAGGTCGGGTAGAAGCGCTCCAGGTCCGGCGTGCGGTCCGGCCAGCCGAGCGTGGAGAACGGCCACAGGCCGGAGCTGAACCAGGTGTCGAAGATGTCGGTCTCCTGGCGCAGCTCGGCGGCCGGGCGGCCGCACTCGTCGCAGGCATCGGGCCCGGCCTCGACATCGGTCACCGTGATGTGCCCGTCCGGGCAGTACCAGGCCGGGATGCGATGGCCCCACCACAGCTGGCGCCCGACCGCCCAGTCGTGGATGTTCTCCATCCAGTGGTTGTAGACCTTCTCGAAGTGGGCAGGCATGATCCGCGTCCGCCTTTCGCGCACGCTGGCCATGGCGCGCTCTGCCAGCGGCTTGGTGCGGATGAACCACTGGACCGACAGGCGCGGCTCGACCACCGTGCGGCAGCGGTCGCAGCGGCCGATGACCATCTGGTGGGGCCGCTCGCCCTCCAGGTCGCCCGACTCGGCCAGCGCGGCCACCACCCCCTTCCGGGCGTCGTAGCGGTCCCAGCCGGCGAACGGCCCGGCCTCCTCGGTGAGGCGCGCCTCCTCGTCGAAGACGTTGACCATCGGCAGGCCGTGGCGGCGGCCGATCTCGTAGTCGTCGAAGTCGTGGGCCGGGGTGACCTTCACCGCCCCGGTGCCGAACTCGCGCTCGACGTGCCCGTCGGCGATGATCGGCAGCCGCCGGCCGATGAACGGCAGGACCGCCTCCCGCCCGAC
The DNA here is from genome assembly GCA_035687145.1 of Candidatus Zixiibacteriota bacterium. Classification (GTDB taxonomy): domain Bacteria; phylum Chloroflexota; class Limnocylindria; order QHBO01; family QHBO01; genus DASRYM01. Next base: position 32,233 of record DASRYM010000044.1, on the reverse strand, counting down.
CAGCGACGCGTAGCGCTCGTCGTCGGGGTGGACCGCCACCGCCGTGTCGCCGAACAGCGTCTCCGGCCGGGTGGTGGCCACCGTGATCCAGGCGTCGGGGTCGGGGGAGCCGTCGGCCCGGGCCAGGTGGTAGCGGATGGTCCACAGCGTCCCGGCCTCCTCGGCCTTGATGTTCTCCAGGTCGCTGATCGTGGTCCGGCAGCGCGGGCACCAGTTGACGAGCGCCTCCCCGCGGTAGGCCAGCCCCGCGTCCCACAGCCGCTTGAAGGCGACCCGCACCGCCCGCGCCGAGCCCTCGTCCATGGTGAACCGCATGCGCGTCCAGTCCAGGCTGGCCCCCAGGCGCCGGTGCTGCTCGCCGATGAAGTCGCGCGTCTCGTCCATGAAGCGCCACATGCGCTCGAGGTAGCGCTCGCGGCCCAGCGACTGCCGCGATTCCCCCTCCTCGGCGAGGATGCGGTCCAGGACGAACTGGGCGGCGATGCTGGCATGGTCGACGCCCGGCAGCCAGAGGGTGTCATCACCGCGCATGCGGTGGTAGCGGATCAGGATGTCCTCCACGAACGCCGTCAGGGCGTGCCCCAGGTGCAGCGCCCCGGTGACGTTGGGCGGGGGCTGGATGATGACGAACCGCTCCGCGCCCTCCGGCTTGGTGGGCGCGGGCGTGAAGGCGCCCGACTCCATCCAGCGCTGGTAGATCCTCGGCTCGACGGCCGCGGCGTCGTAGCGCGGTGCCAGCTCGCGTGGCGCGCTCGTGGTCGTCATCGGGTCGTGTGCCTCCATGGGATCAAAACGAAAACCCGCTCGTCGAAGGACGAACGGGTCGTGGTACCACCTTCGTTCGGCGCTCAGCCCTCAGATGGACCGATGCACCCTCGTGTCCGCGCTAACGGGCGGGTCCCGATCGGCTCGCGTGCGACCTTCCCCCTCTCGCTTCCGGACGGGCTCACAGCCAGCGACCCGTCCTCTCTGAGGACCGATGGAGGGGTACTCCTCACGGTCAACGCCGCACGGCCGAGTCTAGCACGGCGGCGGCGTGCCGCCGCAACGCGCTCAGCGGCCGCGGTTGACCGTGACCAGCAACGAGCCCTCTGACTCGTCGATGGTGGCCGACGGACCTTCGATGCTGCGGATGGCGCCCGCCACGTCGAACTCGGCGGCATGGCTGGCGCGGTACACGAACTCGCCCGTCGGGCCCAGGGAAAGGGTCACGCCCCTGATCCCATCGATCCGCTCCAGCGCCTGCTTGAACGACGTGATGGCGCCGAAGCTGCTGAGGCCCTTGACCACGATCGCCGTGGAGGCCTCGCCACCGCCGTTGTGCCCGCTGCCGTTCTGCGCGGCGCCCGTGGCGGCCTCGGCCGTGACCGGCTCGGCGGTGGCAGCCTCGGCGTCCGCCTTCTCAGCCGTGGCTTCCGCCGGCTCGCCACCGACCGCTCCTGACAGGGCATCGAGCTCGGCGAGCCGCTCGGCCAGCCGGGTGTCGACGCCGCCCGTGGGCTCCGGCCAGGCCGGCTCATCGGTTGTGGTCGTGGTCGCGGCCTCGACGGCCGATGCCTCCGCCGGCTGCTCGGCCGACTCGGACGGCGAGGCCGTCACGGGCGTCGCGGCCCCGGCGGCAGGGCTCGACAGCTCGGGAGCGCGCGGCATCTGCTTGGCGGCAGCCACGAAGGCCGCCGGGTCGGTGATCGTCTCCAGCCTGGCGAAGAACTCGGCCAGCTCGCGCTCGTGGTCGGCCAGCCGGCGGCGGGTCTCCTCCATGTGACGCTGGCTGGCGGCCTCGTGTTCGGCCAACTGCTGGTCGAGCTGCATCCGCCGCGCCTCGCGCTTGTGCTCGGCCTCGGCGCGGATGCGCTCGATCTCCGCCCGCTCCCATTCGCCCACGGCGTCGATGTCCCGGTCCGCCAGGCGCCGCAGCTCGTCGGCCTGGGTGGCGGCGGAGGCCCTGATCTCCTCGACCCGCGCCTCGACCGCCGCGCGCAGCTCGGTCAGGCTGCTGTCGCGCGAGGACTCGGCCACCGAGCGCATGGCCGTGATCAGGCTGCGCAGGAACTCGCTCGACGCTGCCGCCCCTTCCTCGGCCCGGCCGCTCGCCGCGGGCGTGGCGGCCTCGGCATCCGACGCGCGCAGGGTGCCCTCGGTCTCGGCCGGCTGCGGCGCCTCGGTGCCGGTGACGGTGACCTCGGGCCGCTTCTCGGTGCTGTCGTCCATATCGCCGCTCCAGGGAAGGCGGAATGCAGGTCGGCGCGGGTTGGCTGTCATGGCTGCCCCATCCTAGCGGCAAGCGGGGGCTGGATCTCAGGGACCCGAAGTACCGCCCCGCGACGCCGGTCGTACCACCCGGAGGCGTTGCTACCATGGGCGGCCATGACCTTCAACGTGGAGCTGGCCGCCAAGGTCACCGCCATCATCGTGCTGGCCCTGGTGGCGGCCTGGCTGGCCCGCCACGCCATCCGCGCCGGCGTGCGGCACCTGCTCGAGCTGCGCGCGCCACAGGACGAGGGGCTGATGACGAACGTCGACTTCGAGCGCCGGGTCACCACCCTGCAGACCCTCGGCGTGCGAGTCGCGGTGGCGCTCATCCTGATCGTCGCCACCCTCATGGTGCTCGACCAGTTCGAGGTCTCCATCGGTCCGGCCATCGCCGGGCTGGGTGTCGCCGGCATCGCCGTGGGCCTGGGCGCCCAGACGCTGGTCAAGGACTGGCTGGCGGGCATCTTCATCGTCATCGAGAACCAGTACAGCGTTGGCGACGTGGTGCAGATCGCCGGGGTGGACGGCGTGGTCGAGGACTTCAGCCTGCGCCGCACCGTGCTGCGCAACCTGGACGGCACGGTGCACAGCGTGCCGAACGGGCACATCACGGTGGCCTCCAACATGACGCGCGGCTGGGCACGGGTGAACCTGGACATCTCGGTCGCCTACGACACGGACATCGATCGGGCCACCGAGGTCATCAACCGCGTCGGTCGCGACCTGGCCGATGACCCGGAGTGGCGGGAGCGCCTGATCGAGGCTCCCAGCGTGCAGCGCGTCAACGCGCTGTCCGACTCATCGGTCCAGCTCAAGATCCTGGGCCAGGTGCGCCCGGCCCAGCAGTGGGCGGTCGCCGGGGAGCTGCGCAAGCGGATCCTGGCGGCCTTCGCCAGCGAGGGGATCGAGATCCCCTACCCGCACCAGGTACTGATCAGCCGGCCGGCGGCCGGTGGCGGACAGCCGGCAGGGACCGACGGCGAGAGGGCCTCGAAGGCCGACGGGACGTCAAGCGGCGAGCGCTGAGGCTCGCCGGACCGGTCAGGCGGACTCTTCCTCGCGTTCGCTGATCCGCTCGCGGTCGCGCTCCCTGCTCCCGCGGCGCCGCGGCTCCTCCTCGGTCTCGGTGACCAGGATCGGCGGCTGGCCGTGCTCGATGGTCTCGCCGGTGATGACCACCTTCTTCACGTCGGTGCGCTCCGGGATGTCGTACATCACCTCGAGCAGCGCCTCCTCCACGATGGTCCGCAGCGCGCGTGCCCCGGTGCGGCGCTCCAGCGCCAGGCGGGCCGTGGCCTCCAGGGCCTCCTCGGTGAAGACGAGCTCGACCTTGTCCAGGCTGAGGAACTTCGTGAACTGGCGGGTGACGGCGTTCTTCGGCTCGGTCAGGACTTTGATCAGGTCCTCCTTGGCCAGCGCCGTCAGGCTGACGACCACCGGCAGGCGGCCGACGAACTCCGGGATGAGCCCGTACTTCAACAGGTCCTCGGGCATGAGCTGGTCCATCAGCCGGCGGCGCTCGTCCCTGGACCGGTGCGCCTCCGATCCGAACCCGATCCCCCGTCGGCCGACCCGCTCCTCGACGATCCGCTCCAGACCCTCGAAGGCACCGCCGCAGATGAAGAGGATGTTGGTGGTGTCGATCTGGATGAAGTCCTGGTGCGGGTGCTTCCGCCCGCCCTGCGGCGGGACGTTGGCGACGGTGCCCTCCAGGATCTTCAGCAGGGCCTGCTGCACGCCCTCGCCGGAGACGTCGCGGGTGATGGAGGGGTTATCGGTCTTGCGCGCGATCTTGTCGATCTCGTCGATGTAGATGATCCCGCGCTGCGCCCGCTGGACGTCGAAGTCCGCGGCCTGGATGAGGCGCAGTAGGATGTTCTCGACGTCCTCGCCCACGTAGCCGGCCTCGGTCAGGCTGGTGGCGTCGGCGATGCAGAACGGCACGTCCAGCACCTTGGCCAAGGTCTGGGCCAGCAGGGTCTTGCCGCTCCCCGTCGGGCCGACCAGCAGGACGTTCGACTTGCCGAGCTCCACGTCATCGACGGTGTGGCCGGCGTTCACCCGCTTGTAGTGGTTGTAGACCGCGACGGAGAGGACCTTCTTGGCCTGCTCCTGGCTGATGACGTACTCGTCCAGCTTCTCCTTGATCTTGCGCGGGCTGGGGAGCGGTGCCGCCTGCGCCTTGCTGGCGCGAGGCGCCTCGAGCATCTCCTCCTCGATGATCTCCTGGCAGAGGTTGATGCACTCGTCGCAGATGTAGACGCCCTGGCCCGCGATCAGCTTCCGGACCTGCTCCTGGCTCTTGCCGCAGAAGGAGCAGCGGTACGGCACCTTCGTCTTGCTGGTCATGTGCTCCGAGCATAGCATGCCCCTCCCAGCCCACCCAGGTGGACCGATGGTCCGGCCCGACTAGCATCCCCCCGTGCGCCCGGCCTTCTGCTCGCTCGATACGCCGATCGGCCGCCTCTGGGTGGTGGTCACCGTCGACGGCCTGCGCGCCATCTCTCGCGGCGGCCTGCCGCCGAGCGGCGCGGAGCCGGATGACGCCGCCTGCGCATCGGTCCTGCGCGAGCTGGCCTTCTACTTCCATGGACGGCTGCGCCGGTTCTCGGTCGAGCTTGATCTGACCGATGCCTCCGCCTTCGACGCCGCCGTGTGGCGCGCCTGCCGAGAGATCCCCTACGGGGAGACGGCCTCCTACGGCGAGCTGGGCCTGATGGCCGGGTACCCGCGGGCCGGTCGGGCGGTGGGCGGCGCCATGGCCCGCTGCCCGGTGGCGCCGGTGGTGCCCTGCCACCGGGTGATCCGCGCCGACGGCTCGCTGGGCGGCTACGGTCCGGAGCCCTGGGTCAAGCGCTGGCTGCTCGACTTCGAGGCGGGCCACTCGGGCGCGCGAACCGGCTCGACGCACACCAGGTGACCGCTGACTCCCGGGGCGTCGCCGCGATTCGGCGGAACTCACACGTGGTGTGAGTTGTGGCCCGTGGAAGGGGGTCCTAGAGCCGGCTACCGCGCATCTGATGTGCATTGGGCCCGTTCGGCGGCCCATTCACCACCCGGTGGTGCCATCTACGACGAGGTCCTGCGAATGCCGCCGCAACCCGCAGATTCCTGGTCGAAACGAGTCACCGGCTGGTGACATCGCGACGAAATCGCGGGATCGTCGCCTTTCCCACCAGCCGGTGGTGAAACTGCGCCGGGCCCGGGCGCTGCTACCTCTTCTTCGGCTCCGCGGCTCCGTCGCCGGCGGCGTCCGCCTCGGCGGCCCGGTCCGCGGTGGGCACCTCGCCGCGCGCCTCCTGGGCCATGCTGATCAGCGATTCGGTGTTCCCGGCGAAGACCTCGTCCACCAGCCCGTACTCCTTCGCCTCCTCGGCGCTCATGAAGTAGTCGCGCTCGGAGTCCTTCTTCACCTTCTCGTACGGCTGGCCGGTGTGGGTGGCCAGGATGTGCATCAGCCGGTCGGTGAGGTGCAGCATCTCGCGGACCTGGATCTCCACGTCCGGGGTGTTGCCGCGGACCCCACCCGAGCCCTGGTGGATCATGATCCGGCTGTTCGGCAGCGCGTAGCGCTTGCCCTTGGCGCCGGCCGCCAGCAGGACGGCGGCCATGGAGGCGGCCTGGCCGATGCAGATGGTGCTGACCGGCGCCTTGAGGTACTGCATCGTGTCGTAGATGGCCAGCCCGGAGGTGACCACTCCCCCGGGGGAGTTGATGTAGAGGCTGATGTCCTTGTCCGGGTCCTCGCTCTCCAGGAACAGGAGCTGGGCGATGACCAGGTTGGCGATGTGGTCCTCGATCGCGTCCCCCAGGAAGATGATCCGCTCCTTGAGCAGGCGCGAGTAGATGTCGAATGCCCGCTCACCGCGGGCACTCGACTCGATGACCATCGGGACGAGCATGCTCGGTTACTCCTGGGTATCGGTCGGTTCGGATGATGCGTCTTCGGAGGCCGATGGCGCCGCCTCGGCGGCCTTCGCATCGGTCCCGAGCGCGCGGTCGACCAGGGTCTCCACCAGTTTACGGTTGCGCATGGTCATGCGCAGGTAGGCGCGCCCGCGGGCGGAGCTCAGGTACTCGGCCAGCTTGGAGTCGTTGCCGTAGCGCCCCAGCTGGTCGGCGATCTCGGCCTCGATCTCCTCGGGCGTGACGTCGATCCCCTCCCTCTCGGCGATCGCCGACAGCACCAGCAGCGTCTTCACCCGCCGCGCGGCCGGCTCGCGAAGCTCGGCGGCCAGCTCCTCGGGCGTCTGCCTGGCCAGCTGCAGGTACTGCTCCATGCCGATGCGCTGCGCCGCCAGCCGGCTGCGCAGCTCGTCGCGCATGATCTCGACCTCGTTGGCGATCATCACCTCCGGCAGGTCCACCGTGGCGTTGGAGGTGGCGAAGTCGATGATCCGGTTGCTGAACTGATGGCGCGCCTCCGCCTCGGCGCGCTTCTCCAGCGCATCGCGGATCTCGGCGCGCAGCTCGTCCATGGACTGCACCTCGCCCACCGACCTGGCGAACTCGTCGTCCGCCTCGGGGAGGCGCCGCTCGCGGACGTCCAGCAGGGTCACGGTGAAATGGGCCCGCTTGCCGCGCAGCTCCTCGACCCGATAGTCATCGGGGAAGGTGAGGTCGAACTCGCGGGTCTCGTCGATGCTCATGCCCACCAGCTGCTCCTCGAAGCCGGGGACCATGCCGCCCTCGCCGATGACCAACGGCAGCCGGTCGGCACTGCCGCCCTCGAACGGCTGGCCGTCAATGGTGCCGGTGAACTTGATGGCCGCCACGTCACCGTTCTGGGCGCCGCGGCCGTCCACCGGGTGCAGGGTCGCCTGGTCGTGGCGCAGCTGCTGGATGACCTCCTCCACCTGCGCGGCGGTGACCTCGGGCACCTCCATGGTGAAGGGGTAATCGGTGTAGGCCCCCAGCTGCACCTCCGGCCGGACCGATACCGTGGCCGTGAAGCGCACGGTCTGCCCCTCTCCCACCTCGGCCGGATTGATGTCCACCTGGGGCGTGTCGATGGGGATGATCCGGGCCTGGTCGACGGCGGCGTCGTAGGCCTCGTCCACCAGGTGGTCGATGGCCTCGGCCAGCACCGAGCCGCGCCCGACGAAGCGGTCGATGACATGGCGCGGGGCCTTGCCCGGCCGGAAGCCGGGGACCCGGGTCCGCTCCGCCACGTGGCGGTAGGCGGTGGCGAAATGCCGGTCGACCTCCTCCGGCGGGACCTCGATCTCGAGGGTGACCTTCGAGCCGGGCTCGGGTCGGGTGGATACGGTTACCAAGAAGCGCTCCTGAGCAGAGATGGTGAGCTATCGAGTGGCCTGGACCTGGTGGGCGAGGCGAGATTCGAACTCGCACGTCCTGCGGACACCGGCTCCTAAGGCCGGCGCGTCTGCCGTTCCGCCACTCGCCCATGGAAATCCTACAGGCAATGGACGTTGCGGCTGACGCTCCGAGCGTCCGCACAGCCAGCGGCCAGGCTCGCCCGGGAGGTGAAGGGGAACGGCGGATCGCCCCGCAGGCCGGCGTCCTCGCCGCTTGCCGTCATGGTATGGACATGCACGTCCAGGATCGGCAGCGCCAACCGGTGGCTCAGCTCACCGCCTTCTTCACCAGGCTCGCGATCTGCCTCTCGACCTCGGGCGTGATCGCGGTGATGGCCCACGCCGTCGGCCACATGGTGCCCTCGTCGAGGTGTGCATCGGCGTTGAAGCCGAACGAGGCGTACCGCTCCTTGAACTTGGAGGCCGGCGTGAAGAAGCAGATGACCTTGCCCTTCTCGTTGGCGTAGGCCGGCAGCCCGTACCAGGTGCGCGGCACCAGCTGCGGGGCGACGTCCTTGACGATCGAGTGGATGCGCTCGCCCATCGACCGATCCGGCTCGGGCAGCTCGGCCAGCTTCTCGAGCACGTCCAGCTCGCCCTGCTCGCGGGTCAGCTTGCCGCCGCGGCCCTTCGCCTTCTTCAGCTCGGCGGCGTACTCCTTCATGGCCCTGCGCTCTTCCTCCGACCAGCCGGTGGAGGTGGGCGTGGCGGTCGTGGTGGTATCGGTCATGGGTGCGGTTCCTCCTGGTCGGGCGCATGGCCCGATGCGTGGGCGTTGTGAGTTCAGCGTGGGCGCTCGATGAGGCGGATCATGTTCCCGGCCGGATCGCGGAAGGCGCAGTCGCGGCCGTAGGACTGGTCCATCGGCTCCTGGATCACCTCGGCGCCGGTGGCCGCGATGCGTTCGAAGGCGGCGTCCAGGTCCGGCGTCGAGAAGTTGAGGCCTCGCAGCAAGCCCTTGGCCAGCAGATCGGCCATGATCTCCCGGTCGGCCTGGGAGATGCCGGGGTCGGCGGCCGGTGGCTCCAGCACGATGTTCACCTCCGGCTGCGCGGGGGACCCCAGGGTGACCCAGCGCATCCCGTAGGCGCTCACGTCGTTGCGGACCTCGAGGCCGAGGGCGTTGCGGTAGAAGGCGATGGCCTTGTCGTGATCGTCGACGGCGACGAAGCAGTCCTGCAGTCGAATGTCCATGCCCGGGAGGCTACCTGCTCCCGGCGCTGCTGGCTTCTCGATTCCTGACCGGTCTGGTGGCGGCGCGGACCAGGCAGGCCGGCAGGCCCGCAGTCCACGAGTGGTCGCGGGCCCGGTACGCGCTCGGGCTCTCGCCGACCAGCTCGGTGAAGCGCGTGCTGAACGTCCCCAGCGACGAGCAGCCGACCTCGAAGCACACCTCGGTCACCGACATGTCGCCGCGCCGCAGCAAGGTCATGGCCCGCTCGATGCGGCGGGTCATGAGGTAGCTGTACGGCGTCTCGCCGTAGGCGGCCCGGAAGCTGCGCGAGAAGTGCCCGGGCGACATGCAGGCCGTTCGCGCCAGGGCAGCCACGTCGAGCGGCCTGGCGTACTCCCGATCCATCTGGTCGCGCGCGCGCCGCAGGCGCACCAGGTCGTCGCGGTCCACGCCGCGACCATACCACCCGCTCGGGTCGCCTAGACTGGATCGCGATGGCTGACCTGGCCGCCGTCGAGGAGCGGATCCGGGAGCTGCTCGAGCCGTACCGCAGCGAGCTCGAGGCGGCGACCATCTACGGCATGCCGTCGCTGCGCTGGCCGGGCGCCAAGGCGCACGACTATTTCGCCGCGGTCAAGCCCGCGAAGGGACACGTCAGCCTGTTCCTGCTGGTGGCCGATGCGCACCCCGAGGCCCTCGCCGGCACGCCCGAGCGCCTGCTGAAGCGACGGTCGGGCAAGGCCGCCTGGAACTTCGTCGAGCTCGACGACGAGCTGGCCGCGGATCTCGCCGCGCTGCTGGGGCGGCTCTACGAGCGGTACCGCGCCGACCACCTGGGCTGAGGGCCCCGCCTGCGTTGAGGGCCTGCCGTCTCAGCGCGATCGGCTGGAGAACCCGGTGTACTCGGCGTTGGCCTCGCGCACCGCGTCCTTGGGCTCCTTCGGTGCACCCTTGCGCAGGTCTGTCGACGAGGGCAGCAGGGAGGCCGGCGCCGATGGCCGGATCGGTCGCTCCCCGGTCAGGAAGGCCTCGATGGCGCGCCGCGCCAGCGCCGCGGAGAGCAGCGTGAGCGCCGCCTCGGCCGCCTTCCAGGCGGTGCGCGACGGACCGGGCGGGCCCTCCACCATGGCCCGGGCCAGCTCCTTGCGCGCCTTCTTGTTCTTGAGCGGGTCGTTCCGCCAGCGCAGCAGCTCCTCGGTGATCGCCAGCCGCGCCTTGTCGGTCTTCGGGCCCAGCTCCCCGGCCACGGTGTCCACCCAGCGCTGGAGCCCCTTGGGCAGCGCGTCGTAGGCCTGCTCGGCGGTGGTCGGCCGCATGCGCCGCCGGATCAGCCGCGCCACCCGCACCGGGCCACCGGCCACCAGGAAGGCGGCGCCGGCCCCCAGGCCGACGAAGAGCGCCGGGTTCTCGCGGAAGCGCGCCTTGAGGTCGAGCGCGTGGCGAACCCGCGCCTCCAGGTCGGCGGCCTGACGCTCCATCTCGGCGCGATGGGCGGCGATCTCTAGCCGCGTCTGATCAAGCGTTTCACCCACGCCATGTCCTCCTTGACGGCCTCGATCGTCTCCTCCGGTGGACCGATGCGAATGCGGCGCACCCCGAGGAACGCCAGCAGGCCCGCCAGCACGATGAAGATCAGCAGCACGATGAGCGCCACCAGCCACTCCGGCAGCCCGGTGAGCGCCGCGATCCCCAGCACGACGGTCATCACGAAGGTGATCAGCGCCAGCAGGGCCACCACCAGGGCGATGCCGATCAGCACCAGGCCGGAACGGGTCTCGGCCAGCATCTCGCCGATCTCCTGGCGGCCACGCGTGACCTCCAGCCGGGCGAGCTGGACCAAGCCGGAGATCAGCTGACGCGCCTGGCCGAAGATGCTGAGCCGCGGCGGCGGTGCGCCCTGGGTCATGTCACCTCCATGTCCGCGGGATGAGGCGGCGATGGCCGCGTCCTGACGCGGCCAACCCGGCGATTCTAGCAAGCGACGGGCCGGGCTCCCCCATCGGCCGCCCGGCGGCCGATTGTCACCTCGGCTATCCTGACGCGCCAATGGCCAAGCGACGAACCTCAGGCATCCAGCGCCGACGTGCCAGCGAGGCGGCCCTCAGCCGCCCGCTGGAGGGCCGCTCTGCGGCGATCGATCCTCGCATCCTCATCGTTGGTGGCGTCCTGGTGGTGGGCGCCATCATCCTGGTGGTGGTGATCCTGTTCGGCGGCCGGGCCGCCGCCCCGATCGGCACGCGGATGGCGCCCGAGGGTGCCGACCATGTTCCCGTGGGCCAGATGCCCACCTACCAGTCGCGCCCGGCGACATCGGGCCCGCACTGGAACGCGCTCGGCCAGGGACCCATCGACTGGGGCGTGTACACCAGCCCGGTGGCCGAGCCGGCGGTGGTGCACAACCTGGAGCACGGCGGGATCGTGATCTGGTACCAGCCGGGTCAGACCAGCGCCCAGGACGTCCAGGCACTGACCCAGTTCGTGGAGCAGCAGATCCGCAGCTCGCGGTTCAAGGTCATCCTCTCGCCGTGGGGAGGCGAGGACTTCGGCGCGCCCATCGCGGTGACCGCCTGGGAGTGGATGCTGAAGCTCGAGACGGCCGACCTGGACCAGATCCGGGCCTTCATCGACCAGCACTACCAGCAGGCACCCGAGAACCAGGGCGGTCCCGGCCAGCCTGTCGGCTGACGCACCGATGCCAGCGGGTCCCGCCGGGGCCCGCGCGGTTGACCGGGGAAGCGCGGTTCGGCAGAATTTCTCCGGGCGCGTAGCTCAACGGCAGAGCAGCGGACTCTTATCTGGCCAATACTTGACTTATCAAATCCCTTCTGATAGAGTGCCTCGACAGACCCGCTAATCGCCATCGCGTGAATAGCGGACCCTGATAGATCGAGTAACTCTGAGGGCAGACGTGCTGCCCTAATGGAGGGATTCGGTGAAGGTAAGCGAGGCCATCGACTTCTTCATGTCGGCCAAGGAAGCCGAGGGCATCAGCCCGAATACGGTTCGGTCCTACAACGAGAAACTCTGGCGCTTCTGCAAGTGGGCGGGTGACCCGGACATCAGCGCCATCAGCGTCCCGCTCATCCGGTCCTACATCGCCCACCTCCAGCCGCAGATGCGGGCGGTCTCGGTGGCCAGCTACATCCGGCCCATCAAGGTCTTCTGCAGATTCCTAGAGGCAGAGGAACTAACTGGCCCAAACCCTTTTAGGCGCGTGAAGGTCCCGGCGTTCGAGAAGAAGCTCCACGACATCATCTCGGACGAGGACTTCCGAACCCTCCTCAACGCCTGCAACCTGCGGGAGCATGAGGGTCGCCGCAACGCCGCCATCCTGTGCTTCCTCGTGGACACCGGGGTGCGGGTCAGCGAGATGTGCAACCTCAAGCGGGACGACCTTGACATCAAGGGCCGGTGGGCGCGCATCTTCGGCAAGGGCGGGAAAGAGCGCATCGTCTTCTTCTCGGCGCAGACCGCCATCGCCCTGACGCGGTACCTGTCGAAGATGCCCGCCCGCTACCGGAGCGAGTACGTCTTCACCAGCATGCGGCGAAACGTCGGAGGCCGGATGACGCCATGGGGTGTCGGGCAGATGCTCCAACGCCTTAAGGAGCGGACCGGCGTGCAGTCGAGGGTGAACCCCCACACCTTCCGGCACACGTTCGCCACGAACTACCTGCGATCCGGGGGTGACCTGAACTCACTGATGAGGTTGATGGGACATGCCGACCTAACGATTCTCCAGAACTACTTGGCGCTCGCCAACGAAGACCTCAAGGTCAAGCACGACCAGTACAGCCCACTAAACCTAGTCATGGGAGGGAAGTGAATGCGAAAGGCGACTTGGGCACTGCTCATCTGGACCGTCCTCATGGGCATCTGGTTCGCGACCGGTGTCGGCGCGGTGGCCGGAGGCCCGCAGGACTGCGGAGTCCTCGACAGAGAAACCTGCGAGGCCGCCTACGGCATGGGTGCGGGGCTCGGGGCGACGTTCGTCCTGTTCATCTGGTTCATCGGCTTCGTGGCCCTCGGTATCGTGTGGCTCATCAGCAAGCCGAAGGAGAACGTCACCATCTACGGACCGCAAGGCCAGCAGGTGACAGTGTCTGAGAAGGAAGCAAGAAAGCGGGTGGAGAAGCAGGGCTGGAGCTACCAGCCACCGATGCGGACCACCTAGCAACGAAAGACCCCCGGTCCCATCAGGGACTCGGGGGTTTACTGTGCCGTTTGACGGCACCGGACTATACCATTTGGTGAGCGCGGAAGGACTCGAACCTTCAACCGGGTGGTTAAGAGCCACCTGCTCTACCATTGAGCTACGCGCCCTTCACCGTCAGTTTACCACGTCGCCGTGTTCGGCAGACTCGTCACCCGAGGCTGCTGAGGAGCCGGGGCCGGTGAAGGGGCAGGCTTCGGGGCTGTCGGCTTCGACGGGGCCGGTGGCTGCGACGTGGTGGCACAACCCTTGGCGAACAACTGGAATCCCTCCGCGCTCGCCAGCCCCCTTACTTGACCACCACCACGTCGACGTTGCCGGTACGCGCCACCACGCGCAGGCCCACGCCGTCGGTGTGGCGCTCGAGCTCCAGGTCGACCGAGGCCTCGGCCACCTGCAGGCCATTGATCCGCAGCTGTTCCATGAACTCCGGCAACCGCCCATAGCTGAAGCGCACCTGGCGCCGCGGCGCGTCGATCTCCATGCCCAGGCTGGCCTGCAGCAGCATGAAGACCGATCCGGCCGCCCAGGCCTGCGGCGCGCAGGCCACCGGGTAGCGGGTCGGCCCCTCGCCCTCGCGCCGGCTGAAGCCACAGAACAGCTCCGGTAGCCGCGCCAGCTCGAAGTGGCGGCTGGCCTCGAAGAGCGCCGTCAGGATGCGTGCCGCGGCGGCGTGGTGGCCGTAGCGCGCCAGGCCCATGGCCACCAGGCCGTTGTCGTGCGGCCAGATCGAGCCGTTGTGGTAGGACATCGGGTTGTAGCGCGCCTCACCTGCGGCGACGGTTCGGACGCCCCAGCCGCTGAACGAGCGGTCCTCCATCAGGGTCGCGGCCACGCGGTCCGCGCGCTCCGGCAGGGCGATGCCGGTCAGCAGCGCGTGACCGGCGTTCGAGGCCCGCACCCGGCACGGCCTGCCGTGCCCGTCCAGGGCGAGCACATAGGTGTTCAGTTCCTCGTCCCAGAAGGCCTCGTCGAAGCGACGCCGGAGATCGGCCGCCTGGGCGCGCAGCTGAGCGGCGCGCTCGTCGTGGCCCAGCACCTCGGCCAGCTCGGCCGCGCCCTGCCGGGCGGCGTAGGCGTAGCCCTGCAGCTCGCAGAGGGCGATCGGGCCCTCGGCCAGGCGCCCATCGGCGTGGAAGATGGAGTCGTTCGAGTCCTTCCAGCCCTGGTGCACCAGGCCGTCCGGCCGGTGACGCCTGTAGTCCAGGAACCCGTCGCCGTCGTGGTCACCGTAGGTGTCCATCCACTCCAGGGCACGCTCGACGTGCGGCCACAGCCGGCGCACGGTGGCGGTGTCATCGGTCTGGCGCCAGTGGGCGGCCGCCAGCATGACGAACAGCGGCGTGGCGTCGTGCGAGCCGTAGTAGCGCCGGAACGGGACCTCGCCAAGGCCCGCCATCTCGCCCTCGCGCGCCTCGTGGAGGATCTTGCCCGGCTCGGCGTCCGACTCGGCGTCCACCTCGGTGGCCTGGCGCGCGGCCAGGTAGCCGAGCACGCCGCGGGCGATGTGGGGAGCCATCCACAGCATCTGCAGGCCGACCACCAGCGCGTCGCGTCCGAACGGGGCGCTGAACCAGGGGACGCCCGCGTACGGGAAGAGGCCGTCGCGCGTGCGCGAGGTGAGCATCGCGACGTCGGCCACGCTGCGGTCGAGCCACTCGTTGAACAGCTCGTTCGAGCTGTACACCGTCGCCGCCCCGCGCATGACCTGGGGCAGGTGGCGCCGGGCCCGGTCGAAGGCCTGGCTGGCCGGCGGCAGCGCCGTCTTCCGCCGCGCCCCGGTCTCGCAGGCGATGCTGACCTCGATCGTCACCTCCCGTGCGTCGGGCAGCTCCAGGTGGAAGCTGGCCTGGCCCTCCTCCAGCAGGTCGGGTGACCGCGAGAAGGTGATGCGCGTGCGCCGGATGACGCCGTCCAGGCCGATGTAGCGCAGCACCACGCTGCGCTCGGAGACCAGCGTGGAGAGCCGGCGGCCGCGGGCCGGGCGCTCGATGCCGCGGATCTCGAACACGTCGGCGAAGTCGGCCGCGAAGCGCAGGGTGAGCGGGATGCGGAGCTTGCGCAGGGCGAAGTTGCGCAGCGTCCAGCGCTCGTACAGCACCCCGTCCCACAGCACCTTGGTGCGCTGCAGGTGGACGCTGCCGTGGCCGATGCGGTCCGGCCCCTCGCCCAGGTCCCCGTTGGTCAGGTCGATCGCCAGCCGCGAGTTGTCGCGCTTGGCGATCGAGCCGAGCAGCAGCGGCCGGCGCCCGGCGATCAGCAGCTGCAGCCCGGAGAGGTGGCGGGTGCCGCGGTGGTAGATCCCCTCTTCGCCCGCGCCGGAGAGCTGGACGTCGCCGTGGCGGTCGAAGACCGCGAAGGACTCGGCGTGCTTGAGGACCTGGTCGCGCTCCTCCCCGAAGTCGCCCTCGACCTGGATGTCGTAGGAGGAGTGGTGGACGAGCGGATCGGTGTGGATGAGGTCCAGCGGCTTGGGCAGGTCGCCGCGGACCTGCGTATGGCGTTCTGTCATGCGCTACTTCACAGTCTGCCACGCTGTGAACGGTTCGTGACTGGCCCGATCGTGCTGGTCGCGGCAGTCCGTGGTAGCCTCTCGGGCGCTTCCCACCCACCTCCGCGAAGGAGCAGCAGACTTGCCCCACGTGCCGATCCAGCGCCATCGGCTGCCGAACGGACTCCGGATCATCCTGTCGCCCGACGCCCGGGCACCGATCGTCGCGGTGAACCTGTGGTACGACGTGGGCAGCAAGCACGAGAAGCCGGGGCGAACCGGCTTCGCGCACCTGTTCGAGCACATGATGTTCCAGGGCTCGGAGCACGTCGCCAAGGGCGAGCACTTCGCCCTCATCCAGGCCGCCGGCGGAACGCTGAACGCCTCCACCTGGCTGGACCGCACCAACTACTTCGAGACGCTGCCCAGCCACGAGCTGGAGCTGGCCCTGTGGCTGGAGTCTGACCGTCTCGGCAGCCTGCTGCCGGCCATGACCCAGGAGAAGCTGGACAACCAGCGCGAGGTGGTCAAGAACGAGCGGCGCTGGTCGGTGGACAACCAGCCGTACGGGACCTGGGACGAGAAGATCCAGGAGCTCCTCTACCCGCCCACCCACCCCTACCACCACTCGACCATCGGCTCCATGGAGGACCTCGACGCGGCCAGCCTGGACGACGTGCGCGAGTTCTTCGCCACCTACTACGCGCCGAACAACGCGGTGCTGACCGTGGCCGGCGACTTCGAGCCAGAGGTCGCCCTGGCCATGATCGAGCGCCACTTCGGACCGATCCCGGCCAACCCTACCCTGCCGCCGCCGCCGGACACCACCGTCGAGCCCGTGCTGGGTGGCGAGCTGCGCGAGGTGGTGCCCGACCGGGTGCCGCTGCCGCGCGTCTATTTGGCGCACCGCATGCCGGTCTTCGGCACCGAGGAGTTCGAGGCACTCACCGTCGCCTCCGACGTGCTCGGCGTGGGCCGCGCCTCGCGCCTGTACCGGGTGCTGGTCCGCGAGAAGCAGCTGGCCCAGGACGTCACCGTCTTTCCCTTCCCGATCGTCGGCGGCGCCTCGATGTTCACCCTGTGGGCCACCGCCCGTCCGGGGGTCAGGCCGGAGGCGCTGGAGCGCGCCCTGGTCGACGAGATCGACCGCCTGGCCGCCGAGGGTCCCTCCGATGAGGAGCTGGAGCGGGTGCGCAACCTGCACGCCGCCGCCGTGGAGTCCAGCCTGGAGCGCATGGCCGAGCGCGCCGACCGGCTGTCGATGTACGCCTGCCTCTTCGACGACCCGGAGCGCATCAACACCGAGGTCAGCCGGTACCTGGCGGTGGACGCCGACCGGGTGCGAGCGGCGATGGCCGCGGTCCTGCGCCCCGACAACCGCCTCAGCCTGACCTACGTGCCCGCCGAGGCTCCCATGGCGGAGCCCGATGCCGCCGCTCCCCAGGAGGTCGCATGACCGTCACCACCAACCCGCTGCGCCCCACGCCCGGCTCGCCGCGCCCGTACCACTTCCCGGACTTCGACCGCCGCCAGCTGGACAACGGGCTGACGGTGTGGACGGTCCCGCTGCCGGGCTCCCACGTGGTGAGCGTGCACCTGCTGGTCGACGCGGGCGCCGCCGCCGAGGACGAGGCCAAGGCCGGCGTGGCGGCGCTGACCGCCCAGCTGCTGGTCACCGGCACCCGCCGCCTTGACGCGGCGCAGTTCGCGGAGGCCACCGAGCGGCTGGGCATCGAGGTCAGCAGCGAGTCCAGCTGGGACTCGGCGCGCGCCGCCTTCCAGTCGCTGCCGGAGCACGTCGAGGAAGGGATCGCCCTGCTGGCCGAGATGGTCCGCGAGCCGCGCCTTGACCCGGCCGAGTTCGAGCGGCTGCGGGCCGAGCGCCTGGCGGACATCATGCAGGCCCGCGCCGATCCCGGCCGCCTGGCGGAGGAGATGTTCCTGCGCCACGTCTACGATGCCTCGACGCCGTACCGGCGCCTCTCGGGCGGCGTGCCGGAGACCGTCTCGGCGCTGACCCTGGACGACGTGCGCGCCCACCACGACGCGCACTGGCGCCCGGGCCGCGCGCACCTGGTGGTGGTGGGCTGGATCGACCCCGAGGCGGTGATGCGTGCCGCGCAGCTGGCCTTCGGCGAGTGGCAGGGTGAGGGCGTTGGCCATCGCCCGGTGAACCCCGTGCCGGCCGGCCTGCGGCGGGTGATCATCGTGGACCGGCCCGGATCGGTGCAGAGCGAGCTGCGGGTGGGCCACATCGGCATCGAGAGGACCTCGGACCGCTACTTCCCCGCCCTGGTGACCGGGGCCCTGCTGGGCGGCGTCTTCGGCTCGCGCCTCAACCTGCGCCTCCGCGAGGAGCTGGGCTACACCTACGGGGCGCGGGCTGGGTTCGATCCGCGGCGCGCCCCGGGCCCCTTCAGCGCCGCGACCGCGGTGCAGACCGAGGTCACCACCGATGCCATCCGCGAGCTGCTGGGCCAGCTCGACCGCATCCGCGCCGAGGCACCCGGGGAGCGCGAGCTCCGCGAGGTGCGCGACTTCCTGGTGGGGGTCTTCCCGCTGCGCTTCGAGACGACCGGCGGCGTGGCGCTGGCCATCGAGCCGCTGGCGGTGTACGGCCTGCCCGACGACTACTGGCAGACCTATCGGTCCCACCTGGAGGCGGTCACCCCTGACGAGGTGCTGGCCACGGCCCGGGCTCTGATCCGGCCGGACGAGCTGGTCATCCTGGCCGTCGGGGACGCCGCGCGGATCGCCGACGAGCTGCGCGAGGCTCGCTTCGGGCCGACCGAGGTGGTCCAGCCGCTCGGCCATCCGGCTTCGGCCGCGTCGGAGGGTTAGGCCTCCACCTCAGCGATCGGGGCCGCGTCCTGGTCGCCGGCCCCCGGTGCCGCGGCCGACGGCCAGCGCAGGGCGAAGACCGTCCGTGGGGCGCGCTCGAGCAGCTCCACGCTGCCGCCCTGCGCCTCCATGCTGGCGTTGACCAGGTACAGGCCCAGGCCCAGGCCGCGGCCCGAGCTCACCCGCTCGCGGAAGAGGACGGCGGCGATCTCCTCTGGGATGCCCGGGCCCTGGTCGCGGACCAGCACCTCCGGCATCGGCCCGCCCACGATCTCGATCTCGACCGGCTCCCCGGGCGTCGAGTAGCGGTCGGCATTGCTCAGCAGGTTGGTGATCGCCTGCTCGGTCAGCCGCCGATCGCCAACCGCCGCCGGGCGGCCCTCGCCGATGACCTCGAACGGCCGGCTGGCGCCGCGCACCCGCACCCGCTCGACCGCGGCCTCGACCGCCGCGCGCAGGTCGAAGCGCTCCTGGACGGCCTCCAGGCGGCCGGCCTCGGCGCGGCTGAACAGCTCGAGGCGCTCCAGGATGCCGATGGCGGCATCCACCGACTCCAGTGCCCGGTTGGTGTGCTCGGCGGCGCGCGGCGGGGTGCCCTGCTCCCGACCGGCCAGCTCGATACGGGCCTTGGCCACCGCCAGCGGGTTGCGCAGCTCGTGGGCCACGAAGCTGGCGAAGCGCGACAGGCGCCGGCGCTCGTCCACCTCCTTGCCGACGTCGCGCAGGAGCAGGACCGCGCCGCCGTCGGGGACCGGAGTGCCCTCCACGTCGATGAGCAGGTCGCGGCCGGACATCGGCAGCCGCACCAGGAGGCGGCGCCGGAAGGCCTGGCGGCTGGCCTGCAGCTGCGGCCACTCGTCCTCCGCGAGCGGCACGCCGCGCTCGTCCCGCGGCTGGGCCAGCCGAGCCCACTCCTCGGGGCCACGCTCGTAGAAGCTGCGTCCGAAGGTGCGCAGGGCGGCGCGGTTGGCGTACCGGCCCCGGCCCGTGGCGTCGTACACGATCAGCGGCTCCGGGATCGCCTCGGCCACCTCCTCCAGGCGCGTGCGCTCCTGCTCCACCTGCTGGTACGCGATCCGGAGGCTGGCGCGCGCCTCCTGCGCCGCCTGCCGCTCGCGCTCGGCGATCTCGTGGGCCCGCGCCATCTCCTGGCGAGCCCGCTCGGCGGCCTCCCGCTGCCGCTCGGCACGCAGCACGAGCAGGATCACCAGCGGCGTGCCGCCGATGAGGATCAGCATGCGCAACCCGAAGTCCGAGGTGACCGGCTCGGCGGGGGTCGGGAAGGTCAGCACCAGGGTCACGATGGCGGCCGAGCCGTACGACCACGTCGCGGCGGCGGCCCCCAGCCCGAGGCCGACCGAGGCGACCGCCAGCACCATCAGGACCACATACGGCGAATCGGCGCCGGTCGCCTCCGCGAGCGACACCGAGACCAGGGCCGATCCGGTCCCCACGGCCACCCCCATCAGGGCGTTGCGCACGCCGGCCATGCTCACGGTGAGACGCCCGTCAGTCGCTCGGCGCCGCGAGGCCGGATGGAGGCGTCGCCGCCGGAGGCGGCACGGGCCCGCGCCCGTGCCCGCGCCAGCCGGGCCCGCGCGGCACTGATGCGACGCGCCGGATCACCGCCGATCAACCGCCGATCGAGAGCGTCGGGGTGCTCACCCCGGGCGATCTCGGCCAGCAGGATGGAGGCGCGGTCCAGCTGGCCGGCCTCGGTGAGCAGCTGGACCAGGCCGAACCAGCGCGCCGGCTCCACCACCGGCGCGGCCACGGCGCGCTCCACCAGCTCGGCGGCGCGGCCGTGGTGCCCGGCCCGGCGGTGGGCAGCGATCGCCGCCCGCACGTCGGAGAAGGTGGGCTCGATGCCAAGCGCCTCCAGGTAGTTGAGCAGCAGCTCGGCCGCTTCGGCACGCTCCTCGGGGCGGCCCCGCCGCACCCGCCGATCGCGGAACTCGGCGAGCAGGGCGCGCAGCTCGCGCTCCACCCAGCGTCGCTGGAACGAGCCTGGCGGGTAGCGCTCGGCCACCTCGCTGAGGAACCCGATGCCGCGCAGGAACATCTCGGTGGCGACGTAGGCCGCCCGCAGGTCGGCGCGCACCAGGGTGTCGAAGCTCAGGTCCAGGCTGACCAGCCGCTCCAGCGCCCCGACCCAGTCGTCCACCCGGCCGCGGTCGCGGTAGTGGTCGGCCGCGAAGCGCAGCCAGTACAGCTCGGTGTGCTCGCGCCAGTCCTCGCCGGCGATGCGGTTCTCCACGATCCAGCGCCGCTGGGCCGCCGGGCCGGCCATGAAGACCTCGGCCGGAACCCGGAAGCCGGCCACGCTGCGCCACTGCGGCTGGTGCCAGGGGCTCGGCTGCTCGGGGACGCCCGCCACCCGCGGCCGGCGCCGGGGGCGCATCGGCTGCTCGTGCGGCTCCAGCGGCCAGGGCAGGGTCGGGGCGTTGCCGCGCTCCAGGGCGCGGTCGTAGTGGAGGCGCCGGACGGGGTCGCGCAGCTCGTTCCAGGCCCGGTTGAGGACCGAGGTGCGCCGGGTGGCCATCTCGCCGGCGTGGCGGTCCGGGTGGTGACGCAGCACGGCCTCCCGAAAGGCCACGCGCAGTTCCTCGGTGCTGGCCGACGGCTCGGCGCCGAGCACCTCGTAGTAGTCGCGCTCCTCGGTGCGTGGTTGGTCGGCGGTCGACTCGCGGGCCATCGGTTGAGCATACCAACGAGCCGGTCGTGTGCCGCACCGCCTGATCGAGGCGGTATGCTGCGGCGCATGGCCGCCACCACCGGCTCCGGAAGGTCCCGCGCCGGTCACCTGCTGCTCATCGGCGGGGCCGAGGACAAGCTCCGCCAGCGCCAGATCCTCGGCCGCTTCGCCTCGCTGGCCGGCGGCGAGGAGGGCCGGGTGGCGGTCATCTCCACCGCGTCGTCGCTGGGGGACGAGGCGACCGAGCTGTATCGGTCGCTGTTCGCGCAGCTGGGCATCCCGGACATCCGCGGCCTGCGGCCGCTGTCCCGGGATGACGCCAACCAGGGCGCCATGGTGGCGGCGGTGGAGGACGCGACCGCCATCTTCATGACCGGCGGCAACCAGCTGCGCCTGGCCAGCGTGATCGGCGGCACCGCCCTGGGGCGGGCCATCGCCGAGCGCCACAGGGCGGGGGCCATCGTGGCCGGCACCAGCGCCGGTGCATCGGCCATCAGCACCCACATGGTCGCCTTCGGCACCGGGGGGACCACGCCGAAGCAGCGGATGACGCAGATGAGCGCCGGGCTGGGGCTGCTGCCGGGCGTCATCGTCGACCAGCACTTCGAGCAGCGGAACCGCATCGGCCGCCTGCTGGCGCTGGTGGCCCAGTCGCCGTCGCTGCTGGGCATCGGCATCGACGAGGACACCGCGCTGCTGGTCAGCCCCTCGGGGATCGGCGAGGTGATCGGCAAGGGATCGGTCACCATCCTGGATCCGGCGCGCCTGCAGACCGATGCCTACGAGGTCAAGCGCCACAAGCCGATCATGGTCAGCGGGGTGGTGCTCCACTCGCTGCCGTCGGGCTACCGCTTCGACCTGCGCCGGCGGCGGCTGCTCGCCCCGCTGCGCCCGGTGACGGTCTCCGAGCGCGACCTGCGCGAGCTGACCGCGGCCAGCAACGTCACCCGGCGCCTGATCAGGCGCATCGCCGCCGAGGGAGCCGATGACCGTGCCGTGGAGCGGGCGCGGCGTCGCGCCCTGCGCGCTCGCCGCAGCGAGGAGGCCAGCGAATGACCACCACCCGCCGGCGCTCCACGCCGAGGGCCGGCGCACCCAGGGCGGGCCCCACCTCACGCCGCTCCCCGAAGGCCAAGCGTCCGGCGCCTGAGCTGCGGATCCTGGAGACGCGCGTCTACCGCGGCCCGAACTACTGGAGCTACGACCCGGCCATCAAGCTGATCGTCGACCTGGGGATCCTGGAGGAGTTCCCCTCGAACACCATCCCCGGCTTCGTCGAGGGGCTGCTGGACCTGCTCCCCGGCGTGGGCGAGCACTCCTGCGGCACCGGGCGCCGCGGCGGCTTCGCCGACCGCCTGCGCGAGGGTACCTGGCTGGGGCACGTGGCCGAGCACGTGGCGCTCCAGCTGCAGCGCGAGGCGGGCACCGAGGTGGGGCGCGGCAAGACCCGCGGCACCGGAGAGCGGGGGCGCTACCACGTCGTCTACTCCTACGCCGAGGAGTCGGTGGGCCTGGCCGCGGGGCGCCTGGCCGTGCGCCTGGTCAACAACCTGGTGGAGGCCGATCCGGACTTCGACTTCCAGACGGAGTACGAGAAGCTGGTTTTGCTCGCCGAGCGGGCCGCCTTCGGGCCATCGACCCAGGCCCTCATCGACGAGGCCACGCTGCGCGACATCCCCTACATCCGGCTGAACGACCAGTCCCTGGTGCAGCTGGGGCACGGCGTCTACCAGCGCCGCATCCGCGCCACCATGACCAGCCAGACCAGCTCCATCGGGGTGGACATCGCCTCCGACAAGAAGCTCACCAACCGGCTGCTGGCCGCGACCGGGGTGCCGGTCCCCCGCTCCGAGGTCGTGCGCAGCGAGGACGAGGCGGCCGCCGCCGCGGCGAGCATCGGCTATCCGGTGGCCATCAAGCCCCTGGACGGCAACCACGGACGCGGGGTGATGCTGAACCTGGCGGACGAGGCGGCCGTGCGGGCCGCCTACCCCGTCGCCCGGGCGCAGTCGCGCTCCGGCGCGGTGGTGGTGGAGACGTTCCTCACGGGCAACGACTACCGCTGCCTGGTCATCGGCGGCGTGCTGCGCGCCGTGGCCCAGCGGGTGCCGGCCCATGTCGACGGCGACGGCCAGCACTCGGTCGCCGAGCTGGTGGAGATCACCAACCAGGATCCGCGGCGCGGCATCGGGCACGAGAAGGTGCTGACCCGCATCAAGGTCGACGACGAGGCCGTGGCCTACGCCCGTGAGCAGGGCTTCGAGATGACCGATGTCCCGCCACGCGGAGTCCGGGTCTACCTCAAGCGCACGGGCAACATGAGCACCGGCGGGATCAGCATCGACCGGACCGATGAGATCCATCCCGACAACGCCGAGATCGCCGAGCTCGCGGCGCGCATGGTGGGGCTGGACATCGCCGGCATCGACTTCATCTGCCCGGACATCAGCGTGCCGGTGCGCGAGACCGGCGGCGGGATCGTGGAGGTCAACGCCGCGCCCGGCTTCCGGATGCACACCCATCCCACCGAGGGCGAGCCGCAGTACGTGGCCAAGCCGGTGATCGACATGCTCTTCCCGCCGGGCAGTCCGTCACGCATCCCCATCGTGGCCGTGACCGGCTCGAACGGGAAGACGACCACGGCCCGCATGATCGCCCACGTCATGAAGGGCATGGGCCGCAAGGTGGGCCTGACCTCGACCGACGGCATCTTCGTCGACGGCCGCGTGGTCCGGCGCGGCGACATGAGCGGCCCGCGCTCAGCCTCCACCGTCCTGCAGAACCCGACCGTCGACTTCGCCGTGTTCGAGGTGGCCCGCGGCGGGATCCTGCGCGAGGGGCTGGGCTACGACCGTAACGACGTGGGCGTGGTGCTCAACGTGACCGGCGACCACCTGGGGCTGGGCGGCATCACCTCCATCC
The DNA here is from genome assembly GCA_035687145.1 of Candidatus Zixiibacteriota bacterium. Lineage (GTDB taxonomy): Bacteria > Chloroflexota > Limnocylindria > QHBO01 > QHBO01 > DASRYM01. The sequence goes on along the minus strand of DASRYM010000044.1, from coordinate 8,326 downwards.
GGCAGCTGGCGGCGGTCAAGCAGGTGGTCGTCGAGGCCGTGCCGCGCGACGGGACGGCGGTGCTGAACGCCGACGATCCGCTGGTGGCCGCCATGGCCCGCCACTGCTCGGGATCGGTCATCTACTTCAGCATGGACCCCGACAACGAGCACGTCCGCCGGCAGGCTGCCCGCGGCCGCCGGACCGTGACCCTGGAGCGGGGACGCAACGGGGAGATGATCGTCCTGCGCCAGGGCCGCAAGAGCATGCCGCTGGTGTGGACCCACCTGCTGCCGGCGACCTTCGAGGGACGGGCCCGGATGAACGTGCAGAACGCCCTGGCCGCGGCGGCGGCCTGCTGGGCGGCCGGCGCGCACCTCCACGACATCCGGCAGGGCCTGCGCACCTTCACGACCTCCTACTTCATGGCTCCCGGCCGGCTCAACATGTTCGAGCTGGACGGCTACCGGGTGATCGTCGATTACGCCCACAACCCGCCGGCGGTGCGGGCGCTTGGCGAGTTCATCGAGCTGCTGGCCGAGCCCACCGCCGGTGGGCGGTTGCCGCTGGTGAGCGGCCGGCGCATCGGGGTCATCGCCACCGCCGGCGACCGGCGCGACGCCGACATCGTGGAGCTGGGGGAGACCGCGGCCCGCTTCTTCGACGCCATCGTCATCCGCGAGGACGCCAACAACCGGGGACGGCCGCGCGGCGACACCGCCGCGCTGATCGAGCGCGGGGTGCGCGCCGCCATGCACAGCGGGGCGCGCTGCCAGTCGCTGGAGATCGTGCTGGACGAGCTGGAGGCCACGCGGCGGGCGCTGGACATGGGCCGCGCCGGCGACGTGGTGGCGCTCTGCGTGGACCACGCCAACGAGGTGTGGAAGGAGCTGCAGCGCCGCCGGCACGGCGACGGCGCCGCGCACATGCGCGCGGTCACCGCCCTGGCCGCGGATCCGGACCTGGAGCCGGCCTTCGACTAGCTCGTCCGCGTGCCGCGGAGGATGGCCCGCAGCTTCTCCTGGGGCATCGGCGCGAATCCGCGGGCCGCGAGCCAGGCGAAGATCTCGTCGCGCTCGGCGTGGCTCATCACCGCGGCCACGTCGCCGGGGCGGCTGCGCCGCACGAGCGCCTGGAGGGCCGCGAGCTCCGACGGGTGGCTCGGCACGCGGCGCCGGTAGCCGCCCTCGGCTGCGCCGCGCCGGAAGAGCTCGTTCATCACCTCCAGGTCCCGGCCGCGGAGGTAATGCGGCTTCTCACAGATGACGAGCACGTCGGCCCCCCGGCCGGCCAGGTGGCCCAGGCGGGTGAGGATCTCATCGGTCCGGTCGCCGGCCGTGCCCAGCGCCAGCAGGACGCGCCCGCCGGTGCCGTCGGCCAGTGCCCGGCACACCCGCAGCAGCCCCGCCAGCCCGGCCTCGTTGTGGGCGAAGTCAACCAGCACCAGCCGGCCGTCGCGCGCGAAGAGGTTCAGCCGCCCGGGGTTGGCGGCCGAGTCCATGGCGAAGGAGCGCAGCCCGGCCGCGATCCGCGCGGGCCGCACCCCCAGCGCGTCGCAGGCGGCCGCGGCGGCCAGGGCATTGGCCACGTTGTGCTCCGACAGGCCGGCGAAGGTGACCGGCAGCTCGTCCACCGGCGCCAGCCGTCGCGCCCGGCGTCCGGCGCCCAGCAGCACCAGCCAGCCGTCGCGCAGGACGGCCGCCCGCCCGCCGTGCTCGAGCGCCTCCCGCACGCCGCGGGTGTCGGGATCCAGGCTGAAGGCGTACCAGCCGGCCCGCGTCTGGCGCCGCATGGCCCACACCCGCTCGTCCTCGGCGTTCAGCACCGCCCAGCCCGAGCGCCGGGTGATGCGCACCACGGTGGCCTTGACGTCGGCCAGCTCGTCCAGCGTGTCGATGCCCTGCAGGCCGAGGTGATCGGCGCTGACGTTGGTGACCACCCCGACGTCGTTGGCCGCATAGCCGATGCCGCGCAGCAGGATGCCCCCGCGCGCGGTCTCCAGCACGGCCACGTCCAGCCCTGGCTCCGACAGGACGCGGGCGGCCCCGCCGAATCCGGTCCAGTCGCCGGGCTCCACCAGCCGGCCACGGACGTGGATCCCGTCCGAGTTGGTCATGCCCACCGAGCGGCCGGCCAGGGACAGGACGTGGGCGATGAGCCGGGTGGTGGTGCTCTTGCCGTTGGTGCCGGTCACCGCCACCACCGGGATGGGCGGCACGGGCAGCACCGGCAGCGGGCCGGGCGCCACCGCGCGCACCGAGCGGAGCTCGCGGCGGAAGGTGCCGGCGCCCAGCGCGATGCGCGCCGCCGCGGCGGCGATGGCCTGCGCCCGCGTCCGCCGGCGCCAGGGAAAGGCGACGGACGCCCGCCGCCGGTCGACCGAGACGCGGAACGCGAGGCGGGGCACCGGGAGCTCCAGCTCGGCGTGCAGGCGCTGGACGGCGTCGCCCGCCGCGGCCGCCACGGCCTCCGCCCGACCGGGCTCCGGGGCGGCGAACTCGAGCTTGATGGCCGGACGGTTGGCGAAGCGGTTGGGCCCGTCCAGCACGCGCAGCTCCAGCAGCTCCGCGGCGGCCTCGGGCTGCGCCTGCTGCGCCATGGCCGGCAGTATACTCAGGCGCCATGCCCCTCCCGACCGGCCTGCGCTCGGCCGTCCAGGACCGATATCCCCGCTTCCTGGCCGAGCTGGAGCAGCTGGTGGGCATCGACTCCGGCTCGTACTCGCCGGTCGGCGTCAACCGGGTCGCCGACGTCGTCGAGGGCCTCCTCCGCGAGCTCGGCGCCGATGTCGAACGCATCGGGGGCGCAACCCTGGCGGACGGCTCGCCGCTGGGCGACCTGGTCATCGGCCGGCTCGCCGGGGAGGGCCCGCGCCTGCTGCTCATCGGCCACATGGACACCGTCTTCGACGACGGTACCGCCGTCGAGCGCCCCTTCACCGTCCGTGGCGGGCGCGCCCTGGGGCCCGGGACCAGCGACATGAAGGGCGGGCTGCTGGCCGGCCTGCATGCTCTGGGCGCGCTGCGGGACATCGGCGCCCGACCCACCGTCACCTTCGTGGCCAACCCGGACGAGGAGATCGGGTCCCCGTTCAGCACCCCGCACATCCGCCGCCTGGCCCGCGAGCACGACGCCGCCTTCGTCCTGGAGTCGGCGCGCGCCAACGGGGACATCGTCAGCGCCCGGAAGGGCGTGGCCGACCTGCACGTCACGCTGCGCGGTCGCGCGGCCCACGCCGGGGTGGAGCCGGAGAAGGGCCGCTCGGCGATCCTGGCCGCGGCCGCGCAGGTGGTGGCACTCCACGACCTGAACGGCCGTTGGCCGGGGGTGACCGTCAACGTGGGCGTCATCCGCGGCGGCACGCGGCCCAACGTGGTGCCGGCCGAGTGCCTGCTGAAGGTCGACGTCCGCGGCATCACCGCCGACGAGTTCGCGGCCGCCACCGCCGAGGTGGAGCGCATCGCCACCTCGCCGGCCGTGCCGGATGTGACCGCCGAGGTGCAGCGGGTGGCGCACCACCCGCCCATGGAGCGCTCCCCGGCCGGCGCCCGCCTGGCCGGCCTGGCGCGCGCCATCGCCGCCGACATCGGCATCGCGCTGAAGGACACGACCACCGGCGGGGCGAGCGACGGCAACACCACCGCCTCGGAAGGACTGCCCACCCTCGACGGCCTGGGGCCCATCGGCGGCGACGACCACTCGGCCGACGAGTGGCTCGACCTCGAGAGCGTGGTGCCGCGCACCACCCTCCTGGCGGAGCTGATCCACCGCGCCGGAGAGGCCCTGTAGAATCGAGGCTCCGTGAGCGAAGACGACTTCCGCCACCGCGCGTCCCTCGAGGTCCGCTTCCGGGACGTGGATGCGTTCGGGCACGTGAACAACGCGGTCGTCTCCACGTACGTGGAGCAGGCCCGTGTCCGCTACCTGCACGAGATCCTGGGCGTGGACCCGGTCGGCAACATGCCGCTCATCCTGGCCATGATCAAGGTGGACTACCTGGCCCCCATCTTCTGGGGTGACCGGGTGGAGGTCGGCTCGCGGGTGGACTGGATCGGTCGCACCAGCCTGGCCATGTCGCACCGGCTGAGCGCAGGCGAGGACCGCCAGCTGGCCAGGGCGTCATCGGTCCTGGTCGCCTACGACTACGAGCAGGCCCGGCCGATGCCGGTGCCGGATGCGTGGCGCGCCGCCCTGGTGGCCCATGAGGGCCGGGACCTGACGCGGCCGTCGCAGGGAGCCACATGACCGAACAGCAGCGATTCGACGTCGTCATCCTGGGCGGCGGCATGAGCTACGTGGGCGCCATCCGCGCCGCGCAGCTGGGGCTCAAGGTGGGCCTCATCGAGCGCGACGCGCTGGGCGGCACCTGCCTCAACCGCGGCTGCATCCCCTCCAAGGCCCTGCTGGAGACCGCCGACCTGCTGCACCGGGTGACGGAGCAGGGCGCCGAGTTCGGCCTCACCGGCAACGACGGGGTGGGCCTGGACTACGCGGCCCTCGGCAGGCGACGGGACGCGGTGGTCGACAAGCACGTCAAGGGCGTCGAGTTCCTGATGAAGAAGAACGGCGTCACCGTCATCCGCGGCCACGGCACGGTGACCGGCCCCACCAGCGTGAAGGTGAGCGGCGGAGAGTCGGGCGAGGTGGAGGTGACCGGCACCGACCTCATCCTGGCCACGGGGTCCGCGCCGCGCTCGCTGCCCGGACTGGAGCCGGACGGCGAGCGGATCATCACCTCCGACGAGGCGCTGAGGCGCAACGACCTGCCGAAGCGGGTGGCCATCGTCGGCGCCGGGGCCATCGGCGTGGAGTGGGCCAGCATGTACCGCGACTTCGGCGCCGAGGTGACCCTGATCGAGTACCTCGACCGGGTCGTCCCGCTGGAGGACGCCGACGTCAGCAAGGAGCTGGCACGCGTCTTCCGCCGTCGCGGCATCGCCATGCACACCGCCTCGACCATCGACCCGGAGACGATCAGGAAGACCGATGCGGGCCTCAGCTTCACGGTCGTCCCCCGCGAGGGCGACAAGCGGACCGAGATGGAGGCCGACGTCATCCTGGTGGCGGTCGGGCGCCGACCGCTGACCGATGGCATCGGCCTGGAGAACATCCCCGGCCTGGAGCTGGATCGCGGCTACGTCAAGGTGGACGACCACCTGCGCACCGGGGCCGCGCACGTGTACGCCATCGGCGACATCGTGCCGGGCTTCGCCTTGGCCCACGTGGCCAGCCACGAGGCGGTGATCGCGGTCGAGACCATCGCCGGGCAGGACCCGGAGCCGATGCGCGCCGACCTCATGCCGCGCGTCACCTTCTGCCGTCCGCAGATCGGGTCGGTGGGCATGACCGAGGCCGAGGCTCGCGAGGCCGGCCGCGAGGTGAAGGTCGGGTCCTTCCCCTTCCGCGCGCTCGGCAAGGCCACCATCGTGGGCGAGGTGGACGGCTTCGCCAAGTTCGTGGCCGATGCGCGGACCGGCGAGCTGCTCGGCGCCCACGTCATCGGCCCGCACGCCGGCGACCTCCTGGCCGAGCCCACCTTCGCCCGCCTGGTGGAGGGCACCGCGGGCGAGATCGCGATGTCGGTCCACGCCCATCCCACCCTGACCGAGGTCCTCGCCGAGGCCGCCCTGGCGGTCGATGGCGCGGCCATCCACGTATGACGGAGGGCTGACAGCTGTGGCCAAGACGGAGACCAGGCAACGCCACGTCGAGCTCGGCCTGAGCGACGACGACGTGCTGGCCATGTACCGCCAGATGCTGCTGGCGCGCGCCGTGGACGAGCGGATGTGGCTGATGCAGCGCGCCGGCAAGATCGCCTTCATCATCTCCGGCCAGGGGCACGAGGGCGCCCAGGTCGGCATCACCTGGCCCATGCGCCGCAACCAGGACTGGATGGCACCCTACTACCGCTCCATCGCCTCGGCGCTGACCTTCGGGATGAGCGTCGAGGACATCATCACCGCCCACCTGGCCAAGGGCGACGACGTCTCGTCCGGCGGGCGCCAGATGCCAGGCCACTACGGCGGCGCCCCGTACAACATCGTGAGCCTCTCGTCGCCGGTGGGCACCCAGGTGCTCCACGCGGTGGGGATCGCCATGGCGGCCTGGATCCGGGGGGACGACGTGGTGGCCATGACCTCCTACGGCGAGGGCACCTCCAACCAGGGCGAGATCCACGAGGCCATGAACTTCGCCGGCGTCCACAACCTGCCGGTGATCTTCGTCTGCGAGAACAACGGCTACGCGATCAGCGTCCCGCTGGAGAAGCAGGTGGCCGGCGGCAACGTGGCGGCTCGCGCCCAGGGCTATGGCTTCCCCGGGGTGGTGGTCGACGGCTCCGACCCGCTGGCCTGCTACGCGGCGGCGCGCGAGGCGCACGATCGGGCGCGGCGTGGCGACGGGCCGACCCTGATCGAGGCCCGCGTGGTGCGCCTCACCTCGCACTCCTCGGACGACGACCAGCGGCGCTACCGCGACCCGGCCGAGGTCGAGGCGCTGAAGGAGCAGGACCCGCTGGCCCGCTTCTCGCAGCAGCTGCGGGAGATGGGCCTGCTCGCCGACGAGCGCGACGAGCAGCTGCGGGCCGAGGTGAAGGCCGAGGTCAACGAGGCGAGCAAGCGCGCCGAGGCCCGCCCTGAGCCGTCCGTGGCCGAGGCCCACCAGCGGGTCTACGCCAACCCGATCCCCGGCGGCGGCACCGCCACCACGGCGCCGGCCGGCACGGAGGGGCACTGACATGGCCGAGCTCAACATCGTCGAGGCCATCCGCCTGGCCATGGACGAGGAGATGGAGCGCGACGAACGGGTCATGGTCCTGGGCGAGGACGTCGGCAAGAAGGGGGGCGTCTTCGGCGCCACCGACGGGCTGTGGGCCAAGTACGGCGACAAGCGCGTCCTCGACACCCCGCTCACCGAGGCGATGATCGCCGGCGCGGCGGCCGGGGCAGCGATCTACGGGCTGCGGCCCATCGCCGAGATGCAGTTCGCCGACTTCGTGTACCCCGCCTTCAACCAGATCGTCAGCGAGATCAGCCGGTTCCACTACCGGTCCAACGGCACCTTCAGCGTGCCGATGGTGATCCGCATGCCGTACGGCGGCGGCGTGCACGGCGCGCTCTACCACTCCCAGTCGAACGAGACCTACTTCACCGCCACGGTCGGGCTGAAGGTGGTGGCGCCCGGCACGCCGGCCGACGCCAAGGGCCTCCTGAAGTCCGCGGTCCGCGACCCGGACCCGGTGCTGTTCTTCGAGCACAAGAAGACCTACCGCCTCTTCCGCGCGGAGGTGCCGGACGGCGACCACCTGGTGCCCATCGGCAAGGCGGAGGTGGCCCGGCCGGGGAAGCACCTGTCGATCTTCTGCTACGGCTACATGCGCGCCTGCGCGCTGGAGGCGGCCGAGATCCTGGCCCGCGAGGACGGCATCGAGGCCGAGGTGGTCGACCTGCGCACCCTGCGCCCGCTGGACACCGAGACGGTGCTGGGGTCGGTGGCCAGGACCGCCAAGGCGCTGGTCGTCCACGAGGCGAACCGCTTCGGCGGCTTCGGCGCCGAGGTGGCCGCCACCATCGCCGAGGAGGCCTTCGAGCACCTGGACGGCCCGGTCACCCGCCTGGCCGGACCGGAGGTCCCGGGCGTCCCCTACCACCACGACCTCGAAGAGTGGTTCATGGTGGGCCCGGCCAAGATCGTGGACGCCGCCCGCAGGCTGGCGGCCTACTGATGGACCGATGGATCCCATCACCCTGCTGAGCACCCAGCCGGGTGCCTGCCAGTACGCGTCCGGTCCGGGCCGGCTGATCTGGGACCAGGTCGACGCGGCACACACGCCACAGGCAGCCCGCGCCCGGCTTGAGTGGCCAGCCTGGCGCATCTCTTGGACAATGATCGACCACGACATCCACCACGGGGCCGAGATCGGCGCGCTGCGTGACCTGTGCCGGGTGACGCGCGTCGCCAGCCACTCCGGCGCCGCCATGTAAGAGCCAAGGAGTACACGCCAATGGCGACGATCAAGATGCCCCAGCTCGGCGAGTCGGTGACCGAGGGAACGATCGAGCGCTGGCTGGTCAAGGAGGGCGATCACGTCGAGCAGTACGACCCGCTGTTCGAGGTGGTGACCGACAAGGTGAACGCCGAGGTGCCCGCCGAGGTGGGCGGCACCATCACCAAGATCCTGGTCGGTGACGGCGAGACGGTGAAGGTCGGGACGCCGCTGGCCGAGATCGCCACCGAGGGCGATGGCGCCCAGCCGCAGGAGGCCGAGGCCGAGGCGCCGGCCGCGGAACAGGCCGAGGCGGCCCCCGCGGCGGCCGAAGCCGAACCGGCGCCGTCCGCCGCACCGGCG
>DASRYM010000043.1:0-59387 GCA_035687145.1 Candidatus Zixiibacteriota bacterium | reverse complement strand
GCGATCATGGTCGTCGGCACCGTCACCGGCCTGGTCCTGCTGCTGACCTGACCGGGTCAGCTCCGTGCGGCAACGGCGGACGCCGTGTCGAAGAAGGCCTCCCAGCGGCGGACGTGGCCATCGGCGATGGTCAGGGCGTGGACGAAGCGCGTCGACCACGTGCGCCCGCTCTTCCGGGCGCGGCCGGTGAAGCGGCCGAGGACCAGGACGGTGTCGCCACCGGCGAACATCGGCCCATGGTCGAACTCCAGGATCTCCTCCGCCTCCTCGTGCGCGTCCAGGAAGCGGGCGACGCCGTCGCGTCCAAGCCACGTCCCGCCGTACGGCAGCATCCCGGCGGCGGGATAGCGCACCTCCACGTCCTCGGCGCAGAGGCCAAGGAACTCCTCGATCTCGTCCGCGTCCAGCAGCGCGTAGAAGCGCTCCGCCGTGGCGAGGGCGTCATCGGTCATGGCGAGGCGAATCCTAGCGTCAGCTCGGCAGCCCGGCACCACAATCGGTCACGCGCTGAGGTCGCGGTCCTCCATCTCCCAGGCGTGATCCATGGCGTGCTGCGCCGTGCGCCGGATGAGGAACTGGATCGGCCAGCGCCGCGCCTTCCGGCCCTCGGCGTTGTAGGCGCGGATGGCCTCCAGGTACTGGCGCCGATGGGCGGCCAGGCCATCGGGCGTGAGCATGACGCCCGGCGGAGTCCGGACCTCGACCTTGGGTGACCAGTTATGACGCTCCGAGCCGAAGACGTGATCGATGATCTCCGTGCGCGAGCGCCCGCCGCCGCGCGGGCCGAGGCGCAGGTCCTCCGAGACGCGGCCGGCCACCTCGTCGAAGTACGCCCAGCAGGCCTGCAGCAGGTCGAGGCGGCGCTCGAGGTCGGCCGCGGACAGCACCTCCTGCTCGATCTGCGACGGGACGTGGGCCACGCCCCAGAAGTCCGTGGAGCTCGATCCGGGCACACGTTCCACGACCTCCACCCGGGAGGCGGCCGCGAACTCGTCGCCCAGTCCGGCGCGCTCGGCGACCGCGGCGTAGCGGGGCCGGTAGCGCTGCAGGATGTCGAGGGCGTCGTCCTCGGTCTTGCCCCAGCGCTCGAGGCCGGGCCAGTCCATGGCGCCGGCCACGATCCGGCGGCCGCTCTTGCCGATCTCGAGGATCACGCGAAGGGCATCGGTGCTCATCGGACGATGCCGGCCTCCCGCATTCGATCGATGGCCGGTTGCTTCCAGCCGAGCTCCGCCAGGATCTCGTCGGTGTGCTCGCCGAGGCGCGGCGGTGGGCGGCGCAGCGGCGCGCGCCGCCCGTCCACCAGCAGCGGGCTCGGCGCCAGGCGCATGGGGCCTCCCTCCTGCAGCCAGCTGCCGCCGTGGGCGTCCTCCATCATGCGCACCGCCTCGCTGACGCGGTTCACCGGCCCGGCCGGGATGTCGGCCTCCGCCAGGGAGCGCAGGAGGTCGTCCCGCTTCCACACCCGGATGGCATCGGCCAGCGAGGCGATCACTTCGTCGCGGTGCTCGAGACGAAGCGCATTGGTGGCATAGCGGCCGTCGGGGTCGCGCACCCCGAGCACCTCCAGCAGCCGGCCGAACTGCGCGTTGTTCCCGATGGCGATGACCAGGTGGCCGTCCGCGGCCTCGAACGACTGGTAGGGGACGATGTTCGGATGCCCGGACCCGTGGCGCTGCGGCTCATCGCCACCGGCAACGTGGTTCGCCAGGACGTTGATCAGCGATGTCACACCCACCTCCACCAGGCTCGCCTGCACGCGCGCCACCGGCGTGTGGTCGCGTCCCACCAGCGCAGCCACCGCCCCGAGCGCCACCTGCAGCCCGGCCAGCAGGTCAAGGACAGCCACCCCGACCTTGGTTGGCTGGCCGTCGGGCTCGCCGGTGACCCACATGTAGCCCGATACCGCCTGCGCCAGCAGGTCGTAGGCGGGTCGCTCACGCTCGGCCGCGCCGCCCGGGAACCCCTCGACCACGGCGGTGACCAGGTGCGGGTGATCGGTCGCCAGCCGCTCGGGTCCGAGCCCCAGCCGCTCAGCGGTGGATGGGCGGAAGTTGTGGACCAGGATGTCGGCGCGGGCGGCCAGGGCGTTCAGGATGGCGCGGCCGTCATCGGTCTTGAGGTCGACGGCGATGGCGCGCTTGTTGCGGTTGATGGCGGCGAAGTACGCGCTCAGGCCGTCTGACGGCTCACCCCAGTACGGCGGTCCCCAGGACCTCGTCTCGTCGCCGTCCGGCGGCTCCACCTTGATGACCTCGGCGCCGAGGTCGCCGAGCGTCATGCTGGCGAAGGGGCCCGCCAGCACGCGGCTGCAGTCCAGCACGCGAACGCCGGCCAGCGGCAGGTTGGCAGTGGCGTCCATCCCGACGGATCAGGATACGGTGCCCCGAACCGCCCAGGCGCGCAGGGTGAGGTCGAACGACCCATCCACCCGCAAGGGAAGCCGTTCCCGCAGCGCCGCCGCCACCGTGGCCTGCCGTTCCTCGGGCAGGGCGACCAGGTAGCCGCCGGCCGGGCCCTGCCCGCCGAGGAACGGCCGCCAGTAGTCGTCGAAGCTGGCGAACGGCGCCGGCACCTCGACCGCCGTGGTGGCCACCGACCCCAACCCGGCCGTCGTGAACAGCGACTCCAGGGCCTCTGGGTGGGCGATCGAGAAGCGCTTGCTGCCCTCGTCCAGGGCGTTGGCCGCGGGATCCAGCTCGGTCACCACGTCCCAGAAGGAGCGCAGCAGCTGCATGCCCTCGGCGTAGTCCCACACGTAGACCCCGACCACGCCGCCGGGACGGGTGGCGTGGCACATCCCGGCCACCGCCAGCGCCGGCTGGGGCACGAAATTGAGCACCAGCCCGGAGACGCAGGCGTCGAACGAGTCTGCGGCGAAGGGCAGGGCCTGGGCATCGCCGACCAGCACCTCGGCGCCGGGCACCCGCTGCCGGGCCACGGCCGCGTACTGCGCGGACTGGTCGATCCCGGTCAGGCGGCCCGGCGCCCTGGTCGCGGCGATGGTGCCGAGCAGCGCCCCGGTGCCGCACCCGACGTCGAGCCACGCGGCGCCCGACGGCACCGCCAGCCAGTCCAGGAAGCGGGCCGCGATGAGGCGGCTCCATCGGCCCATGTAGCGGTCGTATGCCTCCGCGCGATCGAAGGGTGAGGCAGCCGGGTCGGTCATGTCGGCCTCCGCAGCACGTCCATCGGTCGCTCACAGTGTGCGCTCAATTGCGGCCCAACCGGTGCGCCGAAACGCGGTCCCGTGGCGACCGCCCTGATCGCCCGGCACCCAGCGACCGGGTGCCTGCGTGCACCACCGAACTGCGCCGCGCACGTCCAGGGCCGACAGCCCCTCCCCTATACTGCACCGCCCCGCACCCGAGCGATCACTGGAGGAAAGGATCTTGAAACGACGTGCCCTTCTCAGCCTTGGTTCGGCGTCCGTCCTGTCGGTGGTGCTCGCCGGCACGGCACTCGGCGCGCACTGCGTGAACGAGAGCAAGCCTGATGGCGCCGGCGTCCGCGGAACCGTCCTCATCAACCCGCAGACCGAAGAGGTGACCTTCATCGGTGCCAATCCGGCGGGAAAGCTGCCCGGCGGTTTCGCCGACGTCTACCTCGACCTGGACGGGTCGGGCACGGTCTCGCCAGCCGATCTGCAGCTCGAGGACGACACCTTCCTGGTTGCCAACCACAGCCACAAGGTCAACCCGGCCCAGGGATCGCCGGCGGTCCTGCCTCCGGTGCTCGCCGAGCGCGACCCGGGCGGTGACGGCCACGGCGTGGGCGTCCGGCACTAGCCGGCCTCACATCTGAGCGAAAGGTGCGGTCGCCTGCCCGGCCGCACCTGCACGCTGCCGCCCCGCTTCGTCAGGCGTCCGCCGGTTGCGGCTGAGGGAGTGGTGTTCGCTCACCGGCCAACGAGCCGATGTAGACGCCGACCAAGATCACGGCGCCGCCGAGCAGCATGATCGGGGTGATCGGCTCGCCGGTGAGGACTGCCGAGAACGGGATGGTGGCCAGCGGGATGAGCAGGAACTCGAAGGCGACCACCGACGCCGGCCAGCGGCCCAGCACGAAGACGTTCAACCCGAAGACGCCCACCGAGCCGAGGACCACCAGGTAGATCACGGCCGCCCAGGTGTCCTGCTGGACGGGGAGCACCCACGCCTCCCGCACCAACACCGACATTGGCAGGAGCAGGGCGGCTCCGGTCAGCATGCCGACGGCGTTGGTCGCGATCGGGTGGGCCCGCGGAGTGAGTTTCACGATCACGCCGGACTCTGCCATGGTCACGGCGCCCAGGAAGGCCAGGCCGATGCCGGCCGGCGGGACATCGGCGGCGATGCGGTCGGCGGCCAGCACGGCCAGGCCGAGGAATGCCAGCAGGGAGCCGAGCACCGCGCGGGGCCGGATCCGCTCCAGCCCGTGGAGCCGGGCCAGGATCAGGGTGAGCAACGGAACCAGGCCCAGCAGCAGCTGCCCGGTGCCGGCGCCGGTCATGGGGATGGCCACGAAGGCGATGCCGTAGGCGGCGCCGAAGCCGACGGCGCCGTACAGGACGGCACCGACCAGGGCTCGACCCGCCGGTGCGGGGACCCGGAAGGCGGCCATCAGGATGCCGAAGATCGCCGCACCGCCGGCGAACCGCAGCCCGGCTCCCCAGTACGCCTCCAGTTCGCCGCGCGCGATGTCCACGCCGACCGCGTTGCCGCCGGCGAGGAGCACCAGCAGCAGGAACGCGGCGAGGGTCAACCGGTCGGAGCGAGCTGGGTCGGTCATCGGGCGGCGGCCGTGCCCAGACACCCGGCACGGCGACCGGCCGAGTATAGTGCCCGCTCCTCAGGCCGGTGGTGGGTACTTGAGGCCGGTGCCCGTGTTGAAGACCACCACCCGTTCGGTGCCGGACAGGAAGCCGGACGCGCGCAGCCTCCCCAGCGCGGCATAGGCGGCGGCGCCCTCCGGCGCGGCCCAGATGCCAGCGTGGCGCGCCAGGTCCCGCTGGGCGGCGACGATCGCCTCGTCGTCCACGGCCACGGCGGTGCCCCCGCTCTCACGGATGGCGCGCAGCACCAGGTAGTCGCCGATGGCCGACGGCACCCGGATGCCGGCAGCCAGGGTCCGCGCATCGGTCCACGGCTCGGCGTGCTCCGCGCCCGATTCGTGGGCGCGGACCAGCGGCGCGCAGCCGGCGGCCTGCACCACCACCATCTTCGGGCGGCGGGCACCGATCCAGCCCAGCTGCCCAAGCTCGTCGAAGGCCTTCCACATGCCGACGATGCCGGTGCCCCCGCCGGTGGGGAAGACGATGACGTCCGGGCACCACCCGTCGCCCCAGCCGCCGGCCTCGGCCAGCTCGATGCCCATCGTCTTCTTGCCCTCGGCGCGGTACGGCTCGCGCAGGGTGGAGAGGTCGAACCAGCCGTGGGCGCCGGCCTGCTCGCGGATGAGGCGGCCGGCGGCGTCGATCAGGCCGTCCACCAGCTGCACCTCGCCGCCGTAAACCCCGACCTCGATGCGGTTCGCGTCCGGCGCGTCGGCGGGCATCGCGACGTGGGAGGTCAGGCCGTGGAGCGCAGCGTAGGCCGCGGCCGCGCCGGCCGCGTTGCCGGCGGAGGGCAGCGCGACGTCGGTCACGCCCAGCTCGGCGGCGCGGGCCACGGCGACCGCCATCCCGCGCGCCTTGAACGAGCCGGTCGGGTTGAGCCCCTCCTCCTTGATCAGCAGCTCCCCGCGCCCCATGCCGACGGAGTCGGCGACCCGTCGCGGCATGCCGAGCAACGGGGTGCCTCCCTCGCCGAGCCCGATGGCGCGGCTCGCATCCCGGATCGGCAGCAGCTCGCGGTAGCGCCACAGGTCGTGCGGGCGGTCCGCGAAGGACGGCTGCGGCATGGCGCGCTGCAGCGAGACGAGGTCGTATCGGGCCAGCAGGACCTTGCCGCAGTCAGGGCAGACGCCGTGGAGGGCGTCCGCGTCGAAGGTGGCGGCGCAGGCGCTGCACTCCAGGTGGGCCAGGTACGAGCGCGCCTCGGTCACGACGGCCATGGTCTCAGACCACCCGCCCCGGGTTCAGGATGTTCAGCGAATCGAGCGCCCGCTTGATCGAGCGCATGACGGCGACCGCCTCCTCGCCCCGCTGCTCGGCCAGGAACGCCTTTCGTGCCGCCCCGATGCCGTGCTCGCCGGTCACCGTCCCGCCCAGGGCGATCGCCTCGCGGTAGAGCTCCTCGCAGGCGGCCTGCGCCCGCTCCTCGGCAGCCGCGTCGCCGCGGTCCCAGACGAAGGTGGGGTGCAGGTTGCCGTCGCCCACGTGCCCGAAGGTGCCGCAGCGCACGTCGTGCCTCGCCGCCACCCGATCGATGGCGCGGATCAGCTCCGGCAGCCGGCTGCGCGGCGCCCCCACGTCCTCCATGCGCGCCACGCCCAGGCGCTCCATGGCCCGGAACGCCAGGCGCCGCACCTGGCGCAGCCAATCGGCCTCCATGGCGTTGGTGGCCCGCACCACCGATGACGCCCCGGCATCGGTGCAGGCCGATGCCGCCCGCTCCAGCTCGGCGGTCGCCGCCTCGCCGGGCCGGTCGGACTCGATGAGCAGGAGGGCGGCCGCGGATCGGTCGAGTCCCAGGTGGTGCCAGTCGTCCACGGCGGCGATGGTGACGCGGTCCATCAGCTCCAGGGTGCAGGGCTCCAGGCCGGCCGCGGTCATGGCCGCCACCGCCGCGCCGGACGCCTCGATGCTGGGGAAGAAGGCCAGCAGGGTCTGCTTGGATGGCGGAGCCGGGCGCAGGCGGAGCGTGGCCTCGGTCACGATGCCCAACGTGCCCTGCGAGCCGACGAACAGGTGGGTCAGCGAGTAGCCGGCGACGTCCTTCACGTTGCGCCCGCCGGTGTGGATGACCCGCCCATCGGCCAGGACCACCTCCAGGCTCAGCACGGCGTCGCGGGTCACCCCGTACTTCACGCAGCACAGCCCGCCGGCGTTGGTGCCGATGTTGCCGCCGATGGAGCACATCTCGTAGCTGGCCGGGTCCGGCGGGTAGAACAGGTTGACCTTGGCCACCTCCGCCTTGAGGTCGGCGTTGATCACCCCCGGCTGCACCACCGCCACCAGGTTGTCGCGGTCGACCTCAAGGATGCGGTTCATCCGGGTCAGCACCAGGGTGAGGGCGCCGTCGATGCCGGCGGATCCCCCCGACAGGCCCGTGCCCGCGCCGCGCGGCACCACCGGCACCCGATGCTTGCTGGCCAGGCGCATGACCGCCGCGACCTGCTCGGTGGTCTCCGGGAGGGCCACGGCCAGGGGCAGCCCGGGCTCGAAGTGCGCCGTCTCGTCGCGGCGGTATGACTCGCGGTCGACCTCATCGGTGAGCAGCTTCAGCTCCGGAAGCCGGCTGCGCAGCTCAGCGAGGAACGCGTCCGGGTTCGTCATCCCCCGCAGCGTAATCGGATGCCCGCGCCGGTGTTACCTGCAGGCACCCTGTCCGCGCCTCGGCGGTCAGATGGTGGCCGTGGACAACAGCGTGACACAGGTTGCGGTCCGCGTGGTATCTCCGCGCAACACCCTGCGCCCTCAGACCCGGATAGGGTGCCCCGGGGCAACATTTCGTGGCGCGCGGCGCAATCGGCGCAATCATCCGGCTGCGGCGTCGGCGTAGCGGGTGTTCAGCGCACCGCGCAGCAACGGTAGCTCGCCCAGATCCTTCGTGTACCTGGCGAGCGGCTGGCCATCGAGCGCCGCGACGCGGCGGCGACCACCGGCTAGGACTCGCAGCCGACCCCGTCATGGTTCCCGTCGAAGCGGTGCGGGTCGGGTGGCACGACTCGGAAGCGGCGGAAGGGCACGTCACCGCAGTCGAGGTCGGGCGGCGGCGGCGGGATGCAGACATCGGGGTAGGAGGGATCGCACGTACCGCCGGCCGGTGGTGCCTCCGTGGCGGGCGGTGGGGTTGCGCCCCACAGGCCGGCACCCGCCGCGCGCGCCTCGCGCTCGGCCGCCAGGAACAGCTCCTGGTAGCGCACGTCGGGCGGGTAGGTTGACGAGGTCGCAAACCCGCGCCGCACCAGTTCCCGGTTGACGAGCAGCCAGCCGCCGTCCTGCGGCAGCCAGACGTAGCGCAGCAGCCGTCCGAAGTCATCGGTCTCCGAGACGTCCTTCTCCAGGACGACCTCGCGACCCAGCACCAGGGCGCTGTTGGCGGCCGATGCCTCCGGGCCCATCCACTCCACCGGGCGCGACGGGTGCACCGTCTCCGGCGTGTCGATGCCGATGTAGCGCACGGTGAAGGACTGCCCGCCCAGGCGCACCTCGATGGTGTCGCCGTCGATCACCCGCTCGACGAAGGCCGCCTGGGTTGGACCGATGGGCGCGGAACCCAGGACCGGCTCCGGCGTCGAGGTCGGGAGGCCCTGGCGCTCCGGCGACGACGTGGGGGCCGTTGTGGCCGGCTCGGTGGGTGCGTCGCGCGGGGTCGCGCGCGGGCTCGCGGTGAAGCGCGCCGTCGCCGAGGCGGTGGGGACCGCGGTGTGTCCGGCAGCGCCGGCGGTATTCGTTCCGCACGCAGACAGCACCAAGGAAATGGCCGCCACCACCACGACGGCGGCCACTGGATTCCGGGCAGCTCGGTCTGTCGGCACTGCGCCCTCCCTCCGTGCGGGCGAGTGCCAAAAAGGATAGCAGCGGAGGTCTGCCCTCCAGGGCGGCTCGCTTCTCGCGCGTCCCGTGCCGGACTTGTCAGTCGCTCACGTGGAGAGCGGTAACTCCGCGGAAGCTGCTGGGAGCCGTCAGCGGCCCGTCTGGTGAGCGAGTGACGCCGATGGAGGCCTCCCTGTGGCATTACCGCCGCTCAGGTGAGCGAACGACGACGTTCGGGCAACCTTCCGCGGCGCGGATCCCCGGAACTTGTCATCGGCTCCGCTGGAGAGCCGCGATGCGAGCCGTGACCGCCGGAAGTTGTCACCGGCTCCGATGGTGAGCCGGTGACGGCGATTGAGCCGGCCCCGCCGGACTGCGGCTCGCGGCAGGAGCCGCAGACGACATTCGACCGCCACCCGGTGCGGCGAGGCTCCTGCATCTCACGCATCGGCCGAATGTCGCGTTTCAGATGGGGCGGGGGAACGTTGGGCGATGGCGGGCGAGACGCCTAACCTGACCAGAGCTGACAGCAATGCGCGCTAGCGTGGAGTCAATGGCACATCGTTCTTCACCCATCGAGTGGCTGGTCTTCGGCATCCTGGGCTTCGTCTGGGGCAGCAGCTACCTGTTCATCAAGATCGGCGTCGAGACCCTGACGCCGTTGACCCTGGTCGCCGGACGGGTGGGCATCGGCGCCGCCGTGCTGGCGGTGGCGATGCTGGTCGCCCGGCAGGCTCTGCCCCGCCGAGCACCGGTGTACGGTCACCTGGTGGTGATGGCCCTGCTGGGCATCGTGATCCCGTTCTTCCTCATCACCTGGGGTGAGCAGACCATCGACTCGGGCCTGGCCGCCATCCTGACCGGCACGGTGCCGCTGTTTGCCATCGTGATGGCCGCCCTGGTCCTGGCCGATGAGCCGATCACCACCAACCGCCTGGCGGGCCTGGTGGTCGGCTTCGTGGGCGTGGTGCTCATCACCAGCCCAGGGCTCTCGGGCGGGATGGGCGGCTCGATGCCGGGGCAGCTGGCGCTGCTCGGCGCATCGGTCTCGTACGCGGCCGCCGGGGTCTACGGGCGCCGCATGCTGCAGGGCGTGCCGGCCATGACCAGCGCCTTCGGCGAGGTGGGCTTTGCGTTCGTGATCTCGGCCGCGCTGGCCCTGATCCTCGAGGACCCGTTCGCGACCCAGGTCGAGGCGTCGACCGTGCTGAGCCTGGCGTGGCTGGGTCTCACCGGCTCCGGTCTGGCCTTCCTGGCCTTCTTCTTCCTGCTGAACCGATGGGGTGCCACCCGCACCTCGCTGGTCGCCTACCTGCTGCCGGTGGTCGGCGTGATCCTGGGGGTGCTGGTCGCCGATGAGCAGATCAGCCTGCCGGTGCTGGCCGGCATGGTGCTCATCATCGGGGGCGTGGCCACCGCCAACCTGCGCTTCGGGCAGCGGCGCCTGCTGGGCCGCGGCCCGAGCGTGGCGCCGCAGAAGCGAACGGTTCCCACGGACTGAGCCCCGCGGGCCATCCTCAGGCGCTCGTCGCCTTCCGCGTGCGCGTGGGCTTGGCGCCCGATGCCTTGGCGCCCGATGCCTTGCTGGTTGCCTGGCGGGCGCGCGCCTTGGTCTCCGACGCCTTGGCCTTGGATGCCGCCGAGCTCCTGGACCGCGTCGCGCGCCCGGGCTTGTCGTCGCCGATGGGCAGCACGTCGGCTACCGCGCCGATGACGCTGCCGACCACCCCGCCCACCGTCACGACCGTCTTCCCGACCGTGCGGGTGACGCCCGATGCCGCCTTGCCTGCCTTGGGCATGACCTGATCCTCCAGAACGTCGCCCCCCTCATGACGGGCGATCTGGCGGCCGCTCATGCATCCGCCATGCCCGCGGTGCGCGTCCCGGCATCGTCGGGTTGCCCCCGGGACGCCGGTGGGCCTAGAGTGCCGCTGGTCGCGGCCCAGCGGATGCCTGCGGCGCAGACCGGTAGGAGGGACCAGCTTCGTGTCAGCCGTTCGGCGTCGGCGTCCGCTGCCCAGCTTCGCCCTGGTGGCTGCCATCCTCGTGTCCGCCGTCGCCGGCCCGGTGGCTGCCGTAGGCCCGGCCGGCCCCCTGGGCCACACCTCCGTCACGCCCCGGACCGGCACGAAGGGCACCGGGCGGGCCGACGCGCCGCAGGCGACCGGGCGGCTCATCGTGCAGTACCGCCCCGGCACGTCCGAAGCGGCTCGCGACGCCGCGCGGCGGTCGATCGGTGCCAGGCGAGTGGGCGACGTGGCACTACCGGATGCCGAGCTGATCGAGCCGGCGGGCGGCCTGGCGGCGGCCGGGTCGGTGCTGCGCAACCACCCCGACGTCGTGGCCGTCACCCGCGAGTACCGCCGGACGCTGTTCGTGGACCCCCTGCCGCCGGCCGAGCCGCGGTTCGATGAGCAGTGGGCCCTGCACAACGTGGGGCAGCAGGTCAACGGCTTCGACGGCGTCCCGGACGTCGACATGAATGTTCCGGAGGCCTGGCAGGAGACGACCGGGTCGAGCGACGTCGTGGTGGCGGTCATCGACGACGGCGTGGACTTCAGCCACCCGGACCTTGCCGACCGCGCCTGGACGAACCCGGACGAGATCCCCGCGAACGGCATCGACGACGACGGCAACGGGCACATCGACGACGTGAACGGCTGGGACTTCTGCAACGAGGACGCCACGCTGCACGACGCGAACGAAGCCCACGGGACGCACGTCGCGGGCACGATCGCCGCGGCCAACAACGGGATCGGCGTGGTGGGTGTCGCACCGGGGGTCAGGATCATGGCCCTCAAGGTCTTCCGCGGGGGAGACCCGGAGGACGAGGACTGCGGCACGGACACCATGGCCATCGACGCCATCGCGTACGCGGTCAGCGAAGGTGCCGACATCATCAACGCGTCGTGGGGTGGGACCGCGTTCAGCGGCCCGCTGGAGGATGCGTTCTCCGATGCATCGGCGCTGCTGGCCGTGGCGGCGGCCGGCAACGCCAACAGCGACAACGACGCGGTGCCGGTCTATCCGGCGTCCTTCGACCTGCCCAACATCCTGGCCGTGGCGGCCATCCACAACGAGGGGCACCTCACGAGCTTCACGAACTTCGGAGCCACCTCAGTGGACCTCGCCGCCCCCGGCGAGGACGTTCTCAGCACCGTGCCGGGCGGTGATTACGAGCTGATGAGCGGCACCTCGATGGCCGCGCCCAACGCCACGGGCGTGGCCGCGCTGGCACTCTCCAAGTTCCCGACGCGGTTCGCGGACGGCGCGAGCCTGCGGGCGCACCTGATCCACACGGCCCGCGCCCTGCCGAGCACGCTGGGCTGGATCGCCAACCCCCGCCTGGTGGACGCGCGTGCCGCGGTCGTCAGCCGGCCGGACGTCATCCGGCTTGCCGGCCTGGACCGATACGCCACGTCGGCCGCCATCTCCTCGGCGACCTTTGTCCCGGGCGTGCCGCAGGTCTTCATCGCCACCGGGGAGAACTTCCCGGACGCGCTCGCCGGCGGCGCGGTGGCCGCGCAGTACGGTTCGCCTTTGCTGCTGGTGAAGCGCACCTCCATCCCGCCCGTCGTCCTGGACGAGATCGAGCGTCTGAAGCCGGTCCAGATCTTCGTGCTGGGTGGCACCGGGGCGGTCGCCGAGAGCGTGCGCACCCAGCTGGCGGCCTATGACGACCCGGCCAGCACCGGTCCATTCCGGCTCGAGGGAGCGGACCGCTACGCCACCGCCGCGGAGATCGCGGAGGCCGGGTTCGACGCGCCCTGGGGCGGCACCGCCTTCGTCGCCAACGGCGAGAGTTTCCCCGATGCGCTGGCCGGGGGTGCGGCCTCCGGCGTGGTGGGCGGGCCGGTCCTGCTCACGCGCGCGACGTCGCTGCCCGCCCCGACGAAGGCGGCGCTGACCGCTCTGGCGCCATCGCGGATCGTGATCCTGGGTGGCACGGTCGCCGTGTCGGCCGCGGTGGCCAACGAGCTGAAGGCCTATGCCGCCGGCCAGAACGTGGTGCGCTGGTTCGGCGCCGACCGATACGCGACCGCCGCCGCCATCTCCGGCCAGGCCTTCGCGTCGGCGGCCAGCGTCTTCCTGGCGGCCGGCTCGACCTTCCCGGACGCGCTCTCCGGCGACCCGTCGGCCGGTGCCTTCGGGGGGCCGCTGCTGCTGACGAACAGGACCACCCTGCCGGCGCCCGCCAAGACCGAGCTCACCCGCCTCGCCCCGGTGCGCGTGTTCGTCCTGGGTGGGTCGGCGGTCGTGGCGGACTCGGTGATCACCGAGGTCAACGGCCTGTTCCCGTAGCGGGGGTCAGCCGCGCGCCTCGGCCATGGCCGCCGCGAAGCGGTCGATGCCCTTCTCCACCATCTCGTCGGAGGCGGTCAGGCTGATGCGGAACCAGCCGGGCACCTCGACGATGGTGCCCGGCAGCACCAGCACGCCGTGGCGAGCCAGCACCTCGGCAAAGGCCTCGTCGTCGGAGATCGGTGAGCGAGCCATGGTGTAGAAGGTGCCCTCCGGCATGGATGCCTCGTAGCCCATCTCGCGCAGGGCCGGGACCAGCCGGTCGCGGCGGCGCTGCAGCGCGCCGACGTCGATCGACAGCTTCTCCAGGTCCGGCAGCGCGTGCTGCAGCAGGGCGTTGGGGAAGGCGAAGCCCAGCACCGTCTGCTGGACGAAGGCCTCCTCCCGGAAGGCCTCGCGCTCGTCGGGCGGCAGGCTGGGCGGCACGGCCAGGTACCCGATGCGCTGACCCGGCGCCAGCAGGGTCTTGCCGTACGAGTAGGTGACCACCGTGTGCGGGTAGACCTGCGATGGGCTGGTGTACCCGCGGCCGTCGTAGACGATCCGGTTGTACGGCTCGTCGGACAGGATCCAGATCGGGTGGCCGATGCGGGCGGAGGCATCGGTCAAGACCTCCGCCAGCGCGCGCAGGTCGGCCTCCGGGTACACGCGGCCGCTGGGGTTGTGCGGGCTGTTGACGATGATGGCCCGCGTGGATGGCCCGATGGCCTCGGCGATGCGGTCCGGCGCCAGGTCGAAGGCCGGCGGCTCGAGCCGCACCCGCACCGGCTCACCGCCGGCGGCCAGGATCAGCAGCTCGTAGAAGAACCACGGTGGGGACAGGAAGATGACCTCGTCACCCGGCTCGACCAGCGTGCGCAGCGTGACCGCAATGGCCCCGAAGCCGCCGTTGGTCATCTGCACGTCGGCCGGGTCCCAGGCCATGCCGGTCCGCGCGGAGAGCGTCTCCGCCACCGTCCGCCGCGACCCGGGCTCCGAGATCTTGTAGGCGAACCAGTCCTTGTCCTGCGGAGGAAGCGCCGCGGCCAGCGCATCCACGTACGCCGGCAACGGCATCTCCTGCGGGTTTCCAACCGCGAAGTTGGCCACCTCCGGGTCCAGGTTCAGGCGCGCGAACGGCCCGTTGAAGAAGCGCAGGAAGGGGGCGATGCTGGCCCGCAGCCGCGCCCGGTGCTCGGTCGGGAGAGTGGCGGTCATGCGGGCAGCATCGGCCCATGGAGGTCCGGGCGCAAGACCCAAAAGCCCATCAGGCACCGGGCTTGACCACCATGAGCACCACGATGGCGATGACGATCAGGCCCAGCAGCCCGCCGAGCATCCGTGAGCGGCGGGTGAGCTGGGCGAACTCCGGGGAGTGAGGTCCATCGGTCTCGAACACCCTGATCTGGCGCGAGAGCAAGGGCGTGTAGACCGCCAGGCCCAGCACCATCAGCAGCAGGTACAGGCCGATGGCCACCGCGATCCAGAACATCTCGAACTCCCAGGGCCCGGTCAGCACCATCAGCACGCCGAAGATGGCCAGACCGATGTAGGACGGGTTGGCGACGCGGTCGTCGATGAACTTCACGGTGCGCAGCGTCCAGCCCATGTGCTCCGGGTTGCGGGCGGCCCGCGCCTGCCAGATGCCGTAGGTGGCGTTGCTCCCCATGGCCAGGATGGCCAGCAGGACGTGGAGCGTCTTCATCCAGGGATAGAAGTCCATGGCACCCTCTCATCGCTCGTCGCCCTCCATTCTCCACCCGCGGGTGTCGACTCGGTCAACCGGGCTATGCCTGGGGCGAATAAAACGGCCACCATCGGCCCGGCCGCATACGACGGGTGACTGGAACGGCCACGATGACCCCCGGATAGTCGCCCGGCGTATGGACCGGCCAGGCTGGGGGCCCTTAGGGTGGCCGTTCCAGTCGGTGGCCGCATATCGGGCCCTCTGCGTGGCCGTTCCAGTCGGTGGCCGCATATCGGGCCCTCTGCGTGGCCGATCGAGTCGTGGGGCGTGTGCGCGAGCAGCGGCTAGGCGCCCGGGGCCGGTCGTGGAAGCCTACACGACGCGCTTGGCATAGAGCCATACGGCCAGCGGGAAGGCAACCACCAGAATGCCCGCCGTCCACAGCAGTGCCGGCATCAGGTCCGGGCCGCCGGTTCCGTCGATGAGCAGGCTACGGGTCGCATTCACCACCAGAGTCATGGGCTGGTTGGCGGCGAAGATCTGCAGCCAATCCGGCATGGTCTCGGTCGGCACGAACGCGCTGCTGGCGAAGGTCAGCGGGAACACGGTGGCGAACATGATCCCCTGCAGTGCCTCCGGGGTGCGCACCACCACGCCCATGGCCACCCCCAGCCACGACAGCGCGTAGCCGAACAGGAGCATGAGGCCGATGGCTCCCAGTGCGGCCAGCCCGCCACCGTCCGGTCGGAAGCCGACCAGCAGCCCCACGACCCACATGACGCCGATGGCCAGCATGCCGCGCAGCACGTCGGTGAAGGTACGGCCGGTGATCACCGCGGACTGGGCCATCGGCAGGGATCGGAAGCGGTCAATCATCCCGTTCTTCAGGTCGTTGGCCAGCAGGACGGCGGTGTAGACACCCGCGAAGGCGATGGTCTGGACGAAGATCCCGGCCATCATGAAGTTCACGTAGGAGCCGGGCACGTTGATCGCGCCGCCGAACACGTAGTTGAAGAGCAGCACGAACATGATCGGCGACAGGGTCACGTCGAGCAGCAGCTCCGGCGTGCGGCGGATGTGGAGCAGGTTGCGCCGCACCATCTCGAGCGAGTCGGAGAGCCACATGCTCAGCGTCACGAGCGCACCCCCGCCGGCGCATCGACCCCGGATGAGTCGGACTCCTCGGCCGGCCGCCCGGTGAGTGCCAGGAACACCTCGTCCAGGGTGGGCCGCCGGAAGCCGATGTCATCGAGCTCCACGCCCCGGCCGTCCAGCTCGCGGACGGCGCGCGTCAGGAGGCCGCCATGGGAGGTGACCGGCACGGTGACGCGACGCTGGTCGGGCTCCACCCGGGCCTCCGTCCCGGCCAAAGCGCTCAAGGCCGCCGCGGCCTGAGGCAGGCAGGCGGCATCGCTGACCACCACCTCCAGGCGTTCGCCGCCGGAGCGCTGCTTCAGCTCGGCGGCGGTGCCCCGCGCAATGACCTGGCCGTGATCGATGACCACGATGTCGTGTGCCAGGCGATCCGCCTCCTCCAGGTACTGGGTGGTCATCAGCACCGTGGTTCCGCCCCTGGCCAGCTCTCCGATCATGTCCCACATCGACAGGCGGCTGCGCGGGTCCAGGCCTGTGGTCGGCTCGTCCAGGAAGAGGACCGGTGGCGTGGCCACTAGTGCCCCGGCCAGATCGAGACGCCTCCGCATGCCGCCCGAGTAGGTACGGGTCACGCGGTCGGCGGCGTCCACGAGGTCGAATCGCTCCAGCAGCTCCGCGGCCCGGCGTCGCGCGGTGGCGCGATCCAGGCGGAAGAGCCGCGCGATCATCTCAAGGTTCTCGCGACCGGTCAGCACCTCGTCCAGCGCCGCGTACTGGCCGGCGAGGCCCATGCGCGTGCGCGCCCTGGCCGGCTCGCGCAGGACGTCCACGCCGGCCACCTCCGCCCGCCCCGCGTCCGGTCGCAGGAGCGTGGCCAGGATGCGGACCGCGGTGGTTTTGCCCGCTCCGTTCGGGCCCAGCAGGGCCAGGATGGTGCCCTCGGCCACGTCGAGGCCCACGCCGCGCAGGGCATGCGTGTCGCCAAAGGACTTGAACAGCCCCTCAGCGAAGATGGTCGGTCGATCGGGCATGGAGCAGCTGAACATTAGCGCCCATTGCCGACACCTGCTGTCAGCGATCCCGGGCCCTCGGTGCAGGGGACCGAGCTATGCCTGGGGCGAATGGAACGGCCACCATCGGCCCGTCCGCATACGACGGGTGACTGGAACGGCCACCATGAGCCCCGGATAGTCGCCCGGCGTATGGACCGGCCAGGTTGGGGGCCCTTAGGGTGGCCGTTCCAGTCGGTGGCCGCATATCGGGCCCTCTGCGTGGCCGATACAGTCGGTGGCCGCATATCGGGCCGGCTGCATGGCCGATACAGTCGTGGGCTGCATTTCGGGCGGGCCACGCCGTGAGGGTCCGGCAGGTGCACTCAGGGCTCCAGGATCAGCAGGTCCTCCGTGGCCGCCTCCACGGCGGCCTCGCTGAACGGCCAGGGGATCGTCTCGCCACGGGCCCACAGGTCGGTCTGGTCGTCGTAGTGGGGACCGAAGGCATGGCCGCTGACCCCGGTCAGGTTGATGTAGCGGCTGGCGTCCAGGTCGGAGAGGTCGACCACCATGCGCATGGACGGCACCCAGTCCACCGCGTAGCCCAGCGGGGCGGTCCAGCCGGTGGCGTTCACCACGTCCTCGCCGCCGCCGGCCTCCCAGGGGCCACGGTTGAACAGCCACTCGATCGGTCCGATTCCGGACTCGCCGAAGGTGGCGTTGCGCAGCTCCAGGCGGTGCAGCCGGCCCCAGCGCCAGGACCCCGGGTCGTCGCCCAGCACGGAGCGCAGCTCGGCGACCGCCTCGTCCACCGAGAGGCGCAGCACGGTGTCTCGGTCCTCCACCACGTCGCCGGTGGTCGCGTCGTCCCACCAGGCGGCGTCCGGATCGTCGAGCAGGGAGCGCATCACCTCCATCCAGCGGTCGGCGCCGTTGGGCCGCATGTCCTCCGGCAGGAAGCCCAGCTCGTCGTCGAAGGTGCGGGCCAGCAGGTGGCGCCACACGGCGTTGACCAGGGCGGCCGGCGCAGAGTCCGGACCCTGCATCCCGTCCCAGCCGTCCAGGGCGGCCAGCGCCTCGCGGACCTCCTCGGACAGGGCGGCATCGGTCCGCAGGTCGTTGAGGGCAGGGAGCAGGAAATCCGCGAGCGGCCCGTGCTGGTCGAAGGTGACCTGCAGCATGCCCTCGACGTCCAGTGGCCCGGCCGCCTGCAGCAGCTGGACGATGCGCGCGGCCCGGTAGCCGCGGTCCCAGTCGTCGGTGAGGTGCAGGGAGGCCGGCTCGCGGAGCACGGCGTTGTTGGCGGTCACCACGTAGCCCTCGGCCGGGTCCAGCATCCAGGGCAGCGCCTCGGCGGCGTGGAAGCCCTGCCAGTCGTAGGACGGGTCCCAACCGGGGACCGGCCACCGGCCGTCGCCGGCCCCGCGGATCGGCACCTTGCCGGGCGCCTGGTAGCCGATGTGCCCCTCCACGTCGGCGTACACCATGTTCTGGGCCGGCACGTCGAAGTGCGCGGCGACGGCGCGGAAGGCGTCGAAGTCGGCGGCCTCGTTCAGCATGAAGATGGCGTCCGCCGTGCGGCTGGGCTGCAGGGCGGTCCACGCCAGGCTGACGTCCGGCGCGGCGCGCGACATCGGGGTCGCCACGCCCGGTGGCAGGGGCGCGATGGCGCCCAGCTGGGCCATCTGGTCGGAGACGTCCGAGAGCAGGGGCCCGTGGCGCGTGGCCCGCACGGTGATGGTCACCGGATCGCCGCCGGCCACCCGGATCGTCTCGACACGCTCCTCGAGCGGCCACCAGCGGCCATCGTAGCGGTACCGGCCGCCCTGCACGTCCTCCAGGTAGAAGTCGGTGACATCGGTCCCCAGGTTGGTGAAGCCCCAGGCGATGCGCCGGTTGTGGCCGATGACCACCCCCGGCAGCCCGGAGAAGCTGAAGCCGGTGACGTCGAACGGGCACGCATCGGTCAGCGGGCGGCAGTGGAGGCCAACCTGGTGCCAGATGCCGGGCATGGAGGGCGCCAGGTGCGGGTCGTTGGCCAACAGCGGCCCGCCGGTGGTCGTCCGTGAGCCGTCCACGGCGAAGGCGTTGGAGCCGACGCCGCTGCCGGTTCCCAGCAGCTCCGGCACCCGAGCCGCCAGGGCCTGGACCGATGCCACCCGCTGCGCCACGGCGCGCACGTCCACCGCGTCAGGGTTCGGCGAGGCCGGCGCGGCACCCTGGATGCGCTCGCGCATGTCCGACTCGTCGGTGACGATGACCGGGTGGCGCTCGTACGGGTAGGGCGGGAAGAGCTGCTCGACCTGGTCGTCGGAGAGCCGCGAGGCCAGCAGCACCCGCTCGGCCTCCTCCGCGAAGTTGTTGCGCAGGTCCCAGGCCATGGCTTTCAGCCAGGCCACCGAGTCGGCCGGCGTCCACGGCTCGGGCTGGTAGCCGGGGTTCTGCAGGCCGAGGACCGCGTACTCCAGCGAGAGCTCGGCGCCGGAGCGCTGGGCGAGGTAGGCATTGACACCGGCGGCGTAGGCCTCCAGGTAGCGCACCGTGTCGGGCGCCAGCAGGTCCAGCTCGGCCTCGGCCACGCGGCGCCAGCCCAGGGCGCGGATGAACGCATCGGTGGCCACCTGGCTGGAGCCGAACAGCTCCGACAGCCGGCCGGCCGTCACGTGGCGCCGGAAGTCCATCTCCCAGAAGCGGTCCTGGGCATGGACGAAGCCCTGGGCCATGAACAGGTCCTCGGCGGCGCGGGCGCTGATGTTCGGGATGCCCCAGGCGTCGCGGCGCACCTCGACGCGGTCGGCGAGGCCGGGAAGCCGGAGCGTGCCGCTCGTCTGCGGGAACGAGGCGCGCACGGTGAGCACCGCCCAACCCCCGGCCGCCAGGACGACGATCAGGAGCAGGACCGCCAGGATGAGCACCACGGCTCGGATGCGCCGCCGCATGTGGCGCAAGCCTACCCGGGCGGCCGCCGAGGTAGCTCGCCCACCGCGCGTGGCGATGAAGCATCTCGCTGTTCCCGTTCGTCCATCCGGCGGGGGGCTACCATCCGTGCACCTGAGCGAGGAATCCATGAGCCGCAGCCGCGTCCCGGGCGATCCTGGCCCGCTCCCGAGGATCGAGGAGCTGGAAACCGCCCGCGGCCCGCGGGTGGCGACGAGCGCCGGGGAGCGGCTGATGGTGGTCCTGGCGGCGGTGGTGCTGCTGGCCGGCGTGCTCATCGGCGTGGCAAACCTGCTGCCGGATGCGCCGGCCACCGCGGAGGCGAGCCCTCGGCAGACGGCCAGCGCCACCCCACGTCCGACGCCCAGCCCGCGACCCACGCCCACCCCGCCGCCGCTGCGCGAGCTGGCCCTGCAGCCGGGATCGCCCAGTGCGCCGATGGAGGTCGGGCCGGCCTTTCCCATCTGGCTGCGCGCCCGGGTCGACCTCCCCCTGCGGGCGCTCCGGGACGAGCGCTCCGCCCGGATCGGCACGCTGGCGGCCGGCGAAGTGGTCCGCGCCGACGCCCACCCGGCCGACCCGGATTGGGTATCCACCGACCGCGGCTACCTCCACCTTGGCCGGGACCCGGACGCGTGGGTGGACATGGCCAGCGGGTTCGGCGGACCGTTCGCGCGTGACGGTGGGTTCGTACGGGACATCGTCGTCGGGCCGGATCGGGTGGTGGTGCAGACGTGGCGGGACGCCGGCGGATTCGGCGAGGCGTCCCTGTGGGTCTCGGACGACGACGGGCGCTCCTGGCGTCGTGTGGGCCTGCCGTCGTCGCCCCGGGTGCCGGCATCGGTGGCCTTTGGACCCTCGGGCTGGCTCCTCGCAGCAGCCGCCGGCAACGGCAACCTGGACGTCTGGAGATCCGACGACGCGGTGCACTGGGAGTTCGCCGGCGTGCTGAGCGAGGCGACGCCGATGCTGATGGAGCCCGAGTACCTGCTCGGTTCGGACGTCGGCTACCTGCTGCGCATCTTCGACCGATTCCGGGCCCGCACCTCGCTGTGGTATTCGCCCGATGGGCGGACGTGGCTGGAGACGGAGTGGCCCGGACCCGAGCGAGGGATCGGTCGCCTGATGGCCACGCCGCTCGGCTTCTACGCGGCTGCCTCGGACGATCCTCGAGCGCCCACCGACGGGAGCGCGGGATGGTGGCTGGGCGAGGGCCGCCGGTGGCGGGCGGTGTCGGAAGGTCCCACCGGCGGCGGCGCGTGGGTGGTACCGCTGGGCGACGGGCTGTTGGGCCTCGACGCGCGCAGGGGTGCCACGCGGCGGACCTGGGTCGGAACGGTGGTCGACCGCACCCTCACCTGGCGGCAGCCGGACGAGCCGGCCGGCTCACTCCCGGATGACGTGGTCGTCAATTCCCTCGGCGGAAATGGCGAGCGTGCGCTCCTGGCCGGATGGCGTGACGGATCGCCGGTCCTGTACGAGACGGACGGCCGCAAATGGCGGCCATTGGCCGTGCCCGCCGGAGAGGGCGTCAGCGGCTGGCTCTCGATCGGCGCGGTCACCTCGGAGGGAGCGGTCCTGGTCGAGCGCCGCGCGACGCTCCACGGGGACTTCGCCGTGCTGTGGTCGCAGCTCGCCGGGGGCCGTTGGCGTGAGGCTCGTGAGCAGCCCTTCGCCATCCCGCAGCCGTCCGGCAAGGGCTGTCCATCGCTGCCGACGACCGCCTTCGACTTCATGCTGCTCGATCCGGCGGACGCGGTGGTCTGCTTCGGTGACGAGCCGATTTCGTTCCCCGCCTGGGCCGAGCCCTGCTCCGGTTGCCCCCGGGTCGATGGCTCCGCGCACGACTGGCTGACACTCGACCACGACAACGTGCTCTACCTCATGCCCATCGAGCTCCCGGAGCCGTTCGGCGCCTACCCCGTCGTGCTCCACCCGGACGCCGTCGTCCCGGACGAGCTCGAGGCAGGCTGGCTGCAGCTGACCGGGCACTTCGCCGATCCTGCAGCCGATCCGTGCCGGGACGTGCCGGCCGAGGCCCCGTACCCGCAGGACCTGAGCCTCGTGTACCAGTGCCAGCGCACGTTCGTCGTCACCAGCGCCGAGCCGGTGCCGGGGTCCTGATCGGTCAGGCGGTCTCCGGCGTGAGCGCCGGCCCCGCGCCGCGGGCGGGATCCAGCCCGGCCGCCCGAGGGGCACGGCAGAGCTCCATGGCGGCGATGGCGACCTCGATCTGGTCGCGGTCGGGCCGGGCGGTGGTCAGGCGCTGGGTGAGCATCCCGAAGCGGTTCAGGGCCGAGCCGATGCCCCGCTGGCGGGAGCCCCAGCGCAGGAGCTCGTAGGCCACCGCCGCGGTGATCGGCAGGAAGGCGACCCGCAGCGCCAGGTCGGGGACCGGGCCCAGGCGGGGCAGGACGGCGAGCACCACGGTGTCGACGGTGGCCAGGATGACCAGGAAGCCGGTGCCGCACCGCGGATGCGCGGGGCTGAAGCGGGCGACGTTCTCGACGGTCAGCTCCTGGCCGGCCTCGGCACAGGCGATGGCCATGTGCTCGGCGCCGTGGTAGCTGAAGATGCGCCGGTAGCGCGCCAGGCGGGTGACGCCGACCACGTAGGCCGCCAGGAGGGCAATCTTGATGCCGCCTTCGCTCAGGCGCTCCCACAGAGAGGCCTCGCCGAACGGCTCGCGGCCGGTGAGCGCCAGCGGGAGCAGGGCGAAGACAAGGAGGCCGATGGCGGTCGCTACGGCGGTGACGTAGACCATCAGCCCGGCCGGCAGCGGCCGCACCTCGCCGGTGTCCGCCAGGAGCGACGACTGCATGAGCGCCCGCATCCCGACATGGAGCTGAACCCCCAGTGCGCGCAGCCCGCGGAGCAGCGGCCAGCGCCAGTAGCTGCGCGCCTCGGCGATGCGGCCGGCATGGGCGTGGATGAGCCCGTCGGGACGGCGCATGGCGACGGCATAGCGGTCCGTGGTCCGGATCAGGACACCCTCGACCAGCGCCTGACCGCCGTAGACCTGGCGGCTCGGAGATGACACGCGGCTCGGGACCCCCCTGCTGCACACGGTGGCTCGGTGGCGCTGCGCCACGGACAGTCTACCCGCCTGGTCGTGCACCCGCGGGTGCGACGAATGTCCTGGCCTATGGGCGGACGCTCGACCGATGAGCTGGCCCGCGTCCTGCATAGGCTGTGCTCCATCGGTCCTGGAGACCACGGCAGGAGAGAACCCGAATGATCAGCAGGCAGCCGTTCCAGCGGCCCTCCGGCGAGCGGGTATCAGACGTCGAGCTCGGCCTCGCGGCGGTGCTCATCGGCCTGGTGGTCCTGCTCACCACCATCGTGGTGCCGATCCTGGGCTAGTGGCCGCTAGGCGCCCTCGCCGCCGGTCGTGATCCGTCGGCGCGTGGGTTGTCGAGCCGCTCCGTCGGCTTGCCGACAGCGCTCAGGCCAAGGGCGGCTCGGTGGCCTCGGCGGCCCCGGCGGCGACTCCCAGCGGCGGGGCGGCAGCCGGTCCCTCGCGCCGTTCGAGGCGGCGAACGCTGGGCACCAGCATGACCGCCAGGTTGGAGGCGATACCGATGCCGGCCGCCAGCAGCAGGGTCTCGCGGAGGCCGACGGCCTCCGCCATCGGTCCGACCGCGGCGAGCGCCACCGGCTGGAAGAGGAGCGACACCATCCAGTCGTAGGAGCTCACCCGGCTGATGGACTCATGCGGGATGTGCTGCTGGAGCATGGTGTCCCAGAAGGTGTTGCTGATCACGATGGCCGCGAAGGTGAACAACGACGCGGCGGCAACCACGACGGCCGGGAACGGCGGGACCAGCACGAAGAGCTGGACGGTGGCCAGCGCCATCAGCGCGAAGCCGGGAACCAGCGGCCGGCGCGGCTTCCAGCGAAGCGACAGCGCCCCTCCCACCACCCCGCCCACCGCGCCGCCGGTGAGGATCACGCCCCAGGCCGTGGCGCCGCCCAGGCTGCGATCGGCCACCAGCGGCCCGAGGACCTGGAAGGCCGCCAGCGACGCGTTCGAGAGGGCGAAGGTCAAGATGGAGGCGACCACCCAGCGGCGACCGATGACCTCGCGCCACCCCTCGGCCAGCTCGGCCACGAAGCTGCGGCGCTCCGACGGCTCGCGAGGCGGGACGCGCATGGCCAGCAGGAACCCGGCGCTGACCAGGAAGCTCAGGCCGTCGATGGCGAAGGCCCAACCGGTGCCGATGCTGGCCACGATCAGGCCGGCCAGCAGGGGGCCGAAGATGTGGGCCGCGCTCTGCGAGAGGCTGACCAGCGCGTTCGCCTGCTGCACGCGCTCGACGCTGACCAGCTGGGGCATGAGGCCCACTTGGGCTGGAATGAAGAAAGCGGATGCGCCGCCCATGACGAAGGCGAAGGCCATCAGATGCCAGACCTCCGCGTCACCGGTGATCAGCAGGGTCGCCATCACGGCCTGCGCGGCGGCGCGCAGCAGGTCGCAGGCAACCATCACCTGCTGGCGTGGCAACCGGTCGGACCACACGCCACCCGCCAGGGTGAAGATGACCCGCGGGACCGCGAAGGCGGCGAAAACGAGGCCGATGTCCGCCGCCGAGCCGGTCAGCTCCAGGACCGCGAAGGCCAGGGCGACGCCGATCAGGGAATCGCCGATGGCGGAGCCGCTCTGCCCGATCCAGAGCAGGCGAAAGTCGCGCTCGGAAAGGGCATCGGTCGAGGCGCGCAGGAACCCCACCAGCCGGCGCATGCCGGCTGCAGGGTAGCAGGGCCGGACCGCATGCCGTCCGCCCGGTCGCCTGGGTAAGGGCTGCGTGACCGCTGCTGCGTCGGGTGCGCTCAGCCGCGGCCTGAACGCCGGTCCACCGCCGTGGCGCGGTAGCATCGGTCCACCATGGCCATGACCGCCGAGGCGCTCAGCAGCCTGCCGGCCCGCCTCCTGGCGGCGGCGACCGGGGCGTCGCCGCGCACCGCGCAGCGCTGGCGGGCGGGCGTGCGCCCGCGCCGTACGCACTACCGTCTCCGCCTGGCCGACCTGGGCCTGGTCTGGGATGACCTCGGCCCCGGGCTGAAGCCCCGCGCCCGGGCGGCGTGGCTGATGGCGCGGAACGCTCACCTGGGCGGGCGGCGCCCGGTTGACCTGCTGGCCGAGGGGGAGGTCGAGCGGGTGCGGGGCGCCGCGCTCGCCTACCTGGCCGGGGACGTCACCTGAACCGGAAGGCACCCGGCCGGACTTCCCGGAAGCGGGGGGCCCACGGGCCCGCCCTGGCACCGGTGGCACGGCTCCGGGCACGGGTCTGGCGCCAGACGGCGCTTCACGTCCCGGCCTGCCTGCCGCCGCAGCAGCCCGCGCCGCACGCCGGCCGATACCACCGGGCCGGCGACCCGTGGCCGCTGTACACCGCGCTGGACCTCGACACGATGTGGGCCGAGTGGCAGCACGCCACCGGTGGCGCCGTGGCGCCGGAGGACGACGAGCGCTGGGTGTGCCGCCTGGAGGTGGACCTCACCGTCCTGGACCTGCGCGACCTGGCGACCCGTCGCGCGCTGGGCGTGGACGTGGCGGAGCTGGTCGGCGACTGGTCGCCGGACGCGCCGAACGCCGCGACGATGCGCGTGGCCGAGGCCGCCGCCGAGCTTGGCGTGGACGGGATGGTCGTCCCCAGCGCCGCGCGGCCGGGCGGCTGGAACCTGGCCGTCCTGCCCCGCGCCTTCGACCGGGTGCGGCTGGTCAGCCGACGACGCGCGGTGCCGGCGCCGGCCTGAGCGCGCGGTCCGCGGTGGAAGGTTGCCCCCGAGCACCCTATCCGAGCCTCAGCCGCCTCGTCTCGGCTCCCGCGGTGGCTGCCTGCCTCGTTTCGACTGCGGCCTGCAGCGGGCTCAGACTGCGCCCGGGGGTGGACCGATGGTGGAGGCCTCCGGTGGGAAGGCGTCGCGGTACCAACGCTCGATCCCTCGCCAAGCCTCCACGCTCGTGTCCGGAGCCTCGCCCCCCAGGCGGCGGGCCAGGTTATCCAGGCACACGTGCCAGCCCGCCGCGTCGCGTGTGGCCTTGCCGAGCTCCTGGAAGCGGTCGATGAAGGTGAGGCGCGTGCCGCCGCCCTCCGGCGCCAGCTCGAAGCGCAGGATCTCGGTCGGTCCCCAGCGAAACTCGAGGACGGTCGGCGGCTCGTAGACCAGCATCTCGCCCTCCTCGGCGGGCGCCTCGCCGCTGGGGAAGGCCACGCGCAGCCGGGCCCCCGCGGCACGGTCGCCCTCGATGCGTGCCGGGAAGCCGTCACGGGCTCCCGTGCAGAGCCAGGCCTCGCTTGGGTGGGCAGCTTGCCATTCAGCGGCTCCGCTGCAGAGCCGCCGACGGCTATCGGTGCCTGATTGCGGTCCGCGGGCTCCGGAGCTGAGCCACCGACGGCTTTTGCGGTGCTAGCCCGGCTGCTGGGCCTCAGCGATCTGCGCCTGGCGGGCGAAGTTCAGCGGGCAGGCCACACCGGTGGAGTGATCCGGGCAGTAGCCGTTCGGGTTCTTGGCCAGGTACTGCTGGTGGTAGTCCTCGGCAAAGTAGAACTCGGGCGCCGGCCGGATCTCCGTGGTGATCTGGCCGTAGCCGGCCCGTGACAGCTCCGCCTGGTACATGTCGCGCGACATCTCGGCCAGGCGCTGCTGCTCGTCCGAGTGGGTGAAGACTGCCGAGCGGTACTGCGTGCCGACATCGTTGCCCTGGCGATAGCCCTGGGTCGGGTCGTGGTGCTCCCAGAAGATGCGCAGCAGCTCCTCGTACGAGACGCGCTTCGGATCGAACACGACCCGCACCGACTCCGCGTGTCCGGTGCGGCCGGTGCAGACCTCCTTGTAGGTCGGGTTCGGCGTGATGCCGCCCTGGTAGCCCACCGCGGTGACGATCACGCCGGGCGTCTCCCAGAAGAGCTTCTCCTCGCCCCAGAAGCAGCCGAGCGCGAAGTCGGCGATCTCCGAGCCCTCCGGGTAGGGGCCCTTCAGCGGCTGGCCGTTGACGAAGTGACGCTCCGCGGTGGGGATCGGGTCGGGGCGGCCGGGGAGGGCCTCCGACGCATCGGGCATGCGCGAGGCGAAGTCGTGTCGGAAGAACATGCCGACAGTGTATGCCGCCCGCGTGACGGATCGGTGAAGGCTCACTCGAGGGTCCCGTCCGTGGTGCCCTCCACCGACGCCGAGCGACCGCGAGCGGTCGTGATTCACACCAGGTGACCCGTACCGGCTCACCAGGCCCCCGCCAGCGGGCGTAATGCACACCGGGTGACCGTGTGGTGCGTTCAGCGGCCTCGGTCGGTGGATAAGGCGCACCTCATGTGAACTACGACGTGTCAGCCGCGCCGTCAGGATCTGCACGCGTATCGGTGGCGGGAAGAACGGCTGCGTCATTCCTCCTCGTCGGGCAGCAGCAGGCGCAGCAGGTCGATGGTGGTCACCACGCCGATCGGCGTGTCATCGTCATCCACGACCACCACACGGTGGATGTGCCGCTCCAGCATCAGGCGGGCGGCGTGCACGGGGCTGGCGCTCATGTGGACGGTGACCGCCGGCTGGGTCATGAGGTGGCGGACGCGCACCCGGTCCCAGTTGGCCCCGATCAGCTCGCTGGACCGCGCGTTCAGCATGTCCGTCTGGCTGATGACGCCCACCAGCGCCCCGTTGCTCACCACCGGCAGCCCGCCGATGTGGTAGGTCTTCAGCAGCAGCTCGGCCTCGTGGACCGATGCATCCGCCTCGACGGTGATCGGGTGGACCGTCATCAGGTTGCCGATCCTCGGGCTCGTCTTCGTGGTCATGGCGCTCACCTCGGCTCTGGGTCGGGACCCGCCCCCCGTCGTGGCCACACTCGCCGCGGGTGGCCGCATGAGCCACGGCCACACGTCACAAGCGGTCGGGTCAACGGTCACAACCGGGTGCGGCGCGTGCGGCGCATCGGGCATCATCGGTCCATGGCGGGCGAGGAACTGCAGCACGACGAGGTCCGCATGGTGCACCTCGTCTTCCCGCACATGACCAACCACATCGGCACCATGTTCGGCGGGCATGCGCTGGCCCTCATGGACCAGGCCGGGTTCCTGGCCGCCACCCGGCTGAGCCGCCGGTCGATGGTGACCGTGGCCAGCGACCGGGTGGAGTTCAAGGTGCCGGTGCGGGCCGGGCAGCTGGTGGAGCTGGTGGCGCGGGTGGCGAAGGTGGGGCGCACCTCGGTCACCGTCAACGTCGAGATGTACGCCGAGGAGCTGCTCAGCCGGAAGCGGGTGCTGGCCACCCAGGGCAGCTTCGTGTTCGTGGCGATCGACGAACAGGGGCGCCCCATTCCCGTCCTCGACTGACGGTGGGGTACGGCCGGACGGGGCAGGCGCCGTCCGGCCGTGCGAGCTTCCCCGCCGTGGTTCCCACCGCGGACATCAACGCTAGGTGTCGCGCGGCGGTTGGCTCGCGTGCCATCCGGCCCCATTCGGCAGTGCCGTCAGGACCGTCGCCGGTGCGATCATCCAACGCATGACCGATGCATCTCCCCGTGGAGCATGGAGCCCCGGCCGGCGGCTGCTCACCGCCGGCCTGGTCTTCTTCACCACGGCCAGTGCCTTCGAGGGCCTGGCCGTCCCCACGGTGCTGCCCGAGACGCTGGACGAGCTCGGCAACCTGGCCCTCTACGGCTGGGCCTTCTCCGGCTTCTGGCTGGCCAGCCTGGTGGGCGCCACCCTGGGCGGGCGGGAGGCGGACCGGCGCGGACCGATGCCTCCCTTCGCCGTCGGGGTCGGCTGCTTCGCGCTGGGCCTGCTGGTGGCCGGGCTGGCGCCGTCCATGGAGTGGGTGGTCGCCGGGCGCGTCGTCCAGGGCCTGGGGTCGGGGGCCACTGCGGCCATGGCCTACGTGGCCATCGCGCTCGGCTACGACGCTGTCGCGCGTCCGCGGATGATCGCCGTCATCTCCAGCGCCTGGGTGCTGCCCGGGCTGGTCGGCCCGGCGCTGGCCGGCTTCATCACCCAGGAGCTGTCCTGGCGCTGGATCTTCCTGGGCCTGGTGCCGATGCTGCCGCTGGCCGCGGTGACCACCCTTGGGCCCCTCCAGCAGCTGCGAGCCGACCCGGCCGACCGGACGGGCGACGG
Organism: Candidatus Zixiibacteriota bacterium; assembly: GCA_035687145.1. Taxonomy (GTDB): domain Bacteria; phylum Chloroflexota; class Limnocylindria; order QHBO01; family QHBO01; genus DASRYM01. The sequence goes on along the minus strand of DASRYM010000043.1, from coordinate 30,665 downwards.
TGGCGTGGCGCGGGTCAGCGACGCGCTGCTGCTGGTGGCCGGCGCCGGGCTCGTGCTGGGCGGACTGTCGATGCGCAACCTGCTCGCACTGGTCGCCGTGCCCGCCGGCCTGCTGCTGGCGGCCCGGCCGCTGCGCCGGCTCCTGCCGCCCGGCACCCTGAACGCGCGGCCCGGCCGTCCGGCGGCGATCGTGGTCCTGCTGCTGCTCAACGTCGGGTTCTTCGGGGTGGAGGCCTTCGTGCCGCTCACCGTCTCGTCCATCCGGGGTGCCGGCCCGCTGATCGGGGGCCTGGCCCTCACCACGGCCTCGGTCACCTGGGCCGCGGGCTCCTGGGTGCAGGCCCGGCTCGCGAACGGCGGCTCGCGGCGGCCGCTGATGGTGGCCGGCCTGTCGTTGGTCGTGGCCGGCATCGGCCTGACCACGTCGGTCCTGATCACCGGCGTGCCGGTCTGGGTCGCGGCCCTGGCCTGGGCGGTGGCCGGCTTCGGGATGGGGCTGTGCTTCTCGGCCGTCACGCTGGCGGCCATCGAGGGCGCCCCCGCCGGGGCCGAGGGCTCGACCTCCGGCGCCGTCCAGCTGGCCAACACCCTGGGCACCGCGGTGGGCACCGGTGCGGCCGGGGCGATCGTGGCGCTCGGCGGGGCGTCGGCCATGGGCCTGGCGCCGGGGATCGCCATCTCCAACCTCGTGATGCTGGTGGTGTGTGCGGTGGCGATCGCCGCCGCCGGCCGGGTGGGCGAACGCGGGCCGACCACCGAGGCCCGTCGCACCGCGATCCCGGTCGAGCACGGGCCCGCGCTGTGAGCCGCCAGGGTGCCGCGCTGCTGGCGGCGCTGGTCATCGGCCTGGCGGCCTGCTCGAGCGATGCCTCGCCGAGCGCCCAGCCGTCGCTGCCGCCACGCTCGGACAACGTGGAGCTGGTGGCCAGCCTGCCCCGGGCGGAGCACTCGTTCGAGTTCGCCCACACCGACCTTGCGTTCTGGGGCGAGTTGCTGGTCCAGGGCAGCTACGACGGCTTCCGGCTGGTGGACATCTCCGATCCGGCGAGCCCCGAGCTGCTGGCCGAGGTGGCCTGCCGCGGGCCGCAGGGCGACGTCTCGATCTGGGAGGACCTCGTCTTCGTGAGCGTGGACCGGCCGCAGTCGTCGCCAGCCTGCGACTCGCAGGACGCGGCGCGCGCCGACCCGCTCTTCCTCCCCGATGACGGCGGGTGGGAGGGGGTCCGCGTGTTCAACATCTCGTCGCCGGCGCGGCCCGAGCTGGTGGCCAGCGTGGCCACCGACTGCGGCTCGCTGGCCCACACCCTGGTCCCCGACGAGGCGAGGAACCGGGTGCTGCTCTACGTCACCTCGTTCGCCACCGAGCTGGAGCCGCGGCTGGCGCCGGGATGCGTGAACCCGCACGGCCACATCAGCGTGGTCGAGGTGCCGCTGGGTGACCCAGAGGCGGCCCGGGTCGTCAGCCGGCCGCACCTGTTCGACACCCCCGCCCTGCCGGTGCCGCCGGGGGCGCCACCGAACGTGCACCCATCGGTCGGCTGCGAGGACGTGGCCGTGAACCTGGCGTTGCGGCTGGCGGCCGCCGCCTGCCGCTCGGAGGGCCAGGTCTGGGACCTGTCCAACCTCGAACGACCCATGGCCATCGCCCACGTGGACGACCCCTCGGTCGGCGTCTGGTCCTCGGCCGCGTGGAGCGGCGACGGGTCGCTGGTCGCCTTCGGCGATGCCAGCCCGGCCGATGCCTGTGCCGACGGCGGCGCGCTGCTCCTCTACTCCGTGACCGATCCGCGGGCGCCGGAGGCGGTGGGCCGCTTCTCGCCGCCCCGCACGCCGGGCGGCGGGGAGTGCTCCGCGGGCCTGGCCGCCGGCGTGCCCGGCACCGACCTGCTGACCGCCGCGTGGCTGAGCGGCGGCGCCTCGCTGCTGGACGTCAGCGACCCGGCGAATCCCAGGGAGGTGGCCTGGTACGACGCCGAGGGCGATCCCTCCGGTGACGCCTGGGCGGCCTACTGGTACCGCGGCCACCTGTACGTGTCGGACCGGCAGCGGGGCCTGGAGGTCGTGTCGGTCGACGAGCCGGCCCTGGCTGGTGCCGCGGCGCTCGACCGCCTCAACCCGCAGACGACCGAATAGCCCACCTGGGGCGCGCGGCGCGCCGCCACTCCATCGGTCCGGATAACGGCGTACGCTCTCGCCCATGAGGCAGCTTCCGCGCCTGCTGCGCCCGCGTCAGGCGGATTTCCGCCCCGGTGAGGAGGAGCAGCCCTCGCCGCTCGAGGAGCCGCGCGCGGAGGTGGTGGAGGCCCACGGGCTGCGCTGGTACCACGTCGAGGACCCACGTCCGGCGCACACCGGCTGGCTGGCCGACGAGTTCAGCTTCCACCCGCTGGCCCTGGAGGACGTGACCAGCATCAACCAGCGGCCGAAGCTCGACGTCTACGAGGGTTACATCTTCCTGGTCGTCCACTTCCCGCGCTTCGTCAAGGCCACCGGCCGGCTGCACGCCGCGGAGCTCGACATCTTCGTGGGACCGGACTACGTGGTGACCCTGCCGGAGGAGCCGATCGTCCCGCTGCCGGCCCTCTGGGAACGGGTCCGGGAGCAGCCTGACGTCCGCGAGGCGCTGTTCGCCGGCGGCTCGGGCCGCCTGCTGTACGAGATCCTGGACCGATGCGTGGACGCCTGCTTCCCGATGCTCGGCCAGCTGGGCCGCAAGCTGCGACGCCTGGAGGACGACATCTTCGAGGGACGGTCGCGCGAGATCGTGCGGGAGATCAGCAACACCAAGCAGGAGATCATCAACTTCCGCGCGATCATCCGCCCGCAGCGCGCCGTGTTCCGGGCCCTGGAGCGCGCCAAGCAGCGCTACTTCGGCGAGGAGCTGGACGTCTACTTCGACGACCTGACCGATGCCTCCGAGCGCATCTGGGACGTGCTCGAGAACTTCAAGGAGATCGTGGAGGCGCTGGAGTCCACCAACGAATCGGTCCTGTCCCACCGCCTGAATGACGTGCTGCGGGTGCTCACCGCGGCGAGCGTGGTGCTGCTGCCGCTCACGCTCATCGCCAGCATCTGGGGCATGAACGTCCAGGTCCCCGGCGAGGGCCGGCCGGAGCCCTTCTGGTTCATCCTGGCCGGCATGGTGGTGGTGCTGGTGGGGCTGATCGCCTACTTCCGGCGCCGCGGCTGGCTCTAGGCCAGACGCCCCGATGTGGGCGGTCTGCACAAACGGGGTTCCCCGCAACTGGGCGCGGCGGCCTAGGCTGGGGGCATGGAGGTACGCATCGAGCCGATGACCGCCGGTGACTGGCTGGCGGTCCGCGACATCTACGCCCAGGGCATCGCCACCCGCACCGCCACCTTCCAGACCGAGGTGCCCGCCTGGCCGGCCTGGGATGCCGCCCATCTGCCCGAGCCGCGCCTGGTGGCCCGCGACGCAGGTAGTGGACGCGTGCTGGGTTGGGTGGCCCTCAGCCCGGTCTCCGATCGGTGCGCCTACCAGGGCGTGGCCGAGGCGTCGATCTACGTGGCCGCGGACGCGCGCGGGCAGGGCATCGGGCGCCGGCTGCTGGGCGAGCTGCTGGCGGCCGCCGACCGGGCCGGCATCTGGACCGTGCAGGTCGGCGTGATGGCCGAGAACCACCCGAGCCTGGCGCTGGCCGAGCGCTGCGGTTTCCGCAGGGTGGGCGTGCGCGAGCGGATCGGCAAGCTGGACGGTCGTTGGCACGACGTGGTGCTCCTGGAGCGGCGCAGCCCGGTGGTCGGCACCGACTGACTTGAACGTCCACGGCCCGGGCGGGGTAGCAGGTGTGTCACCTGGTTGGTCCGGGCCGTACCGACCGTCCCGGCAGGTGACAGCCCGATGCCCGACCAGCACCCCGGTGGGGCATCGGTCCACCCGGCGATTGGGGATGGGCTGTGGACAAGCCGCGGCCCGACTCGAAAAGTCGGGGATAAGTGGTATTGCCCCCGGCCGCGGCGTGACCCTATGCTCTGGTCGTCCCGAAGGGGCAGCGGATACCGGATCACGAGATTGCATCAAGGGTTCCGGTCCGGGTCGGTGGTCTCGCACCACCGGTCCGGGGTCCGCAGTTCCTTCGGGACATTTCGTGTGCTCGCCATCACGCGACCGCGGAGCGACACCACCCGGCTGGCAGCTGGCGACCGACCCGCAGGTGCTGGAACGGGGCCCTCAGCTGGCGATCTCGACCCGCGCCCGGTCGACGCTGCGGACGTCGTCCAGCACCACGACCGAGTCGAAGGCCTCGTGCTCGAGCGCCGGGAGGGACTCCCGGAGCCACTGGTGTTGGCGGCGGATGGCCGCCGGCGGCACCTGGCGATCGGATCGAACCAAGTTGCGCTCCAGGATGGTCTCCAGGGGGACGGCCAGCACGATGGCGACGGCCGGGCGCCGGTAGCGCCGGGCGATGGCCAGCAGCTGCTCGCGAGCCCAGGCCTCCACGTTGGTGGCGTCCACCACGCTCAGCCGGCCGCGAGCCAGGCGCAGGGCGAGCAGGGCGTGGAGCAGCTCGAAGGCGGCATCGGTGGCTGTCTGGTCGTTCGCGTCGTCGGCCACCAGTGCCCGCATCCCGTCCGACGAGAGGATCTGGGTCTCGCGGAAGTGGCGCCGGGCGAAGGTCGTCTTGCCGCTGCCGCTGGGGCCGATGAGCAGCACCAGCGCGTCGCGCGGCAGGGTGATGGTCAGGCGCGGTGAGCGGCCGGCCACGTCTCGGGCTCGGTCCAGCGGGTGAGGGGCGTCAGCAGCTCCGGCCCCTCGCTGCGCACGTCGTTGACCGCCGGGGAGACGGGGTAGAGGACGAAGTCGTCGGCCGGGGCGGGCCCGAGGAGCGGGCGCAGGTCCGCCGGCTCGGCGTCCTCGTCCAGCCAGGCCTCCCAGGCGTGAGGCGGCAGGATCACCGGCATGCGGTCGTGGACGCGGGCCACCAGCTCGTTGGGCGGGCCGGTGATGATGGCCGCGGTGGAGACCCGCTCGGCGCTGAGCGGGTCGCGCCAGACAGACCAGATGCCGGCGAAGGCCATCGGCTCACCCGTCTTGCGCCGGATGGCGAACGGCTCGGAGCGGCGCACGCGCCCGGTCGCCGGGTCACGGTGACGGATCCACTCGTAGAAGGCATCCGCCGGCAGCAGGCAGCGACGAGCGCGGAACGCCGTTCGGAAGGCGGGGGAGCTCTCGACGGTCTCGACCCGGGCGTTGATCATCCGTGCCGCGCCGCGGCGGTCCCGAGCGAAGACCGGGAGCAGGCCCCAGCGGAACTCCTCGAGCAGCCGCTCTCCCTGACGCTGGGTGACGGCCAGCACCGGGTCGGTGGGCGCCACGTTGAACCGCTCGCCGGCCAGATCGCTGACCGGGCGCGCCTGGAAGATGCGCGCCAGCTCCTCTGGGGAGCGGGGCTGCGCGAACCGGCCGCACACTGGGGCTGCGACTCAGCCCCGCGCCGAGATCAGGCCTCGGAGGCGGCGCACTCCGGGCACATGGCGGCCTCGGGAATGGGAGGCTGCGGGGAGCCGGTGGAGCGGGGAAGCGTCTTGCCGCAGACGGTCATCTCCGCGTCCTGCTGCACGTGGACCTTGGAGAACTGCCGGTCGGGCAAGCGCCAGGTGACGTAACGTCGCTGCTTGAGGTTGGTGGCCATGTGTCTCCTCGGGATGGTCGCGGCGGGGAGCCGCGGCGGGGGAGACCCCATTATGCCGCAGATTCGAATTCAGCGCCAGCACCCCGGGTGAGCGAGCCACGCGTCGGATGCCAGCGCCGAGGGAAGGATGGACGGTGCGAGGCACGTGCGGGCGGGGCATGATGGACGCATGAAGCGGATCGGGATCCTCACCGGGGGAGGCGACGTCCCGGGGCTGAACTCGGTGATCAAGAGCGTGGTGTATCGGGCCACTGAGATGGGCTGGGAGGTGGTCGGCATCCGACGCGGCTGGCAGGGCCTGACCCACCTGCCGCCCGACGATACGGCCTTCGGCGACGGCATCTCCGAGTGGGTGCTGCCGCTGGACCGCCGCAACACGCGGACCATCGACCGCACCGGCGGGACGGTCCTGCACACCTCGCGCACCAACCCGGCCCGCATGGCGGCAGAAACCCTTCCACCGCACGTCGACGAGCGGCGGCGCCAGACCTTCGCCATCGCGGACGGGCGCTACGACCTGACACCGTTGGTGATCGACAACATCGAGCGGCTGGGCCTCACGCACCTGGTGGCCATCGGCGGCGACGACACGCTCAGCTACGCCGCCCGCCTCGGGCAGGAGGGGGTGCCGCTGGTCGCCATCCCCAAGACCATGGACAACGACGTGGCGGGGACCGAGTACTGCATCGGGTTCTCGACGGCGGTCACGCGGGCCAAGGAGCTGATCAACCGCCAGCGCACGACGCTGGGCAGCCACGAGCGCATCGGCGTCTTCCGCATCTTCGGGCGCAACGCCGGGTTCACGGCCTGGTACTCCGCCTACGTGACCAGCACCCGCTGCGTGATCCCTGAGGCGCCCTTCGAGCTCCAGCAGCTGGCCGACCTGCTGACCGAGGACCGCCGCCTCAACCCGTCGCGCTACGCCATGGTCATCGCCTCCGAAGGGGCGGTCTTCACCGGCGCCACGGTCGAGGAGTTCGGCGAGGCCGATGCCTACGGCCACCGCCGCAAGGCGGACATCGGCTTTGCGCTGGCGGAGGAGCTCAAGCGCCTGACCGGGGTGGAGACCGTGCACTCCGACCTGACCTACGACCTGCGCTCGGGTGACCCCGACGCGCTGGACCAGATGGTGGCCACCACCTACGCCAACATCGCGGTGGACCTGCTGGCCGATGGCGTGACCGGCCGGATGACCGCCATCCAGGACGGAAAGTACACCCACGCCCCGCTGCCGGACGCCTCGCTCGGCTCGCGGCGGGTTGACGTCGAGAGCATGTACAACCGGGAGCGGCTGCGGCCGCGGTACGACCATCGGTTGGGCATGCCGCTCCTGCTGGGCCGCGCCGACTCCGGCTGAACGGCGGTTCCCGCGGGCTGTGTCCGGTCCACTGGACCCATCGCCCGCGGGTCATTCGGCCCTGTAGCGGGCAGGGTGCGGTGGGGCACCCTCCCGAGCAACCCGTCGCGCGGCAGGCCTTCTTGCGCGCGGGCCGACTCGATGAGGAACCATGCAACGCGCCTTTGCCTACTTCGCCGCATTCACCGGCATGGGAGTGCTCTTCGTGGGCACCCTCCTGCTGGCTGCCCTGATCCTTGACGCGCCGCGGGGCGAGACCGCCGGCGGCACCGCCTCGCCGCAGGCCACCGCGTCTGCGCCGAGCGGGCCGATCGGCACCATCGAGATCCGCGCCTTCGACCTGGGCTTCACGCCGGCCGAGATCACCGTCTCGCAACCGGGGCTGTACACCGTGAAGTTCGTGAACGAGGGCGGCACGCTCCACGACGTCACCTTCGAGGACGGGACCAAGATCGAGGCCCAGGGCCGCCAGGAGGCGACCGGCCAGGTCGACGTCCCGCCTGAGGGCCTGTCGTTCCTCTGCTCGGTGCCGGGCCACGCCGACGGCGGGATGCGCGGCAACGTGGTGGTCTCGTCCGAGCACGCCTCGCATCAGCCGAGCGCCTCTGCCGCGCCGACCATGACCGCCGAGCAGATGCGCGACATCGACGAGGCGGTGACCAAGCAGTTCCCGGCCGAGACGGAGGGTCGCGGCAACCGGATCGTGGAGCCGGAGATCCTGCCCGACGGGACCAAGCAGTGGGAGCTGACGGCCTCGGTCATCCAGTGGGAGACCGAGCCGGGGACCGTCGTCGAGGCCTACGCCTACAACGGCATGGTGCCGGGCCCGCAGCTGCGCGCGCAGGTCGGTGATCGCATCCGGATCATCCTGCACAACGAGCTGCCGGAGCCGACCACCCTCCACTCCCACGGCCTGTTCGTGCCGCCGGAGATGGACGGCGTGCCGGTGATCAGCCAGCCGGCGATCATGCCCGGCGAGTCGTTCACCTACGAGTACACGCTGCGCAATGCGGGTAGCCACATGTACCACAGCCACTTCATGGCCGAGCACCAGGTGCCAATGGGCCTGCTGGGTGCCTTCGTGGTGACCGATCCCAACGCCGACGATCCGGAGGTCGACCAGGACATCGCCATGATCCTGAATGACGGACCGCTGGGCTTCACCATCAACGGCAAGGGCTTCCCGGCCACCGAGCCGATCGTGGCCAGGCAGGGAGCGCTGATCCGCATCCGCTACATGAACGAGGGGCTGCAGATCCACCCCATGCACCTGCACGGCATCCCGCAGCTGGTGGTGGCCAAGGACGGCTGGACGCTGCCCGAGCCGCACTACGAGGACACGGTGCTGGTGGCGCCCGGCGAGCGGATCGATGTCCTGGTGGAGGCCACCGAGGTCGGCACCTGGGCCTTCCACTGCCACATCCTGACCCACGCCGAGGGCCCGGAGGGCATGTTCGGTATGGTGACGGCGCTGATCGTGCAACCCTAAGGGGACCGATGCAACCGCGGGAGGTCATGGACCGCAGCGATGCCGTCGACCAGGCGAACGACGAGAGCCGGCTCAGGGTGACCGTGCCCGCGGCGGTCGACGCCGAGCGCGCCGCCCAGATCCTGGGCCCCGGACGGGATGCCTGGCTCGGCGAGCTGGTGACCCCGGCGAGCGGGCCGGAGGGCACCGCCCGCCACCTCCTGGACCTGGAGCTGCGGGTGACCGATGCCGCGCCGCGCGTCGCCTTCCACAAGGCCGCGCTGGTGGACGTCGGGCCGCTGCGCCGCGACCCGTCCAGCGGGGCGGTCTGGGTGGAGCTCTCCTGGCGGGCGGCGACGCTGACGCCCCTCTTCCCGGTCTTCGCCGGCACGCTGCGCTGGGAGCATGGCCAGCTCAAGTTGGATGGTTACTACGCGCCGCCTGGCGGGGCGATCGGCGTGATGGCCGACCGACTGCTGCTCAACGTGGCGGCGCGCGCCACCGGCCGCCGGCTCCTGGAGCGCATCGCCGAGGCCATGGCGCGCCCGGTCAGGTAAGGCCGCCGCCCTCGTCGGCGCTCTCCAGCGCGAAGCCGTCCGGCAGCTGGGCCCGCAGGCGGCCGATCACGGCGTCGGCGTCGGCACCGGACGGCGCCAGCAGGACCAGCGCCCTCCGGACGGCCTGTGCCGCCGTGGGTGCCGCCGGGCGAGCGGCTTCGGCCAGCGCCGCCTGGGCCTTGCCGAGGGGGCCACCGATGGCTGAGCCCCGCCTGCACCGCGGCCTGGTGCGGTGCTTCCCCCGGCCGTGGCGCGAACGCTACGGCGACGAGATGCTGGCCATCCTGGCCCAGCGGCCGCCGCGTGCCCGCGACGTGCTGGACATCCTCGCGGCGGCGCTCGACGCGCGGTTCCGCCGTCGGCGCCCGGCACCGGCGGCCATCGTGCAGGCGACGCGATCGTTGCCTCCGGCCCGCTCGGCGCGAGCCTTCGGCATCGTGGCCGGTCCACCGGTGGGCGTCATCAGCCGGCGCGCGTTCATGCGTCGCATGCTGGGCCTGGGCGCCGGCATCCTGGCCATCGAGTTCGCCAGCGGCACCCTCAACTTCCTGTGGCCGCAGATCCGCGAGGGGCTGGGCGCCAGGTTCCGGCTCGGCACGCTGCCGGAGATCGTGGCCGCCCAGCCCTCCTTCGCCAACGGCTGGCCCTACCCGTTCGACCCGGCGCACATCTTCCTGGTCAACGTGCCGGCCGCCACCGAGCTGGCGCTGGGACGGGAGGCATCGGTCCCGAACCCGACCGCCGAGCAGCTGCTGGCCCTGTGGCGCAAGTGCCCGCACCTTGGCTGCCTGGTTCCCGAGCCGTGCGAGTCGGTGACCCGCTACCGGTGCCGGTGCCACGGCTCGACCTACAACATCCTGGGCGAGAAGCTGAAGCAGGGTCCCGCGGAGCGCGGCATGGACCGCTTCCCGGTCAGCGTCGAGGACGGGGTGGTGGTGGTCGACACCAGCCAGCGCATCAGCGGACCGCCGAACCTCGGCCCGGAGCGTCTCGCCTTCCGCGACGCGCATCCCTGGGAGGCGGCCTGCGCCGAGCTGTAGGCCGCGCTACACCACGTTCAGCTCCCGAAGGGGCTCGCCGCGCGCGATGCGCTCGTAGCCCAGCGGCGCGAGGTCGATGGTCTCCCAGCGTCCGGCGCAGATCCACTCGGCCAGGCCGCGGCCCACGGCCGGCGCCTGCTGCAGCCCGTGGCCGGAGAAGCCGTTGGCGAACAGGAAGTTGGGCACCTCCGGGTGCGGGCCGACCACCGCGTTGTGGTCCAGGGTGTTGACCTCGTAGTGACCGGCCCACGCGTCGAGCAGGCGCAGCTGCTCGAAGGCGGGGACGCGCCGGGCGAGGACCGGCCAGACGACCTCCTCGAAGCGGGAGCGGTCCACCTCCAGGTCCAGGGTGTCCGGGTCCGGCTCGCCGTCTCTCGGGGAGTAGCCGCTGATCCAGGCCGGTCCCTCCGGGCGGAAGTACACGCCGCTGGGGTCGATGGTCAGCGGGCCGCCCTCCAGCCGCTCGGGCGCCTCGAAGTGGAAGACGAAGCGCTTGCGTGGGTGGACCGGCAGCTCCAGCCCGGCCATGGCGGCCACGCTGCGAGCGCGCGGACCGGCGGCATTGACCAGCCAGTCGAGGCCGATGGAGCCGCCACGTGCCAGCCGCGCCCCGGTCATCCGCGATCCGTCGCGCTCGAGGCCCACGACCTCGTCGGTGAGGTACTCGACCCCCAGGGATCGGGCCTTGCGCCGGAAGGCCTGGAGCAGGGCGTAGGCGTCGAACCATCCCTCGTCGGCCAGCCCCAGCGAGCCGGCCGCGATGCCCTCGAGGCTCATCCACGGGAAGCGCTCGCGCAGCTCCATCGGGCCGAGGAGGGCGACCGGGACGTCGTGCTGGCGCTGGATGGCGTGAATGCGCTCCAGGGTGGGCAGGCCGGCTTCGGTGGCCAGGAAAAGGTAGCCGCGCTCGACGAAGTCGATCTCCGGCGACGGCGCCTCGGGGACGCCCAGCCATCGGTCCAGGTCCTTGATGAGCCCGATGCCGAAGCGGCTGAGCTGGATGTTGACCGGGGTGCTGAACTGCTGGCGGATGGAGGCCGCCGACAATGTGGTCGAGGAGGTCCGGTAGGTCGGGTCGCGCTCGACCACCACGATCCGGCGCGGGGCGTCCGGGCGCAGCGCCAGGAAGGTGGCCACCGCGCTGCCAACGATGGCGCCGCCGACGATCACCACGTCGGCATGCTGGCTGGCTGCGCTCACGGATCCGATGCTACCCGGAGCGCGTAGACTCCATGCACCATGGCCGGCCCGAAGCCCGTCATCCTGACGGTTGACGACGACGTCCCCGTCCTGCGCGCCGTGGAGCGCGACCTGCGCTCGAAGTACGGGAAGGACTACCGGATCGTGGCCGCCTCGTCCGGCGACGAGGCGCTGGAGGCCGTTCGCCAGCTGAGCCTGCGGGGCAGCACGGTCGCCCTCTTCGTGGTCGACCAGCGCATGCCGAAGATGACCGGTATCGAGTTCCTGGCCCAGGCGATCGAGCTGCAGCCGGACGCCAAGCGCGTGCTGCTGACCGCCTACGCGGACACCGATGCCGCCATCCAGGCCATCAACCAGATCCGGCTGGACCACTACATCCTCAAGCCCTGGGACCCGCCGGAGGAGCGGCTGTTCCCGGTGCTCGACGACCTGCTGGCCGACTGGAGCGCCACCTTCCGTCCGCCGTTCGAGGGGCTGCGCCTGCTGGCGGGCCGATGGGCGCCGAGCGGCCACCAGGTCCGCGACTTCCTGACCCGCAACCAGGTGCCCTACCAGTGGCTGGACCCGACCGAGGACGAGGAGGGCCGGCGCCTGGCCGCGACGCTGGCCGATACGCCGCTGGCCGAGGCGGTCAGCGACCCCTCCACGCCGATCGTCTTCTTCCCCGATGGCGCCACCCTGGTCGACCCCAGCACACGGGACATCGCCGAGAAGCTGGGCCTGCAGACCAGGGCGGCGCTGCCCTTCTACGACATGGTCATCGTGGGCGGCGGCCCGGCGGGGCTGGCGGCCGCGGTGTACGGGGCCAGCGAGGGGCTCAAGACGCTGCTCATCGAGCGCGAGGCGCCGGGCGGACAGGCGGGAACCACCAGCCGCATCGAGAACTACCTGGGCTTCCCGGCCGGGCTGACCGGGGGTGACCTGTCGCGCCGCGCCCTGGCCCAGGCGCGGCGGCTGGGGGCCGAGATCCTCTCGCCGCAGGAGGTGGCCGGCATGCGCCGCGAGGACCCGTACCGGGTGGTGGCCCTCGCCGACGGGTCCCAGATCTCCTGCCAGACGGCGGTGGTGGCCACCGGCGTCAGCTACCGGCAGCTGGACCTGCCTCGCGCCGCCGAGCTGGCCGGGGCCGGCATCTACTACGGCGCCGCCACCACCGAGGCGGTCCTGTACCGCGACCAGGTGGTCGGGGTGGTGGGCGGCGGCAACTCCGCCGGCCAGGCGGCGGTCTACCTGTCGCGCTTCGCCGAGAAGGTGCTGCTCTTCATCCGTGGCCCGAAGAACAGCGGGATGAGCCAGTACCTGGTCGACCAGATGGCGGCAATACCGAACATCGAGGTGCGGCTCAGCTGCGAGATCGTGGAGGTCCGGGGGGACACGCACCTGACCGGCATCACCACCCGCAGCCCCGAGGGCGAGGAGCCGGTGGAGGTGGCGGCGGTCTTCATCTTCATCGGCCAGCAGCCGCGCACGGAGTGGCTGGAGGGGTTCGTGCTGCGTGACCCCGCCGGATTCGTGCTGACCGGCCCAGACCTGCTGCATGACGGCAAGCCGCCGGCCGGCTGGGGGCTCACCCGGGAGCCGTTCCTGCTGGAGTCCAGCGTGCCGGGGGTGTTCTGCGCCGGCGACGTGCGCTATCGGTCCATCAAGCGCATCGCCAGCGCGGTGGGCGAAGGCTCCATGGCGGTCCAGTTCGTGCACCAGTACCTGGCCACCCCATGAGCCGGACCGATCCCGCGGCCAGGCCGATCAACCTGGACGAGCTCCGCGCCACGCCGCTCTTCGAGGGGCTCTCGGACCAGGACCTGGCGCGTCTGGCGACCACCGTCGAGCGACAGTACCTGGCCCCCGGCGAGTACCTCGTGCGCGAGGGCGAGGTGGGCGACGCGATGTTCGTGGTCGTCTCCGGCGAGCTGGAGGTGACCAAGCGGGCGGGGGCCACCGAGCAGCCGCTGGCCGTGGTCGGGCCGGGGGCCATCCAGGGCGAGATCGCGGCCATGGCCGGGCTGGTGCGGACGGCGTCGGTGCGGGCGGTGGCCGAGGTGGAGGTGCTGCGCATCCCGCGCGAGGGCCTGCTGGCCCTGCTGGAGGGCGGGCCGGAGACGGCGCTCACCCTGCTGCGCACCGCGCTGGAGCGGCTGCGCGGCCTGGAGTCATTCGCCCGCGAGCGGGAGAAGCTGGCGGCGCTGGGCACCCTGGCCGCCGGGCTGGCCCACGAGCTGAACAACCCGGCCGCGGCCATCCGCCGCTCGGTGGCCGCCCTGGCCGAGGCCATCGCCGAGCGCGACCGGCTGCATCCGCCCCATGAGCTGATCGGCGTCCATCCCGACATCACCCGGGTCCCGACCGAACCCCTGGCTCGGGCCGATGCCATCGATGAGGTACTGGAGATCGTCTCCGATTCGGGGACGGCGGCGGCATTGGTGGACGCCGGCTGGAGCGCGGACCAGCTGCGGCACGCCTTCGAGGGCATGGACCCCGAGGTGGCGCGCGACGCCGCCGCCTGGCTGGCGGCCACCGCCCGGATCGACGCCCTGCTCTCCGAGGTCCGCACCGCGGGAGAGCGGATCAGCGAGATCGTGGGTGCGGTGAAGAGCTACACCTACCTGGACCAGGCGCCCATCCAGCGCATCGACGTGCGGGCCGGGCTGGACAACACGCTGGTCATCCTGCGGCCCAAGCTGGGCACCGTGGACGTGACCCGCCACTACGCCTCCGACCTGCCGGAGATCGAGGCCTACGGCAGCGAGCTGAACCAGGTGTGGACCAACCTGGTGGACAACGCGGTCGACGCCGTGGAGGGCCGCGGCGCGATCGACATCTACGCCGATCCCACGCCGGAGGGCGGCGTCCAGGTGAAGATCTGCGACACCGGGCCGGGGATCCCGCCCGAGATCCAGCAGCGGCTGTTCGAGCCGTTCTTCACCACCAAGGCGCCGGGGGTGGGCACCGGGCTGGGGCTGCCCATCGTGTACTCGGTGCTGGCCCGCCACGGGGCGCGCATCGAGGTCGAGTCGAAGGCGGGAGAGGGCACCTGCTTCATCGTGACCCTGCCGCCGAGGCCCCCCGGCGCCGGCTCGGAGGCGGGGTCGACCGGCCCGGAGTGAACCCCCGGCCCTCGGTGGGCGGGATCAGGGCGTCAGCGGTCGAGGCTGAGGCTAGTCGCGATCCTCGCCGCGGGGCGTGAAGGGTGCTCCGGCGCCCTGGCTCTCGCCGCCGGGGAGCGGCATGCCTGCGTCAGGCGTGCCGGCCTGGCCCTCGCTGCGGCCGTAGCGTTGGTCCGGGCTCGTGGCCAGCGCGTCCTCGGCGTCGGCATCGGGCTGGGACGGGTCACGCGGCGGCGGGCTGCCCTCCCGCTGGTGCTGCCGTTGCTGGGTGGTGTCGCGCTCGCCGGCTTCCACGGGCTCCTGCTCGGAGCCGTGGGTCTCGCCGTCGGTGCGGTTGGCGTTGCGATCGGTGGTCATGGGTGGTCACCGATACGCAGGCGGCGTGCCACGGTTGCCGGCGTCGGTCCCCGTGGGCGGCATACGTAGGAGGTATGAATCGGCCAACACGGGCCGTTCGTATGCGTGGGGTGACTGTAACGGCCATCAATCACCCGGAATATTCCCGGCTCGTATGGAACCGCCAGGCAGGCGGCCGTTTGAGGCCCTTGGAGTTGGCCGTTTCAGTCGTGGGGCGTATATCGGGCCCTCTCCGTGGCCGATCCAGTCGTGCGGCGCATACGCCGACGTGCCGACGCGCGCGTAGTCATGGGGCGTATGCGATCCCCAACATCGGGCCGTTCGTATGCGCGGGACGACTGCAAGGGCCACGATGGTCCCGGATATTCCCGTGGCGTATGGAACGGCCAGGCTGCAGGCCCTGAAGTTGGCGGCTTCAGTCCCGGGCCGTATACCCGGCTATCTGCGTGGCCGTAAGAGTCGCGGGGCGTATGCGTGCCCGGGCGCGCGCGAAGCCGCGCGAAGCACCGCCAGGCGAGTCAGCTGCTCACCGGGAGCACCAGGGGGTAACCGGCCTGGAGGCCGAGCGACCAGCGGCGCGGCTCGCGGATCACGAACTGCTCAGCCAGCTCCTCGGGGGTGAGCAGCGAGTTGGGCACGGGCGACGGACCCCAGGTCGCGCTGCCGTGGGGATACAGCGGGTCGAGGACGTAGATGCCGGTGACGGTGAAGTCGTCGTGGATGAGCGGGTCGCCGATGGAGGTGAAGCCGCTCATCACCCACGCGTGACGGCCGCGCCACATCACCAGCCCGACGGGCCGGTTCGTCTCGCGCAGGGCGCGGGCCGCCGTGCGCAGGGCCTCGGTGTAGTCGGGGATGGTGGTGAACTCGTGCTCGCCCAGCCCCAGCTCGGTCAGCACCGCCGCCCAGCCGCGCGGATTGGCGCCGCGGAACGAGTTGGTGGACCGCTCGCGCGCCATCTCCCAGATCGCCTGCTGGTCCTCGTAGGAGCTGCGACGGTCCGGGCGCACGAGGTTCCACGCCATCTGGATGCTGGCGCCCACGCACCAGTCGAAGGTGTGCTGCGGGACGAAGTCACCTTCCTCGTAGAGGTTCAGGACGAACGGCTCTGGCTCCGGCGTGGGAGTCGGGCTTGGCGTCGGGCTTGGCGTCGGGCGCGGGGTGGGTCGCGGCGTCGGCTCGGGCGTGGGCGCGAGGGTGGGGAACGGGGAGGGCTCGACCGTGGCGGCCGCGGGCTCCACCGGCTGGACGGCCGCCGGCATGCAGCCGGTCAGCACCGCCGCCAGCAGGAGGGCGGCCCATGGGGCGCCGAGGCGTCTGCGGGTCGTGCTCATCCGAACGCGGCGAAGTGTAGTCCGAAGCGGCTCCGCCCTCCATTTCGCCGCCGGTTACTCCGACCTTGGCCCTGTGCTGCCGCCGGGCAACCCATCGGCGCCTCAGCGGGCGAGATGTCACCTGCAGGCGACTCCTCGACCGCAGCCTGCCTCCAGATGGTGCTCATCGGTGGCAGTTGACCGCCGAGCCGCGGATAGGGTGCCTGCAGGCAACACGCCGCACCGAGCCGCGGGACCCGTTGACAGGCGAGCCGCACCAGGCGTAGGGTGCGCCGCACAGTTGAAGACGGCGTTGATCGGGACGAGTACCCGGTCAGGCGGACCCACAGGGAGCCGGGAGGACTGAGACCCCGGCGGTTGCGCGACCGGCGAATGGACCCGGGAGCCCCGGAGGCGAACGCGGACGCATCGGTCCATTGACGGTCCGACCAGTAGTTGCCGGCGGAGAGGCACCGATACCGAGGCCGAGGCCATCGCGCGCGGGCGCCGTGGCCGAAACGAGCCCGGGAGAGAACACCGGGGAACAAAGGTGGCACCACGAGACGACCCCCTCGTCCTTTGGGACGGAGGGGTCGAGTTGTTCTCGGAGGTGTACAGACCGATGTCCACCGCAGCGCAGCGTCGCTTCCTGCTCCCCGAGGAGGAGCTGCCGACGCACTACTACAACATCGCGGCCGACCTGCCCGAGCCGCCGCCCCCGCCCCTGCACCCGGCGACCCGTGAGCCGATCGGTCCCGAGGCGCTGGCGCCCCTCTTCCCGATGGAGCTCATCAAGCAGGAGGTCAGCGCCGAGCGCCTCATCCCCATCCCTGAGCCGGTGCGCCACGCCTACCGCGTCTTCCGGCCGTCGCCGCTGATCCGCGCCCTGGACCTGGAGGCCAGCCTCAACACCCCGGCGCGCATCTACTACAAGTACGAGGGCGTCTCGCCGGCCGGGTCGCACAAGCCGAACACCGCCCTGGCGCAGGCGTACTACAACCGCGCCGAGGGCGTGAGGCGGCTCGTCACCGAGACCGGCGCCGGTCAGTGGGGGAGCGCCCTGGCCTATGCCGGGGCGCAGTTCGGCGTGGAGACCAAGGTCTTCATGGTCCGGGTCAGCTACGAGCAGAAGCCGTACCGGCGCAGCTTCATCCAGACCATGGGCGCCACCGTGGTGCCGTCGCCGTCGCCGGAGACGAATGCCGGCCGCGCGATCCTGGAGAAGGACCCCGACTCCACCGGCAGCCTGGGGATCGCCATCAGCGAGGCGATCGAGGAGGCGGCCACCCGCGAGGACACCAGGTACTCGCTGGGCAGCGTGCTGAACCACGTCCTGCTGCACCAGACGGTCATCGGCCAGGAGGCCGTGCGCCAGATGGAGATGGCCGGCGAGGTGCCGGACGTGGTCATCGGCTGCGCCGGCGGCGGGTCGAACTTCGCGGGGATCGCCTTCCCGTTCCTGCGGGACCGGTTGAACGGCACGTCCCGGACCCGGTTCCTGGCCGTGGAGCCGGCCTCCTGCCCCAGCCTGACCAAGGGTGAGTACCGCTACGACTTCGGCGACACGGCCGGGACCACGCCCCTGCTCAAGATGCACACGCTGGGCAACGACTTCCGTCCGGCGCCCATCCACGCCGGCGGGCTCCGCTACCACGGCATGGCCCCGCTGATCTCGCACCTCTACGAGCTCGGCTTCCTGGAGGCGCGCGCCTATCGGCAGAACGCCTGCTTCGAGGCCGCGGTGCGCTTCGCGCGGACCGAGGGCATCGTGCCGGCGCCGGAGTCGTCGCACGCCATCCGGGCCGCCATCGACGAGGCCGAGGAGGCCCGCCGGCTGGGTGAGCCGCGGGTGATCCTCTTCAACCTCTCGGGTCACGGCTTCTTCGACATGGCGGCCTACGACGCCTACCTGGCCGGCCAGCTGGAGGACGTGGAGTTCGAGGCGCCCGGCACCGAGCGCGAGGCGGTCGCCGTGTGAGCCTCGACGCCACTGGTCGCGTAAGCCCGGACGCGCGGCGACGCTAGCATGGCCCGATGCGCTTCGGGCTCCAGATCAACTCCTTCACCTGGCCGGGGCGGGCCCCGGCCATCGGTCCGACCCTGGCGCGCATCACGCGCACCGCCGACGAGGCGGGCTTCGACTCGATCTGGGTCATGGACCACTTCTTCCAGATCCGCGGGGTTGGCCCGCCCGAGGCGCCGATGCTGGAGGGCATGACCGCCCTGGGCTTCATGGCTGCCCACTCGGAGCGGGCACGGCTGGGCCTGCTGGTGGGCGGCATCCACTATCGGCCGCCGGGGCTGTGGATCAAGGCCACCACCACGCTCGACGTGCTGTCCGGCGGCCGCGCCTGGTTCGGGATCGGCGCCGCCTGGAACGAGGAGGAGTCGGCGGCACTGGGCTTTCCCATGCCGCCGCTGCGCGAGCGGTTCGAGTGGCTGGAGGACACGCTGCGCATGGCGCACGCCATGTGGTCCGGCGGCTCGGGGAGCGGCGAGCGCTTCGAGGGCACGCACGTCACCGCCACCCGGCTGCTGAACTCGCCGCAGGCCATCAGCCGGCCCCGGGTGCCGATCATGATCGGCGGCGGCGGGGAGCGGAAGACGCTGCGGCTGGTGGCGCAGTACGCGGACGCCTGCAACGTCTTCGGGGGGCCGGAGCGGGTCGCCCACAAGTTCGCCGTCCTGCGCGAGCACTGCGAGCGGGTCGGCCGCCCCTACGAGGAGATCGAGCGCTCCACGCTGAAGAACGTGGACCTCGATGCGGAGAGCCCCGCGGAGCTGGTCGAGCGCTTCGGGGCGCTGGGCGAGGCCGGGGTGCAGCACATCATCATCGTGCTGCGCAAGGTGAGCGAGGTGGGCCGCATCGAGCGGCTCGCGGCCGAGGTCTTCCCGCAGCTGCGGTAACGAGTTCCGCTGATCGTCGGGCATCGCCCGCCGCTCGCCGACCGGGCGGTCCGCGTTGGGGAAGGCCAGCGTCCCGGCCCCGACCCACCAGCGCAGGATCGTGGACGCGCGCGAAGAATCACCACCAGCTGGTGGTAAAGGCGGCGAACCTGCCACATCGTCGCCTGATCACCAGCTGGTGACCGCTGGCGGCGACGAAACGGGCCGAAATCGGCTCGTCAGGCGCACATCCTCGTCGTTACCACCAGCTGCTGGTGATCGTGGGGTCACCCATCGGTATCGGGCGGGTCGCATCCCGCCGGTGCCGGGTCGCTCACGCAGCGAGGGTTACGTCGACCGAGCGTGCCCTCATGGCGCCAGCAGCGCCTCCAGGTCGTCCAGCGGCCGGACCGAGCGCTCGCCGGTCGCGCGGTGCGTGACCTCCGCCCCGCCCGCGGCCAGCGAACGCGGCGAGACGGTCACGATGGTCGGCATGCCCAGCAGCTCAGCGTCGGTCAGCTTCACGCCGGGGGACTCGTCGCGGTCGTCGTAGAGCACCTCGATGCCGGCATCGGTCAGGCGCTGGTAGAGCGACTCGGCCGCCTCGGCCACGGCTGGCTCCTTCGAGGCGCTGAGCGCCACGAGGTGCACCTGGTAGGGCGCCACCGACTCGGGCCACACGATGCCCTTCTCGTCGTGGTGGGCCTCCACGATGCAGGCCATGTTGCGCCCCAGCCCGATCCCGTAGCTGCCCATGATCACGTGGCGCCGGCTGCCGTCCTCGGCCAGGAAGGTGGCACCCAGCGCCTCGGTGTAGTCGGTGCCCAGCTTGAAGATGTTGCCGACCTCGATCCCCTTGCGCAGCTCGATGGCCGCCCCGCACTTCGGGCAGGGGTCGCCGGCACGGGCGTTGACGATGTCCACCACCAGGTCCGGGGTGAAGTCGCGCCCCACGTTGACGTTGAGCAGGTGGTAGCCGTGGCGGTTGGCACCGGCCACCAGGTTCGGCGAGGTCGCCGCCAGGTCGTCGACCACCACCGTGGTGTCATGCGCACCGATGGGCGAGGCGTAGCCGGGCTCCATGCCGGCGGCCCGGATCTCGTCGACGTGCGCCGTCCGCAGGCCCCGCACGGCCTTCACCGCGTTGGCCAGCTTCGTCTCGTTGACCTCGAAGTCGCCGCGCACCACCGCCGTGATGAGGCGGCCGTCGCCGGTCACGAAGAAGGCGGCCTTGGCGGTCTTCTCGGTCCCCACCCCGAGGAGCTCGGCCAGGGAGGCGATCGTATCGGTCCCGGGGGTGGCGACCTCCTCGGTCGGCATCGGCTCTTCCGTGGGAGGCTCCGGCTTGCGGAGCTCGGCGATCTGCTGGTTGGCCGCGTAGCCGCAGCTCGGGCACAGCACCAGGGTGTCCTCGCCGTGCTCGTTGAAGACCATGAACTCGTGGGCCTGGCTGCCGCCCATCATGCCCACGTCGGCCCCGACGGCCACCGTCTCCAGGCCCAGGCGCCTGAAGATCCGCTCGTAGGCGTGGTAGTGGGCCATGTACGAGCGCTCCTGGCTCTCCAGGTCCGGGTCCAGGGTGTAGGAGTCCTTCATCACGAACTCGCGCACCCGGATCAGGCCACCGCGCGAGCGGGGCTCGTCGCGGAACTTGGTCTGGAAGTGGTAGACGATGGCCGGCAGCTGCCGGTACGACTTCACCAGGTCGCGGGTCAGGTCGGCCACCACCTCCTCGTGGGTCATGGCCAGCACCATGTCCCGCCCACCGCGATCGGTGAAGCGCACCATCTCGGGACCGATCTTCTGGTAGCGGCCGGTCTCCTTCCACAGGTCAGCCGGGTGCACCACCGGCATCTCCATCTCCTGGCCGCCGATGGCGTCCATCTCCTCGCGGATGATCTGCTCGATCTTCTGCTGGACCCGGAACCCCAGCGGCAGGAGGGTGTAGATCCCGGCTCCCAGCTGGCGGACGTAGCCGGCGCGGACCAGCAGCCTGTGGCTGATCATCTCGGCCTCGGCCGGGTCGTCGCGCAGGCTGGCGAAGAAGAGCTTGGACAGGCGCATGAGGGCGTGAAGGATAGCGGACCGATACGCCCGCCTCCGGCTCAGGCGATGTCCGCCACCTCCACCCGGGTGCCGACCAGGTGCTCCGACTCGCGGAGCCGATGGATGGGCAGCACGGCGATGGCCAGCAGCACCAGGCTGGCCAGCAGCAGCCCGTCGATACCGGCCAGGTCGGCGGCCGATCCACTGGCCAGCGCGCCGATGATCTGGCCCAGCCCCAGGAAGACGGAGTAGAGGCCCATGATCGCGCCGCGGTCGGCGGGGTGGCTCTCGCTGATGTCGGCCAGCAGGCCCAGGGCGGCGGGCGTGGCGCCGGCCATCACGAACAGGCCGGCGGCGGCCACCAGGGTCAGCCCGATCTGCGCGACTCCGGCCCATCCCTGGCTGTGGTTCAGGACGAAGGCGGCCAGCACCATGACCACCGCGCCGCCCAGCCCGATGGCGATGATGCTGGTCCGCCGCAGGCTGCCGAAGCGGCCGCCCCAGTAGAAGAGGCCGGCGAAGAAGATGACGCCGGCCACGGCCAGCCCGATGCTGACCTGCCACGGCTCGAAGCCGCCCATCAGCAGCTGGCTTTCGAACCGTGCCGATGGCTCCCGCACCAGCTGGAAGACCGACTGCGTGGTCCAGGCGCCGAGCACCGCGTTGAGCGCGATCCAGGTCGGGGCCAGCAGCCACACCTGCGGGGCGCGCAGCAGCTCGCGGTAGCGAGCCAGGGAGAAGCGCTGCCGTGGCGGCGCCGGATCCGGGCGCGCCGCCTCCGGACGCGCCGGCTCGGGACTCGACGGCTCCGGGTGCAGCGCGGCCACCCCGTAGCGGTAGATGAGCAGCGACCCGACGTAGATGCCGGCGTTCACGAAGAAGGCGCCGGACCCCAGGCCCAGGGCCTGCGGGTCGTAGAGCCAGCCGGCGGCCACGATGCCGCCGCCGATGCCCGCCAGGGTGGCGGCCTCGAAGCGGGCCACCACGCGACCGCGCAGCGGCTCGTCGTGGGCGGTGGCCAGCGCGATGTAGCCGAGGATGGACGGAATGCTGGCGCCGGCCGCCGCGCCCTCCAGCCAGCGGGTGACGCCCAGCAGGAAGAGGTTGGTGGTCAGCGCGGTCATGATCACCGCCACCGCGCCGAAGACGGGGCCCCACTGCATGACCCGGTGCGCTCCCAGTCGATCGGAGAGCACCCCGAAGGCCGGCGACAGCACGAGCTCGGCGACGAAGTAGGTGGCGGTCATGATGCCGACCGCCGTGCCGCTCACCTCGGGGCCGCCGTAGCGCGGAAGGTCGGCAAGGTAGTAGCTCAGCAGCCCGCCGGTCAGGCCGGTGCTGAAGCGCAGGGTGAACGTGCCGAGCAGGACGGCGACGATGGACCGATGCAACGCGCGTGAAGGGTAGCGGCTGATCCGCCGACCGTCCCGGCGCCGTGGGCGTCGTTCAGAAGGTGGGAGAAGCTGGCCCCGGAGCGCCGTCGTGGCGGCGCCGGATGCGGAGTGCCGACAGCCCGACCAGCGCCAGCCCGTCCAGCAGCAGAAGCCCGCCACCGGCCAGCACCACGCGGTCGGTGCCCTGGTCGACGGCCGCGCTGCGCCGGGAGATCGCCAGCCGGGCGGCGGCATCGGCCTCCTCCAGGTCGCCGTCCTCGTAGCCGTCGCGCGCGACGGCCAGCAGGGCCCGCGGGTCGCTGCCGAACAGGCCGATCGTCTCCAGCGCCGTCGGCTCGTCATCCAGCACGTCCCCGGCCCGATCGAGCAGCTCGAGCGTCGCGAGCTGGGCGCCCGCCTCCGAGACCGCGTCCTGCAGGCCCGGCCCCGACTCGAAGGCGCGTTGCAGGTCGTCCGGCGGCTCCAGCCCCAGCGCCGCCGCGCGGGCCGCGATTCGGTCACGGTCCTCCAAGACGTCGGCCGCCACCTCGAGCTCGGCCAGCGCCTCGTCGAAGGCCCAGTCGCCCATCAGGGTCCGGATCTCGCCGGGCAGCTCCCAGGCATCCGCCATCGCGATGACCCCGGCGTACTCGGCGCGTGCCGCGGACCGATCGTCCAGCAGCCGCGCGTCCTCGTCGGTCAGGATCCACTCCTCCCACAGGTCGTCGTAGCGCTGGCCGGTGCGCTCCTCGAGCAGGTCCAGGAAGCGCTGCCACTCGGGCTGGTTGACGGGTGCGCCCCGGACCGGCTCGTCCTCGTGCACCGGCTGGTAGGAGGCGTGGCCCAGGTCGGCGGCGGTCCACACTCGCGCCAGGCCCTCCCAGCCGGCGCGCTCGGCGATCGCCCCGGCCACCACGTAGCTCGCGGCGTACGCGTAGTCCTCGACCGGCAGCTCCTCGACGCCCACCCCGCGCCAGGCGCTGAGCGGGATCCGCGCCTCGCCGGGGTCCTCCGGCAGCTCGTACGTCTCCCCGGCCTGCCCGAGCAGCTCGCCGGCCTCCACCGCGTACAGCTCGGCGAATCCCTCGTTGATCCAGCGCGTCCGCCACAGGTCGTCGTTGAACCAGATGTGGGCTGCCTCGTGAAGGGTCACGTAGGGGTCGGCGTCGTAGCGGACGCGGATCACGCCGGTCACCGTGTCGTAGCTGCCCGCGTAGCTGCCCAGCCGGCTGACCGCGGCCTCCTCCAGCCTGAGCTGGCCGGAGACCGGGTACGGCAGGCCGATCAGGTCGCGCAGCACCGGCAGCCCGCCGGTCAGCAGCTCGGTGGTGCGGGCCGCCCAGCCCGGGTCGTCATCCCAGGCGCGGACCAGGAACCTGGCCACCTCTCCGTCCAGCTCCACCTCAACGGTGCTGTCCACGAAGGCGCCGGGCCGGTCAGCCGTGACGTAGGCGAAGAAGGCGAGGGGGTCCGCCGGGCTGGCGCTGAGGACCACCCCGTCATGGCGAGGGGTCGCCTCCATCTCGCCTCCCTGGATGCTGGGACCGAAGCCGGGCGGCAGGACCACCTGCACGGTGCTGCCCGGCTCATCCCCGGTGCCGAAGGCCCAGACCGGGAAGGCCACCAGCGAACGACCGATGCGCAGGTCACGACCCGGGGCACCGCCCGGGTCGACCAGGTCGAACTGGACCCGGTACGGGTAGCTCTGGCCGAAGAACACGCCGCGCGAGAACTCGACCGCTGCCACCGCGTAGGCCTCGCCCTCCGGCTCGACGGTCACCTGCAGGACGTTGCCGCCCGAGGTGGCGATCACGTTCTGCACGTCCGGGGGCACGGCGAACGAGACGCCGGTGAAGAAGGTGCGTCCCTCGGGCGTGTCGGGTTCGTGCGAGGTGGCGACCGCGTCGATCGTGACGTGGACGCGGCCCTCGGCCGGCAGCACCTGGTAGGTGGTGTCCGCGATCACCACCAGGCCGCCGTGGGACGCCTGCACGCTCGACGGCGCCAGGGCCAGTACGGTCAGCAGCGTGATCGCCGTGGCAACCGCTACGCGACGCGTCGGTCTCCTCCCTTTTGCCACCCGGCGAGTATGACGCACGAGCCCGCCGCAGCGTTCCGGGCACCACGACGCCCGCCCCCGGTCGGGGACGGGCGTCGGACGGGGTCTGGGTCAGGCGCTCTTGGCGGCGTACTGCGACAGGCCGAAGGCCTCCTCCAGCTGCTCCGCCGGGCGGAAGCCGACCGCGGCGCGCGGGGGCTGGCCGGGGGCGAAGAAGGCCACGGTGGGGATGCTCATGATCCCGTAATGCATGGCGGTGTGCGGGTTGGCGTCGACATCGAGCTTCACGACCTCGACGGAGCCGGCGTACTTCTCGGCCAGCTTGTCGATCTCCGGCGCGACCAGTCGGCAGGGACCGCACCAGGCGGCCCAGAAGTCAACGATCACCGGCTTCTCGCTCTTGAGCACCAGGTCTTCGAAGTTGGCGTCGGTCGCCTCGCGTACGTTCGACATCGGTCTTGGCTGGTTCCTTTCTTCGGGATGCCCGTTCAGCGGGCGACCTCCTGCAGGATGCGGTAGGCCTCGAGGACGTTGGGGTCCGCGAGCCGATAGAAGACGGTGCTGCCCTCCCGTCGCGTGGCGACGATGCCCGCCGCGCGCAGGACGGCCAGGTGCTGGCTCATGTTCGGCACCTGGCACCCGACCTCGCGCGACAGCTCGCTGACGCTGCGCTCTCCCTCCGCCAGGCGCTCCACCACGCACAGCCGCTTGGGATCGGACAGGGCGCGGGCAACCGCCGCTGCGCGATCGCGCAGCGCGTCAGGGGAGAGGGTGGTGGGCGTGACCATCGGCTGCCATTGTGTCATTGCTTGCGCAAATACGCAAGTAGGTTGGGGGCGGGGCCGGCATCATGTCGTCAGCCGCCCGCCCGGTGGGCGGTATCGGTCCGGCCGAGCCGCGACACGGCGCCTCAGCGCGCGCGGGCGGCCTCCAGCGCGGGTGCCGGCTCACGGGCCGCGGACGAGACCTCCGTGACGCGGGCGGTCACCAGCCGCACGCCGCCCGCGCCCGCGAAGAGGATGGCGAAGGCCAGGTAGCCGCCCAGCAGCATGATCCCCGAGGCCACGATCATGCCGGCCGTGTAGCTCATCACGTTGCGCACCACGAAGTGGCTCTGGAAGGCGATGACCGACGGTCCGGTGGCCAGCCGGAAGAGGCGCTCGTTCGACGATAGCTGACCGGCCGTGTCTCCGGCGGCCAGCCCGACGGCCACGACCAGCACGATGGCCGGCGCCAGCGGGTTGGCCGGGTGGGCGGCCAGGCCCAGGAGCAGGGCCAGGCCGCGCAGCGCGAACGAGGCTCGCAGCATGGATGCCGACGACCCGCGGACCAGGTGCGAGCTGACCGCCAGCGCCGCCAGCACCAGCGTCGCCGAGCTCACCGCGCTGATGCCGATGGCGAAGCCGGGCCCGGTGCCGAGCACCGCGATGGCGTACACGGTCAGGAACGGCGACAGCCCCGCCGCCAGGGAGGACAGGGTCATCACCCGCGCCAGCCGGTTGAGCCGCCCGTCGTCCACCTGCCGCCAGGCCGTGCGGCGCGGGACGTGGACCCGCCCCGGGCGCGGCAGGCGACGGACGGCGAGCGGCGCCACCAGCCCGGCCAGGCCGCCGACCGCCAGCGGGATGGCGTAGGCCCACAGCCCGAGGCCGGCCACCGCGTCGTCCATGGTGAGGCTCAGCGGCAGCAGCACGACCGAGCCCATGCCCAGCGTGATGCCGGCCAGCCGCGGGCCGATGAGCCGGCGCTCGGCATCGGGCAGGATGATCTGGTACCACGACTGGAGCAGGCCTCCGCCCACCGCCGCCAGCGAGCCGAGGACGCCCATCAACACCGCGACCAGGCCGATGCCCACGCCGGCGGGCAGGATCCCGCCGGCGACCAGCGCCACGACGGCCGCCATCAGCAGGCCGCGCGGCTCGCCGGCCATGGCCAGCAGCAGGACGATGCCCCGCAGGTTGCCGTCGGTGCGCTCCAGCGCGGACGGGATGAAGCGCTGCCCCATGGTGCCCATCACGGGAAGCACGGCCAGCAGGGAGGCAAGGGCGGGATGGGCGCCCAGCTCCAGCAGCAGGGGCAGCACGATGGCCGGTCCGGACAGCGCGCCGATGAATCCCTGCGCGACCGCCAGCATGCGGAACGGGCGATAGCCGGTTGCGGCAAAGCGTCGCCAGTCGTGGGCGACAGCTCGCGCCTGCTGCCGTGCCGGCAGCGCTCGGGTCAATGGATCCTCCTTGGGATAGCGCCGGGTGTCCGGATTGAAAGCCTATCCGGGCGCGGCGCGATCCGCATCTGGCCGATCGAACCAGGACCCCCGCTGCCCGAGGGGACCGGCGCCATCGCGACACGCTAGCTGTCACGGAAGGCGCCGAGGATGCGCGCATGACTGTTCAGCTCGATTGCCCCAACTGCCGGGAAGAAGTCCCCTTCACCGTGGAGGAGGCAGCGGACGAGATCGTGTGCGGCGTGTGCTCCATGCGGCTGGACTTCGCCCCGGACCCGGTCATCACCTTCGAGATCCTGTACCAAGCCGCCTGAGCGCGGCCGCGGGTCAGCCGCTGTCCGGCGCCCTCGCCTCGTCGGGCAGCGGCAGCCCGATCCCCGTGAGCAGGTGACGGACCGTGCGACGGTCACGGGTGCGCAGGCCTTCCGGCGTTCGGGTCCGGTGCCGATCGCGGGGGAGGATCACCAGTTCCACGTCGTCACGGCCCGCTCGCTGGAGCCTGCCCAGCAGGCGGATCGAGTGGCGCAGGTGGACGTTCTCGTCCAGCGCCCCGTGGAGGATCAGCAGGTCGCCGGTCAGCCCGTCCACCTCGTCGAGGAGTGAC
Organism: Candidatus Zixiibacteriota bacterium; assembly: GCA_035687145.1. Lineage (GTDB taxonomy): Bacteria > Chloroflexota > Limnocylindria > QHBO01 > QHBO01 > DASRYM01. The sequence goes on along the minus strand of DASRYM010000043.1, from coordinate 3,423 downwards.
GCGGCCCGGTACGCCTCCGGCGCGTCCTGCGGCGTGCCCAGGTAGCGCTCGGTGTAGGCGGTGTCGTAGCCGCCCCAGTCGGTGACCGGCGCCACGGCCACGCCCGCCCGGAAGAGGTCCGGATGGCGGGCCATGGCCCGGATGGTCATGTAGCCGCCGTAGCTGCCGCCGGTGATCGCCACCCGACTGGCGTCCAGTTCCCCCCGCGCGGCGAGCTGCCGGACGGCGGCCACCTGGTCGGCCACCTCCACCTCGCCCAGCGCCCGCTCGAGCGGCGCCTCGAAGGCCAGGCCGCGGAAGTGCGAGCCGCGGTTGTCGACCACCAGGACCGCGGCGCCCGCGGCGGCCAGGTACTGGCGCAGCGGGAGGATGGTGAGGTCCCAGGAGCGCTTCACGTGCTGCGCGTGCGGCCCGCCGTAGACCCACACCACGGCCGGCGGCGCGCCGTCGCCGGCTCCTGCGGCCTGTGTCGGGCGGAAGAGCGCGGCGTCGAGCGGGGTGACGCCATCGTCGGCGGTGAGGGTCAGGAGTTCGGGCGGCCGGATGCCCAGCATGGCCGCGTCCGTGGTCGGCTCGTGGATGGCGACCCTGGCCGCCGGATCGTCCCGATGCCGGAGCTCGACCCGCGGGGCGTGCTCCAGGTCGGACCAGGTGTCCACCCACCGGCTGCCGTCGCGGCTGACCACGACCGCGTGCCAGCCCGGCTCCCCGGTGAGGCGCTCCGGGTCGTCGACCGGGCGTCGCGCGTCCAGCGGGACGCGGTAGAGGTGCCGCTCGGTGGCCCCATGGCGGGTGCCCATGAAGAGGACCTCGCCCCGCTGCTCGTCGACGTGCACGACCTGCGTGACCATCCACGGGCCTCCGGTCAGCTGCCGGACGCCGCCGTCGGCCGCCCGCAGCTCCAGGTGCCGGAAGCCGGTTCGCTCCGTGCTGCGCAGGACGCGGCCGTCGGCCAGCACTCGCGTGTCGTGGTCCAGGTTGATCCACGGCTCGGCGGCCTCCTCCCAGAGCTCGGAGCAGCCGCCGTCGATCCCCACCCGCAGCCAGCGCAGCGAGCGCTGGTGACGGGGCAGGACGGCCGCCAGCCAGCCGCCGTGCGGATGCGCCACGACCCGCGCCAGGTAGTCATCCTCGGCCGCGCCCAGGTCGACCTCGCGCAGCGAGCCGTCCAGGCTGCCGATGCGCAGGCGGACCAGGGCGTTCGGTTCGCCGGCAAACGGGTAGCGGTGCACCTCGTCGACGGGTTGATCCTCGCCCAGGTGCGAGATGACGAAGGGCCGCACGCCGCGCTCGTCGGCCTGGGCGATGGCCAGGTGCGTGCCGTCGGTGCTCCACCACATGCCGCGCTGCCGGTCCAGCTCCTCCGCGGCGACGTACTCGGCCACGCCGTTGAAGACGCCCGGCTCCGCGTCGCGGGTGAGCTGCCACGGGGCGGCCCCCTCGAGCGGGGCGACCCACACGTCGCCGTCGCGCACGAAGGCCACGTGCCGGCCGTCCGGCGCCAGGCAGGCGGCGGACGTGGCACTCGCCCCGGCGAGCAGCCGCACGCCCCGGCGCACCCCGTCGCCGACGGCCACGAACAGCTCGCCCGCCACCGGCACGAGCAGGGTGGGCACCATGGCCGAGATCGCCCACTGGTATTCGGTGACGCCCAGCTCGGTGGTCCGTGTCCGCTCCCGCCGCAGCTGCTGCTCGAGCGTCAACGCCTCCTCGCTGGTGGCGGCGGCTGGCGGTCCGGCGATCACCCATCGTTCCCCGCTCACCAGGTCGTGCCACCACAGCGAGCGGACCAGCGACTCATCGGGGCTGTGGAGGTAGGTCAGTGCCGACCCATCGGGCGCGAAGGCGAGGCTGCCCGGCACCGAGGTGCCGGGATACGGCAGGCGCGAGATGTCCTCCAGGCTGGGCCAGCCCACGCGGGTCAGGATTCGCTGATCTCGATCGTCTGGATCCGGTCGCCGGGGTTCGGGTCGCGGGCCGGATCTCGCTCGCGCAGCGCGCGGACCACCTCCATGCCCGAGGTGACGCGGCCGAAGACCGAGTGCCGGCCGTCGAGGTGCGGCGTGGGCCCGTAGGTGATGAAGAACTGGCTGCCGTTGGTGTTCGGTCCAGCGTTGGCCATCGACAGGACGCCTTCCGAATCGTGGCGCAGTTCCGGGTGGAACTCGTCGCGGAAGCTGTACCCGGGGCCGCCGCGGCCGGTGCCGGTCGGGTCGCCGCCCTGGGCCATGAAGCCGGCGATCACGCGGTGGAAGGTCGTCCCGTCGTAGAAGCCCGAGCGGGCCAGGTTGACGAAGTTCTCCACGGTGAGCGGTGCCTTGTCGGCGAAGAGGTCGACGGTGAAGTCGCCCTTCTCGGTCCTGAAGGTGGCGGTGTACGTGTGGGAGGTGTCGAGCGCGCCGGAGGGCGGCATCGGTCTATCGGCCATCGCGGGCTCCTGCAGGCGGGTTGACGGTGTGGACCGATGCTACCGGGTGAGCAGCGCCCGCGCCCGCTCGCGCGCCAGGTCCGGGCGCGGTGGATTCGGCCATCAGTGCTCGATGTCGATGACCAGCCGGTTCGGGTTGGGCAGCGTCGTGACCCGGACGCAGGCGTCGGAGGCCAGGCCGAGGTACCAGGTGCTCTGCGCCTCGAAGTCGCCGCCCTCGACCAGGGAACTCAGCTTGGTGAAGCCGGGTTCGAACTCGGTGGGTCCCTCGTACGTGGCCGTGCCGTCCTCGCCCTGCTTGGTCCCGCCCTGCAGCTGCAGGCTCCAGAACACGCTGCCGGCCACCTCGAGCGGCAGGCCGCTGGCATCCTCGGTGAAGGGCGGCTGCGCGAGCTGGAGCGTGAAGCGCGGGATGCCCTCCTCGTACTCCAGCACCACGCGATCGAACCCGTCGTGCTCGCCGACGCGCACGTCGGTCAGGTGCGCCAGCGCCACGTTGCCGACGCCGGTCACCGGCAGCTGGCAGGCGAACTCGCCGAGCTCGTCGGGGGGGATCGGCTCGGCGGAGGGCGCGTCGGACGCCGGCTGGCTGGGATCCACGGATGGAGGCGGCGCGGTGGGGGTCTCCGCCGGCGCGGTGGGCGTCGGCTCGGGCACGGTCGCGCTCGGGCTGGCCGACGAGCATGCGGCCAGCATCAGGCCGGCGACCAGGGCGAGTGCCGGCGAGGCGACGACAGCGGGACGGGACCGAACGGCGCTCATGGATGCTCCAGTCATGTGGCGCCCGGCGTCTGCACGCGCCGGGCAGGGCTGAATACGCGCGAGGGCGCCCGCCTGTTACGCGCTGCGCACGCGGCGCATACGGCCCACGACTGGAACCGCCACGCAGCCGGCCCGATATGCGGCCCATGACTGAACCGGCCACCTTCAGGGCCGCCAGCCTGGCCGGTCCATACACCGGGTGGATATCCGGGGTCATCGTGGCCGTTCCAGTC
>DASRYM010000042.1:0-6903 GCA_035687145.1 Candidatus Zixiibacteriota bacterium | reverse complement strand
GCCGGAACGGTCTCCAGCACCTCGGCCGGGCCCTCGGCGAGGACCGCGGCGTGGGTGGCATGCTCTCCCTCGACGACGGACAGCGCGAGCCACGGGTTGACCCGGACGTTGCGGAGCCGGGCCGCGCCGGCGACGGTCGGGAGCCAGAACGCCTCGGCCCAGACGGTGAACAGCGTGGGTGCCGCGTGTGCCCGACCATCGGGCCGGGTGGTGGACGCCAGGGCGTACGTCCGGCGCTCCAGGAACTCCGCGATCTGAGACCCTGTCATCCGGCGCTCGGGCGGGTACGCCTTGCGCATTCCCGGACCGGCCCGGCTGAAGGACTCGTCCTGCAGCCGGCCCAGCCAGGCCGCCAGACTCCGGTCAGCCACCCGACGAGCCCAGCGCCTCCCGCGGAGCCGACCCCCGTTCGGCGGCGGACACGGGGGCAGCGTCAGGAGATGGCCGGGCGGGTTGGCCGAGGGCGCGGCGGAGGGCGTCCTTGGCCATCTCCAGGTACGCTGGGTCATGGAAGAGGACGAAGTTCAGGTCGGCACCGACCAGGATGGCGTCGATGGTGAACGCCAGCTCGTGGGGGGCCGTGCCGTCGGGGACCTCGCCGGCGGACTGGGCGGCGGCCACCGCATCGGTGAAGAAGCGCAGGAGCCCGGCCTGGATCTCCACCAGGGCGTCCCGCACCGGCCCCCGGTTTCGCGCGGGATCCAGGTAGGCCGCGATGAAGAAGCAGCCCCCCAGGAACGGCCCGTCGCGCAAATAGTCCAGGTACAGGTCGGCGAATCGCAGGACGCGGCGCACGCCGGCGGGCTCGCGCAGGGCCGGCTGCATGATGGCCTCGTCGTACATGGCCTGGGCGGTGCGCACCGTCGCCAGCTGCAGCTCCTCCTTGGAGCGGAAGTGCGCGTACAGGCCGCTCTTGCTCATCCCCAGGTGCTCCGCCAGGCGCCCGATGGAGAGGCCCTCCAGGCCCTCCACGCTGGACAGGCGGGCGGCGCTCTCCAGGATGGCCTGGCGCGTCCGATCACCCCGCTCGCGGCGGAGGTCGGGTCGGGGCTCGGGAATGGCGCTCATCGGTCTTGACAAGATAGCACGACCGTTCGCTAATATCTAGGCGACCGATCGTTCGTACACACAAGATGGGATGGGAGGACTGGCAGGCATGGCGACTCAAGCGACGGACCCGGCAATCGACGAGCTGAAGCAGCGCGCGCGGGCGACGTGGGCCGCCGGGAACTACGACGCGGTGGTGACCGGCATCTGGCCGGTGGGCGAACGCCTCGTGGCGCGGGTGGGCGTGACGAACGGAGATCGCGTCCTGGACGTGGCCGCCGGTACCGGTAACGCGGCCCTGCGGGCTGCGCTGGCGGGTGGAGCGGTCACCGCCCTCGACATCACCCCGGAGCTGATCGAGGCCGGACGGCGGCGGGCGGCCGAGGCGGGCGTGGACATCGAGTGGGTGGAGGGGGACGCCGAGCAGCTGCCCTTCCCCGACGCGAGCTTCGACGTGGTGCTCTCCACCTTCGGAGTCATGTTCGCCCCGCGGCATGCGGTCGCCGCCGGCGAGATGCTGCGGGTGCTGCGCCCGGGCGGTCGCATCGGGCTGGCCACCTGGACGCCGGACGGTGCGGTGGCCGACCTGTTCCGCGCGGTCAGCGCCGAGATCCCGCCCTCGCCGCTCGCCGGCCCGCCGCTGGCCTGGGGTGACCCCGACCATGTGCGTCAGCTGCTGGCGGGCGCGACCCTGGACTTCGCCGTCGAGCAGCTGGAGATCAAGCCAGACGTGGACGCCGAGGGCGTGGTCGACTTCTACCTGGCCTCCTTCGGGCCGCTGGTCATGGCGCGTCGCGCGCTGGAGCCGCAGGGCCGGTGGGAGGCCCTGGAGGCGAAGCTGCGGCCCATCATCCGGAGCCTGGTGACCCAGCCGGCAAGCTACCTGGTCACCACCGGCACCAGGGCTTGACCGCTGGCCGCGGCGCTGCATCTCGGTGCCGATCGCCTGTTCACCACCGACCGCTGCTGGCCGGACGTCGGGGTGAAGGTCGAGATCATCGGCCTCTAGAATCGGCGCATGCTGCTTCCAGCAGGTCTATCGCGAGGCAGTGGCGGTTCGCATTGCGTTGCGCGACGTACTTGACTCCCTTGGAAGTACGGTTTCACCACTCCTGTGCTTCCATCGGGCACGCCTCCCGTTCTTCGACCGACAGCTCCAGGGCGTGACCCTCGTCAGCGCCCGGACCTTGACTCGCACGATCCGTGAGGCGGCTGAATCGCTCACACCGGACCAGGTCCAGCGCATCGCAAGCGAGGCCGAGCGCATCCTTCCGAGGGCACGTGCCAGATAGCGCCATGCGGTACTGGGTGGGTATCACGGATTGGGACTGGTTCCGGTTCCTGCGCGCCCGTCAACCGCTCGAGGAGGTGAACTTCTGGCAGCCCAGCGCCGGGCGCCGGCCCGTCAACCTCGATCGAGGAGCGTTGTTCCTCTTCAAGCTGCACGCGGCCGACGGCGGTCATATCGTTGGCGGCGGCTTTTTCATTCGGTACACACCGCTCCCAGTCCACCTGGCATGGGAGGCATTCGGCGAGGAGAACGGGGCCGCCACGTTCGCCGAGATGGTGCAGCGCATCGGGCGCTATCGCCGCGCGTCGGTGGATGCCTTCACGGATCTGATCGGTTGCACGGTCCTGGTTCAGCCGTTTTTCTTCGACGAGGCGGAGTGGATCCCGGCCCCTTCCGACTGGGCCCCCAACATCGTCCAGGGCAAGACCTACGACAGCGAGATAGGGATCGGGCGCGAGCTGTGGTTGCGGGTGCAGTCCGCCATGGCGGCATCGGTCCAAGCGTCCGCGGCAGCCCACGCGATCGCCGAGGATCGGTACGGTCCGCCCATCCTCGTGCAGCCGCGGCTGGGCCAGGGAGCGTTCCGTGTCGAGGTGCTGGACGCCTACGGACGGCGCTGCGCCATCACCGGCGAGCGCACTCTGCCGGTCCTGGATGCGGCGCACATCAAGCCGTATGCGCTCTCGGGCCCGCATCGGCTGGAGAATGGGCTGCTGCTTCGGAAGGACCTCCACGCGCTTTTCGACGCGGGGTACGTGACGGTCACGCCGTCGCTCAAGCTGCGGGTCAGCCGACGCATTCGCGAGGAGTACGAGAACGGTCGCGACTACTACGCGCTGGACGGTGCCGCGCTGCGCCCGCCGGCCCCGCCCAATCCACCGCCCTCACGCGAGTTCCTCGAGTGGCACGCTGACACCGTCTTCCGCTCGTGAGCATGTCGAGCCGCGACCTGCAGATCAGGCTGGCAGCGTTCCAGTGGCTGACCGTGCAGATGGAGCTGCACGGCGAAGCCCTGCCGCGGACGGTGCTGGCCCGGGGATTCGACTACGAGGGTACGCGGGTGCCGCTGCTGAACCCGCAGGGCATCTTCAAGCCGGCGATCCTGGACGTGCCGCTGTCCATCACAACCATCCCCGGCGGTCCCTACGACGACCAGCTGGGCTCCGCGAGCGGCGTGATCACCTACCGGTATCGGGGCACTGATCCACAGCACCGTGACAACCGCGGCCTGCGCGAGGCGATGCGCCGCCAGATCCCGCTCATCTACTTCTATCGGCTGCAGCCCGGCCAGTACCTGGCGACCTTCCCGGTGTACATCGTGGGCGATCACCCGGCCGACCTCGCCTTTGACGTGCAGGTCGACGACGTCCAGCAGCTGTTCGCGCCCGAGGTCGCTGCCGCTCCCGCCATCGCGGAAGACCGCGCCGAGATCCGGCGCGAGTACGTCACCGCGGTCGTGCGACGGCGGCTGCACCAGCAGGCGTTTCGGGCTCGGGTTCTGGAGGCCTATCGCACGCAATGCGCGCTGTGCAGGCTACGCCACCAGGAGTTGCTGGATGCGGCCCACATCATCGGCGACGCGCAGGAGCAGGGCGACCCGGTCGTTTCCAATGGGCTCTCGTTGTGCAAGCTCCACCACGCAGCCTTCGACCGGCACTTCCTGACGGTGCGGCCGGACTACCGCATCGAGGTGCGCCAGTCGGTCCTGGACGAAGAGGACGGCCCGATGCTGTTGCATGGCCTCAAGGAGATGCACGAGCGCCTGATCCTGCTACCGTCCAATGTCTCGCTCCAGCCTGATCGAGATCGCTTGGCGCAGCGCTACCAAGCGTTCCGGGCCGCCATCTAGATCTGATTCACAGGCGTTGCGCATCTCCGGGTCAGACCGGCATCCGAAGGCTGCGGACGAGAGACGCCGCGCGGGTGAGTACGAGGGGCATGGCACGAGGCCACGCCCCTCGCAGGCGCCGCGGTCAGCCCGGCGCGACCGCGGTCGCGGAAGAGCTCGCGGTAGGCGTGGAAGCTGCCGCTGATCTCCTCGAGCGGGAGGCTGAAGGTGCGCCCGTCGTCGAGCGACACGTCCAGCGTCCCGGTCGCGTGCAGCCGCTCGATGGTGACCTGCAGCCGATCGTCGCCGTCGACGGTGACCGAGCGATCTCGATCGCTCACCCGGAACGTGCCATGGACCGATGCGTAGCCTCCCGTCGCCGTGACGCCCGGGACGCTCGGCAGGAGCCGTGTTCCTGTGGGTCGCGGAGCCCGGTGCTCCGCTTCTGGGCCGACGATGCCGCACCGCGGCCGCTCGGCAATCGGCCACCTGACGTAGCAGTTGGTCCGTCAACTGTTCGATCACGCGATCGCTCGCGCCAGTGCCGGCCGACGCCTGATGCGGCACGCCCGTCCCGGGCCGCCGTCCAGATCTGCTTAGCAACCAGGTTGTCGGCGGAGTGGTCCACACAAAGATCGGGTGCGGATGTCCGGGTCCGACCGTTGCAGGATGGGGCGACAATGGGGCATGGTCAGCGAGGCCGGGATGCAGGCGGAGCCGGGGGCGGAGCCGTCGCTGGCTGAGCAGGGGCGGGCCGCGCTGGCGCGTCACGCCTGGACCGAGGCCCTGGAGAAGCTGACCCGGGCAGACGCCCAGGAGACGCTCTCGCCAGCCGACGTGGATGCCTATGCCGATGCGGCCTGGTGGAACGGGCGCCTCGAGCAGGCGATCGACCTCCGCGAGCGCGCGTACGCGGCGGCGATCCGGGCCGGCTTGCCCGTGGAGGCGGCCAAGGTTGCCATCAAGCTCGCCCGGGACAACATCTACCGCAGCAGCGACACCATGGCCGGCGCGTGGCTCCAGCGCGCCGAACGCCTGCTCTCGGGCATGGACGAGAGCGCCCTGCACGGCTGGTTGGCTGCCACCGCGGCGTTCCGGGCGGGCGTCACGGGCGACGTCGATCGCGCGCTGGCCGAATCGGTCAAGGCGGAGGACATCGCCGCCCACACCGGCGACCGGGACCTGGCGGCCATGGCGCAGGCGGAGCACGGGTTCGCCCTCATCGCCTCCGGCAAGGTTGCGGAGGGGCTCGCCCTGCTCGACGAGGCCAGCGTCGCGGCTGTCGGCGGCGAGCTCGAGCCCGAGACCGCCGGTGGCATCTGCTGCACGGCGATCGGCGCCTGCACCACGCTGGGCGAATGGACGCGGGCGGCGGAATGGACCGATGCCCAGGACCGGTGGTGCAGGCGTGAGGGAATCGCCGGGTACCCGGGCATGTGCCGGCTATATCGGTCGGAGATCAAGGAGCGGCGAGGCAAATGGCTCGAGGCCGAAGCCGAGGCGCAGCAGGCGTCGGTGGAGCTGGCCGGCTTCGTTCCCGCCGCGGCCGGCCTGGCGCTGTACCGGATCGGCGAGATCCGCCTGCGACGTGGGGATCTCGTGGAGGCCGAGGAAGCACTGGTGCAGGCTCATGCTCTCGGCGCCCACGTCGAGCCCGCGCTCTCGCTGCTGCGGCTGGCACAGGGTCGTGTCGAGGCGGCGGCCGAGGGCATCCGCGAGGCGATCGAGCGTCCGCCGCGGACGCCGAACTGGCACTCGCCGCCCGGGTCGCCGCTGTACATGCTGCCGCTCCTGCGTGCCCAGGTCGAGATCGCGCTCGCCGCGGGCGACGAGACGACGGCACGCTCCGCACTCGAGCAGCTGGAGTCCATCGCGGAGCGCTTCGGCGGGGCGGCCATCTCGGCCAGCGCCATCGACAGCCGAGGTCTCGTTCAGCTCCGCACCGGCCAGACCGATGACGCGGTCAGCACCCTGCGCGACGCGGTGGATGCCTGGACCGCCCTCGATGCCCCGTACGACACCGCTCGCGCCCGCCTCCTCCTTGCCGAGGCGCTCGCCGCCCGCGGACAGGTCGAGCGCGCGGGCCTGGAGCTGCAGGCTGCTCGATCCACGTTCGAACAGCTCGGTGCCGGGTACGACCTGCGCCGGACCGACGAGATCGCCGCCAGCCTCGGCATCGGCGCTGCGCACGCCACGATGCCGACGGGGAGTCGCGAGGTGCGGGCCTTCGCCTTTACCGACATCGTCGACTCGACCCGCCTCGGAGAGGTCCTGGGTGACTCCGCCTGGCGTGCCGTGCTGGCGCGCCACGACGAGGCGGTGCGCTCCGTCGTGGCCGAGCACGGCGGCGAGGTGGTCAAGCACACCGGTGACGGCTTCTTCCTGGCCTTCGCCGATGCCGGTCGGGCCATCGATGCCATGGTGGCGCTCCAGCGCCGGCTCGAGGCCCATCGGGCGCGGGAGGGGTTCGCGCCGACGGTCCGCGTCGGCATCCATGCCGCCGAAGCCAGCCGATCGGGAACCGACTACATCGGGCGGGGGGTCACGCTGGCGGCTCGCATCGGCGCGGCGGCGGCCGGCTCGGAGATCCTCGTCAGCCGGGCGACCCTGGATGCGTCCCGACGGTCATTTCCGATCGCGTCCGAGCGCATCCTCGAGCTGAAGGGGTTCTCGACGCCGACCGACGCGGTCAGCATCCGCTGGTGATCCTTCCCGTCGCTGGCCAGATGCGCAACGT
>DASRYM010000041.1:0-2247 GCA_035687145.1 Candidatus Zixiibacteriota bacterium | reverse complement strand
GAGCGGCGGCGGCACGAAGGAGTGGCCGAGCGTGTGCATCTTGACCAGGGGTGTCAGGCCGACCGTGTCGCCGAAGTCGTAGACGTACCTGCCCTTGGTCAGGCTCGGGCAGGCCGCCGGCTCCACGGCCACGATGCGGAGATCCGGCCGGCGCCCGGTCAGCCGGTCGGCGGCGAACGGGAAGGCCAGGCCGGCGAAGTTCGATCCGCCCCCCACGCAGCCGACGACGATGTCGGCCTGGGCGTCGGCCTTCTCCAGTTGCTTGCGGGCCTCGAGCCCGATGACCGTCTGGTGCATCAGCACGTGGTTGAGCACGCTGCCCAGCGAGTACTTGGTGTCGTCGCGGGTGGCGGCATCCTCGACCGCCTCGCTGATGGCGATGCCGAGGCTGCCAGGGGAGTTCGGATCCTGCTCGAGGACCTTCTTGCCGGCCTGGGTGTCGGGGCTCGGGCTCGGTACGACCTGGGCACCCCAGGTCTCCATCATCACCCGCCGGTACGGCTTCTGCTGGTAGGAGACCTTCACCATGTAGACCTTGCACTGCAAGCCGAAGAACGCGCAGGCCATGGCCAGCGCCGAGCCCCACTGGCCGGCGCCGGTCTCGGTGGTGATGCGCGTCACCTTCTCCTGGCGGTTGTAGTAGGCCTGGGCGACCGCCGTGTTCGGCTTGTGGCTGCCGGCGGGGCTGACGCCCTCGTACTTGTAGTAGATGTGCGCCGGCGTGTCGAGCGCCCGTTCCAGGCGGCGGGCCCGGAAGAGCGGCGTGGGACGCCAGAGCCGGAGCACGTCCCGGATCTCCTCGGGAATCTCGATCCACCGCTCCTGGCTGACCTCCTGTTTGATCAGCTCCATGGGGAACAGGGGCGCCAGGTCCTGGGGCCCGATGGGCTGGCCGGTGCCGGGATGAATCACCGGCGGGGGCGGCGAGGGCAGATCGGCCTGGATGTTGTACCACCGGGTGGGGATCTCGGTTTCGTCGAGCAGGATCTTCATCCGAGGCCTCCTTCAGCAGCGGCGCCGGGGCGGAAAGTGGGGTCACCATACAGAACCCCGCGCACGGGTGTCAACGGGCGGGGAGGTAGAATACCCGGAGCGCACGACGCACTGCGAGGAGAGGGAGCCATGCCGCCCACGATCAGGTTGCCGCGCGCCGACCGTCGCCTGACCCCTTACACGCTGAGCGGCCGTCCCCCGATCACGCCGCCGACCGGTCCGATCCGGAGCCGGGTGGCGTTCGCCGCCGTCCACGTGGTGGCCGACCCGCTGGCGGCGATCAACCCGACGCTGGAGGCGGCGCTGGACTGGGAGGCCACGCTGGCCTATCGCCGGTACATCTGGTCGCTCGGGCTGGCGGTGGCGGAGGCCATGGACACGGCCCAGCGCGGCATGGGCCTGCCGTGGGCTACCGCCAAGGAACTGATCCGGCGCACGGTGGCGGAGGCGCGCAGCGTCCCCGGCGCCGTCGTGTTCTCCGGGGCCGGCACCGACGACCTGACCCCGGCGCCGTCGGTCACGCTGGCCGACGTCGAGCAGGCCTACGAGGAAGCCTGCGCCTTCATCGAGTCCGTCGGCGGGCGCATCATCCTGATGGCGAGCCGGGCGCTGGCGGCCTGCGCGCGGGGCGCCGACGACTACGTCAAGGTCTACGGGCGGATTCTGGAGCAGGTGCGCGAGCCGGTCATCATCCACTGGCTCGGAGACATGTTCGACCCGGCCCTGGCCGGCTACTGGGGCTCGACCGACCTGGACCAGGCCCAGGAGACCCTGCTCGCCATCGTGCACCAGCACGCGGCCAAGATCGACGGGGTCAAGCTGTCGCTGCTGGACCAGCAGCGGGAGCTGGCCCTGCGGCGACGGTTCCCGCCGGGCGTGCGCATGTACACCGGCGACGACTTCGACTACCCCACGACGATCCGGGGCGACGGCCAGCACCACTCCGACGCGCTGCTCGGGATCTTCGACGTCATCGCGCCGGTGGCCTCGGCGGCCCTGCACGCGCTCGACGCCGGGGACGTCGCCCGCTTCGACGCGCTGCTGGCGCCGACCCTGCCCCTGTCCCGGCACGTCTTCGGAGCGCCGACGCGCTTCTACAAGACCGGAGTGGTCTTCGCCGCCTACCTGAACGGCCACCAGTCCCACTTCCGCATGGTGGGCGGGCTGGAGAGCGCCCGGTCGGTCGTCCACCTCGCCGAGCAATTCGTGCTGATGGACCAGGCCGGGCTCCTGCGCGACCCCGAGCTGGCCGCC
>DASRYM010000040.1:0-3765 GCA_035687145.1 Candidatus Zixiibacteriota bacterium | reverse complement strand
CGCCAGGCCCAGGCTGTCGTCGGCGGTGCCGACCTCTCCATCGGCCCCCGGGTCGAGCTCGAACACCCGGTGATTGCTATCCTCGCTGATGTAGAGGGATCCGGTCGTCGTGTCCACCGTCACGCCCACCGGCTCGTTGGTCGATGCGGTCGTGTCGAACGTGGCCGTGACCTGGCCCGCCGTGGTGCTCAACCAGCCGTTAACGTCGTGGAAGCCGGCACCGGTGTCCTCGTCGACCTCGCCGTCCACCACCACCAGCCGGCTCTCGGCCGGCCACCAGGTGATTCCCGAAGGGTCCGGGCTGTCCGGGTCCCAGGCGCCGACTCCGGGTCCGTCGGAGGTGTCGATCGTGCCCACCAGGGTCGCCGTCCCGTCGGCCAGGGTCACGAAGCTGCTGGCGGCAGGTCCGTACTCGTAGACCGTGCCATCGGCGCCGAGCAGGTACACGCTCTCGGTGGCCGGATCATCGGTGCTGTCCAGGGATGGACCGACCGCCACCGCTTCGGCCGGCGCCGGAGCGTCATCGAACGATGCGGTCACCGGCGATGCGGACGAAGCCACGCGGACCAGCAGCGACCCGCGCGCGTCGAGCAGCACCTCGCGCCCGGCAGCCGTTTCCGCCCTCCGGGAGCCGTCCGGGCGCAGTGCATCGCGCACCGATGCCGGCAGCTCCACGACCTCGGCGCGCTCGTGCCGGCCGAGTAGCACGAGCCGCTCGATGGCACCGGGGTCCGACGCGAGGTTTCGCGCCACGACCCCGGTGGCCGTCAGCAGGAGGACCGCCAGCGCACCTCCGAGCGCCAGGCCGCGCGGAGAGCGCATGGAGGGAACCGTCAAGTCGCCCTCAGCTCGGTGAGCACCGCCTCGGCCACGGCCACCGGTCCGCCCATGACGTGGATCGTGGACGGGTCCAGGGTCACGATGGCGTCGAAGACGCTGGTCGGCAGGTCGGTGGTATCGGTCAGGTAGACCGGGTCACCCACCGCGCCAGCGGCCAGCGCGTCCGGGAAGTTCCGGCCGGTGGCCACCAGGGCATGGTCGACGGTGCCCGAGGTGAAGAACTCGGCGTTGATGGCTGCGCTCGTGGCGAAGCGATCCGCGCCGGCGAGGCGCTCGACGCTGGTCACCACGTCGCTGCACGCTGCGGCGGTGTTGGCGACGGTCGTCGAGATGGCGACCTCACCACCCAGGACGTAGATCTTCGTCGGGTCCATGGCCTTGATGCGGTCGCAGGTCGCCTGAGGCAAGCTGGAGCGCTTGGCCAGCAAAATCGGCCAGCCATTGCGAGAGGCGGCGCCGCCACCCGACATCGCGTCCGGGAAGTTCTCGCCGGATGCCAGGAACACCGTCGTGGCACCCGAGAAGGCGGCGTTGCCCGCCACGGCCGCGGCACTGCCGTACCGATCCGCACCCATGATGCGGGTCACCGTTGGCGTCGAGCTCAGCGCCTTGAGCTGATTCTCGACGGTCGTCGATACGGCGACGGTGCCACCCAGGATGTAGATCTGCTCGGGATCGAGCCGGTTCAGCTCGGCCAGGGTCGCCGGCTGGAGGCTGGCGGCCTTGACCAGGAGGACGGGCGCGTCGTTCGCGAAGGCGAGTGGCGCACCGGTGAGGGCGTCCGGGAAGTTCTCGCCTGAGGCCACCACCACGGTCCCGCCCGTCGCCGGTGGATCGGGATCAATCAAGGTCGCCGACAGCTTGGCGGCAGTCTCGTATCGGTCCGCACCGGAGATCCGCGTCACGGTGGGGGTTGGGCTGGGGATGGGCGTAGCCGTCGGCGTGGCGGTCGCCGTTGCGGTCGCGGAGGCAGTGGGCGACGCCGTGGCCGTCGCAGTCGCGGATGGAGTCGGCGTGGAGGTGGGCGGCGGTGCGCTCGTGCAGTCGATCGTCACCTTGTGCGACGGCTCTCCAAGATCGGGGTTGGGGTCGGTGACCGAGTGCGCACCGGTGCTGTCCGTCCAGAACACGTCCGCTCGGTTGAGGACGTCTTCGTCGAGGCCGCCCTGACCGTCGTCGGGGCAAGCCGTCGCCGGATCGCTGGCGACCTGGACCGTGATCGTGACGACCACGGTGGAACCCGAGTTCAGGGTGCCCACCTCGCAGTCGACGTCGATGAAGTTGTCGACATCGCAGGCGGTCGGCGCACCGCCATCCACGGTGAAGGTGGCGTTCGTGACCGTGATCTGGCCGAGGTCCAGATTGGTGTCCCTGACCGCGACGGCAGCCACCGTCTCGGCGCCAACGTTCTCGGCCGTCAACGTATAGGTGTACGAGGCGCCCGGCGCCACCGGGCCCGTGGTGGACGACTCCTTCTGCAACGTCACGTCGTCTGCGTCAGCATTCACGAGCTGGGTCGAGATTGCGAAAAGACCGACGATGCCCAGGATCAACGCGAAACCCGTGAGCGGTCGCAGCGAAGCGGGAAACGTGAAACGATGCATGAACTGGGGTCCCTCCCTAACGTAGGCGGCGAACCAAACGGCAGCCGATCGCTGGACCATGCTAGCCGGTAGTACCAGAGCGCCGCTACCCGATGGGCCGTTTGTTCGGTGACGCCCGGCACCAGGACCGCGCGGATTCCACCTGGACTGCCCCGGACCGACCGGCGCCGGATCTCCCACGCCGCCGACGTCCGGGCTGGCTATCCTCAGGGCGTGGCAGCCGGGCAGGCCATCCTGGCGAGCGGCGTGCACGTGACCTCGGTGCGGAGCGAGGGCGAGCGCGAGGCGTTCATCTCCCTCCCGTGGCGCATCTACCGCGACGACCCGGCCTGGGTCCCGCCGCTGCGCCGCGAGGTGGCGCGCTTCTTGAGCCCGGAGCACCCCTTCCTGCGCCATGGCGCCGCCCACCTGTTCCTGGCGCACCGCGGCGCCGAGGTCGTCGGCCGCATCCTGGTCAGTGACGACCCCCACTTCAACGAGCGCCACGCCACCAACGCCGGGATGTTCGGGATGTTCGAGTCCGTGAACGACCGGCGGGTGGCCACCGCGCTGCTGGAGGCGGCCGCCGGCTGGCTGGCGGCCCGCGGGCGGAACCGGATGCTGGGGCCGATCGAGTACTCCACCAACTACACCTGTGGCTTGCTGGTGGACGGCTTCGAGACCCCGCCGCGACTGCTGATGAACCACAACCCGCCCTACTACGAGGCGCTGCTGACCGGCTACGGGCTGCGGCCGGTGAAGGAGCTCTACGCCTGGTGGATCGACAGCGTGCCGGAGCTGCGCGGCTGGCAGCGCCGAGCGCAGCGCGTCGCCGCCCGCGGGGTCCGCATCCGCACCATCCGCAGGAAGAACCTGGCCGCCGAAGTGGAGCGCGCCAAGCGCGTCTACAACGAGGCGTGGTTCAACAACTGGGGCTTCGTGCGCATGACCGATGCCGAGTTCACCGACCTGGGCCACCACCTGGCCGAGATCGCCGACGAGCGGCTGATGTTCGTGGCCGAGCTGGGTGACGAGCCGGTGGCCTTCAGCCTGGCGCTGCCCGACGTGAACGAGGCCTTCCGCGCGGTGCCCGACGGCCGCCTGCTGCACTGGGGCCTGCCCACCGGCCTGTTGCGGCTCCTGGTCGAGATGCGCCGCATCCGAACCTTCCGCTTCTTCACCCTCGGGGTGCGGCCCGCCTACCAGGGCCGCGGCATCGCCGAGGCGCTCGTCCTGCGCACCCTGGACGCCGCGTTGGCCGCGGGCTACACCGGCTGTGAGATGGGTTGGACGCTGGACGACAACGAGCGCATCAACCGTGCCATCCAGCGCGTCGGCGCCA
>DASRYM010000039.1:0-119818 GCA_035687145.1 Candidatus Zixiibacteriota bacterium | reverse complement strand
GCCTCGGCCTGGCGGCGCTGGAGCTCCTCGAGGAGGCGGTCGAACCAGGTGGACATCGGCGCGGACATGCTAGCGGCCGTCAGCCGGGTGCGTAGAATCCGCACCCATGCGCACCTTCGACGAGCTCGAGGCCCTGTGGTCGGCGGCCCCGCCCGCCCCGCGCGAGGCGGGCACCGTCCGCGGCCTGTGCGTCCGCCACCCCGACGGCATCCACGAGGCGCCGGAGGCAGTGCACATCACGGTGGAGGACGGCGTGGTCGGCGACCGGTGGGCGCACAACTGGCGCGCCCGAGACCCCGAGCGGACCGCGCAGGTGACGCTGATCAACGCCACGATCGCCGACCTGGTGGGCGCGGGGCGCCAGCCGTTGGAGACCGCCGGCGACAACCTGATCGTCGACTTCGACATCTCGGAGGCGCACCTGCCGGCCGGCGCGCGCCTGCGCGTGGGGGAGGTCGTGCTGGAGGTGTCCCACGTGCCGCACACCGGTTGCTCGAAGTTCGCCGGACGCTTCGGGCAGGACGCGCTGCGCTGGGTCAACTGGCGCCACTGGCGAGAGCGGCGGCTGCGCGGCGTCAACACCCGCGTGGTCAGCGGCGGGACGGTCCGCGTCGGCGACCGGGTCGAGCGGCTGCGCCTCCCCGTGCCCGCGGGCGCCGAGGAGGTGCCTGAGCCGGGTTGACGCTCCCAACGGGAGGCTCACCCTGGCCCGGGCCGAAGCCAGGAACCCTGACCCTCCGCTGGGTGCCTACTCCCACTCGATGGTGGCCGGCGGCTTGGAGCTGATGTCGTAGACCACCCGGTTGACGCCGGGCACCTCGTTCACGATGCGGGCACTGATCCGCGCCAGCACGTCGTACGGGAGCCGAGCCCAGTCCGCGGTCATCCCGTCGTCCGAGGTCACCGCCCGAAGGGCGACCACGTTGGCGTAGGTACGCCCGTCGCCCATCACCCCCACCGAGCGCACCGGGGTCAGGATGGCGAAGGACTGCCACAGGGACCGATACAGCCCGGCGGCCTTGACCTCGTCGATCACGATCCAGTCCGCCTCGCGCAGCGTCTCCAGCCGCTCGGCGGTGACCTCGCCGATGATCCGGATCGCCAGCCCCGGACCGGGGAACGGCTGCCGCAGGACCATGGCCTCGGGGAGGCCCAGCTCGGTGCCGACCCGGCGAACCTCGTCCTTGAACAGGTAGCGCAGCGGCTCGATCAGGCTGAAGCGCAGGTCGGCCGGCAGGCCGCCGACGTTGTGGTGGGTCTTGATCTTGGCCGCCGCCTTGGTCTCGGCGGTGGTGGACTCGATGACATCGGGGTAGAGCGTGCCCTGCACCAGGAAGTCGATCTGCCCCAGCTTGCCGGCCTCGTCGCTGAAGACCCGGATGAACTCGTCGCCGATGATGCGGCGCTTCTCCTCGGGATCCTCCACGCCCTTCAGGCGGCTCAGGAACCGGTCGCGGGCGTCCACCATCACCAAGCGCATCCCCAGGTGCTCGGCGAAGGTGGTGCGCAGCAGCTCGGACTCGCGCTTGCGCATCAGCCCGTGGTCAACGTAGATGCAGGTCAGCCCGTCACCGATGGCCCGGTGCACCAGCGTGGCGGCCACCGCCGAGTCGACCCCTCCCGAGAGGGCGCAGATCGCCCGGCCGTCGCCCACCCGCTCGCGGATCTCGGCCACGGTGCTCTCCACGAATCCGGCCGGCGTCCAGGTCGGGCTGGCTCCCGCGATGTCGACCACGAAGTTGCGCAGAATGTCCCGCCCCCGGGGGGTGTGAGCCACCTCGGGGTGGAACTGGATGCCGTACAGGTTGCGCGACGGGTCCGCCAGGCCGGCGAAGGGGGTGGCATCGGTCTGGGCCGTGGCGCGGAAGCCCTGCGGCGGGCGGAGGATGGCGTCGCCGTGGCTCATCCACACCGGCTGCTCGCGCTCCAGACCGCGGAACAGCCCGTCCTCGACCACGACCTGCACCGATGCCGGCCCGTACTCGCGCTTCGAGCTGGGCACCACCTCGCCGCCCAGCTCGTGAGCCATCAGCTGCAGCCCATAGCAGATGCCCAGCACCGGGATGCGCCCGGACCAGATGGCCGGGTCGGCCTTCGGGGCGCCGTCGTCGTAGACCGATGCCGGTCCGCCGGAGAGGATGATCGCCTTCGGCCGCCGCCGCTCGATCTCGGCCCACGGCGTGTCGTGAGGCAGCAGCTCGGAGTACACGTTCAGCTCGCGGACCCGCCGGGCGATGAGCTGCGCGAACTGGCTGCCGAAGTCCAGGATGACGACGGTGTCCGGCCGCTCGGTGGCCTCCTCGGCGCGGACCGGCGGCGGCGCGTGCAGCGCCTGCTCCAGGTAGGCCTCGACCTCGGCGTCATCGGGAGCCAACACCCGGTGACCGGCGTTGGCCGGCTCGCCGTGGACCGTGCGCCCGCGCTGTCGTGACGTCGGGCTCTGCTCCTCGCTCAATGGCGCTCCGTTCCGACCGTGCGGTGGCCTCCTCCAGAGTCTAGGCTGTCGGGGACCGAACGTGCAGCCGTGAGCCGCCACCATGGACTTCCAACCGACCGATGGACCCCGCATCGTGGAGCTGACGCCGCAGCCGGCGGTGGCCGCGCGCATGCGGCAGCCGCTCGCTGAGACCGACCTCGGCCAGCTCTTCGACCTCCACCTGCCGAACGTCGCCCACCGCATCGCCGACCTGGGTGGCGAGCCGGCGGGAGCGCCCTTCGGCCGCTACCACGAGTTCGGGCCGGCCGACGTTGACGTCGAGATCGGCATCCCGGTCCGCGCTCCGGTGGCAAACCTGCGCCCCATCGCCGAGGCGGAGCCGGGCGAGCCGGCGGCCTCCGAGCTGCCGGGCGGCCGGGCGGCGGTGGCCGTCCACCGCGGCCCGTACGACGGGCTGCCCCAGGCCTACGAGCGGCTCGAGCAGTGGATCGCGGCCCAGGGGGAGGTGCCCGGGGCGGGTCCGTGGGAGTCGTACCTCGACGACCCCGGCGAGGTGCAGGACCCCAGCCAGCTGCGCACCGAGATCGTCTGGCCCCTTGGCTAGGGCCTCGTTCCCTCCAGCTCCAGCCAGGTCAGCGTAGCGCCGCCCCTCACCCCAGGCGCACCGCGGTGCCGGACACGCTGACCATCAGCATGCTGCCGTTGCCGACGGTCTCGTAGTCCAGGTCGATGCCGATCACCGCATCGGCGCCGAGGCGCGCAGCCTCCTCGGACAGCTCCTGCATGGCGATGGTGCGCGCCTTGCGCAGCTCCTCCTCGTAGGCGCCGGAGCGGCCGCCCACGATGTCGCGCACCCCGGCGAACAGGTCGCGGACGATGTTGGCGCCCAGGATGGCCTCGCCGGTGACCACGCCGAGGTAGTGCGAGATGGTCCGGCCCTCGACCGAGGGGGTGGTGGTCAGGATCACGGGGTCACTCCTCGAGCATGTAGTACTCGGTGAACTCGGCGCAGCGGCCGTCCGGCCCGAAGCGCAGCAGGAACGCGTTGTGGTACGTGCGGGCCGGGCCCTTGGCCGAGGCAAGGTAGCGGCTGGTGCCGGTCGCCACCGCCCGGTCGCCATCGACCGCGAACGGCTCGTAGTGCGCCTCCCAGCTGCCCGGTGGATCCTGCTCCTCGAGCCAGTTCTCCACGATCGGCGACAGGCCGCGTACCGCGTTCCGCGCCTCGTCGTAGGGGCGGTAGCGGTACACCGCGTCATCGGTGAAGAGGGCGCCGATCTGCTCCGGGTCGTTCGTGCGCCAGGCCTCGACGTAGCGGTCGAGCCAGGCCTGTACCTGCCGGCGGTCCATGGGCGGCATGCTACGCCGATCCGCCGTCCGGGGTTCCCTCAGGCATCCAGCCACTCGCGGGGGTGCGCGGCCAGGAACTGCTCGATCCCGATGCCGCCCTCCCCGATCACCACCGAGCGCGCCCCGCGGTGGGCGTGGGTGAACGCCACCGCGCCGCGCGACCCGCGCGGGTGACCGGTGCGCACCTCGATGGCAACCGGCTCCTCCCGGCCGCGCAGCAGCCTGCCCGGGCGCAGGACCCAGTCCACCTCGTTGTTCCCCTCGCGCCAGTAGGCGAGCTCGTCGGAGTCAGCGTGGGCCCACAGGTGGGCGCCGACCGCCGTCTGCACCAGCCGGCTCCAGGCCGCGTGATCGGCCCGCGTGCGAGCGAAGGTGGTGCGCGCGGTGGCGCTGATCAGCGCGGTGTTCAGCGCCAGCAGCTTGGGTGGGGATGCCCGCCGGCGCACGGCGCTGCCCGAGTACTTGCCGATGCCGGTGACCATGCCGGCCCCACCCAGCAGCTCGAGGTAGTGGGCCAGGGTCACGGTGTTGCCGGCATCGGTCAGACTGCCGAGCATCTTGGTGTAGGACAGCACCTGGCCCGAGTACGAGCAGGCCAGCCGGAAGAGCTGCCGCAGCAGGGCCGGCTTCTCGATGCGGTTCAGGAGCAGGATGTCGCGCGACAGGTTGGTCTCGACGATCGAGTCGAGGATGTACTCCTCCCATCGGTCCTGGCTGCGGATCAGCCGCGCGGCGCCCGGGTAGCCACCGTAGTAGAGGTAGGTGTCGAGGTCCCAGCCGAAGGCGTCGCGCATCTCGGCGAAGGTCCAGTGGGTGACGCGGATGACCTCGAACCGCCCGGCCAGGGAGTCGGAGAGGCCCTGGCGCACCAGCAGCGGCGCCGAGCCCAGCAGCATGACCCGCAGCGGCAGGCCGGCGGCGGTGTCCTCGTCCCACAGCTCCTTGACCACGTCCGACCAGTCGCGGATCTTCTGGATCTCGTCGAGCACCAGCAGCCCGCCGGCGCGGCCCCCGCTGCGCGCGGCCTGTCGGCCGATCTGCCACTGGGTGTAGAGCCAGCCGATGTCCTCCGGGTCGGGGGCGTCGGCCGAGGCGAAGTGGCCGGGAATGCCGATGGCGGCCATCACCTGCCTGGCCAGGGTGGTCTTCCCCACCTGGCGCGGCCCGGCCAGCACCTGGATGAACTGCCGCGGCTCGTGGGCGCGTTCCAGGATCGCCTCGTACACCGGGCGGCGGTACTCGCCGCTCACGCGGCGTGGGCCTGCAGGCACCGTTACTCAGTGGGGTGCGGATAATTGCTCACCGTCACGAGCAAGATTACTCAGTACCACTCCGCCACGGCGCCCGACGGCGCTACTCTCGGCCGGCCAGCTGCCAGGATTTCCCCTCCGTCGCGATGGCCGGGGCGATGACCATCTCGACCCGGTGCATGTCGGCGATGGTCCGCGCGCCGAGGGCGGCCATCGACTGGCGCAGGGCGCCGACCAGGTTCTGGGTGCCATGGGTGGTCTCGGCCGGACCGAACAGGATCTGCTCCAGCGGCAGCCGCTCCCCGATCCGGATCCGCGTCCCGCGCGGGAGGGTTGGCGACGGCGCGGCCATGCCCCAGTTGAAGCCGCGGCCCGGCGCCTCGAGGGCGGCGGCGAACGGCGAGCCGAGCATGACCGCGTCGGCGCCGGCAGCGATGGCCTTGGCGATGTCACCGCCGGTCTTCATCCCACCGTCGGTGATGACCGGCACGTACCGCCCCGTATCGGCGAGGAAGCGGTCGCGGGCAGCGGCCACGTCCAGGGTGGCGGTCACCTGGGGCACCCCGATGCCGAGCACCTCGCGGGTCGTGCAGGCCGCGCCCGGCCCGACGCCGACGAAGATGCCGGCCGCTCCCTGGTGCATGAGCTGGTAGGCGGCCTCGCCGCTCACCGTGTTGCCGACGAGGACCGGCAGCTTCAGCGCGCCGGTGAGGTCGGCGAGGGAGAGGACCCGCGACGAGGTCGAGATGTGGCGCGCGCTCGAGACCTGCGACTGGACGAGGAACAGGTCGGCCCCCGCCTCGGCGGCGACCTCGGCGTGGTGCCAGGCGGCGGCGGGCGTCGTCGCCACCGCGGCGATCGCGCCCTGGGCCTTGATCCGGGTGATGAGCGCGGTGATCAGCTCGTCCCGGACCGGCGCCGCGTAGGCTTCGGCCAGGACGTGGGCCGCGGCCTGCCCGGACTCGGCGGCCGACACCCGCTCGATGATCGGCGTCGCGTCCTCGTAGCGGGTGTAGAGCCCCTCGAGGTTGACGAAGGCGATGCCGCCGTGCCGGGACATCCGCACCGCGAAGTCGGCGTCGGCCACGGCGTCCATGGCGGCGGCCAGGAACGGGATCTCGAGCCGGAAGCTGCCGATCTCGGTCGACAGGTCGACCGCGGCCGGATCGACAGTGACGGCACCGGGGACCAGCGCGACCTCGTCGAACCCGTAGGCCCGGCGCAGGCGCGACTCGATCACGTCGCGGACGGGCACCGGCTCGATCATCGGGAGCCTCCTCTGGTAACCAAAGACCCGCGCGGCATGGCGGCGCGGGTCGGGACATCGCGGCTTGGGTTGACGGCGCGAATCGGGTGCACGTGGGTGTGGCTGCAGTTTCGGCGAGTCTATCAGCCTGGAGCGGCCCGGGTACCGCGAACCTCGCGCACCGTGGGCTCCGGCACCCGTCCGGCACCAGCCAGCCATGGCATGGCCAGCCTCGAGGGGTCGAGTCCTGTGTATAGGGCTGTACAGGGCGTGTATCGTGCTTGCGCCCGCAACGCTGTGAAGTCCTTGTCCATGCTGTAGCATGCACAGACCATGTACACGATCAAGGAGGCCTCGGCGCGGAGCGGCGTCGGCATTCCCCTGCTGCGAGCCTGGGAACGCCGGTATCGCGTCGTCGAGCCGATGCGAACGGGGTCGGGCTACCGCCTGTACGACGATGAGGCGATCGCTCGTCTCATCGCGATGCGTCAGTTGATCGATGCCGGATGGGCGCCCCAACAGGCGGCCGCCAGGATCCGGGCCGCCGACGCCGGCGAGCTGGCCGATCTGGCCTCCGACGCCGCGCGTCCGCCGCGCGTCGAGGTGGGGGCAGCTGTGGCCGCCGGCCCCGCTCCCCGTGACCTGCTCATCGAGCGCATCGTCGAAGCGGCCGGCCGGCTGGATCCGGCTCAGCTGGAGCGCGCCCTCGACGAGACCTTCGCGCTGGTCCGATTCGAGACGGCGTGGGATGCGGTGCTGCTGCCGGCCCTGCGCCGCATCGGCGATGGCTGGCACCGGGGGGAGATCAGCGTCGCCGGCGAGCACGCGACGAGCCAGGCGATCCATCGGCGGCTGGCGATGGCCTTCGAGGGGGCCGGGCCGGCTCCCTCGGGTCCCGCCGTGCTGGTCGGCCTGCCGCCGGGCGCCCGTCACGAGTTCGCGGCGCTGGCGTTCGCCACCGCGGTTCGTCGCACCGGCCTTCCGGTTCTCTACCTGGGGCCGGATCTGCCGGCCGAGAGCTGGGTCTCGGCCGCGGCGGATCGCAACGCGCCGGCGGTGGTCATCGGCGTCCCGCGACGCGCCGACGCCGACCGAGCCCGCGAGGTCGTCACCGCCCTCCGCCGCGAGCGCCCGGAGGTGCGCATCTTCGTGGGCGGGGGACACGCCGACCGCGTGGCCGGTGCGCACGCGACCGCCCTGCCCAGCGCCTCGCTCGTGGAGTCGGTCGCCGAGCTGGCCCGTGCCCTCGGGTGGACGCATCGCTCGCCGGGCTCAGCACACACTTGACAGACTCTATACATACCCTCTACTATGGCGCACGAATCGGTCGCATCGGCCGACCAATGTCAGAACATCGAAAGGGTCCACACCACCATGCGTTACCTCAATGCCGTTGCCCTCTTGCTCGTCATCGTGGGCGGCCTCAACTGGCTCCTCGTCGGCATCGCCAGGTTCGACCTCGTCGCCGCCATCACCGGCGACACCTTCGGCGAGACGAACGCGCTGTCCACGATCATCTACGTGCTCGTCGGCCTTTCGGCCATCGCCCTGCTCCCGACCCTGTACCGGTGGCTCACGGGGAGCGGCGAGGCGGCGACCGCCTAGATCCATCCGCGCAAACGGAGAGGGCCGCGCCACACGGCGCGGCCCTCGTTGTGTCTCCCCGCCCTCGATGGCGATGTCCGCCGTGGTGCCGGCGGCTGCCGGCAGTGCCGACCCCTCATCCCGTGGCGTTGCGACCTGACGCCGGCCGGCCCCGAGCTCAGAACCGGAGGCGATCCTGCGCCGCTTCCAGCCGTTCGGCGGCCGCCTCCTCCTCGGCCGCGGGCTCCTCGACCATCGAGCGGCGGACCGCCTCGCGGATGGCCTCGGCATCGGCCGGACGGGCCGGCGGCGCATCGGCAACCGATGGCGGGATGGAGGTTGCGGGCTGCGGCAGGTCGAGCGGCCCCTCCATCGGTCCACCCGTGGTCGTCGCGGCCGGGGTCTCGGCGACGTGCCGCGGCGCGGCGCGCACCGCCCGACGCAGCAAGGCGTCCCGCTCGTCGGCGATGCGCTGCGCGATGCGCCGCACCTCGCTGGTCAGCCACAGGTGGGCGGTCGAGTCCGGCCGGTAGTCCGCCTCGGCGAAGGCGTGGATCCGCCCGTCGCGCTGGAGGGCGCTGATCTGCTCGAACTGGGCCAGGGAGCCGCGCTGGTAGACGCCGAAGGTCATGCCGCCGTTGCCGCGCACCACGCTCCAGGCCGGCACGTCCGACGGGCCGTCGGCGACGTAGATCATGTTCTCGAACGGGACCCGGCGCAGCTCGCGGGGCATGGCGGCGTTGACGTGGATCTCGGGGCGCTTGTTCGAGCCCTTGTGGATCTCGAACAGGGCGCGCGTCTTGGAGGTGTTGTCGATCTGGTAGCCCAGGGCCACGATCTGGGGCCTGGGGAAGAGCTGTCCCTGCTCCGGACGCGTGAAACCGGGCGGGTGATGGGCCTCGATGAACTCGCAGGCCCACACGTCGTCCACGTGGGGCCGAATGGCGCTGCCCTCGATCATGGGCCGCAGGCCGGTGCTGACGATGTAGTGCTCGACGCTGATGTCCGCCCGCTGGAAGACCGGGTCGTCCTCCACCACGCGGCGCAGGGTGGACATGAACTCCGGCATGCCGGGCAGGAAGGTCAGCTCCGCGCCCAGCTCGCGCAGGACGGCGTTGCTCAGGCCCTTGAAGGCGCCGGCGCGCACGTACTCCAGGATGTGGTTCAGGTACAGGACGTCGTCGTTCACGCGCTGCGCGCCGTGCGCCAGGTAGAAGTCGCGCAGCTGGTCGACCTCCTCCCAGAAGGCACGCTCGTCCACGCCGTAGCGGCGGAACAGCGGCGCCTGCATGTTGCCGGCGATCAGCGTCTTGTCGAAGTCCCAGACGACGGCGATCACCGTCTGGCTGAACGGAGCTGCCATGGGAATGCCGAGTCTAGACCGGTGCGTCAACGCACCTGAATGCACCGATGGTCCGGGTCACGCCGGTCCGGCCACCTGGACCGATAGCTCCGCCCCGGCGGCGCGGGCGTCCTCGGCCAGGGCGATCAACGCCTCGTCCGAGGTGGCGCTGGCCTGCAGCAGCCCGATCACGCGGTCGACGCCCAGCTCGGCCATCTGCATCAGGTAGGCCATCCGGCGGTCGCCGGGCGTCGACCAGTCGTCGTCGCCCCACCAGGCGTGCACGCTGAGCCGCAGCGTCTCCGGGTCGCGGCCGATCTCCTCGCAGCGCGCGCGGATGGTGGGCAGCGCCTCGCGGACCTGCTCCGGCGAGAGGCCGTCGAGGTTGAGCTCGTCGGCGTACCGGGCGGCCAGCCGCCAGGTCACGTTCGGTCCGTTGCCGCCGACCATGATCGGGATCCGCGGCGACTGCAGGCCCTTCGGCCAGTTGATGGCATCGCGCACCCGGGCGTGCTCGCCCTCGTACGTCGCGTGGTCGTGCGGCCCACCGGTCAGCATGCGGCTGATGATCTCCAGTCCGTCGCGCAGCGCGGCCAGCCGCTCGCGGGTCCCCGGGAACCCGTAGCCGTAGGCCTCGAACTCGTCGCGCTTCCAGCCAGCGCCGACCCCCAGCTCGAAGCGCCCACCGCTGATCACGTCCAGGGTGCCGGCCATCTTGGCGGTGAGCGCCGGGTTGCGGTACCCGTTGCAGAGCACGATGTGCCCCAGGCGCACGTGCTTCGTCTCGGCAACCAGCGCGCTGAGCGCGGTGAACGACTCGAAGGTGATCTCGTCGGTGGGGCGCGGCACGGTGTGGAAGTGGTCGAACAGCCAGATCGACTCGAAGCCGAGCCGCTCCGCCCGGTGCGCGACGGCCACGGTCCGCGCCCAGGCGCGCTGCGGCTCCCAACCGTCGTACTCGCCGGTCCAGCCCTGCGGCACGATCACCCCGATCTTCATGCCCGCACCTCCTGCACGTTCCGCGCCCGCATTCGTTGCCTCCCGTTACCGCTCACCGTATGCATCGTATGGCACGCCGCCGTGCACGGCCCGAGCCAGCATGCTCGCTGCACCAAGGAGGACGAGTGATGCGAGGTCCGATCCGACGAGCCTGGTCCCTGCTGGTGGCCACGCTCCTGACCGTCGCCATCGGCGCGCCCGCGCTGGCCGCCGGCGACCACTTCAACATCAAGTTCGAGTTCGAGGACGTCACCTTCCCGGACGGCAGCGGCGGCGAGATCTACGCGTCGTCGAAGCGGAACAACAGGGGCGACGCCTTCACCTACTGCGGGTACGTGGGCGCAGACCAGCAGTTCATGGGCACCTTCGGCAGCGGCGAGTTCTCGTCCCCGGTCGCGGACGAGGTCCTCCAGTTCTGCCTGGACAACTTCGCCAACCGCAGCCTGTAGCCGTTCGCATGCCGCCGGAGGCACGCGGCTAGCGGAGGATCATCTGCTCGCGCTCGGGGCCCACGCTCACGTGCGAGATGGGCACCCCCGACAGCTCCTCCAGCCGCTCCACGTAGCGCCGCGCGTTGGGCGGGAGGTCGGCCCATGACCGGCAGGCCGTGGTGTCCGCCTGCCAGCCGGGCAGCTCCTCGTACTCCGGCTCCAGCCGCGTGTAGACCGATGCCGACGCCGGCACCGTCTCCCAGCGCTGGGCGCTGAGCGGGTCGCGGTAGGCGACGCAGACCGGGATGGTGGGCAGATCGTCGAGCACGTCCAGCTTGGTGAGGGCGATGCTGCGGTAACCGGCCAGCCGCACGCTGAAGCGCACGGCCACCGCGTCGTACCAGCCGCAGCGCCGCGGCCGCCCGGTGGAGGTGCCGTACTCGGCGCCCCGTTCGCGCAGGTGCTCGCCGGCGGCGTCATGCAGCTCGGTCGGCAGCGGGCCGGCGCCGACGGCGGTGGTGTAGGCCTTGGCCACGCCCAGCACCCGGTCGATGGCCACCGCCGGCAGCCCGGCGCCGATGCTGGCCCCGCCGGGGATGGGGCTGGAGCTGGTGACGTAGGGGTAGATGCCCCAGTCGATGTCGCGCATGGTGCCGAGCTGCCCCTCCAGCAGGATGCGCCGTCCCGCGCGGAGGGCCTCGTCGACCAGGGCCCGGCCGTCGACCACGTGCGGGCGCAGCCGCTCCCCGGCAGCCAGGTAGGCGTCGGCGACGCGCTCCGCGTCGAGGGCCTCGGCGATGAGCGTGCGCATCTCGTCCCGTGGACCGCCGGCGCCGAAGTAGCCCTCCACCATCCGTCGCGCCCGGGCCAGGGCGACGTCCAGCCGCTCGCGGAAGACGTCGGGCTCCATGAGGTCGACCACCCGGATGCCGCGTCGGGCCACCTTGTCGACGTAGGCCGGACCGATGCCACGGCTGGTGGTCCCCAGCTTTGCCGCGCCGCGCTCCCGCTCCTCGAGCTGGTCCATCAGCACGTGGTGCGGCAGGACGAGGTGCGCGCGATCGGAGATGAACAGGTTCGCGCAGTCGAACCCCGCAACCTGCAGGCCGTCCAGCTCGGCCACCAGGGCCGGTGGGTTGATGACCACGCCGTTGCCGAGCAGGTTGCGGGTCCCGGGATGGAAGATGCCCGACGGGATGAGGTGCAGCTTGAAGTGGCCATGGGCGTTGACCACCGTGTGCCCGGCGTTGTTGCCGCCGCCGTAGCGGATCACGAGGTCCGCGTCGGCCGCCAGGTAGTCGACGACCCGGCCCTTCCCCTCATCGCCCCACTGGGCGCCGACGACGGCGATCACGGACATGCGCCGGCCATGGTACCGGCGGCGGACACCACACGAGCGCCGCGTCGGCGGCGCTCGTATCGGTGCCGTGGAGCCTTCGGTTGCGCCGGCTCCGGATCAGGCCCGGGTGGCGCGCACCTTGTCGAAGCAGCTGGAGCAGTACACCGGCCGGTCGTTGCGCGGCAGGAACGGGACCAGCGCCTGGCCGCCGCACTCGGCGCACACGGCGGCGTGCATCTCGCGCTGGCCGGTGGCACCCCCACCCGTACCGATACCCAGCGCCCGGTTCTGCTTGGCGACCGCCCGGCAGCTCGGACACCGCTGCGGCTCGTTCATGAGCCCCTTCTCGGCGTAGAACTGCTGCTCACCGGCTGAGAAGACGAAGTCCATCCCACAATCTCGGCAGCGGATGGTCTTGTCGGCGTACACCCTACCCTATGCCTCCTGTTCGCACGCCCGGGCCAGTGATTGGACGATGGTTGCTTGTCCCCGGACCCTGGGCGAACTGCGTGCGACAGGTTTGGGGTGCGAGCAGTGGACCGGACGTTCAGCGCCCGACTATACACGCGGGCACAACGACTGTATAGGCCATCGCCTGGTCGCTCGGCGAGCTAGTACGCCTGAACCTCCGCCTCGCGGGCCAGCGTGTAGAAGCGGGTGTTCGACTTCCGGAACTGGAGCGGCACCTCGCCGATGGGGCCGTTGCGGTGCTTCGCCACCTTGGCCTTCACCAGCTCCACGTCGCTCTCCGGGTTCTGCTCCCCCTCGCGGTACAGGAAGATCACCACGTCGGCGTCCTGCTCGAGACTGCCTGACTCGCGAAGGTCCGACAACCTGGGTTCGGCGGTGCCGCGCTGCTCCACGTTGCGCGACAGCTGCGAGAGAGCGATGACCGGCACCTTCAGCTCGCGGGCCAGCGACTTCAGCCCGCGGCTGATCTCGCTCACCTCCTGGACCCGGTTGGCGTCCTTCTGCTGCACCGATCCCTGCATGAGCTGCAGGTAATCGACGATCACCAGGTCCAGTCCGTGCTGCTCCGCCTCCAGGCGGCGGGCCTTGGTGCGGAGCTCCATGACGGTCAGGATCGGCGAGTCGTCGATCCACATCGGCGCGTTGTGCATGGCGTTCATGACCTGCGCGATCTTCGACCAGTCCGTCTCGTCCACGAACCCGGTCTGCAGCGGTCGCGGGTTGATGCCCGACTCCGCCGACAGGAGCCGCAGGGCCAGCTGCTCGCGGCTCATCTCCAGGGAGAAGATGGCGACCTTCTTCCCCTCGCGCACGGCGGCGTGCTGCGCGATGTTCAGCGCCATGCTCGTCTTGCCGACGCTGGGGCGGGCGGCCAGGATGATGAGGTCCGAGGGCTGGAATCCGCCCAGCAGGGCATCCAGGTGCGACAGGCCCGATGGAATGCCGAGCACCTCGCCCCGGTGCTCGTGGAGGTACTCCAGCCGATCGTAGGCCTGGGCCAGCAGGGTGGAGAGCGACTCGAAGCCACCATCGGTCCGGCGCTGGCTGACCTCGAAGAGGATGCCCTCCGCGCGGTCGATGGCCGCCTCCGCGTCGCTGGCCTCCTCGTAGCCGACCGCCGCGATCTTGCCGGCCGCGGCGATCAGGTTGCGGAGGATGGCCTTGCGCTCCACGATCCGCCCGTAGTGCTCCACGTGCACCGCGGTGGGCACCACGTTCATCAGCGAGGCGAGGTAGGCGGGCCCGCCCACCTGCTCCAGCCGGTCCCTGCGTGCCAGCTCGTCCCCCAGCGTCACGAGGTCAATGGGCTCGCGCTGGCCGTGGAGCGCCAGCATGGCCTCGTAGATCTCGGCGTGCTGCTGCCGGTAGAAGTCGGCGGGCTTCAGGAAGTCGCCGACCTTCAGGATGGCGTCGGGATCAATGAGGATCGAGCCGAGGACGGACTGCTCCGCCTCGACCGCCTGGGGAGCCAGCTTGTCGATGCTCATGTGGGCGCAGAATCTCGCGCAGCCGTCGGCCGCCTTCCAGCCGGTTCTTCGCGCCGGGCCGTGGATAACCGGCCCCGGCTGTGGACAATCCCGCCTCTTGTGGAAAACCGCCGGTGCCTCGGCCGGACCTGACTCACGTCGGCACTCTGGGCGGCCGTCGTGACAGCTAGAGCGTCACGAACGCAGGCGGGTCGCTCAGCGCCCCCACCAGGCGGGCGGCTCCACGAGGCCGGAGGCCTGGTGGTGATCTCCTCGCCGCGCTCGCGCAGCGTCGCCCACCACTCCACGGCGGCCCGTGCGTCGGCGTCGACCACCGGCTGGGCGAACCAGGCGCGCACCGCCGACTCCTCGGCGATGGCCGAGGAGTCGTCTCGCGGACTCCGCCCATGCCCCGCTACGGACGG
This sequence comes from Candidatus Zixiibacteriota bacterium, assembly GCA_035687145.1. Classification (GTDB taxonomy): domain Bacteria; phylum Chloroflexota; class Limnocylindria; order QHBO01; family QHBO01; genus DASRYM01. The sequence goes on along the minus strand of DASRYM010000039.1, from coordinate 105,478 downwards.
CGGAACGGCTGGCTGGAGAAGGTGGCCTGCGGGTGGTGGAGGGCGACCACCACCTCGACGTCGCGCGCTTCCCAGGCACGCTGCACAGTCTCCGCCCAGCGACGCGCGGCAGCGCGCGGGTCGATGACCTCAGGCCCGGGCGGGCACCACGTTCACCGTCACCTGGGCCTCGACGCCCTGCATGAGGCGGACGTCGACCCGGTGCTCGCCGACGGTCTTGATCGGCTCGCGCAGGTGGATGGCGTGACGGTCGACCTCGATGCCCTCGGCGGCCAGCAGCTGCGCGATCTCGCGGTTGGTGACCGACCCGAACAGGCGGTTCTTCTCGCCGGCCTTGACCGCGATCTGCAGCGTCATCTCGCGCAGGCGCTGCGCGGTCTCCTCGGCGGCGGCGCGCTCGGCCCGGTCGCGCTCCTCGCGCTCGGCCCGATGCCGCTCCCAGTTCTTGACGGCGCCGGCATCGGCCATCACCGCCGCCCCGTGAGGCAGCAGGTAGTTGCGGGCGTAGCCGTCCTTGACCTCCCTGATATCGCCGGCCCGGCCCAGGCCCTTCACGTCGTGCTTGAGGATGACCTTCATCGGTGCGTCTCTTGGCTTCCTTTCGGGCGGCCCCGCGGAAGGCGGGGCCATCGGTTCAGTCGTCGGTGGGCGCGTCCGCGGCGGCCCGGCCCATGCGGCGCGACCGCCACTGGGCCAGGACGCGCCTCACGGTCCCCGGGTCGCTTAGGCGACCGTAGCGCTCCAACAGCTCAGGCAGGTTGTCGCGAACCTGGTCGTAGCGGTCGCCGAGCAGCACCCGCAGGCGCTGGAGGTCGCTGTCCAGCTGCGCCGTGCCGTTGCGCGCCCTGGTGAGGTGCTCCTCCCGCACCTCGCGCGGCGCGTTGGCGATGAACATGTCGAGCACCAGCAGCAGCACGGTCAGGTCGTCGGCCTGCCCCAGGATCGGGACCGCGTCGGGAACCAGGTCGAGCGGGACCATGACGTAGGCCAGGCCCGCCGCCAGCAGCGCCTTGAGCGGCACCGGGGTCCGCGGGTCGCGCATCAGGCCCCACACCACCCGGGCGTAGGTGGGGAGCCTCCAGATCAGGCGGGCGAGGCGCAGGTAGCGCCAACGGCCGGACACGTTCACGCGCGAACCTCCAGCGGTTGCAGTGCGGTCGCCGATCATACCAGCGCTTCGGCATCGCGGTTGACAATAGAACGTATGTTCTTGTAGCATGCTCGCCGACCGTCGAAGCAGGAGGGCGCCCGTGACGCGGCACGACGCCGAGCGCAAGCTGAAGATCCTGGAGTGCATCGCGCGAACCGTGGCCCGGCGGGGATATCCGCCATCGGTCCGCGAGATCGCCGATGCGGTCGGCCTGGCCTCGACCTCGGCCGTGCATCACCACCTCATCGCCCTCGAGCGCGAGGGGCTGCTCGAGCGTGGCTCGCACGCGTCGCGCGCGCTGCGCCTGACGGCGCGCGGTGAGCAGCAGCTCGAGGCCGCCTCCCGCCCGAGGCGCGGCCGCGTCACCCCCTTCCGCATGCCGGTGGAGCGCGACGTCCTGGCGCTGCCCATCCTGGGCGAGATCGCCGCCGGCCAGCCCATCGAGGCCTACGAGGACCGCACCGAGACGCTGGACGTCCCGCGCTCGATTCCGGCCAGGGATGGCTCGTACGTGCTGCGGGTTCGGGGCAAGAGCATGATCGATGCCCTGATCGACGACGGTGACTACGTCGTCGTCCAGCCCCAGGCCACGGCGCGCGACGGCGACATCGTGGTCGCCCTCCTGGAGGACAACGGCGTCACCCTCAAGCGCTTCTACCGCGAGAAGGACCGCATCCGGCTCCAGCCGGCAAACGCCGAGATGGAGCCCATCTACGCCTCCGAGGTCCAGATCCAGGGCAAGGTGGTCGGCGTCATCCGCAAGCTGGCCTGACACGCGCTCGCACGCACGGCCCTCCATGATGGACCGATGCCGCCGCCCGCCCCCGTCCTCACTCTCCGTCGGCTGAACCGCGCCACCCTGGCGCGGCAGGGCCTGCTGGAGCCGATGCCGCCGGCGCCGATCGGCCGGCTGGTGCACGCCCTCGGGTCGCTGCAGGCCCAGCATCCGGACTGGCCGCCGCTCGCCCTGCATGCCCGCCTGGCGCCCGGCACCGACGCCGACCTGACCGCCGCCCGCCGGGCCCGCGAGGCCGTGCGCGCCTCGCTGATGCGCATGACCGTCCACGTCGTGACAGCCGACGACTTCTGGCCGATGTCGACCATCAGCCTGCCTTATCGCCGCCGCCAGTGGCGGCTGCTCTACCGGCAGGACCCGGTCTCGTCGCCCCTGGCGCGCCGGATCGCCGCCCGTCACACCGCCGTGCTGGAGGCCATGCGCGAGCGGCCGCTGGGCATCAGCGAGATCGAGCGCCTCATGGCCCAGGGACTGGCCGAGGAGGACTACCTGCCGAACCGCGGCCTGTGGCGCCACTTCTCCGGGGCGGTGCCGCTGGTCCAGGTCCCCTACGACGGCGAGACGTACGGGCGGCAGCGCTACGTGCCGGCCGTCGACTGGCTGGGCCCGCCGCCGGACTCCGCGAGGGATCCAGAGGCGGCCGCCACCCACGTGGCCGCCGTGTACCTGGCCGCCTTCGGTCCGGCCAGCGTCGACGACCTGGTCGCCTACGTCGGGCGCAACGACTCCGTGACCAGGTGGCGGGCGGCGGTGGAGCGCCTCGGGCGTCGGCTGGCTCGCTTCACCGACGAGGACGGCCGCCAGCTGGTGGACCTGGTGGACGCGCCGCGGCCGGAGCCGGAGACGCCGGCCCCTCCCCGTTTGCTGGCCCGATGGGACTCGCTGCTGACCGCCTTCGGAACCCGCCACCGGGCCCGCATCCTGCCGCCCGAGCGCCAGGCCGCGGTCATCACCAGGAACGGGGACGTACTGCCCACCTTCCTGGTGGACGGCATGGTGGCCGGCACGTGGCTGCCGCGGCGGGACGCGAACGGCCAACGGCGCGCCGAGCTGCGGCCGTTTGGCAGGCTCAGGCCGGAGGACCGGGACGCGCTGGAGGCGGAGGCGGCGCGGCTGCTGCCGCTCCTCCGCGACGGCGCCTTCTCCCGCTGGCCGGGCACCGACTGACTGACCGCTCAAGGCCCGATGCGCACCATCCTCCACGCCGACCTGGACGCCTTCTACGCCAGCGTGGAGCAGCTGGACAACCCGGCGCTGCGCGGCCGCCCGGTCATGGTGGGGGGCGATCCCAACGCCCGCGGCGTGGTGGCCGCGGCCTCCTACGAGGCGCGACGCTGCGGCGTGCATTCGGCGATGCCGCTGCGCACCGCCCAGCGGCTCTGCCCGGACGGCGTCTTCGTCCCCGGCCGCTTCGACCGCTACCGCGAGCTGTCCCGGCAGGTCATGGCCATCTTTGCCTCGTACACCCCGCTGGTGGAGCCGATCAGCCTGGACGAGGCCTTCCTGGACGTGACCGGCAGCCAGGCCGCCTTCGGCAGCGGCGAGACGATCGCCCGGCGCATCAAGCGGCGGGTGCTGGAGGAGACCGGGCTGGTGGTCAGCGTGGGCGTGGCCAGCAACAAGCTGTGCGCCAAGGTGGCATCGGACCTCCGCAAGCCGGACGCGTTGGTCGTCGTGCCGCCGGGCGACGAGGCGGCCTTCCTGGCGCCGCTGCCGGTGAGCCGGCTGTGGGGCGTCGGGCCGCAGGCCCAGCGGGCGCTGGCCGACTACGGGGTGACCACCATCGGCCAGCTGGCCGCACTCTCCGACCGGGCGCTGCAGCGCCGATTCGGCAGCCATGGGCGCGAGCTGGTGCTGCGGGCGCGGGGCATCGACCCCAGCCCGGTGGTGCCCACCCACGCGCCGAAGTCGATCGGGCACGAGATCACCTTCGATTACGACGTCAGCGACCCGGCCCGCCTGGAGACGACCCTCCTGGACCTCGCCGAGTCGGTGGCCAGCCGGCTGCGGCGGCACGACCTCGCCGCCGGCGGCGTGCAGCTGAAGCTGCGCTACGAGGGCTTCGACACCATCACCCGCCAGGCGCCGCTTGACCACCAGACGCGCGAGGCGGAGCCGCTGTACGAGCTGGGCGTCAGCCTCCTCCGCCGGGCCCGCAGTCCCGAGCGCGCGGTGCGGCTCCTCGGCCTGACCGCCATCAACCTGACCGATGTGCAGCAGCTGACCCTCTTCGATGCCCCGGAGCGCAACGACCGGCTGCTCCGCTCCGTCGACGCCGTGCGCGAGCGGTTCGGGAGCGAGGCGATCACCCGGGCGCGCCTGGTGGGGCGCCGTGACCGGCGCCGCCCGGACTTCGGCGAGCGGCCACAGGCACCGTCCGCCGGGGAGGACGGCCGGGATTGACAAATCGAACATTCGTTCGTACGATTCTCACCTACCAATAGAACGCCTGTTCGGTGGCCTGGCAGGCATTCGAGAGGAGCAGCGAGAGGCACCACCATGGCCCTGAAGAGCATCACCCCCACTCCGGTGCGCGTCGCCTGGGACCGCCGGCGCGCGCGACCGGCCGCCGTCCAGCTCGGCGCCCGGCGCCTGCAGGTCACGGACGTGCAGGCCATCCGCGACGAGACCGCCGCCTACCCGGCCGACCGTGGACCGCGCATCACCTTCCTGCTGGCGACCGATGCCGGCCAGGCCTCCCTGGTCTACGACGGGCTGCGCCGCCGCTGGTACGTGGAGGCCCTCGACCCGGCGGCCTAGTGCCATCCTCCGCCCGGACCCTACAATCCGTTGCGGCGAGCCCGGCGCCGGCGAGTTCGCCGCACACGAGGGCTCGTGCATGGAGGAAGCGACCACCAGCCTCACTCAACTCCCCGTCTCCGAGCTGCTGGCGCGCCTGGCGACCCGTGATCCGGTGCCGGGCGGCGGCAGCGCTGCCGCCCTGGCCGGCGCCACGGGCGCCGCGCTCGTCTCGATGGTGGTCGAGCTCACCAGCGGCCGGCCCGAGGCCGCCGACCGAGAGGAGCGGCTGCGAGACATCGGCCGTGAGAGCGCCGAGCGGCGAGCCACCCTCGAGCGCCTGGCCGAGGAGGACGCCGACGCCTACCGGGCGGTGATCGAGGCGCGCCGCCTGCCGCGCTCCACGGACGAGGAGAAGGCGGCTCGCCAGACGGCCCTCAACACCGCCACGCGGCGTGCGACCGAGGTCCCGCTGCGGACGGCGCAGGCCGCCGCGCGCGTGGTGGAGCTGGCCCGCGAGATCGCCGTGATCGGCAACCGCCACGCGGTCAGCGACGCCGGCGTGGCCGCGCTGCTGGCAGCGGCCGCGGTCCGCGGGGCCGCGCTCAACGTGCGCATCAACCTCCCCTACCTGCCGGTGGGCGAGCCGCTGGCCGAGCGGGCGCGGGCCGAGCTCGAGCGCCTTGAGCCGCTGGCCCTGGTCGGTGAGCGGGCGGTCATGGGCATCGTCCAGCGGAGGCTGAACGGGGCATGAGCGCGCGCATCCTGGACGGACGCGGCGTCGCCTCCCGCCTGTGGCGCGACCTGTCGGCACGGGTCGAGGAACTGAAGGAGCGGAGCGGCCATTCGCCCCGCCTGGCCACCGTGCGCTTCCAGGAGACGGGGCCCTCCGCGGTCTACGCCGCCAGCCTGTCGCGCGCGGCGCGCAGCGTCGGCATCGAGCCGGTCGAGGTGATCGTGCCCGGGAGCGTGGCCTTCCCCGACCTGGCGGCCCGCATCGGAGCGCTGAACCGTGACCCGACGGTGTCGGGAATCGTGCTGGCCCAGCCGTTGCCGGCCCACCTGGACGCCGCCGCGGTGCTGGACCTGGTGGAACCCGACAAGGACGTCGACGGGGCTACCGCGCTGAACGCCGGGCGCCTGTCGCGTGGGCGCGCCGCCTTCGCCCCGGCCACGGCCCTGGCGGTGATGGCCATCCTGGACGCCCACCAGGTCCAGGTGGAGGGGCGCCGGGCGGTGGTCATCGGGCGCTCGGCCGTGGTCGGGCGGCCGGTGGCCAGCCTGCTGCTGAACCGCGACGCCACGGTGGTGGTCTGCCATCGGCGCACCCGCAACCTGGCGCGCGAGACGCGCCGGGCCGAGATCCTGGTGGTCGCCGCCGGTCAGCCGCGGCTGGTGCGGGCCGAGATGGTGAACCGGGGGGCGGTGGTCGTCGACTGCGGGATCAACACCACCGCCGAGGGCATCGTCGGCGACGTGGACTACGCCGCCGTGCGCCCCGTGGTGCGGGCCATCACACCGGTGCCGGGTGGCGTGGGTCCGGTGACGACCATGATGGTCCTGCGCCAGACAATCGACGCCGCCGAGCGCCTGGCCGGCGAGCCGGATCCCATGCAGCAGCGCTTCGTGAGCGTCCCGACCCCGACGGGCCCCTCGGCTGAGCCTCGGTAGCCGGGGCCTCACCAGGCCGGCCCTCAGGAGCCGCCGCGCACCTCGGGGGCGATCATCTCCTCCACCGGCACCGAGCCGTCGATGAAGGCCAGGCGCTGCATGAGCGCGAAGGCCCGCGTCCAGCGCTCGACGTCGATGCGCCCCTCGTTGAAGCCACCCTGCCCGGCCCACAGCTCGGCAGTCGCGTCCAGCACGGCGGTGGCGGTCTCGACGTCCTCCCCGATGGCCGGCACCGCCTCGACCGCCGCCGCCACGCCGGCGTCGGGATCCTCGATGACGGCGGCCTGCGCCCGGGCCACGGCCGCCGCGAAGCGCTCCACCAGGCCGGGGTCCTCGGCGAGCTGCGCGTCGCCGGTCACGATGCCCGGTCCCGGCAGGGGCGCCACGTTGTCCAGGGTGAGCAGGCCCGGCTCCAGGCCGCGCAGCCGCAGCTGGACCGGCTCGTTATTGCGGAACCCGGTGATGAACTGCACGTCGCCGTTCAGCAGCCCCTCGACCTGGTTGAACTGCGGGTACTCGCGGATGGTCACGTCGTCCGGCGTCAGCCCGCCGGCGTCCAGCATGGCCAGCAGGGCGTGCCACGACGACCCGAAGCGGCCCGGCGTGCCGATGCTGTGCCCGGCCAGGCCGGCCGGGTCGGCGGGCAGCGTCCCGCGTCGCCCGATCAGCGCCACCGGGAAGCGCTCGTACAGGGTCGCCACGTAGCGGATCGGGATGCCGGTGGTGCGCGCGATCATCACGTCGGTCGCGTCGGCCACGCCCACCTGGGCCTGGCCATCGGCCACCAGCCGCAGCACGTCGTTGCTGTGCTCGATGGTCACCTCCAGCCCCTCGTCCGCGAAGTAGCCGGCCTGCTGGGCCAGGTAGAAGGGCGCGAACTGCACGTCAGGCCGGAAGCCGAGCAGCAGGCGTACCTCCTCCAGGTCACGGGGCGGCCGGGTGGCGGAGGGCGGCGCCACGCTGGGCGACGCGTCCGAGGTGCAGGCGCTGGCCAGCAGGGCCAGCAGCGCGAAGGTGACGAGGCGAGTCGGCGACATCGGGCTACCTCAGGCGTGCTGGACGAAGTGTCGTTCGGCGAGGACCACCAGGCTGTAGAACGCCAGTCCCATGACCGCCAGGGCCACCAGGGCCACGAACATGAGCGGCGTGTCGAACAGGCCCTGGTCGGCGATGTTGATGAGCACCCCCAGCCCCACGCTGGCGCTGACCCACTCGGCGACCACCGCGCCGATGACCGACAGGGTGACCCCCACCCGGAGCCCCCCGAACAGCACCGGCATCGCGGATGGCACCTCCAGGCGGAGGGTGACCTGGGCGGGGGTGGCGCCCAGCGAGCGCATCATCTCGCGGAGCAGCGGGTCGGCGGAGCGGATGCCGACCATGGTGGCGATGGCGATCGGGAAGAAGACGATCAGCGCGCAGACCAGGACCCGGGCCAGCAGACCGCCGCCGAACCAGATGTCCAGCAGGGGCGCCAGGGCCAGGACGGGGACCGCCTGCGCCGCGACGATGTAGGGCGACAGCACCCGCTCCACGACCACGCTCTTGCCCAGGGCGACGCCGGTCAGCACGGCCGTGGCGGCACCCAGCGCGAACCCCAGCAGCACCTCGGTCAGGGTCGCCCAGGCGTGCGCCCACAGGATGCCGGTGCCGCCCGGACCGATGCCCATCGCGCGCAGCGCGCGCATGACCACCACCTCCGGGGCCGGCAGGATGTACTCGGGCGTGCCGGTCAGCACGGTCAGCGCCTTCCAGGCCACCAGGAAGACGGCCAGCGAGGCGAGCGCGGCGAGCAGGCGCCTCACGGTGCGTCTCCGTCCGTCCACGAGCGCAGCTCGACCGGCTGCTGGGCGGCCAGCGCCGCCCGGATCGCCTCCTCGGCGCGGACCGCCTCGCCACCGGTCAGGGTCACCGGCCGCGGCCGCGGCAGCTCCACCTCGACCAGCCGGGCCACCCGACCCGGGCGGGCGGTCATGACCACCACCCGGTCCGCCAGCCGGATGGCCTCGCCCACGGAGTGGGTGACCATCACCACCGTCCGGCGCCGCTCCAGCCACAGCCGCTGCAGCTCGCTGTCGAAGGCCTCGCGGGTCAGCGCGTCCAGCGCGGAGAACGGCTCGTCCAGGAGCAGGACCGGCGGGTCGCCGATCAGCGCCCGGGCCAGCGCCGCACGCTGGGCCATGCCGCCAGACAGCTCGCGCGGTCGCAGTCCGGCCGCCGTGTCCAGCCCGACCCGGGCCAGCGCCTCGAGCGCACGCCGTCGCCGCTCGGCTCGCGGCACGCCGGCCAGCGTCAGCGGCAGCGCGACGTTGTCGAGGGTGGTCAGCCAGGGCACCAGGCGCGGCTGCTGGAAGGCGATCCCCACCCGCCCGTCACCGGGCCGCGGCACGGTGGGGCCCATGCTGCCCACCGCAACGGTGCCCGAGCTCGGGGTCACCAGGCCGGCCACCAGGCGCAGCAGCGTCGACTTGCCACAGCCGTTGGGGCCGATGATGACGGTAAAGCTGCCGGCCGGCACCTCGAGGTCGAGGTCGCGGAGCGCGACCAGCGGGCCGTCCCGCCCCGGGAAGGCCACCGACACGCCGAACAGCCGCACCGGCAGCCCCTGTGGGGCGTGCCCGGTGCCGGTGGCGGGGCCGGGGGCCGTGATCGTCATCCGCGTGCTCAGACCTCAGGTGACGGCCATCGCTGCGGGGACGTGCCGACGCCGCGGCCCACGGGACGCCGGCCAACGCACGACGGCGCGGAGCCGTCGAACGCCTGGCCGAGGGGTCTCCCGGCCGCCTCGCCTCGCCTTCTCCCTTCCGGACTGTCACCGTCGGCCCTGTCTGCCGCCTCGCGTCGCGCGAGCCGGGTCAGGTCGGCCCGATGATCATCGGCTCGTCATCGCGAGCCGCCGATCACCGGGTTCGCGGGCTGGCGCCTCGGCGCCGACCGCCGGTGGGGACTTTCACCCCGCCCCGAAGACGATGAGCCAGTGCTCTGTTCTGAACGAAGCGTGCCACCCGCGGCGGTCCGCGGTCAACCGCGCTCCGACTCGGCGGCCGCCCCGCGCCGGGCCCGGTACCAGCGCCAAACGAGGTAGGCCACGCCGGCCAGCACGACGGCGTACACCATGTACTCGTACGGCTTGAGCGTCTCCTCGATGATCGGGTAGTTCTCCCCGACCAGGAACCCGGCGTAGATGAGCGCCGCGTTCCAGGGCAGCGAGCCGAGGGCGCTGAAGAGGACGAAGCGGCCCATCCCCATCCGCGCGATGCCGGCCGGGTAGCTGACGAAGGTGCGCACCAGCGGGACCATGCGCCCCAGGAAGACCGCCCAGCTGCCCCAGCGCTCGAACCAGTCGTGCGCCCGGTCCAGGTCGCCGGCGCTGATGCCCACGTAGCGGCCGTATCGGTCCAGCAGGGGTCGCCCACCCCAGGCGCCGATATAGTAGCCGGCCAGCGAGCCGGCCAGCGAGCCGGCAGTGGCAAGCGCGATCGCCAGCAGCAGGTTCCACGGCAGCCCGGTCAGCGGTTCCACGATCGACGGGTCGGCGGTCGACTGCGAGACCTTCCAGCCGGCCATGGGCAGGATGACCTCCGACGGGATGGGGGCCACGATCGTCTCCAGGGCCACGGCCACCGCCACCCCCACGTACCCGACGGCGTCGTACAGGTCCAGGATGAAGGGGATGACCGTCGAGTCGATGAAGTCCAGCATCGGACGCGCCTGGAGGCCCCGGGTGTCCTAGCGCTCGGACCGGTCGTGGAGCGGGACGGCCACCCGCCGCGGCGCCCGCGCCCCGCTCGCCGGGTTCCCGGCGCTGCGACGGCGCTCGTCCACGTCCAGCACATGGACGGCCACGACCACCGACACCAGCGCCAAACCCGCCATCCAGCCGCCGAGCACGTCCATCGGGAAGTGCGCGCCGAGGTAGATGCGCACCAGGCTGATGGCACCGATCAGGACCAGCGCGACCCCGTAGGCGATGAAGCCCTGCCGCCGGTCGGGCGCAAGCCGCGCCACGCAGAACGCCGCCAACCCATAGAAGGCCGTCGCTCGCAGGGCGTGGCCGGCCGGGAAGTCGGCGATGTCATCCAGGCCGATGTTGTTCACGTTGAACATGGCGCTCACCAGTTGGGTGAAGCTGATCTCCGGGATGGCGGTGAAGTACTTCAGCGCCCACTCGATCGGGAAGGCCAGCGTACCCGCCGCGAGCAGGACCGCCAGGTCGCGCCGTCCCTTGGCCAGCGCCAGCAGCCCCAGCACCCCGAAGCCGGCGGCCACGAACCAGCCGGAGCCCAGGCCGCTGATGCCGATCAGCAGCTCGTGCAGGAGCGGGACGTTCTGCTGCACGAAGGCCTGCGCGGCCGGCACCACGTTGGCCATCAGCCACTCCTCGGGAACCGTGTAGGTCGTGGTGCGCTTGAGGGTCACCAGCCAGAACAGGCTGGGCAACACGATGAGGGTCAGGAGGAACGCCGCGGCCGGGCTCGGCACGGCGCCGCCCAGCCGATCCTTGCCGTCCGCATCCACCAGCAGACGGCTGGTGGGGTCCGGCAGTCGTCGCACGGCCCGTAGTATAGGGAGGCGGCCGAGGCCGGCCGCGGAAAGGAGCCACGCCAACGACCGCCACCACCAGCCTCGAGCTGCTGCTCACGGGCCGCGACCTCGCCGTGTCCGACGTGGTCGACGTCGCCCGCGACGGGCGGCGCGTGGCGCTCGCCCCCGGGACGCGGGAGCGGATGGCCGCCTCCCGGGCGGTGATCGAGCGGCTGGTCGCCGAGGGGGCGGTGGCCTACGGCGTGACGACCGGCTTCGGGGACCTGGCCGACGTCCGCATCGAGCCGGAGCAGACCGCCGAGCTGCAGCGCAACCTGGTGCGCTCCCACGCCGCCGGCGTCGGTGACCCGCTGCCGGTCGAGGTGGTGCGGGCCATGATGCTGCTGCGGGCCAACGCCCTGGCGGTCGGCCTCTCGGGCGTGCGCCCGGGGCTGGTGGATCTGTTGTGCGGCATGCTCAACGCCGAGGTCCATCCCGTCGTCCCCTCGCGCGGCAGCGTGGGCGCCTCCGGGGACCTGGCGCCGCTGGCGCACCTGGCGCTGGTGGTCATCGGCGAGGGAGAGGCATGGCTGGACGACGCGGGCCCGGGGCCCGGTGGCGAGGCGCTGCGCCGGGCGGGCCTGGCGCCCCTCCAGCTGGAGGCCAAGGAGGGTCTGGCCCTCCTCAACGGTACGCAGCTGATGAGCGCCCTGGCGGCGCTGGCCCTCCACGACGCACGGCGGCTGAGCGTGGCCGCCGACGTGGTGGCCGCCATGAGCCTGGAGGCCATGCTGGGGACGGCGGCCGCCTTCGACGAGGCCCTCATCGCCGCCCGCCCCCACCCGGGCCAGATGGCGGTGGCCGCTCATCTGCGGGCGCTGCTGGCCGGCTCGGAGATCGGCGCCTCGCACGCCGCCAGCGACCACCGCCTCCAGGACCCGTACTCCCTGCGCTGCGTCCCGCAGGTGCACGGCGCGGTGCGCGACGCGCTCGACCAGCTGGAGCGGGTGCTCACCGTGGAGATGAACGCGGCCACCGACAACCCGCTGGTCTTCCCGGACGGGCGGGTCGTCTCCGGCGGCAACTTCCACGGCGAGCCGCTGGCGCTGGCCAGCGACTACGCCAAGACCGCCATGGTGGAGCTGGCCGCCATCTCGGAGCGCCGCACCGCGCGCCTGGTGGACGCCCACCTGTCCGGCCTGCCCCCCTTTCTGACCGATGCGCCCGGGCTGCGCTCCGGGCTGATGATCGCCCAGTACTCCGCCGCGGCGCTGGTGAACGAGCTGAAGGTGCTGGCCCACCCGGCCAGCGCGGACAGCATCCCGACCAGCGCCAACCAGGAGGACCACGTCTCGATGGGCGCCACCGCGGCCCTCCACCTGCGCGAGGCGATCGACCGGGTCGAGGCGGTGCTGGCCATCGAGGCGTTGTGCGCGGCCCAGGGGCTCGAGTTTCGCGCCCCGCTGCGGCCCGGCGAGGGCGTCGCCCACGCCCACGCCCGGCTGCGGTCCATGGTCCCCGCGCTCGACGGCGACCGTTCGCCGGCACCCGATATCAACGCCGTCCGCGAGCTGCTCCGCGTGGGAGAGCTGTCGATCGATGGCTGACCTGCTCTTCACCCTGATCGACGAGGCGAGCCTCGCCGACATCCCGGCGCCGGCGCGTCCCGGCGCCCGCTGCCAGACCTGCGACTACTGGGAGCGGCTGGACGGCTCGCGCCAGGCGGAGGACTCGGCGGCGGCCCGCTCGCTCAAGCTCTCGCGGCTGCTGGAGGGCACGCGCCTGGCGGGCGCCTACGGCATGCTCGCCTGGCGCACCGGAGCCGATGGCGACCGCCTGGCGGTGGGCTGGTCCCAGTTCGGGCCGATCTCCGCCTACCCGCGCGCGCAGGCCATCCGCGACCGCTACCCGGAGCTTCCCGAGTCGCCGGCGCCGTGGGTCATCACCTGCCTGCAGGTGGTGGAGAGTGACGAGGACCGCGAGGCGGCCGGCGCCGCCCTGCTGCGCGCCGTGTGCGAGGAGCTCGACCGCCGCGGGGTGGTGGCCGTGGAGGCCTACCCGGAGGGCGTGGCCGATCCCTGGCAGCCCTCCCCGGGCCCGGAGGCGATCTACGTCGCCGAGGGCTTCCGGCGCGCGGCCGGCGACGACCGCTACCCGGTCGTGCGCCGCGAGCTGGGCGGCAGCGGCGAGGAGGTGGGCTGGGACGACCTGCTGGCCCGCGCCCGGCCCCCGGACGAGGGCGGCGAGTGGCCACTGCCGCTCCCGAAGGGTCCAACCGAAGATGATCTGTTCCGCCTCCCCGAGAAGCCGAAGCGCCCGAACCCGTTCGGAGACGACTGAGCCGCCGACCCCGTGCTGGCACTCCGGCTGCAGCCGGCCGTCCGGCATGCCTTTCGGACGCCTGATCCGTGCGCTCGGCCTCGCCGCCGTCCTGGCGGTGGCTCTGGCCGCCTGCACCGATGTGGACGCCTCCCCGAGCCCGACCTCCCTCCCGCCCTCGCCGACGCCCTTCACCTCCCCCGCGCCGGAGGCCCGCGGCACGCCGCTGCTCGGCTCGGTGGCCGACATCGTGGACCGGGTGCAGCCATCGGTCGTCTCCATCGCCCGAGAGGGCGCGGAGGGCTCCGGGGTGATCTGGTCGGCTGACGGCCTGGTGGTGACCAACGAGCACGTGGTGCGCGGGGCCAGCCGGGTCGAGGTTGTCTTCGCCGACGGACAGCGCTCGCCGGCCGAGGTGCTGGCCACCGACCCACGTACCGACCTGGCCGTGATCCGCACCGAGCGCACCGGCCTGCCGCCGGCCACCTTTGCCGAGGAGCTGCCGCGGGTCGGCGACCTGGCCCTGGCCATGGGCAACCCCATCGGCTTCGAGAACAGCGTGACCGCCGGCATCATCTCCGGCCTGCATCGGTCCATCCCGGGCGCGGCCCGGCAGGCGCCGGCGCTGGTCGACCTCATCCAGACCGATGCCGCGATCTCCCCCGGCAACTCCGGCGGGGCGTTGGTGGACGCCGAGGGACGGGTGGTCGGCATCAACGTGGCCTATCTCCCGCCCACCGGCGGCGCGGTGAGCATCGGCTTCGCCATCCCGGCCGCCACCGTGCGCGACGTGGTCGAGCAGCTGCTGGAGGACGGCACGGCCGAGCACGCCTACCTGGGCATCCAGCCCGCCACCGTCACGCAGCGCATGGCCCAACAGTTCGACCTGGGGGTCGAACGCGGGGTGGTGGTGCTGGCGGTCGGCGCCGGGACACCGGCGGAGACGGCCGGCATCCGCCCGGGGGACGTCATCACCGCCCTGGACGGCCAGCCGCTCGAGACGGCCGAGGAGCTGCTGGCGGTGCTGCGCGGCTACGCACCCGGGGACGAGGTGACCCTGACCGTGGTGCGCCGCGGCGACGAAATGGAGATCACGGTCCGGCTTGGGCAGCTTCCCACCGGCTGACGGCCGCGTATCATCGGTCCATGACGGCGATCGCCTCCAGGTCGGGCCCGCGCACCGTGCGCGCACCGCGGGGCACCGAGCTCTCCTGCCGTGGGTGGCAGCAGGAGGCCGCGCTGCGGATGCTGATGAACAACCTGGACCCCGAGGTCGCCGAGGATCCCGCCAACCTGATCGTCTATGGCGGCACCGGCCGTGCCGCACGCAGCTGGGAGGCGTTCGACGCCATCGTCGCCGAGCTGCGGCGGCTGGGCGACGACGAGACGCTGCTGGTCCAGTCGGGCAAGCCGGTGGGCGTGTTCCGCACCACCCGCGACGCGCCGCGCGTGCTGATCGCCAACGCCAACCTCGTCCCCCACTGGGCCACCTGGGAGCAGTTCCGCGAGCTGGAGCGCGCCGGGCTGACGATGTACGGCCAGATGACCGCCGGGTCGTGGATCTACATCGCCACCCAGGGGATCATCCAGGGCACCTACGAGACCTTCGCCGAGGCTGCCCGCCAGCACTTCACGGGCACCCTGAAGGGCACCGCCACGCTGACCGCCGGGCTGGGCGGCATGGGCGGCGCGCAGCCGCTGGCGATCACCATGAACGAGGGCGCCGCCCTGGTCATCGAGGTGGACCCGGCGCGAGCGGAGCGGCGGCATCGGGCCGGTTACGTGGACGAGATCACGCACGACCTGGACGAGGCGGTGCGGAAGGTGGACGCCTGGCGCGCCGCCGGCGAGGCCCGCTCCATCGCGCTGATCGCCAACGCCGCGGAGGTCGAGCCGGAGCTCGTGCGCCGCGGCTGGCACCCCGACCTGGTCACCGACCAGACCAGCGCCCATGACCCGTTGGGCGGGTACGTCCCGGCCGGCATCGGCCTGGAGGAGGCGCGCGAGCTGCGCGAGCGCGATCCCGCGGAGTACACCCGTCGCTCCCTGGCCTCCATCGCCGAGCACGTCCGTGCCATGCTGGCCTTCCATCGGTCCGGCGCGGTCACCTTCGACTACGGCAACAACATCCGGCAGCACGCCCACGACGCCGGCGTGGCCGATGCCTTCGACTTCCCCGGCTTCGTGCCGGCCTTCATCCGCCCGCTGTTCTGCGAGGGGAAGGGGCCCTTCCGCTGGGCCGCCCTCTCCGGCGACCCCGAGGACATCCTGAAGACCGATGCGGCCCTGATCGACCTCTTCCCCGACGATCCCAGCCTGCACCGCTGGCTGCGCCTGGCCGAGCAGAAGGTGCCCTTCCAGGGCCTGCCGGCCCGGATCTGCTGGCTGGGCTACGGGGAGCGGGCGCGCGCCGGACTGCGCATCAACGAGATGGTGGCGTCCGGTGAGCTGGCCGCGCCGATCGTCATCGGCCGCGACCACCTGGACGCGGGAAGCGTCGCCTCGCCGTTCCGCGAGACGGAGGGCATGCGTGACGGCTCCGACGCCATCGCCGACTGGCCGATCCTCAACGCCCTGCTGAACACCGCCGCGGGCGCCACCTGGGTCAGCTTCCACCACGGGGGTGGCGTGGGCATCGGCTACAGCCTGCACGCCGGGATGGTGGTGGTGGCCGATGGCACCCCGGAGGCGGCCGCCCGCCTGGAGCGGGTGCTGACCACCGATCCGGGAATGGGTGTCATCCGCCACGCCGATGCCGGATACGAGCGAGCCCGGGAGGTCGCGCGCGAGCGCGGCATCCGCATCCCGATGTCCACGCCTGACCCGGCATGACCTGGACGCTGCCGGCCTCCTGAAGCGCGACCTCTGGCAGCCGGAGCGCCGCGCCCGGCGTCACACCACGCGCAGGCTGGGCAGGTCGTCGACGCGTGCCACGCCGGCCAGGGCCATGGCCTGCTCGAGCTCGGCGCAGAGCAGGTCGAGGACGCGGGCCACGCCGGCCTCGCCCCCGACCGCCAGGCCCCAGATCACCGGCCGCCCCATTCCGACCGCCGTGGCACCCAGGGCGAGCGCGATCAGCACGTCCGTGCCGCGCCGCACGCCGCCGTCGAGCAGGACCGGAACCCGACCGTCGACCGCCTCCGCCACGGCGGGCAGCGCGTCCAGGCTGGCGATCGCGCCGTCCAGCTGCCGACCGCCGTGGTTGCTGACCGCGACGGCCGCGGCGCCGTGCTCGACCGCCAGGCGCGCGTCGTCCGGGTGCAGGACGCCCTTCACCACCACCGGGCGCCCGAAGCCGGCCACCCACGCCAGGTCATCCCAGGTCAGGCGGGCGGCGAATTCCACCTGGGCTCCCTCCGCGGCCGTCACGCCGGCGGCGCGGGCCACGTTGGGCAGCCCGATCCCCTCGGGGATGCGGAACCCGGTGCGCCAGTCGCGCTCGCGCCGCCCGAGGCGTTGCAGGTCGGCGGTGAGCACCAACGCCTCGTAGCCCAGCGAGACCGCCCGCTCCACCATGGCCCGCCGCGCGCCGGGGTCACGGAGCAGGTAGAGCTGGTACCAGCGCCGGCCGGGACCGGTCGCCGCCACATCGGCCATGTCCGTGGAGGCCGAGGTGGAGTGGACGTAGGTGATGCCCCGCGCCGCCGCCGCGCGGGCCACGGCCAGCTCCCCGTCGGGGTGGGCCATGCGCAGCAGGGCCATGGGGGCCACGAAGAGCGGCCACCGCCAGGGCTGCCCCAGCACCTCCACACCGGTGTCCACGGTCGAGACGTCGGTCATCACCCGCGGCACGATCCGCCGCCGCTCGAAAGCGGCCCGGTTGTCGCTCAGCGTCCGCTCGTCCAGCGCCCCGCCGGCGAAGTAGCCGAGCGGCCCCGGCGGCAGCAGGTCGGCCGCGCGACGCTCGAAATCGAAGACGTTGAGCAGCTCCTGGTCGAGCTCCGCGGTCGCCTCCAGGTCCGCCATGGCCGGTGCGTCGGAAAGCGGGCCGGCGGACCCCGGCGGCCGAGGCAGGTACGACATGGCGGTAAGCCTAGTACGTCGCCCCGCGCCCGGGCCACGCCCTCGCGGGCCGAACGATCCTATGATCGGCAGCGTGGCGAGCCTGATCGAGTGCGTCCCGAACTTCAGCGAGGGGCGCCGCCCCGAGGTGGTCGAGGAGATCGTCAACGCCATCCGCCAGATCGACGGCGTCACCCTCCTCGACTTCTCGCGCGACGAGACCCACAACCGCAGTGTGGTCACCTTCGCCGGCGCCGCCGAGCCGGTGGTGCGCGCCGCCACCGCCGCCGTGGGCCGTGCCCTGCAGCTGATCGACATGGAGCAGCACACAGGCGCCCACCCGCGCATCGGTGCCGTGGACGTCATGCCCTTCGTGCCGCTGGGGAACACCCGCATGGAGGAGTGCGTGGACCTGGCGCGCCGCTTCGGCGAGCAGGTCGCCCGCACCTTCGACCTGCCCGTGTACCTC
Source organism: Candidatus Zixiibacteriota bacterium (assembly GCA_035687145.1). GTDB lineage: Bacteria > Chloroflexota > Limnocylindria > QHBO01 > QHBO01 > DASRYM01. Next base: position 87,808 of record DASRYM010000039.1, on the reverse strand, counting down.
TACGGCGAGGCCGCGCTGCGTCCCGAGCGGCGGCGGCTGGCCGAGGTCCGGCGCGGCCAGTACGAGGGCCTGAAGGCGGAGATCGGCGTCAACCCCGATCGCGACCCGGACTACGGCCCGTCGCGCCTGCACCCCCGGGGTGGGGCCATCGCGGTGGGTGCCCGCAAGCCGCTGATCGCCTTCAACGTGAACCTGGCGACCGATGACGTGACCGTCGCCAAGCGCATCGCCCACGCCATCCGGGAATCGTCCGGAGGCCTGCCGGCGGTGCAGGCCATGGGCGTCCTGCTCGAGAACCCCGGTGACAGGCGCTGCGCGCAGGTGAGCATGAACCTGGTGGACTGGGAGCGCACCGGCATCAGCACGGTGGTGCGCGAGATCCGGCGCCTGGCGCGCGAGGCCGGGACCGATATCGACCACTGCGAGCTCATCGGCCTGGCGCCGACCGGCGCCCTGCTCGAGGTCGCCGCCGACGCGCTCGGCCTGCGCTCCTTCTCGCCGGATCAGGCCCTGGAGCTTCGCCTGGCGCGCGACCGGTAGCCCGTTCCACGCGGCACATCCGCCGTGCCGGTTGCCAGAACGGGCACGGATTCTGCTTTGAGGCTGGCGAAGGGGGAGCAGCGCCCCATCGGGCGCGCCGAAGCAGACATGGAGTGCAGACCCACATGCAGCCAGTGACCCATCGCCGCAGATCGCCCGTCCGGGTCCTGGGCTGGATGCTGACCGCCGTCGTGTACGCAGCCCTGCTGGTGTTCGCCGCCGACCTGACCTCGGCCGCCACCGCGGCCGGCGCCGACCCATCGGCACTGGCCCTCACCAGCGGGGCGGCCGTGGCCGGTGACGTGGCCCCGGTCGCGGCCACCGCCACCGGGGCGGCCGAGTCGCCGCTGGTCACCCTGGCCCTCGCGGCCGGGGCGGCCACCCTGTTCGGGATGTTCCGCGCGCTGCGCCTCGTGCGCCGGCCGCGGCCCGCCCCGGTACGGCCAGCGGCCCGTCGCATTCACACCCTTACCTGATCGCCGTCGCTCCCGCCCGGCCCGCTCACACGAGGGCCGGATCGGGCCGCGGTAGAATCGGCGGCCCATGCCCAGCATTCGTGAGCAGCTGCGGGCTGCGCTGACCGAGGCGCGCCAGCGCGCCGTCGCGGCCGGCGACCTCCCCATCCCGGACGGGACCGAGCTGCCGCCGGTGCACGTCGAGCGTCCGGCCCGTCCCGAGCACGGCGACTACGCCACCAACGCTGCCATGCAGCTCGCGCCGGTCGTCCGCCGTGCGCCGATGCAGGTCGCCGAGACGCTGCGCACCCACCTGGGCACGCCGGAGGGCATCGCCGAGGCCAGCGTGGCGCCGCCCGGCTTCCTGAACCTGCGCCTCGAGCCGTCCTGGGTGGCCGCCCAGACCGCTGCCATCCTGGAGGCGGGGACGGACTTCGGCGCGGTGCGGGTCGCCGAGCCGCGGAACATCAACGTCGAGTTCGTATCGGCCAACCCGACCGGCCCGCTGCACGTGGGCAACGCCCGCGGCGCGTTCGTCGGCGACCTCCTGTGCCGCGTCCTGGAGGGCGTGGGGCACCGGGTCACGCGCGAGTACTACTTCAACGATTACAACGCCCAGGTCCGCAACCTGGGGTTGTCGGTGTGGGCCCGCCGCCGCAACGAGCCGGTCCCCGAGGACGGCTACCACGGCGACTACGTGGCCGAGCTGGCCAACCAGGTGCCGGACGACGTCTGGGAGCGGGCCAGCGCCCCGGGCGCGGACCCGGGAGATGTCCTGGGCCGCTGGGCCAGCGAGCGGATCCGGGCCGGCATCGAGGCCAGCCTGGCGGCACTGGGCGTGCGCTTCGACGTGTGGACCACCGAGGCCTCGCTGCACGACGAGGGCTGGGTGGCTCGCGCCGTCGACCAGCTGCGGTCCGACGGCCACGTCTACGAGCGGGACGGCGCCACCTGGTTCCGGGCCAGCGCCTTCGGGGACGACAAGGACCGGGTGGTGTATCGGTCCAACGGCGCGCCCACGTACTTCGCGTCGGACATCGGCTACCTGGCCAACAAGTTCAGCCGCGGCTTCACCGAGCTGATCTACCTGTGGGGCGAGGATCATCACGGCACGGTTGCCCGCAACCGGGCGGCAGCCACGGCGCTCGGCTTCGACGCCTCGCGCGTCCACTGGCTGCTGATGGCCTGGGTGCGATTCGTGCGCGAGGGCCGGGAGATCGGCATGAGCAAGCGCGCCGGTGAGTACGTCACCCTGGACGAGCTGCTGGCCGAGGTCGGGGCCGATGCCGCACGCTGGTTCTTCGGCTCACGCGCCCACACCACCGGGATCGACTTCGACATCGAGCTGGCCAAGCGCCAGAGCGCCGAGAACCCGGTGTACTACGTCCAGTACGCGCACGCCCGATGCTGCTCGATCCTGCGCAACGCGGCCGAACGCTCCATCCGGCCCGATGCCTCCCGCGCCGACGACCTGCTGCACCATCCGGCGGAGCAGACCCTCCTGCGCCGCATGCTGGAGCTGCCCGACGTGGTCGCCGACTCGGCCGAGCGCCTGGAGACCCACGAGATCACCCGCTTCCTGCTGGAGACGGCGCAGCTCTTCAGCCAGTTCTACCGGGACTGCCGGGTCCTCTCCGGTGACCCTGCCGAGGCCGATCTGTCGGCCGCCCGCCTGGCCCTGACCGATGCCACCCGCCAGGTGCTGGCCAACGGCCTGAGCCTGTTGGGGATCTCCGCCCCCGAGAGCATGTGACCCCGGCAGCGGTCAGCCGATGGCCGCCGCCAGGGCTTCCAGCAGGGACGCCGACGAGGCGTGCAGCACCACCACCTCCGTGTCGGAGACCTGCGCCAGGTCGCGGACCATGGGAGCGCCCGTGATGTCGGCATCGGCCTCAACGAACTCGTCGGCGTGCGCCGGGCTGTCGAAGGTGATGGTCCAGGCCAGCGCCCACGCGCCGCCCGGCCCGGTCGCGACTCGCAGGCGGTCGCCGCCCCAGCCGGCTGCCGCCTCGGACGCGTCGCCGGGGCGCACGCCGAGGTGGTCGAGCCAGATGCTCAGCATCGCCTCGCCGATGGTGGTGGACTCGACCTCCTCCCAGCCGTCACCCAGCGCCGCGCTCACGTCCACCCCCTCCACCTCGGCGGGGGCCTCCGCGTCCAGGTACTTGTCGGGGTGGATGATCTGCTCGGTCGAGGCCGGCGGCTCGTGGTACGCGGCGTCCACCGCCGACCAGCCGCCGGAGAGCTGCAGCTGGCTGACGAACTCGAAGCCGGCCGTGTAGGGCAGGGTCAGCTGCTGCACCATCCACTCCGGGATGCCGGTCATGTCCGGCAGCGGCTGGGCGCCGATGCCCAGCAGCTCCTCCGGCGTCAGGTTGCCGTCCAGGGCCCACTCGAACATGACCGCGGTGGCGTCTCCCTCCTCGAGGGCCACCCGGGCCAGCGCGGCGTCGTCATCGGCCAGGTCGGACTCCTCGCGGTCCGCCCCGATGTCGAACGCCGCGTCCTGCAGGGCGTGGGTGTACTCGTGGGCGTAGGTCAGCCGCGCCTCGGCGGTCAGCCCCGTGTCCGAGACCACCACCATCCGCTTCTCGGTGAAGTCGTAGTAGCCCAGCACCTGGGCCGCGTACAGCTCCTGGGTCAGCTGTCGCAGGTCCTGCTCCCCGGTCAGCAGGCCGAGAGCACGCAGGACGAGGTTGTCGCGCGCCAGCTCCTCCTCCGTCCAGGCCTCGTCGAGGATCTCCTCCAGCTCGGCCGCGGCCTCCGCACGGGTGATGATGTCCGGTGGTCCGATGTCGGCCGGCGGCAGGTCGCGCAGGTCCTCCACGTCGGCCTCGATCTCGGCGAAGACCGCCAGCGGGTCGACCGATGCCGGCGCGCTCGCCGGCGGGGTGGCTCCCGCGCTCGGCTCCGCCGCCGACGCCGTGGGGCTGGGCTCCGGGCCGAGGGCGATCGGCACGCCGAGCGCGCGCAAGGTGAGGACGGCCACGATGGCCAGGCTCAGCAGGAGGACGGCGATGGCGGACAGCCGGCGCAGGATGGGAGGCATCGGTCGCCGCATTCTGGCACGGCATCGCGTGACCGCGGCGAAGGTTCAGGTTTCTTAAGCCGGGGCTGTGTTTGGGATTCACATCGGGACCCTAGAGTTCACCCTGCGAGTTGGAGATCCAGTCGGGTTTCTACCTCCACCCTCCCTCCTTCGAGCGCCGGTGTCATTGGGCGGGCACCGGCGCTCGTGCTGTCTGACGTACACTCGCGGTCCCATGGAGATCACCTGGTACGGCCGCGCCTGCTTTCGGCTCAAGGGCCGCGAAGCGACGGTCATCACCGACCCGTGCCCGCCCAGCACCGGCTTCGTGGCGGGCAAGCATGACGTCGACCTGCTGACCATCTCGCACGCCCACCCGGACCACTCCTACACCCGGTCCATCACCGCCGGGCTGACCCTGACCCGCCCGGGCGAGTACGAGTACCACGGGGTGCTGGCCACCGGGGTACGCACCTTCCACGATGGCTCGGGTGGTTCGGAGCGCGGGGAGAACGTCGTCTTCTCGGTCGAGGTGGACGGGGTGCACGTCTGCCATCTCGGCGACCTGGGGCACCTGCTGACCGAGGAGCAGCTCACCGAGCTCGGCCCGGTGGACGTCCTGCTGGTGCCTGCCGGTGGCACCTACACCATCTCGCCGGCCGAGGCCGCCGAGGTGGTGGCCCAGGTCTCGCCGAAGATCGTGATCCCCATGCACTACGCCACCGATGGCGCCTCGGCGGACCTCCTGGGCCCGGAGAAGTTCGTGCACGAGATGGGCATGGGTGAACCAGTCCGCCAGCCCAAGGCGGTGGTCCACCCTTCATCGCTCCCTGACGAGACGCAGGTGGTTCTCCTGGAGCCGCGCGGCCGCAGCGGATAAGGGCCTGTTGCCGGGCGTCAACGGTACCGGTACCAAGGTAGCCCACTCCACCGCATCGCACAGCACCGGACAGCCCTGCTCGGTGCGTGTCAGGTACTATGCGACTCAGTACCTCCGGTGTATGCTCCTGCCCCGTCATGACCGCGCGCCAGCCGGCGGCTGGCTGAGAGGAGCACAGGAGTCATCCATCGATGAAGACCCGAACCATCACGACCGAGGGAACGGCATCGCGATTCATGATCGCGGTCGCCGCGCTCTCGGCACTCGCGCTCTCGCTGACCCTGCTGGTGCAGCCCGCCCTTGCGGTGGACTTCGCCACCGTCACCGACCACGAACCGCACTCGGCCGATGCCAACGCGGCGAGCTTCTGGGAGGCCCGATTCCCGGGAGCCGAGTGCACCAAGTCGGGGGATCCGGGCAGCAGCACGTTCGAGCTGGCGGACCTCCCCGCAGGCCAGGCCTACGTGGCGGTCATCGTCAAGACCGGCGCGGGTGCCTTCGCCAACACCGTTTTCGCCGAGCCGCCGTCCGCCGGTGAGACGGTCTGGGCCGACACGAACGGCAACAGCACCTTCGACGACGACGACAAGGACAGCATCAGCCACCTGATCATCTGCGTCGGCGAGGCGGAGAGCACCCCCACGCCGAACCAGACGCCGAACCAGACGCCGACCCAGACGCCGAACCAGACGCCGACCCAGACGCCTGATGAGGACGACGCGAGCCTGAACATCCGCAAGGTGGACGAGAACAACAACCGGCTCGAGGGCGCGGTGTTTGAAGTCCAGGGCATTGCCGGCCAGTTCGTCACCGATGCCAACGGCCACTTCTGCATCGCCGGCCTCCCCGAGGACTCCACGTGGCTGGTCACCGAGATCCAGGCCCCGCCCGGCTACGAGATCGCCGACCCGGCGTCGCAGCTGGTCGAAGTGGACGACGACGGCGACTGCGACAGCCCGGACGCCGTGTTCGTGAACACCCAGGCCGAGTCCACGCCGACGCCGACGCCTGAGCAGAGCGTTGAGGGCGGCACGCCGACGCCTGAGCAGAGCGTTGAGGGCGGCACGCCCACCCCGTCGCCCGCCGGCGAGCACGAGACGCCAACCCCGGAGCAGAGCGTCCAGGCGGGAACCGGCACGCCGGCCGCCAGCATCCCGGACGGCGCGATGGCCAACCTCGGCGGGCCGAGCCCGATCCCGACTGTCCTGTTCGGCTCGATGCTGCTGGCATCGCTGTCCGCGCTGGCTTGGGCGAACGTCCGCTCGGCGCACAGGCGCGGCTGACCGGAAGGCGGATTCACGACCCGCACCATCCACGGCCCCCGGCCCCCGGCCGGGGGCCGTGTTCGTGTCCGCTGGCCCTGAGCGCCCCTCCGGGTAGCCCGCCCGTACCGGGACGCCCGGTGCGCGAAGTCAACAAAAAAGTGCGCACCGTGGTGACCTCTACTCGACCCAACTGGTGCCCTCCGACCAGTAGGGCAGTACCAAAGTACTGGGACCGCGTGGTATCTGACCCGTGCACCTGCGTGGGTCGCGGCGAACCTGCCGCGCCGGGCCCCGCAGGACGAGGCTTCATCGGTCCATACGACACACCGCGGTCGCAGGCAGACGACCCAGAAGCTGCCAGGGGGCAACTTGAAGTGGACACCCGAGCGAATCCCTTCCGCGCATTCCCCATCCTGATCGCGTTCCTGCTGAACGTGGTCATCGGCCCGCTCGCGCCCCTTGCGCCGATGCCAACCGCGCCGGTGCTGGCGCTGGCGCCTTCGACGTTCGACGCCACCGACGGCAACCTCGTCGACGACGGCGCCGACGAGACCGACTGGTGTACGCCGGCGCCCAACCGCGTCACCCAGGACGACACGCCGAGCGGATCGAACGACACCTCGTTCGCCAGCAACAACAACAAGGAGGACAGTGACGTCCCGACCCTGGCGGTGGGAACGATCCCGAACAACAAGGACGACCTCCTTCGCGAGTACATCGCCAGCGAGACGGTGAACGGCGACCTGTTCGTGTACCTGGCCTGGATCCGCGCGGACTCGACCGGCACGAGCACGATCGACTTCGAGTTCAACCAGTCCGATGAGCTGAGCTCCAACGGCGTGACCCACGTCCGCACCGACGGCGACCTGCTGATCACCTTCGACTTCCAGGCCAACCCCGGGTCGCAGGGTGGCTACTCGGTCAACCTGGAGCTGCGCGTGTGGGATTCCGCCGCGACCGACAATCCCGATCCCACCAGCGACCCCGAGGACACGGGTAAGTGGGGCCCTGCCGTGGACCTCGACGCCTCCGGCCTGGCCGAGGGCTCGGTGAACGGCGAGGACGTCAGTGACTGCGTCGAGGGCGGCACGCTGGGGACCGGCACCTTCGGCGAGGCGGTCCTGAACCTGACCGAGATCCTGGGCGGCGATTGCCGTGCCTTCGGCAGCGTCTTCACCAAGAGCCGCTCCTCGAATTCGTTCAGCGCAGACCTGAAGGACCGCATCGACCCGGTGCCGGTGAACTTCAGCACCTGCGGCCAGATCACCATCCTCAAGCAGGACGAGAACGGTGAGCCGCTGGGCGGTGCCACCTTCAGCGTCACGCCGAACCCGTTCACCCTGACCGGCTCCCTGAGCGTGACCGACAACCAGGCGCCTGACGACAACGACGATCCCGGCGTCATCCACCTGTCCGATGTCGAGCCCGGCACCTATGAGGTGTGTGAGACCGACGCGCCCGACGGGTACATCATCGACACCGACTGCCAGGAGCTGACCGTGGCGGTGAACGGTTCGGCGACCTTCGGGCCCTTCGTCAACGGGCTCGGCGACATCAGCTGGACGAAGGTCGACGAGCAGACCGGGGAGAAGATCTGCTGCGCCACCTTCACGCTGGAGGGCATCGACGGCGCGGCCGACGGCTTCGGCCCGATCACCGTCGTGGACAACGGCACCAGCGACGAGGACCCGGACGTCGGCGAGCTGCTGGTCACCGGGCTCCTGCTCGGCACCTACCGGATCACGGAGACCGCGGCCCCCAGCGGCTACGACCTGCCCGATCCGGCGTTCCAGGACGTCGTGCTCAGCGGCGAGACCGCGTCGGCGGCCAACCCGTTCCGGGATCCGCCGCAGGCCGACGCCAGCATCGACAAGTCCGCGGTGCTGAGCCCCATCGTCGCGGGTGAGACGGCGAGCTTCACGATCGTCGTCACCGCCGGCGGGACCGGGACGTCCGAGGACGTGGTCCTGACCGACCTGAACGAGACGGATCACACCTGGACGGTCGGTGGCGACGACGCCGCCGACTGCGACGACACGTCCATCGACCCGGGCGAGACGCTGACCTGCGAATTCGGTGACGTCTCGAACGGGGACACCCGGACCATCACCATTTCCATGACCAGCGACGAGGACGATTGCGAGCTCGGCATCGCCAACACGGCGAAGGTCGAATCGAGCAACGACCATGACTCGTCGAACAACGAGGACAGCGCCGAGATCGACGTGCTGTGCCCGAACCCGGGCGTGCTGAAGGACGCCCAGGTCACGCCGATCGTCTTCGGTGAGGACGCCGTCTTCACCGTGACCGTCACGGCCGGTGGCACGGGCCCGGCGCAGAACGTGGTGCTGACCGACGAGAACACCACCGGCCACGATTGGACGGTGAGCGGTGCGGACGCGGCGGCCTGCGCAGACACCACCGTCGCCGACGGTGAGACCCTCACCTGCACGTGGGCCGAGATCCCGGCCGGCGCGTCCCGCTCGATCACCATCACCATGACGAGCAGCGAGTCCGACTGCGAGCTCGGCATCCAGAACACCGCGAAGATCGAAGCCGATGCCGACGTCGACGCCGCGAACAACGAGGACGGCGCCGAGATCGAGGTGCTGTGCCCCGATCCGAGCGTGGAGAAGGACGCCGAGCTGAGCCCGATCAACGCGGGTGACCCGGCCAGCTTCGACATTGTGGTCACGGCCGGCGGCACGGGCGACAGCGAGAACGTCGTCCTGACCGACCTGAACGCAACCTCCCACACCTGGACGGTCGGCGGCCCCGATGCGAGTGCCTGCGCCGACACGTCCATCGACCCGGGCGAGACGCTGGCCTGCGAGTTCGGGACGATCCCGAACGGCGAGTCCCGCTCGATCACCATCAGCATGACCAGCAGCCCCGACGACTGCGCTGAGGGCATCTCCAACACGGCGACCATCAGCGCCGATGCCGACGCCGACGAGTCGAACAACTCGGACAGCGCCAGCATCACCGTCGAGTGCCCGGACGTCGTGGTCGAGAAGACCGGATCGGGCACGGTGAACGCCACCGACTCGGTCTTCTTCGAGATCACCGTCTCCAACCTCGGCGACGGTGACGCCTACGACTTCCAGTTCAACGACACGCTGCCCGACGTCAGCGGTGGCTGGACGCTGGTGGCTCCGGTCGAGCCCGGCTGCCAGCTGAACGGCAACGTGCTGACGTGCTCCAGGGAGGTCTTCGAGGCCGGCGACTCCTTCACCCTGCGGGTGGAGGCGGACACGGAGTTCGCCGACTGCGGCGAGCTCGAGAACCTGGCGTCCGCATCGGCCTCCAACGAAGCCGATGAGGACCTGGACAACAACTCCGACGGGCACACCATCGTGGTCGAGTGCCCGGCCCTGACGGCCAGTAAGGAAGCGGATGCGAGCGTCGTCTCGGCGGGCCAGCAGATCGGGTTCACCATCACCGTCTCGAACGCCGACGAGGACGACACCGGCGTGGCCTACGACGTGACCATCAACGACCCGCTGCCATCGGGCTCGGGCCTCGACTGGTCGGAGGGCCCCGACAGCGCGGCCTGCGAGATCACCGGTGACCTGGGCGCCCAGGTGCTGGAGTGCGACTTCGGTGACCTGGATCCGGGCGCGTCGGTGAGCGTCCACGTGGTGAGCGACACCTCGGAGGCCGACTGCGCCACCTACCCGAACGTGGCCACGGTCGGGGCGAGCAACCATCCGACGCTCATGCCCGAGGACGACGTCACGGTCCAGTGCCCTGGCCTGAACATCATGAAGACGGCCGGCCCCAGCCCGATCGATGCGGGCGAGGACGTCTCCTTCACGGTGACGGTCTGGAACACCGGTCCCGGCACCGCCCTCGACGTGACCGTGCATGACGAGCTGCCCGCCGGCGTCGAGTGGGGGACGCCGATGGTCGTGGGCGGCAACGGTGATGAGTGCTCCCTGGCCAGCAGCATGGTGCCCGGCCAGCCGGCGGAGTGGTCCTTCGACTGCTCGCTCGGCGACCTGGGTCCAGTTGACGGCCCGGAAGACGGTGTCCAGATCGTGATCTCCGGCAGCACGGACCGCGAGGACTGCGGCCTGCTGGAGAACCTGGCCACGGCCGATGCGTCGAACCATGACGAGGTCGGCCCGGCCGAGGCCTCCGTCCTGGTCACGTGCCCGGCGGTGGCCATCGAGAAGGTCAACGACCAGACCGATCCGGTCCTGCCCGGCACGGTGGTTTCCTACACGCTCACGGTCACCGTCTCCGACGGCCCGGCCGAGGACGTGGTGGTGACCGACGTGCTGCCGCTGGGCCTGGATGCCCCGACCAGCATCAGCGACGGCGGGACGTACGCCCCGGCCACCCGGACCATCACCTGGAACCTGGGTGACCTGGCGGACGGCTCGCGCGTGCTGACCTACCAGGCGGCGGTCAGCGCCGACGTCGCGCACGGCGAGACGCTGACCAACGTGGCCATCGTCACCAGCCAGAACAGCCAGTGCCCGGATGCCGAGAGCCTCGGCCCCGAGTGCGAGGATGACTCGACGGTGACGACCCGCGTGCCCGAGCTGGTCATCGACAAGGCCGCGTCCACCGAGACGGTGCACTTCGTCTTCGACCCCGAGGGGAACGTGATCTCCGTCACGCCGGAGCAGGTCACCTGGACGCTGACCTACACCCTCACCAACGGGCCGGTCACCAACGCGGTGATCACCGACCCGCTGCCGGAGTTCCTGACCTTCGTGTCGGCCTCGGATGGCGGCGCCTATGACGACGCCAGCCGGACCATCACCTGGAACCTCGGCACGCTGACCTCGAGCGGGAGCGTCACGTTCGCGACCACCGTCGACCCGGATGCCCCGGAGACGGAGCCGATCGTCAACGTGGCGACCATCGACTCGGACGAGACCGAGCCGGACGACGGCGAGGACTCAGTCACGGTGACCTCCGAGAGCGAGCTGGCCAACACCCCGACGCCGAAGCCGTCGGTGCCGAACACGGCGCTGGTCACCGCCCCGGGTGGTGAGCCGCTCAGCCTCCCGCTGGAGCTGATGGTCATCCTGTTCGCCGGCTCACTCGGCACGCTGGTCCTCGCCAACGTGCGGGCGGTGCGCCGGCGGCGGTAGCCGCGCAGGGACCGATGGGTGGGCCGCCGGCCCGCCCATCGGCCAATGATCCAGCCCCCCTGGCAGGGACGGGGTAGGGGTTCGCCCCTACCCCGTCCGCTGTTGTGGGTGGAAGGTGTCGGTCAGCTGCCGCGCTGGCCGCCGAGCGGCTGGGCCCCGGAGGGACGCGGCGGTCGGGAGCCGCGACCGTGCGGTGGCGGCGAGGGCGAAGCGGTGGGCGATGGGGATGCCGATGGCTGGCCGCTCCCCCTGGCGCCCCCGGCGCTCTCCTTCGGCTGGCTTCCCTGACCGCTGGTGTCCTGGGTGCTGGTCTCGGTGTTGCCGCCCTGCTCCCCATCGTTGTCGTTGGGTGCGCCCGCCCGGTTGCCGCGATCCAGGCCGGGTCCGCGCGGTGGCTCGCCCCCGGGACCTCCCTGCGAGCCAGCCGACAGAGCCTGCTCCAGGCCCGGGCGCGCCGCCTCGGGAGCCGAGGCCATGACCTGCAGCAGGACCGTCTCGGCCCGGCGGATCGACTCCGCCGCCGGGCCGCTGACGGCGGCGCCGCTGCCCACCAGCTGGCGCTCCAGATGGACCACCCGCTCGGCGGCGGCGGCCACGCTCGACCATCGGCCGGCGGCGGCCAGCGCGCCGAGCTCCTCGGCGCGCTCGACCATGGCGAGGCGCAGCAGGATCGGTCGCACCGACTCCGGTGCGACCTGCATGCGGATCTCCTCCAGCCGCAGCTTGACGCCGTACAGCGGGTCGCCGGGGAGGGCCTCCTGCGAGGCGGCGCCAACGGCGGTGACGCCCAGGGCGAGCAGGACCGAGGCGTTGAGCACCGCCCGTCCCAGGCGGCCCATCCGGCGTCGCTGCGCAGAGGCCGGCACCTCGTCGCGCACCACCAGGTGGAGGTTCACGACCTGCGCCCGGAGCCGGCGCCGGAAGAGCGGATCCGGCTCCAGCGACGCGGACGCGCGCCGAACGGCGTCCACCACCCGCCGATCGATCGCCGGCACGCCGGGGACGTCGACCGGCACGCTCGCGGGGCGTCGCAGGGCCCTGGACGTCATCGGCGCCTCCTTCGCGCCGGCTGCGGCGTCTCGGGCGCGGTCATCCTGCGACGGAGGGCATTGATGGCCCGATGGGTGAGGCCGCGGATGGTGCCGGCCCGGCGCCCCATGACCTGGGCCGCCTCCTTCGCCGACAGGCCGGCCGCAAACCGCAGGGCCAGCGCCTCCTGCTGGTCCGGGGTCAGGGTGGCGATCGCCCGGCGCAGCTCCTCGATCTCCTCGGCGCGCAGGCTGAAGGCCTCCACCCCGTCGCCGTCCACCGCGTCGTGGATGGCCTCGTACGGGTCGTGGACGCGATGCCTCCGCAGGTGGTCGATGACGGCGTTGCGGGCGATGCGGAAGGCCCAGGCCTCGAAGGGCCGGCCCCGCGGCCGGTAGCGTGGCAGGCCGGTCACGATCCGCTCGAAGACCTGCTGCGTGAGGTCCTCGGCATCCTCCCGGCGGCGGACCCGCACCGCGACGTACCGGTAGATCGGGCCGACCAGGGCGTCGTACAGGCGGGCGACGGCCTCGGTGCTCCCCTCCGCCGCGGCGGCCGCCAGCTCATCGATGGTCGCCGGCGCGACCGCAGCCTCCGGCTCGGCTTCGACGAGCCGGTCGCGGTGGCGCAGGCGATCCGCATTGCTGAGTGCCTGGACGACGAATGCGCTCAGGGGTCGCTCGGTCATCGGCCTCGTGGGATACCTGCTGTGGCGTGGGCAGCCTCACCGTGGCACGGTGAGGCGTCAAGGTACCCGATGCGGGACCGGTCGACCAGCCCCTCCATGGGTCCTGCTGGCCGCAACGGATGGTCAGATGATGGCCAGCTCGCGCCCGACCTTCTCGAAGGCGGCCAGGCAGGCCTCCAGCTCCTGGCGGGTGTGCTCGGCGGTGACGATGGTCCGCACCCGGGAGCGGTCCTCCGGGACGGTCGGATAGCCGATGCCCTGCGCGAAGACCCCCTCCTCGAAGAGCCGGTCGGAGAGCTTCATGGCCAGGGCCCCGGCGCCCACGATGACCGGGGTGATGGGCGTCTCCGACTGACCGATGTCGAAGCCGAGCTTCGCCAGGCCGTCCTTGAAGAAGCGGGTGTTCTCCCACAGCCGCTCGATCAGCTGCGGCTCCGACTCCAGCACGTCGATGGCGGCCAGGCACGCCGCGGCCACCGCCGGCGGATGGGAGGTCGAGAACAGGAACGGGCGGGCCTTGTGCTCCAAAACGGTGCGCAGGGTGGCCGGACCCGCCACGTAGCCGCCCAGCACGCCGATCGCCTTCGACAGCGTCCCCACCTGGACGTGGACCCGGCCGTGGAGGCCGAAGTGGTCGATGCTCCCCCGCCCGTTGCGGCCCAGCACGCCGGAGGCGTGCGCGTCGTCCACGTAGACGATGGCCTCTGCCTCCTCGGCCGCCTCCACGATCTCCGGCAGGCGGGCGATGTCGCCGTCCATGCTGAACACCCCGTCGGTGATGACCAGGACCGTGCGGCCGGCGCCGCCGGGGGCGGCTCGGACCTCGCGCAGCGCGGCGCGCAGGGCGTCCATGTCGGCGTGCGGGAAGATCCTGCGCTCGGCCTTGGTGAGCCGGATGCCGTCGATGATGCTGGCATGGTTCAGCGCGTCGGACACGATCACCGCCCCCTCCGGCGCCAGGACCGGGATCACGCCGGTGTTGCAGGTGAAGCCCGATTGGAAGGTGAGGACCGCCTCCACGTGCTTGAACTCGGCCAGGCGTGCCTCGAGCTCCTGGTGGAGGCTCATCGTCCCGGCGATGGTGCGCACCGCCCCGGAGCCGGCGCCGAGCTCGCGCACCGCCCGCTCGGCCGCCTCCCGCAGGCGCGGGTGGGTGTTCAGCCCCAGGTAGTTGTTCGAGGAGAGGGTGATCACCTGGCGGCCGTCGATGATGCACCGGCTCTTCTGCTCGGACTGCACCACCCGCAGCCTGCGAAAGAGGCCCCTGGCCTTCAGATCGTCGATCTCGGCCTCAAGGAAGGCCAGTGGGTTGCGGGCGCGTGCGGTGGTGGCGGATGTCATGGTCGCCATTATCCTCCGCATCCGGTGATCCGGTCCCATCTCTCATGGGGTGATGCTCAGCCGAGTCGGGACGCGACGCCTACGGCAGCAGGACCACCTTGCCGGCGTGGCGGGAGGCGATCAGCTCGAAGCCGCGCTCCCAATCGGCCAGGTCGAACCGATGGGTGATGAGGGGCCGCGGGTCGACCGCCCCGGAGCGGAGCAGGTCCTGGGTGCGCTCCCAGGTCTCGTAGATCTTGCGCCCGTAGATGCCGTAGAGGCGCAGCCCCTTCTGGATCACCAGGTCCGACAGGTGCACCTCCACCGGCGAGGCGAAGATGCCCAGGAGGCTGATGCGCCCGCCGCGGGTGATGAAGTGCAGCGCCTGGTCCAGCGCCGCCTGGGAGCCGCTCATCTCCAGCACCACGTCCACGCCGTCGCCCTCGGTGGCCTCCAGGATGCGGTCGGCGGTGTCCGGCTGTCGGGCATCCAGGGCCAGGTCCGCGCCCATCCGGCGCGCCAGCTCCAGCCGGTAGGGCTCCACGTCGGTGGCCACCACCCAGCTGGCGCCGGCCGCCCGCGCGATGGCCACCGACAGCAGGCCGATGGGGCCGGCGCCGGTGACGGCCACCGTGCGTCCCTCGATCGGCTCGACGAAGGCGGCGTGGACGGCGTTGCCCATCGGCTCCTGGAGGGCGACGACCGCCGGCTCCAGGCCGTTCGACTCGATGGCGTTGGCCTCGGGGATGACCACGTACTCGGCGAAGCCGCCGTCGATGTGGGCGCCGATGACCCGCAGGCGCCGGCACAGGTGCATGTCGCCAGCCTGGCACTGCGCGCAGCTCCAGCACACGACATGGCTCTCCACGCCGACCAGGTCCCCCTCGCGGACGCGGGTCACGCCCGTGCCGGTGGCGGCCACCCGGCCCGCCAGCTCGTGGCCCAGGATGATCGGCGGCTCCAGGACCTCGCGGGCCCACGGGTCCCAGCGGTAGAGGTGGTAGTCGGTGCCGCAGATGCTGGCCGCCTCCATCTCGAGCAGCACCTCCCCGGGGCCCGGCACGGGGACCGGCCGCTGGATCAGCTCGGCGCCCGGCTCGGGACGGGTCTTGGCCAGCGCCCGCATGGTGCGGGCCGCCACGCCGGTCGTCACCGGACCGCCTCCAGCTCGGCGACCCCCGCGGCGGACGCGTGGTCGGCCGCACGCGGCAGCTCGTCCACGATGCGGTTCTCCAGCACGCCGATGCCCTCGATCTCGCAGGTGATGAGGTCGCCGCCGGCCAGGTAGCGCGGCGGGTCCTGGAAGTGGCCGACGCCCGCCGGGGTCCCGGTGGCGATGACGTCGCCCGGCTCCAGGGTGATCGTCCGCGAAACGAAGGCCACCAGGGTGGCGATGTCGAAGACCATCTCGTCGGTGGTCGAGTCCTGCCAGGTCTCGCCGTTCACCGCCGACCGCATGCGGAGGCCGCGCCCATCAGCCAGCTCGTCGCGGGTGACCACCACGGGGCCCATCGGCCCGAAGCCGTCCGAGCCCTTGGCCCGCAGCCACTGGCGGTCCTCGCGCTGAAGGTCGCGCATGGTGATGTCGTTGAGGATCGTGTAGCCGAAGACCGCGTCGAGCGCCTGGTCCCGGCCGACGCGGGACGTGCGTCGACCGATGACCACCGCGAGCTCGCACTCCAGGTCCAGCTTCTCGGTGGCCCGAGGCCGGACGATCTCGGCGCCTGGATCGGCGACCGCGTTGGCGAACTTGGCGAACAGGATCGGGTAGGCCGGCAGCTCGATCCCCTGCTCCCGGCAATGGTCGTGGTAGTTCAGGCCCACGCAGATGACCTTCCCCGGCCGGGCGATCGGCGCGCGGATGGTGACCTCGTCGGGGGTGAACTGCTCGGCGCGGGCCCGGGGGTGCTCCGCGTCGGCCGCCGTGCGGCCGCTGGTCAGGAGCTGGCCGACGTCGGCCACGCCCAGCGCGGCGGTCAGGTCGTGGATGGTTCCATCGGCTCCCTGGACCCCCAACCGGGTGGGGCCGCCGCGCGCGTAGGCGAGGAGCTTCACGGCCGGAGTATAGGGGCCCGCACCCTCAGTCCTCGACGAACCAGGCGCGGGCCGATGGACGCAGCAGGCCGATGATCAGCACCACGCTGATGACCAGGCCCAGCGGCACGGTGAGCGCGTACCAGCCGTTGGCCGCTGCCGGCTCCATGCGGAACAGGGCCGGCGGCAAACCGGCCAGGATGGGCACCGCCAGGGCGGCGATGCCGATCGCGAAGCGGTGCCCGATCCGCTTGCGCTGCAGCGCCACCGTGATCCCGAACAGGACGGCGGCCAGCTCGGCCATCATGAAGATGCCCAGCAGGCTGAACGGCGCGCGCTCGCTGAAGTCGACGAAGGCGATGATCCGTGGCAGCAGGATGCCGCTGATGGCCAGCAGCAGGAAGGCCCAGGCGAACCACAGCTTGACCGGAAGGGGGGCACTGCGCATCGGTTGGCCCCGATGCTAGCAGCGGCCGGCGTCCGGGCGCCTACCATCGAGGGGTGGACGTCCTCGCCGAGCTGCTGGAGACGAACCGGATCATCGTCCTGACCGTCTACGGTCAGGTGTTCTTCGTGCTCGGCCTGGCGATCGCCCTGCAGAGCCGGAAGCGCAGCGCGCTGGCCCTGGCCCGGCCGCTGCCCTGGCTGGCCGGCTTCGGCATCGTCCACGGCTTCCACGAGTGGGGCTACCTGTTCATCCCCATCCAGTCCGGCTACCTGCCGCTGCCGGCCACCGAGGCGCTGCTGGTCCTGCAGCTCATCATCAAGGGCGTCAGCTTCGCCATGCTGCTGCAGTTCGGCGTGGAGCTGCTGACGGCCGTCAGCCACCGCCCGGTGCTGGCCCGGCTGCGGCTGCTGCCGGCGGTGGCGCTCCTGACCTGGGCCGGCGCCACCGCGGCCGTCTCGGCCGCCATCGGCCCGTACACGCCCGACCCCTCCACCTGGCTGGACGAGGGGCGCATCGAGCTTTCGCTGGCGGCCATCGGCGCGCCGCTGGCGGTGGGCGATGTCCTGGCCCGCTGGATGATGGCCCTCCCCGGCGCCGCCCTGGCCGCCTGGGGCCTGGCGGTGAGCGCCCGCCAGGTGCGGCCCGTGGCCCGCCCGCCGGTGGTGCTCGGCCTGCGCATCGCGGCGGTGGCCTTCGCGGCCTACGCCCTGGTTGGCGGCGTGATCGGCATGGTGGCGCCCTTCCCGCCGGCATCGGTCCTCAACGGGGCTGCCCTGGTCGAGGCCACCGGCGTGCCGATCGAGGTGCTGCGCTCGTTCACCGGCCTGCTCATCGCGGTGGCCATCATCCTGGCCCTGGACCTCTTCGAGCAGGAGACCGATCGCGCCCTGGCCGAGGCGCGACGCCGGGAACTGCTGGCCCGCGAGCGCGAGCGAATCGCGCGCGACCTGCACGACGGGATCATCCAGTCCATCTACGCCGCCGGCATCCACCTGGAGGAGGCCGGCGCGGCCCTCGACCCGGAGGCCGACGTCCCGCGCTCGCGGATCCGCACCGTGATGAACGAGCTGGAGCGCATCAGCGCCGACCTGCGGCGCACGATCTTCGACCTGCGCACCGCCTCGCTGGAGACCCTCGACCCGGAGGAGATCGTCCGCAGCGTGGCCGACGAGCTGCGGGCCAACACGCTGGTGGCGGTGGACGTGGAGGTGACCGGCCGCCGGATCCCGACCCTGGAGCCGGAGCAGGCCGAGCAGCTGCGCCAGATCGTCCACGAGGCGCTCTCCAACGTCCTGCGCCACGCGCGGGCCCGCAACGTGCGGGTCCGGCTGGCGACGGCCCGGCGGCGCCTGCGGCTGGAGGTCGCCGACGACGGGATCGGCTTCGACACCGCGGCGGCGGCGGCGCGGGGTCGCACCGGGCGCGCGCACGGGCTGGTCAACATCCGCCGGCGGGCGGAGCTGCTGAACGCGGCCCTGGCCGTCGAGAGCGCGCCCGGGCAGGGCACCAGGCTGTCGCTTACCATGCCGGTGTCCGCCACGCGGCCCAGAACCTGATTCCAGGAGCGCCCATGACGGTCGGTGCCGAGCCCGCCATCCGCATCCTCATCGCCGATGACCACGAGGTGGTGCGCCTGGGCCTCGTCTCCCTGCTGGACCGGCAGGCCGGCTTCCGGGTGGTGGGCCAGGCGTCGTCCGGCGAGGAGGCGGTCCGCCTGGCGCGCGCCCTGCGCCCCGACGTGGTGGTCATGGACATCCGCATGCCGAACGGCTCGGGCACCGAGGCCTGCCGGATCATCACCGACGAGCTGCCGAACACGCCGGTGGTCATGCTGACCAGCTACGCCGACGAGGACGCCCTGTTCGACGCCATCGCCGCCGGGGCCTCCGGCTACGTCCTGAAGCGCATCGGCTCCGGCGAGCTGGTCGACGTGGTGCGCACCGTGGCCGGTGGCCAGTCGATGCTGGATCCGGCGGTGACCGCCGCCGTGCTCCAGCGCCTGCGGCGCGCAGCCCAGGCCGAGGAGCCGGACGCCTTCCGTGACCTGACCGAGCAGGAGCGCCGGGTGCTGGCGCTGGTTGCCGAGGGGCGCACCAACCGCGAGATCGCGGCCGAGATGGACCTGGCGGAGAAGACGGTCCGCAACTACGTGAGCAGCATCCTGGCCAAGCTGAACCTCAGCAGCCGGGCCCAGGCCG
The DNA here is from genome assembly GCA_035687145.1 of Candidatus Zixiibacteriota bacterium. Taxonomy (GTDB): domain Bacteria; phylum Chloroflexota; class Limnocylindria; order QHBO01; family QHBO01; genus DASRYM01. The sequence goes on along the minus strand of DASRYM010000039.1, from coordinate 68,815 downwards.
CCGCCTTCGCCATCCGCCACCGCCTCGCCGAGCTGTCCGGCCGTCCGCATGTCTGACCGGTTCCCGCGTGGCCGGTGCACGGCGACCGGCGCCCTGTCCCTGCTCTTGGTCATGGTGTTGGGCGCCTGCCAGGCCGTCGTCAGCCCCACACCGACCGCCAGCCCGCAGCCCACGCCGGTCCCCACCGCCACGCCGACCCCGCGGCCGGCGGTCACCGGATCCCCCTCGCCGACGCCCGAGCCCTTGTTGAGCCTGGCGCCGCCGGCCGAGAGCGACGCGCGCCGGATCGCCGTCACCGTCACCCCGGCCGTGCCGGCCGACGGGAGCGGGCGGATCGACGTCACGGTCACCAGCCTGGCCGACGAGCGGGTGGCCGAGCTGGTCCTGCGCTGGCCGACCGAGCTGTCCGAGACGCTCTTCCTGGCGCCGTTCGAACCGACGCCCGAACGGCTGGCCGAGGGCCGGCCGCTGGTTCAGCCCTGGTCGAAGTGGGTGGTCGGCCCCGGCGAGCGGGGCGAGCCGGCCGGGACCATCTCGCTGGGCTGGGGGCCGCTGGACCCGGGCGCCACCCTCCAGATCCCGGTGGTGGTGACGCGCCGCGCACCCGGCCCGGTCGAGTTCGACCTGCAGTTCCTGGCCGGCGAGGCGCTGCTCACCCTGGAGAGCGGAGAACCGGCCGAGCTGCGGGTCGCGGTGCCGTAGGCTCTGCGGGGCCATGACCGTGCGCGCCATCCTCCCAGCCTGGACCGATGCCGATCCCGAGCTCCACGCCCGGCTGGGCGACATCTTCGACCCGGACCGCCGGGTGCTGGCCGCCCTGGAGCGGATCATGCCCCTCTCCGGGCGGCGCATCGCCGACGTGGGCACCGGGATCGGGTACTACCCGATGCTGCTGGCGCGGCGCACCGGGCGGACCTACGGCATCGAGGCCGACCCGGCACTGCGCGACGAGGCGCGCCGCCGGGCGGCGGCCGCCCACCAGCCGAACATCAGGATCGTGGCCGGTGACCCTGAGCACCTCCCACTGCGGGACGGGGCCGTGGACCTGGTCCTCTCGGGCCTGATCGACGCCGACGACGCCTCGCTGCCGGCCATCGTCGAGGCGATGCGGGTGCTGCGGCCCGGCGGCCGGTTGGTGGTCATCGGCTACTACGGGCGCGACGACCTGGCCAGCCTGCTGGAGCCGGAGGTGGTGGCCCACGCCCTGGGGGCGACCCAGCGGCGTACCGGCTGGTGGCTGCGCAACGGCTTCAAGATCAAGGTGGTCCACACCCGGATCGACCTGTCCGACGGCGCGGCCGCGCTCGAGCTGCTGCCTCGGCTGTACGGCGATCGCGGGCGCGCCTACCTGATGGGGCCGCACCCCTCGCAGCTCCAGGTACGGCTCGGGCTGTACCACCGCGGACGGGACGACGGGCCGCCGGCATCGGCCTGACGCGATCCGTGCCAACTGGCAACGGAACGTCGCGGATTCCGTGCCGGAAATCGCTTGCAGGCGAAAATCAGTGCCTCTATGATCGCTCGGTCGAAGGCCAGGCTCTTCTCCCCCCGGAGCCTGGCCTTCGGCGTGCCCCGCGCGCTCGGTGCGATAATGAGGCCCTGCTAGGGACACCGATTGAGCCCGCCCGTGCAGGCGGGCCGATGCCGCTCCGTTGAGCTGGAGGCACACCCCGCATGGCCACCACCACCCCCCGCATGAAGATCACCTACGCCACCCTGTCCGCCGACAACGAGGAGCTGCAGGCGGCCTTCGACGCCGCCGTGGAGCGCGTCCGCGGCGAGCTGGGTCGCAGCTACCCGATGATCATCGGCGCCGAGGAGCGCCGCACCGAGCAGGAGTTCGAGGACCGCTCGCCGATCGACACCGAGATCGTCGTCTCCCGCTTCCCGGTGGGCACCCGCCAGGACGTGCGTGACGCGATCGCCGCAGCCCGCGCCGCCTACCCCGCCTGGCGGGACCTGGGCTGGCGGAAGCGGATCGAGCTCATGCGCCGCGCAGCGGACCTGATCAGCGAGCGCCAGTTCGAGTACGCCGCGCTGATGGCCTTCGAGGTCGGCAAGAACCGCCTCGAGGCGCTGGGCGACGTGGAGGAGACGGCCGACCTGCTGCGCTACTACTCGGACGAGATGGAGCGCAACGACGGCTTCGTGAAGCCGATGGGCTCGCTCTCGCCGGAGGAGCACACCCGCTCGGTCCTCAAGCCGCACGGCGTGTGGGCGGTGATCAGCCCCTTCAACTTCCCCATGGCTTTGGCCGGCGGTCCGGCGGCCGGGGCCCTGATCGCGGGCAACACGGTGGTCATGAAGCCCTCATCCGACGCTCCGCTGCTGGCCTGGCACTTCGTCAACGTCCTGCGCGAGGTCGGGGTGCCGGCCGGCGTCGCCAACCTGGTCACCGGGCCGGGCGAGACGGTCGGCGCCGAGCTCGAGGAGAACCCGGGTATCGACGGGATGGTCTTCACCGGCAGCTACGAGGTCGGGATGAAGCTGTACCGCGGCTTCACCCGCGAGTACCCGCGGCCGATCATCACCGAGATGGGCGGGAAGAACCCTGCCATCGTCACCGCCTCGGCCGACCTTGACGAGGCCGCCGAGGGCGTCATGCGCTCGGCCTTCGGGTTCGACGGGCAGAAGTGCAGCGCCGCCAGCCGCGTGTACGTGGAGCGCTCGGTGGCGCGCGACTTCGTGAACCGCCTGGTGGAGCGCACCCGGAGCATCACGGTCGGCGATCCCACGCGGCGCGAGAACTGGATGGGCCCGGTCATCAACGAGCGCGCCCTCCGCAAGTTCACCGATGCCGTGGAGGAGGCACGGCGAGATGGCGGCACCCTTGCGATCGGCGGCGAGGTGCTGCGCGACGGCGACGCCGGGCGCGGCTACTACCCCACCCCGACCGTGGTGACCGGCCTGCCGCTGAGCCATCGGCTCTACCGCGAGGAGCTGTTTGTGCCTCTCCTGGTGGTCGGCGAGGTCGACTCCCTGGACGAGGCGCTGGAGCAGGCCAACGGCACCCAGTACGGGCTGACGGCGGGCATCTACAGCCGCCGCGCGGACGAGATCCGGCGCTTCCTGGACGCCATCCAGGCCGGCGTGGTGTACGTCAACCGTCGGGCCGGGGCGACGACCGGCGCGTGGCCCGGCATCCAGAGCTTCGGCGGCTGGAAGGGATCGGGCTCGTCCGGCAAGGGCGGGCTGGGCCCGTACTACGTCCAGCAGTTCCTGCGCGAGCAGTCGCAGACCGTGATGGGCCAGGAGCCCCCCGAGGCGTGACGCTCGGCGAGGGCCGCGGCCCGCTGGAGGAGGCGACGCCCAACGGCCGCCCCAGCGCGCCGCTGGACGAGCTGGACGACCTCGCGCTGGACGAGGCCGACGGCCTGGAGCCGGTGGTCGACCCGTCCGGCTGGTTCAGCGTCCAGCTGCGCTACGGCTACCTCGTCGGCGAGGCGCAGCACCTGGCCATGGTCGAGGACCGGGTGGTGCTGGTGGACGGCGAGGACGAGGAGACGGCCCTGGGCCGCGCGCTGGAGCTGGCCGAGGAGTACGAGGACGAGTTCGAGACCGAGGAGGGCGAGCCGGGGCGCATCCGCTTCGAGGGCGTGGTGGCGCTCAAGGAGCTGGACGACCCGCCGGCCGCCGGCACCGAGGTCTGGCACGAGTTCATGGCGCCCGAGGGGGTGGAGGCCGATGCCGGCGGCGAGCCGCTGCCCCTGGTGCGGCCCACCGAGATGGCGTTTCCCCGCGCGCACGACGAGTGAGCGGCTGGCGCTCCCTGCTCTACGGGGCGGCACGCCCCCTCCTGTTCCGCTTCGAGCCTGAGCGGATCCACCGCCTGACGGTGGACGCCCTGCGCATCGCCGGGGAGAACCCCGGCGGGCGGGCGCTGCTGGCGCTGGCCGGCGGCGCGCCGCGCCGTCCGCGGCCCTGGGTGCCGCTCGTCGGGCTCCGCTTCCGCAACCGGATCGGGGTGGGCGCCGGCTTCGACAAGGACGGTGTCGCGCTCCGCGGCTGGGCGGCCCTGGGCCTGGGCTTCGCGGAGGTCGGGACGGTGACCGCCGAGCCGCAGGCCGGTAACCCCCGCCCCCGCCTCTTCCGCCTGGCCGATGACGCGGCCCTGATCAACCGCATGGGCTTCAACAACGCCGGCGCCGCCGCGCTGGCCAGGCGGGTGATGCTGGCCCGCCGCCATTTGCCGGCCGACTTCATGGTCGGTGTGAACCTCGGCCGCGGGCGGACCACCCCCCTGGAGCGCACCGTCGACGACTACCTGGCCGCCCACCGCCTGGTCGCGCCGGTGGCCGACTACCTGGTGGTCAACGTCAGCTCGCCGAACACGCCCGGCTTGCGCGACCTTCAAACCCCCGATGCCGTGCGCCAGCTGGTCGCCGCACTGGTCGCCGCCGGCGACCGGCTGCGCAACCCGCGTCCGCTGCTGGTCAAGCTCTCCCCGGACCTGGACGACGCCGCCTTCGCGGCGGTCCTGGAGGCCGCGGCCGGCGCCGGGGCAGCGGGCTTCGTCCTGTCCAACACCACCGTCGCGCGGCCGGTGCTGCGCTCCCGGCACGCCGGCGAGGCGGGCGGACTCTCCGGCGCGCCACTGCGCCAGGCGATGCTGGCCCGCGTGGCGCTGGCCCGCCGCCTCGGCGGGCCGGACCTGGTGCTGGTGGCCTCGGGCGGGATCTCCTCCGGGCAGGACGTGGCCGCCGCCTATGAGGCCGGCGCGGACCTCGTCCAGCTGTGGACCGGGCTCGTCTACCGCGGGCCGGGGCTCATCGGCGAGGCGGTGGCGGTGCCCTACCTGCCGCCCGCGCCGTCTGGCCCGCGCCGCGAGGCGGCTGCTACGATGGTGGGCGTCTAGCCAGGGGCGCGGGCAGGACGCGCCACTCCGCTTCGGAGACCCCGGTTCGATGAGCGTCGAGACCACCCCCTCCGCCGCGGCTGCCCGCCGGCCGGGACCGCGGATCACGACCGAGCTGCCCGGACCGCGGGCGCGCGAGATCATCGCCCGCGACGAGGCCATCGTCTCGCCCAGCCTGACCCGGGCCTATCCGCTGGTCGCCGAGTCCGGCAGCGGCTGCTGGGTGACCGATGTCGACGGCAACGTCTTCCTGGACTTCGCCGCCGGCATCGCCGTGGCCAGCACCGGGCACGCCCACCCGGCCGTGGTGGCGGCCATCAGGGAGCAGGCCGAGCGGCTGATCCACATCGCCGCCACCGACTTCTACGAGCCGCGCTACCTCGAGTTCAGCGAGCGCCTGGCGTCCATCGCCCCGTTCGAGGAGAAGGCCCGCGTCTTCCTGACCAACTCCGGGACGGAGGCGATCGAGGGCGCCATCAAGCTGGCCCGCTACCACACGCATCGGCCGGCGATCATCGCCTTCGAGGGCGCCTTCCACGGCCGGACGTTGGGAGCGCTGTCCCTGACCAACTCGAAGCTCAAGCAGCGCGCCGGCTTCGGGCCGCTGCTGCCGATGGTCTACCACGCCCCGTTCCCGCGGGTCCGCGCCTGGCGCGAGGGGTCCGGCGGCGACGGCAGCGCCGAGCTGGAGGTGCTGCGCACCTCGATCCTGGGCCGCCTGGTGGCGCCCTCGGACGTGGCGGCCATCGTGATCGAGCCCGTCCAGGGCGAGGGTGGCTACTTCCCGGCGCCGCCCGCCTTCCTGCAGGGGCTGCGTGACCTCTGCGACGAGCACGGGATCCTGCTCATCGCCGACGAGATCCAGTCGGGGATGGGCCGCACCGGCCGCTGGTGGGCCATGGAGCACGCCGGCGTTGAGCCGGACATCGTGACCACTGCCAAGGGCATCGCCTCGGGGATGCCCATCGGGGCCTTCGTCGCCCGCGACTCGGTGTGGACCTGGCCGGTCGGGGCCCACGGCTCGACCTTCGCCGGCAACCCGGTGTGCGCCGCCGCCGGCATCGCCACCTTCGACCTGCTCGCCGGGGGCCTGGTCGAGAATGCCGCGCGCATGGGCGAGCTGCTGCGCAGCGGGCTGGAGCGCGCAGCCGAGGAGCACGGCGGGGTCCGCGACATCCGCGGCCGGGGTTTGATGGTGGGCGTCGAGTTCGCGAGCCACGAGGCTGCCAACGCGGTCCAGCAGGAGGCCTTCGAGCGCGGGCTGCTCGTCCTGGAGTGCGGCGAGGCCACCCTGCGCCTCTGCCCGCCGCTCATCGTGGACGAGGAGCTGGTGCGCACCGCGGTCGCCATCTTCGGCGAGGCGCTGTCCGCGGCCCGCGCGCCGCGCAGCGGCATGGCCGAGACCGGCGGCTGACCACCGGCGCAGCTCACCCGTCCGCTTAGTTCAGCAGGTCGCTCAGCGAGGTCAGCAGGAAGCCCCGGTCGCGCAGGCCGGGGACCATGATGCGCAGCGCGTCCAGCGTCTCGTAGCCGCCCAGGTGCATCAGCACGTTGGACCCGCTGCGGGCGTTGGTGATGACCTTGGCCGCCATCTGCTCGGCGGTCGGGCCGCCCTGGCTGATCGGCTTCCAGTCGATGGTGTCGATGTCCCACATGAAGGTCTTCGTGTAGCCGGCCGATGCGGCCGCGTCGATGACCGCCTGGTTGACCGATCCGAACGGCGGCCGCCAGTAGGGCTGCGGGTTCTGGCCGGACAGGCTGCGGAGGATCGCCTCCGCATCGGTCAGCTGGCGGCGGATGAAGTCGGCGGTGGGCGTGATGCCGGCGCACGGCGCGGTGCTGGGTGAGCCGCCACCCCCGCGCACGAGGTCGCAGTGGTGCATGGTGTGGTTGCCGAGCTCGAACAGCTCGGGATGGGCCCGCACGATGGCCATGATCTCCCGGCCCTGGGGCGTATCGGCCATGGCACCGGTGGGGAACAGGGTGACGCACACCCTGTTCTCGATCAGGAAGTTCAGGATGTCGACGCCCGGGTCGAGGCGACCGCCCATGTCCAGGGTCAGGGCAACCCCGTTGCCGGCGTTCGGCACCGTGTAGAAGGTCTGGGGGTTCCCGGCCGCGACGCGGTTGCCGGCCCTGCAACCGGAGCTCACCGGCGGCGGGGTGGTCGGCGCCGGCGTGGCCGGACGGGCGGTGGGCGCGGCCGTCGGGGGCGTCGTGGGCAGCGGCGTGGCGTTCGGGTCGCCGCTGACGATCAGCACCCAGCCGGCCTCCAGGGTGTTCGGATCGTCGGCCAGCGACGGGTAGGCCGCCGCGTTCCAGGCCTGCAGCTGCTCGACGGTGGTGCCCCACGCCCGGGCGATCGAGAACAGGGTGTCGCCCGCCTGGACCGTGTACGTCGTCTGGACCGGCGCGCTTGGGCCGGCCGATGGATCCTGGGTCGTGCCCGGCACCTCGCTGGTCGGCGTGGACGGCCCGGGGCCGAGCGAGGTCGGCGCCTCGCTGGCCGACGGCGACGGGGAGCCGCTGGTGCAGGCGGCCAGGAGCAGGACGAACGTCAGGCAGGCGGCAGCGCGCCGCAGGCGAGGGGAGGTCATTTCCGCAGCTCGGATGTGGGTCAGTTGGGATGGTAGCGGAGGTCGGCGGTGCTGACCGGCGGCATGGCGCCTTCGGCCAGCAGCCGCGCCTCGCGGCGGAGGAGCTGCAGCTCGGCCCGCAGGCGGCTGGTGGCGTCCGGCAGTTCCAGGAGCTGCTGCTTGCGCGTCAGCTCGATCTGCAGCACGCCGGCGACCGCGTAGCTGGCGGCCAACGGGTCGTCCGGCAGCCTCAGGGGCTTGAGCACCTCGTCCAGGGAGGACGCCACGTCGTTGATCTCCTGCGATTCCGCCCCAATGGACGCCGCGGTGGCCACGAAGTGTTTCACGGTCTCTAGGTAGGCGTCGAGCGCGTCCTGCACCTCGGGCAGCAGCGCGCGGGCCACCGAGGGATCGCCCGTCTCGTCGGAAAGCGGCTCCACGTCGACCAGGGCGTACGGGCCGCTGCGGTCGACCGCGCCGAGCAGCGCCCGCGCCACGCCCACCACCAGCAGCACCCAGCGGCCGTCGGCGAAGCGCTCGGCGCGGCGCACCTCCACCACGGTCCCGACCCGCCGGGTGCGGACCGGCTGCTCCGGGTCGTCGCCGACCTCGGCGCCCTCGGTGATCATGGCCACCACGAAGCGGCCCGCGTAGGGCGAGCGCGGGTCGACCACGTCGCGGGCCATGGCCCGGTACCGCGGCTCGAAGACCTGGATCGGCAGCGGCAGGTGCGGAAAGACCACGACGTGCAGCGGGAAGTACGGGAGCCTCATGCCAGCGCCGATCGTGGCACGCGGCGTTCCCGCCGTCCAGCCGCCCGAGCGCGGCCCATCGACCTCGTGCCGATGCTGCCCGTCAGCCCTGGTCGAGGAACTCGGTGTCGATCTGGGCCCGCTGCAGCCTCCCCGAGTAGTCGATGTAGACGCTCTTCCACTCGCTGAAGAAGTCCAGCGCGGCCTGTCCCACCTCGCGGTGCCCGTTGCCGGTGGCCTTGGTGCCTCCGAAGGGCAGGTGCGCCTCGGCGCCGATGGTGCCGTGGTTCACGTAGCCCAGCCCCGAGTCGAAGTCGCGGATGGAGCGGAAGGCCAGGTTGATGTCCCGGGTGAAGAGCGAGGTCGACAGCCCGTACTTCACGCTGTTCACGACCTCGACCGTCTCCTCCCAGGTGTCGACCGGCACCAGCGCGGTGAGCGGCCCGAAGATCTCCTCCTGGGCGATGCGGGCGTCGGGGCGCACCTCGGCGAAGATCGTCGGCTGGAAGAAGGAGCCCCTGGCCAGGTCGCCCTCGCGCGCCGGCTCGCCGCCGATCAGCAGCTCGCCCTCGTTGCGCCCGACCGCGGCGTACTGGGCGATGCGCTCCACCGCACGGTCGTTGATGACCGGGCCCACGTCGGTGGTCTCCAGCAGCCCGTCGCCCAGCACCAGCCTCGCCACGCGGTCCCGCAGCTTCTCGGCGACGGTGTCATGGATGGACCGATGGACGATGATCCGGCTGGCGGCCGTGCAGCGCTGGCCGGAGGTGCCGAACGCGGACCACACCACGCTGTCCAGGGCCAGGTCCAGGTCGGCGTCCTCCCAGATGACGATCGGGTTCTTGCCGCCCAGCTCCAGGCTGACCCGCTTCAGGGTCTCCGCCGCGCGGCGGCTGATCTCGACCCCGGTCTCGGTGTGGCCGGTGAAGCTGATGGCCCGCACGTCGGGATGGTCGACGATGGCGTTGCCCACGCTGCCGCCGCTGCCGGTCACCAGGTTCACCACCCCCGGCGGCAGGCCGCCCTCCTGGAGCAGCTCCACGAAGCGCACCAGGCAGGCCGGCGTGTCCGACGCGGGCTTGATGACGGCGGTGTTGCCGCAGATCAGGGCCGGGAACAGCTTCCAGGCCGGGATGGCGATGGGGAAGTTCCACGGGGTGATGATGCCGACCACCCCGATCGGCCGCCGGATGGCCATGGCGAACTTGTCGGGCATCTCCGACGGCACGGTCTGGCCGAAGAGGCGGCGCCCCTCGCCGGCCATGTAGTAGGCCACGTCGATGGCCTCCTGCACGTCGCCGCGCGCCTCGGTCAGGACCTTGCCCATCTCGCGGGTCATGAGGCGCGCCAGCTCCTCCTTGTGCTCGGCCAGCAGGCGCGCGATCTTGAACAGGATCTCGCCGCGCTTGGGCGCGGGCATCAGCGACCAGGCGGGGAAGGCCTTCGCGGCGGCCTGGACCGCGTCGTCGACGTCCTCCGGCCCGGACGCGGGGAACTCACCGATGACGTCATCGTGGTTGGCCGGGTTGACGCTGGTGAAGGTGGCGCCCGATCGGGCCGGCACCCATCGGTCGCCGATGAGGTTGTGGAAGGTGGTGCTCACGCCGCGATTGTAGGTCGCCGCCCGATTCCCGGCCGGTGCGGGACATTCGTCCCTAGCGGCGCCGTCCACGCCCCGCCCACCATGGGGGCACAAGTGAACAGCCGTCGCGGTGGGCGTTCCGTAAACGTACGTTCACGGGGCTGAAGTAGTGGCACACCCATCGTGGCGGATGACCGCCAGGCGCCGGTCCGGCAGCGGGCCGGCGTCGGCGTGTCCGGGGATGGTCAGGTGTCGGACGGTGGACGGGTCATGGCCATCACGTCCAGGACCCGGTCCAGCTCCTCCTCGCTGATGGTGCCCGCCTCCACGTACCCGCGCTCCAGCACCACCTGGCGAATCGTCTTGCGCTCGGCCAGTGCCTGCTTGGCGACCTTGGCCGCCTCCTCGTAGCCGATGTAGCGGTTGAGCGGCGTGACGATGGCCGGCGAGCTCTCCGCATACTCGCGGGCGCGCTCGGCGTTGGCGGTGATGCCGCTGACGCATCGGTCCGCGAACAGGCGGGACATGCTGGCCAGCAGCCGGATGGACTCCAGCAGGTTGCGGGCCATGACCGGCAGCATGACGTTCAGCTCGAACGATCCGGCGGCGCCGGCGAAGGCCACCGTGGCGTCGTTGCCGACGACCTGGGCGCAGACCATGCACATCGCCTCGGGGATCACCGGGTTCACCTTGCCGGGCATGATCGAGGACCCCGGCTGGAGGTCGGGGATGTTGATCTCGGCCAGCCCCGCCCGCGGGCCGGATCCCATCCAGCGCAGGTCGTTGCTGATCTTGTAGAGCCCCACCGCGATGGTGCGCAGCTGCCCGGAGGCCTCCACCAGCCCGTCGCGCGCACCCTGGGCCTCGAAGTGGTTGCGCGCCTCGGTCAGCGGCAGCCCGGTCCGCTCCCGCAGCCGTGCGATCACCTTCGCCGCGAAGCCGGGAGGGGTGTTGATGCCGGTGCCCACCGCCGTGCCGCCCAGCGGCAGCTCGGCCAGTCGCGGCAGGGTGGCCTGCAGCCGCTCGATGCCCTTGCGCACCTGGTCGGCATAGCCGCCGAACTCCTGGCCCAGCGTCACCGGGGTGGCATCCATCAGGTGGGTGCGGCCGGCCTTGACCACCGAGGCGAACTCGTCGCGCTTGGCCTCCAGTGCTGCGGCCAGGTGCTCGAGCGCCGGGATCAGGTCGTTGACCACGGCGTCGGTGGCCGCCAGGTGGATGGAGGACGGGAAGACGTCGTTGCTCGACTGGCTGGCGTTGACGTGGTCGTTGGGGTGCACCGGGGCGCGAAGCCGCTCGGCGGCGAGGGTGGCGATCACCTCGTTGGCGTTCATGTTCGAGCTGGTGCCCGACCCGGTCTGGAAGACGTCGATGGGGAACTCGGCGTCCCACTCGCCGCGCGCCACCTCCTCGGCGGCGTCCGCGATGGCCTCGGCCATGGCCGGCTCCAGCACACCCAGCTCGGCGTTGACCGATGCGGCCGCCCACTTGATCAAGCCCAGCGCCCGGATGTGCGCCGGCTCCAGCCGCAGGCCGGAGACCGGGAAGTTCTCGATGGCCCGTTGCGTCTGCGCCCGCCACTTCGCCGAGGCCGGCACGCGCACCTCCCCCATGGAGTCGCGCTCCAGGCGCGTCTCGCCCCCCTCCGGCGCGGTCCTCATCGCTCGAAGTCCCAGTCGGCCAGCTCCGTGTAGCGGATCACCGGCGGGATCAGGTAGGGCAGGATGCCGGCGTCGAGGTCCTCCAGGATGCGTTCGCAGCGGCGCACCAGCTCGTTCACGAAGATGCCCCGATGGGTGGGCATGTACGGCCGCAGCTTGTCCACTCCCTCGCGCAGCTTGTTGCGCGCGCCGCGGAGGTTGCGGCGCTCCAGGTGCAGCAGCCCGGCGGCGACCTGGATCAGCCCCTGGTAGAAGCTCCGCTCCTCCTCCGGCGCGGCGCGCCACAGCGTCTCCCACGCCTCGTGGGCGTGCCAGTAGCGCACGCCGTTGAAGAGGGCCACGCCCTCCCGGAAGAGACGGTCGACCTCGTCGGCCGGCAGTGGCGGCGTGCGTCCGGGAGGCAGCTCCCCCGGCGCCTCAGGGTCCGTTCGAACCGATGCGTCAGGCATCGGCCCGATGCTAGCAGGCCCTCATGCCACCTGGTTCGCGCGGCGCTCGATGTCCGGCTCGGTGGGCAGCAGCCGGGCAATGTGGCGACGGTAGCGGATGCCGGACGAGTGCCGGGCCAGCCAGCGCAGGTAGTCGGAGTCGGCTCCATCGGTCCAGCCGGTTCAGTCGGCGATCTTGGCCATCACGTGCTTGACGATCGTGTAGTCCTCGATCGAGTACAGGCTCATGTCCTTGCCGTAGCCGGACTGCCCGAACCCGCCATGCGGCATCTCCGACGCGATGGTCAGGTGGTCGTTGATCCAGACCGTCCCGAACCGCAGCCGGCGGGCGGCATTCAGGGCCCGCTTCACGTCGCGCGTCCAGACCGAGGCAGCCAACCCGTAGTTCACGCCGTTGGCCCAGCGGATGGCCTCCTCGTCATCGCCGAAGCGCTGGACGGTGACCACCGGCCCGAAGACCTCCTGCTGGACGATCTCCGAGTCCTGGGCCACGTCGGTCACCACGGTCGGCGAGTAGAAGTACCCGCGCGCGCCGGTGGTGGCGCCCCCGGCGGCCACCGTGGCTCCACGTTCGCGCGCGCGGTCCACGAAGCCGATGACCCGCTCCTGCTGCGCCCTGCTGACCAGCGGCCCCATGTCCAGCTCGGGGTCGTCGGCCGGGTTGCCGACCTTCACCGACTGGACCGCCGGCACCAGCTCCGACATGAGGTTGTCGTAGATCTTCGGCCCGGCGATGATCCGGGTCGCCGCCGTGCAGTCCTGGCCCGAGTTGAAGAAGCCGGCCAGCTTCACGCCTTCGGCCACCGCCGCCGGATCCGCGTCGTCGAAGACCAGCACCGGGGCCTTGCCGCCCAGTTCGAGGTGCACGCGCTTCACGGTCTGGGCCGCCGCGGCGGCGATCTCCCTGCCGGTGGCCGTGTCGCCGGTGAGGCTCACCATGTCGACCTGCGGGTGGGTGACCAGCCGCGCGCCGACTGTGCTGCCCGGCCCGGTCACCACGTTGAGCACTCCCCTGGGGAAGATGTCGGCCGCCAGCTCGGCGATGCGCAGCGCCGAGAGCGGGGTCAGGCTCGACGGCTTGAGGACCACCGTGCAGCCCGCCGCCAGCGCGGGGCACAGCTTCCAGATGGCCATCATCAGCGGGTAGTTCCAGGGTGCCACCTGGCCCACCACCCCGGCCGGCTCGCGGCGGATCATGCTGGTGTGGGTGCTGACGTACTCCGCAGTGGCCTTGCCCTCGATGACCCGGGCGGCGCCGGCGAAGAAGCGCACGTTGTCGATGGTGAACTCGACGTCGAAATCGGCCGTGCCCTTCGGCTTGCCGACGTTCTGCTGCTCCAGGCTGGAAAGGGTCTCCGCGTCGGCGGCCAGCGCGTCGGCGAACTTGTGGAGCATCGTCGAGCGCTCGGCGGGCGTGGTGAGCGACCAGGACTCGAACGCCGCGCGGGCGGCGGCCACCGCGCGGTCCACGTCGTTCGCGTCGCCGCGCGGGACGGTGGCGATCACCTCCTCGGTGGCGGGGTTGATGATCTCGGTGGTCTCGCCGCTGGCGGCCTCCGACCACTCACCATCGATGAACATCCGGTAGCTGCTGGCAGTGAGCGTCATCGAAGCACCTCTCGGAAGGGCAGATCGGGCGCGGCCAGACGGTGGCCGCAGCGCCGGTATCCGGGCGATTCTACCCCCGATGCCGGCGGATTCGGTAGTCCCTTCCCGGAATCGCGGGTGATTCCGCAAGCGTCCGAATGCTGAGTGGTCCACTGAGTGTTCCGATCATCGGAACGCTCGTGGCGGCACGCCGGACGCCCGCCCGACCTCAGCGCTGGCGGACCGGGACGTAGCCGCCATCGGCGACACGGGCCATGACCCACAGCAGGTCGGCGAGGCGGTTCAGGTAGGCCAGGACCTGTGAGTCGGGCAGGCCGCCGGCCTCGGCCAGCGCCACGGCGCGCCGCTCGGCGCGGCGGACGGTGGTGCGAGCCAGGTCGTAGGCGGCGCCGGCCAGCGACTCACCGGGAATCACGAACTCGGTCGGCATGGTCATGCCGGCCTCCAGGTCGTCGATCTCCCGCTCGAGGGCCTCGACCATCTCGGCGGTGACCAGGGTGGTGCCCGGCGTCAGACGATCGCGACGCTCGGCGTGGGTCGCCAGCTCGGCACCGACCACGAACAGCTCGCGCTGCAGGCGCACCGTGAGGGAGGCCAAGCGGGCCTCGGCGCGATCGGTGATGACGCCCAGGGCGGCGCGTGCCAGGCCCAGGGCCGAAACGGCCTCGTCGGTGGTGCCGTAGGCATCCGTCCGCAGGCCCGCCTTGCTGATGCGCTCGCCGCCGTACAGCAGGCCGGTGGTGCCGGCGTCCCCCTTGCGGGTGTAGATCTTCACCGGACCGATGGTACGGCCTCGGCCGGGCACCGGTGGCGGTTGCGGCCGCTAGAAGAGGCCCGGTGGCGGCTCCCAGCGATCGGCGAGCAGGGTGACCTTGACCGGCGGACCGACCACCTCCTCGGCCCGCTGCTTGACGGTCTGGATCAGCTCGCCGGCCCACGGGCAGAACGGGGTGGTGAGCACCATCTTGATCTCGGTGGGCCCGCCGTCCTTCCCGATCTCGACGTGCTTGATCAGGTCGAGATCCACGATGCTCATCCCGATCTCCGGGTCGTGGATGTCGTAGAGCGCGGTCATGACCTCGTCGACGCGGGCGAGGTCCTGGTCAATTGCCATACCCGACCAGAATACCAAGGATGTGCCGCGGGGTGGTCGTGGTCGTCCCCGACCGCCGGGGCGCGGCGGTCAGACCAGGCGCTCGTCGAACTTGGGATGCGGCGCCGGGACGGGGGGCCGGACCCGGGTGTAGCCCTCGTACAGCACCCCGTCGCGGTCCAGGACGGCCTGCAGGTCCTGCGCCTCCTGGACGGCGTCAGCCTGCGAGGCGTGGCAGGCCAGCGCGGCGATCTTGCGACCGGCCACCGACGTGATGTCGATCCGGTGCGTGGCCGCCCCCTCCTCCGGGGATAGGTCGTAGCGCCGGGCCCCGCCGCCGAAAACCGGGGCGATGACGTACACCGCGTGCGGCGCCTGCCCGGTCTCGGCCAGCCGCTCGACCGCCCAGCGCGTGGCCGAGCCGACGACCACGTGGTCCGGGTGGCCGGTGACGCCGTGGGCGCCGAAGGTGATCACCGCGTCCGGGCGCCGGTCGGCCAGCCACAGGGCGATCTCGTCGACCAGCTGGTTGAAGGGCATGTCGGCCACGCCGCCATCGGGATAGCCCTCCAGCACGGTGATCTCGGTCAGCCCGATCTTCGCGGCGGCGCAGCGCAGCTCCTCCTCGCGCACCTGGGCGAAGTCGGCCGCGTCCATCCCGTCCGGCGGGCTGCCCGCCTCACCGCGGGTGGCCAGCAGCAGGCGCACGTTGCGCCCCGCGTCGTGGGCCAGGGCCAGCGCCCCCGCGCAGCCGAAGCTTTCGTCGTCGGGGTGGGCCAGCACCGCGGCCAGGCCGCCGATCTCGTGGTCCGGGCGGTGACGGGTCACCGGTCCTCCTCGTCCTCCTGCTCGCCTGCGTGCTCCTCGTGGCCGTCGTGGCCGTCGTGGCCGTCGTGGCCGTCGTCGGGGTCGTCGCTCAGGGTGGTCCAGCCCCGCCGCGCGACGGCCTCCCTCATGGTACGCAGCACGGCCAGCTTCGCGCCGGAGACTTCGCGGACGAAGCGGGCCGTGCCCGGCTCGTCCAGCGGCGAGCCCGGTGGGGCGGAGTCGCGGCCGACGTTCAGCCAGGCCAGGTGGTATCGGTCCATGCGTCCCCACACCCGTTCGAGCAGCTCGTCCGAGTTCAGCAGCCAGGCGCGGAACAGGTTCCAGTCCGGTTCGTCCAGCAGCCGCTCGCCGGTGGCGATCAGCTCGTCGGTCAGCTGCAGGAAGCGGCGGCGCGACATCACGGTCCGGCGGCCGGCGGGTGAGGGCGCGGGGCTGGCGGGATCGGGCATGCGCCGAGCATAGCCAGCCGGCTCGGTATCCACACCGGCCGCTGGGTTGTGCACAACATGTGGGGTGCTGTCCACCGCGAACGCGACATGTTGTGGATAATCGGGCCGCTCCGACCGCCGACGGTGCTATCCTCGCGGGACCGATGCCGACCGCTTCTGCCCTCTCCGCCCGGCTCATCTTCCCCACCAAGGAGATCGTGGAGGAGTACTACCTCCCGCTGATCTACACCGCTTGCCGGACCTGCTACTCGGAGCAGCTGCCGGAGCAGATCTGGGACAGGGCCGTCAGCCGCCAGGTGGCCGATGAGAAGCAGCAGGCGCTGGTGCGCAAGGTCATGGAGTCGGGGCACGGCTCGACCATCGAGCACGTGAACTTCACCTTCGCCATCAGCGGCGTGACCCGCACCCTCTCCCACCAGCTGGTCCGCCACCGGGCGGGGACCGCCTTCGACCAGCAGTCGCAGCGCTACGTCTCCTTCAAGCGGCGCGACAACTACACGATCCCCGACTCGATCGCCAAGGGCGACCTGCCCGATGACCTGGCAGGCCGCTTCAAGAAGGCGATCGACGACAACCTGGACCTGTACGGGCAGCTGCTGCAGGCGGAGGTCCCCGCCGAGGACGCCCGCTTCATCTTCCCCAACGCCATGCAGACCAACCTGATCATGACGGTCAACCTGCGGCAGCTGATCCACATGAGCGGGCTGCGGCTGTGCACCATGGCCCAGTGGGAGATCCGGCAGCTGTTCAAGCAGATCCGCCACGAGATCTTCCGGGTCTCGCCCTTCTTCGGCAGCTTCCTGGCCCCCAAGTGCGTGCCGCTCGGCTACTGCGACGAGATGGGCAACCGCGACGAGCACTGCCGCATCCGGCCCCACCGCGACACGGTCATGGCCGTCTGGGACGCCTACCGCAGCGGTCGCCTGGCGGAGACCGATGGGCCGGTGGTGCCCGAGACCTCGCCCTTCCGGCCGCGACCACGGCGCGCGCCCATCCCCGTGTCCGATGCCGACCGACCGCAGGCCGCCGTCGGCCAGGCCGGAGGATCCGACCGGGTCTGACCCGCCCCCGGGCCGATACCCCAGCCGCTACCGTAGGGGCGTGAGCAGCCGCAGCCAGGCCCCATGACGGTCCAGGGGCAGCGTCCCGGCGACCGCCGGGTCCGCGTCACGCGCATCCGGCCCGAGGAGGTGGCGCTCAAGCCGGCGCGGCGGGCGCGGCGGCCGCTCTCCCCGGCCGGGACCCTGCTGGTGGCCTTCGTGGTCATGATCGCGGCCGGCACCGTCCTGCTCTTGCTGCCCTGGGCCACCGAGCCGGGCCGCGGCACCGACCCGCTCACCGCGCTCTTCACCGCCACCTCGGCGGTCTGCGTCACCGGGCTGGTGGTGGTCGACACCGCCACCCACTGGAGCGCCTTCGGCGAGGTGGTGATCCTGCTCCTCATCCAGGTCGGCGGCTTCGGGATCATGACCGGCTCGACCCTGCTCCTCTACCTGATCGCCGGGCGCCGCACCCGCCTCCACGACCGGGTGGTGGTGCAGGAGTCCCTGGGCGGGCTGGAGCTGGGCAGCGTGACCCAGGTGGCCATCCGCATCGCGGCCTTCACCCTGGTCGTGGAGCTGGCCGGGGCGGTGGTTTTGTCGGTCGCCTTCATGGCCGGGCCGGAGGCGGGCCCGCCGTGGCACCCACAAGGGATCTGGTGGGGCGTCTTCCACGCGGTGTCGGCCTTCAACAACGCCGGCTTCGACCTGACCGGCGGCTACCGGAGCCTGACCCCCTTCATCGACGACTGGGTGGTGCTGAGCACGGTGGCGGTGCTGCTCATCCTCGGCGGGCTGGGCTGGGCGATCGTCGGCGACGTCGGACGGCATCGCTCCTGGCGGCGCCTGGCGCTGGAGACCAAGCTGGTGCTCACCGTCAGCGCCGGGCTGCTGCTGGCCGGGACGGTGCTGATCGCGGTGATCGAGTGGAACAACCCGACCACCCTTGGCCGGCTGCCGGCCGAGCAGCGCATCCTGAACGCCGCCTTCGAGTCGGCCACGCTGCGCACCGCCGGCTTCACCGCCCTCAGTCCGGCGAACTTCGCCGAGGCTTCGCTGTTCGTGGTCATGGCCCTGATGTTCATCGGCGGCGCGTCGGGGTCGACGGCCGGCGGCATCAAGGTCAACACCTTCGGCCTGCTGGGGGCCGTCATCTGGTCGAGCGTCCGCGGCCGCCCCTCGGCCGAGGTCTTCGGCCGGCGCATCCCGCACGGGGTCGTCTACCGCGCCCTGTCGGTGGCGCTGCTGGCCATCGCCTTCGTCTTCCTGGTGGGCCTGGGACTGGCGGTCACCTCGCAGGCCACCTTCCTGCAGACCCTCTTCGAGGCGGTCTCCGCCTTCGGCACGGTGGGGGCCACCACCGGCATCACCCCGGGGCTGGACGAGCCGGCGCGGGTGATCGCCATCATCGGCATGTTCGTCGGCAGGCTGGGCCCGATCACCCTGGTCCTGGCCCTGGCGGCTCGGCTGCGGCCTGTACCCTATCGGCCGGCGATCGAGACCATTCGCATCGGGTAGGAAAGGAGCACGCCCGCGTGGCCCGTCAACAGGTGCTCGTGGTTGGAGTCGGTCGCTTCGGCGCGGCCGTGGCCCGGGAGCTGGAGCGGCTGGGGCACGAGGTGCTGGCGGTCGACATCAACGAGGAGGCGGTCAACGACATCGCCCGCGAGGTGACCCACGCCATGCAGCTGGACGCCTCCGACGAGGACGCGCTGCGGGCCGCAGGGGCCGGGGACTTCACCACCGCCATCGTGGCCATCAGCGGCCGGGCGGAGCCGTCGATCTTCGCCACCATGGTCCTCAAGCGGCTGGGCGTGGCCAACGTGATCGCCAAGGCCGCCGACCAGCTGCACGCCGAGATCCTGCGCCGGGTCGGCGCCGACCGGGTGATCCTCCCCGAGCAGGAGACCGGCACCCGCCTGGCCCACTCCTTCCACGTGCCGAACGTGATCGACTACCTGGACATCGGTCCCAGCTTCGGCATCGAGAAGGTGCGGCCGCCGGCGGCCTTCATCGGCAAGTCGCTGCGCGAGCTGGACCTGAAGACGCGGATGGGGGTCACGCCGATCGCCGTGCGGCGCGGGAAGAACGTGATCATCAACCCCGCCCCGGAGGAGCGGGTGCAGCAGGCGGACGAGCTGATCCTGATCGGTCGCGACGACCAGCTCGAGGAGCTGCGGGGCTAGGGCTGCTCAGTTGTCGGGGCTGACCCCGTCGCCCAGGGTGAAGCGCCGCAGCTCCTCCTCGGCCTCCTCCGCCGCCCGACGCCCCTCGGCCACCAGGAAGGCGGTCATCTTGGTGGAGTCCACGATGAGCAGGGTGTGGCCGCGCTCGTTGCGGTCCAGCACGATGCGGTCCTCGCCGTGGAAGCTGATCGACCAGTCGGCCTGCAGCTGGGCGATCTCGGCCAGCAGCACCTTCTCGCTGAAGTACCAGTCCAGGTAAACGGCGTTCAGGGCGGCCACCACGTCGCGCAGCTGGTGGGTGGTGTTGCGCCGCAGGCGTGACAGGAAGTGCACGATCCGCAGCCGGGCGAACGGGTCGCCCGAGCGGGCGATCTGGGGCGGCGTCAGGTCGGGCTGCGGCATGCCGTCGGGGGCCGGCCCAACGACCATCGGTTCGGTCGACTGCTCGGTGCTCACGGTGCCAGTGTGCCGCGCCGGGGCGCGTTTGGCGAACGGACGTGCGCGCCGCCTGGCCGATCCCTTCCGATGCCTAGCCGATGCGGGAGCCGAGCGGCGCCTCCGGGTTCGGTTCCAGCAGCCAGACGTTGCCGTCGTCACCCATGGCGCCCAGCACCAGCACCTGGCTGTCGAAGCCGGCGATGCGGCGCGGCGGGAAGTTCACCACGGCCACCACCTGGCGACCCACCAGGGCCGATGGGTCGGGGTAGGTCACCGTCAGCTGCGCCGAGCTGACCCGCTCCCCGAGCTGCGGGCCGAAGTCGATGCGCAGCCGGTACGACGGCTTGCGGGCCTCGGGGAACGGCTCAGCCGCCACGATGCGGCCCACGCGCATGTCCACCTGCGCGAAGTGCTCGACGTCGATCACCGGGCGTGAGGGTAGCGCGTGGACTGCGGGTCTGCGCGCTCGCCGGGCCGCGCGCTGCAGGCCGGCCCCTAGGGCTGCGCGGGCTGCTGCTTCTGCTGCCCCGGGGCGTTCGCGCGGCCATGGCCCGCGCCCTGGCCCATGACGGTCCCGATGCCCGGATGCACATCCAGGTCCGGGTTCTCCGCATTGAGCTGCTGCGCGATCTGGCCCCAGCCCATCCCGTCGTCGAACATGGCCGCGATGTCCGACGGCTCCATGCCGCTGGCCTGCGCCCAGGCCAGGATGCGGACCGCGCCGCCCAGGCCGTAGGTCTCCGCCAGCGCGCTGATCTGCTCGGGCGTCGACCCCAGCTCCTCGGCCAGCGCCTCCAGCTTCTCGGCCGATGGCCCTTCATCCGCGTCCTCCGCCTCGGGCTGGTCCTGCGGGGTCACCGGCTGGTGGGAGGCCGCGACCGACGCGCGCCGCTCCTGGCCGCGGTGATTCGGCGCGCCGCTGGCGGAGGTGACCACCAGCAGCACGAGGATGGCGGCTGCGAGGAAGATGCGGACGGGCCTGGTCATGCCGTGAGTAGTAACGGCTCAACGTCGTTCACGTTAGCCGGCGGGCGTGGTCCTGTTGCCGGCCGGCAACGGCCCTGCCTAGTACTCTCGGGCAGTTGGTGGGGTCTGCGGCCGCGGCTAGCCTGCACCCACGAGCCGCGACTGCCCCGCGGCCGTCAACCTCCTACAGGAACCGCGACGTGACCTTCTGGAACTGGCGCCGGGGCTCGGGCGCAACGACGAGCAACGGCTCGTCGGCCATGGCCATGGCTGCCGAGCTGGCGCCGATCGAGCTGTACACGGCCGACGCGCGCATCGTCGCCTGGATCGCCGCCAACGGCCGTCGCGTCACCGATCTGCTGAACGAGCAGGACGAGCTGCGCCTGTGGCGCCCATCGCCCGGGCCGCTGGACGCCGGCACGACCGCGGACAACTCCCGCATGCCGACCAGCGTGCGGGACGCCCCACCCCGGATCGAGGAGACCGGCGAGTGGCAGTCGCTGGTGACCGACCAGGTCATCCTGGCCATGCCACCCGAGTGGCGCGCCTCGCGGCAGCTGCGCCTGCACCGCAAGCTGCGCCGGGTGGCCATGTCGGCCGGCCCCTTCAGCGTCACCGGCAACCTGCACCTGAGCCCGGGCGCCGAGCCGACCATGGACCTGCTGCTGCGCGCCCCGCGGTTCATGCCGCTCACCGAGGCCTACATCCTGCACAACGGCGAGCCACCCTTCGAGCACGTCGTCAGCGTGGTGATCGTGAACACGCGCATGGTCACCCAGCTGGTCCCGCTGGTCACGCTGGCCTGAGGCTGTTCCGGCCACCGGCACGCCGGCCCGCATCGGCCTCCGGGAAGTGTTCCGATGTTCCGAACACTTCGTGGTTCGCCAGCCGCGGACGTGTTCCGATGTTCCGAACACGTTGCCCGCCGTCACTCGTGTGGGTGCCCGGGACAGCCATAATCGGCTCCCGATGGCCGTGCTGCGTTCCACCCTGGACCCCTCCTCGCCAAGCTTCGAGGCCAACGCCGCTGCCATGCGCGCGCTGGTGGACGACCTGCGCGAGCGCACGCGCGCGGTCGCCGAACGCGGGGCCGCGGGTGACGAGCGGGCCATCGCCCGCCACCGGGAGCGCAACAAGCTGCTGGTCCGCGAGCGCATCGAGCTGCTGCTGGACACGGGGAGCGCCTTCCTCGAGCTGAGCGCGCTGGCCGCCAACGGGCTGTACGGCGACGAGGCGCCCGGCGCCGGCATCGTCACCGGCATCGGCATGGTGTCCGGCACCGAGTGCCTGATCGTGGCCAACGACGCCACGGTCAAGGGCGGCACCTACTACCCGATGACCGTCAAGAAGCACCTGCGCGCCCAGGAGATCGCCGAGCAGAACCGGCTGCCGTGCATCTACCTGGTCGACTCGGGCGGGGCCTACCTGCCGCTGCAGGACGAGGTCTTCCCCGACCGCGACCACTTCGGGCGGATCTTCTACAACCAGGCCCGCCTGTCGGCGGCCGGCATCCCGCAGATCGCGCTGGTCATGGGCAGCTCCACCGCGGGCGGAGCCTACGTGCCGGCCATGAGCGACGAGACCGTCATCGTGCGCGGCACCGGCACCATCTTCCTGGGCGGCCCGCCGCTGGTGAAGGCGGCCACCGGCGAGGAGGTGTCGGCCGAGGAGCTGGGCGGGGCCGAGGTGCACACCGTCCAGTCGGGCGTGGCCGACCACTACGCGCTGGACGACGAGCACGCCATCGCCATCGGGCGCCAGATCGTGGCCAGCCTGCACCGGCGCAAGCCCGATCCGCCGTGGGAGCGCGCTGAGCCGCGGGAGCCATCGGTCAACCCGGAGGAGCTGTACGGGGTCATCCCGGACGACCCGCGCCAGGGCTACGACGTGCGCGAGGTGATCGCCCGCCTGGTCGACGGATCGGAGTTCCACGAGTTCAAGGAGCGCTACGGCGAGACGCTGGTCTGCGGCTTCGCCCGCATCGAGGGCTACCCGGTCGGGATCCTGGCCAACAACGGGATCCTGTTCTCGTCCTCCAGCCTGAAGGGGGCCCACTTCATCGAGCTGGCCAGCCAGCGCCGCATTCCGCTGGTCTTCCTGCAGAACATCACCGGCTTCATGGTCGGCCGCGAGTACGAGGCCGGGGGCATCGCCAAGGACGGCGCCAAGCTGGTCACCGCGGTGGCCACCACCGACGTGCCCAAGTTCACGGTGATCATCGGCGGCAGCTTCGGCGCCGGGAACTACGGCATGGCCGGCCGCGCCTACGCACCGCGCTTCCTGTGGATGTGGCCGAACGCCCGGATCTCGGTGATGGGCGGCCAGCAGGCGGCGCGGGTGCTGTCCACCGTCCGCGGAGGCTTCCGGACCGATGCGGAGCGCGACGCCTTCGAGGCCCCCATCCTGGAGAAGTACGAGCGCGAGGGCTCGCCCTACTACTCGACCGCTCGGCTGTGGGACGACGGCGTCATCGACCCGCTCGACACCCGGCGGGTGCTGGCCATGGGCATCAGCGCCGCCCTGAACGCGCCGATCCCCGAGTCGCGGTTCGGCGTCTTCCGGATGTGACCGGCGGGACCGCGGCGGGTCAGCCCGCCTCGGACGCCCCGGCCGCGCCGACCGCCTCCGCGGTCACCGGCTCGAACCCGAAGCGCAGGCCGAGCAGCTCCACGCTGCGCGGTTCGGGCAGCTGCGCGCCGAGCAGGACGGCGGCCGGGAACTGCATCTCGGCCGTCGGGCGCAGCCGGATGGTGTGCGGACCGACGGTGCACACCGCCAGGTCAGCCACCGCCCAGAACTCCAGGCCCAGGGCGGCGTGGTAGTCGGCGGCCAGGGCTGGCGGGTCGGGCGTGGCGATGTCCAGCCGCACCAGGCTCACCGGTGACCCCAGCGGATGTCGGAAGGCGCGCCGCTCGGCGAGCGCCTCCGCGCCCCACTCGGCGCCGGCGTACGCGTGGCGGATCAGGAACGGCGGCCGGTCAGGACCGAGGCGCTCGAGGGTGGCGGTCCACCAATTCACGGTCTCGCCGTCGGGCCGGCGCCGCGAGCCGTGCTCCACCGGGCCGATGGGACTGGCGTTGGCCCGCAGCTCGGCCACGGTCGTCTCCAGGTGATCCTCGCGCAGGGCGTAGGTCGCCAGGCCACCGCCCGCCTCCAGGGCGCGCAGGGCGGCGGCGCCGATCGGCCGCTGTGCCGCCGCCTCCCGGTCGGTGACGCCGATGAGCTCGAGGTACGCCTCGCCCAGGAAGGCGATGCGGTTGGCGGTGCCCGCCCCGGG
This sequence comes from Candidatus Zixiibacteriota bacterium, assembly GCA_035687145.1. GTDB lineage: Bacteria > Chloroflexota > Limnocylindria > QHBO01 > QHBO01 > DASRYM01. The sequence continues at coordinate 45,055 of DASRYM010000039.1, read as the reverse complement.
ATGCTCGCCACCGGAGGTGAAGGCCAGGCCCAGCGCGCGCTGGGCGTCGTCGACCGCGGCGTCGAGGTCGGGAACGGCGATGACGATGTGGTCGATCGCCTGTGGCATGCCCAGATGCTACCCCGGCCGATGGTAGGCTGCGGGCAATGACCCTGGACCGGCCCGCCCCGGGCTCACACGACCGCACCACGCCGACCGGCACCCTGGAGGAGTCGTCGGCCAACCTGTTCGAGGCCATGCTCGCCGCCCGCGACGCCGAGGGGCGCGACGAGGCGGCCGGCCCGGCGCTCGAGCACTTCTACCGCACCCTGATGACCGGCACCCTGCTGCTGCCGGTGCCACCCGAGCACGGCGAGGAGGCGCGCCGCGCGCTGGAGGCGGCGGTCAACGACGACCAGGAGGTCGAGGTCAGCGTGCTGCTGGCGACCGATGCCGACGGGCAGGCCGTCAGCGTCTGCTTCGCCTCGGTGGCGGCCCTGGCGGCCTGGGCCCCGCGCGGGACGGCCACGCTGCCGCTCCCAGCCCGAATCGCGGTGGCCAACATGGCCGCCGCCGGGGTGCCGGCCATCCTGGACCCCGCCGGGCCGATCCCCTACCGCTTCGAGCCCGATGAGCTGGCCGACCTGGCCGCCGGACGACTGCCCGGCACCGATCGGCCCCTGTTCGAGACGGCCGCGCGCCGGTCGCTGCGGCTGCGGCTGCCGGGCGCCGAGGCGATGGCCCTGGAGGCCTCGCTGGCGCAGGAGCTGTCGCGGACCGATGTGGAGGCCGCCTGGCTGGTGGAGTCGGAGAGCGACGGGCAGCGCCGGCTGCTGCTTGGCCTGCTGGGTCCCGAGGGGGCGTCGGCGACCGTGGACGTGCCGGACGGGACCGACGTGGTGTGGCTTGAGGAGCCGCTCCTGTCGTCGGTGCGGGCGGTGGCCGAGCCGTTCTACCGCCGCGGAGGGCGCCGCTGATGGCGGCCCTGCGCGTCGAGCGTGACGGTCCCGTCACGAGGGTCACGCTCGCCCGCCCCGAGGTGCGCAACGCGTTCAACGCCGCCCTCATCGGGGAGCTGCACGACGCCTTCACCGCCCTGGCCCGCGAGCCGGCGCAGCGGATGCGCGCGGTGGTGCTGGCCGGCGAGGGACCGGTCTTCTCGGCCGGGGCCGACATCAACTGGCAGCGGGCTGCCCTGCACCTCACGCTGGAGGAGAACGAGGCCGACGCGGCGCGGCTGCAGGCCATGCTGCGGGCCATCGACGAGTGCCCCGCGCCGGTGATCGCCCGCGTCCAGGGCGCGGCGCTGGGCGGCGGCATGGCGCTCTGCGCCGTGTCGGACGTGGTGCTGGCCACCGCCGATGCCCGCTTCGGCTTCACCGAGGTCAAGCTCGGCATCCTGCCGGCGGTGATCAGCCCGTTCGTGCTGCCCCGCATCGGGGAGGGGCAGGCGCGGGCGTTGTATCTCTCCGGGGAGCGGTTCGGCGCGGAGCGCGCGCTGCGCATCGGCCTGGTCCACGAGGTGCTGCCGGACGAGACCGCGCTGGACGGGCGGGTCGATGCCCTGCTCGGCGAGCTGCTGGCCGCGGGCCCGAACGCGGTGCGCCAGGCCAAGCTCCTGATCCGCGTCTGGCGGGACCTGCCGTCCGGGAAGTTCGCGGCCCACGCGGTGCGCGTCGCCGCCCGCCAGCGGGTGAGCGCCGAGGGCCAGGAGGGCCTGACCGCCTTCCTCGACAAGCGCCGCGCGTCCTGGTCGGTGGAGCGCGCCCCGGACTGAGCACCCGACGAGGCGGCCGCCGGAGCGGCCGCCTCGTCATCGGTCCGGAGGAGAGAGGCAGCGTCAGCGACGGATAGCCGTCCGCCGCAGGCGCAGCCGCTCGAACCCGGCCAGCAGCGCGGCCGGGACGAGCGGGAGCACCACCCCCGCGCTGCCGCCGCCGCAGCCGACCGGCAGGTCGAAGGCCGCCCGGCCGTCGTTCACCTTCATCGGCGAGCCCTGGCTGGCGCTGAAGCCCAGACCGCGCTTGGCGAAGGCCTCCCAGATGAGGCACTGGTTCACGCCGCCGGTCAGGGCCTGGTCGGCCTGGAGGATCGCGTCGCGGCCCTGCACGAAGCCCGGCTGGCAGGGCTGGAACTTCATGCCGTCGATCACCAGCTGGAGGGCCAGGTTGTTGCCCCCCGCCGTCCAGTCGGCGTAGATGTCGCCGCTGAACCCGTATTCGTCGACGAGGGCGCCGTACATCTCCCACAGCATGGTCGCCCAGGCGTAGCCAACGCCGTGCGGGACGGTGAGCGTGGTCCCCGCCTCGTCGATGACCGTCTGGTAGGTCGTGGGATTGACCGCCATGTCGCGGCTGTACGGTGTGGGCCGGATGCCCACGCCGGTCGCGTCCTCGAAGATGACGTAGTTGCCGATGCCGCGGGCGATGTCCTCGTCCCCGGCCTGAGCGGTGAGCACCAGGGCCAGGAAATCACTCCACCCCTCGCCCATCTGCTCGGCATTGTTCAGGCAGTTCACGGTGCCCGGTCCGCCGGTCAGCCGGTTGCTCACCCCGTGCCCGTACTCGTGGATGATCACCCCGGAGTCGAGGTCCGAGTCACGATCCGGCTTGAGGTCGGGGTTCGGCGCCAGGGTGGCCGCTGCCGGCAGCAGGGCCCGCACCGTCTGTCCGTCCTCGAACGAGATCATGATCGACGGGATGGTGATCGACGGGTCGCTGCCGCCCATACCGAACGGGGCCTCGCCGGGCACGTTGTCGACCACCACGGCCGCCAGCGCCCCCGCGTTCTGTGCGTTCTTCACCTTCTGGGTGAAGGTGCAGGCGCCGCGGTCGATGAGGGGGATGACCGACCCGGGGGCACCGGGCAGGCTGAACGACTGGCAGCCATCGCTGGTCGGGGCCGTGCCGTCGTCCACCACCATCAGGGTCCCGGAGATCGGCCCCGTGGTCGCCAGGCTGGCGCCGAAGCCGGCCATCGGTCCCGATACCGTGAGGGGACCGGTGGGCGCCTCGACCGTCAGCGGGTTGGGCGCCGAGTCGCGCCACTCGAACATCTGCATTCGCGGGCGGAAGCCGTCGGGCGGCGTGGCGAAGTTGGCGTTGTTGCGGCCCGAGCCGTCCTGGGCCTCGGCCCGCACCGGGTCGCCGCCCTTGCCGTTCTGCGGCGCGAAGTTGTTCTCCTGGAAGTTGCCGGCCTTCTCGTCGAAGCCGTAGGCGTAGGTGACGTCATGGATGACGTTGTTCCAGTAGAACAGGTTGGTGACCGCCGCGTCCTGGTACTCGACCGGGGGTCGCGTCAGGTCGAGCGGCGGATCGAAGACGAGGTCCGGCCCACCGTCGGCGAAGCCGTCCTGGTCGGGGACGTTGTCGGCGTCCCGATCGGTGTAGGCCAGCACGTTGTTCCCCATGGTGAGGGTCTGGCCCGCGGTGACCCAGCCCAGGGGCGAGGCGTCGGTGGCCGGGTTGGTCACCGTGGTACGAACGCCGCCCGCCTCCTCCGGGTTCTCGGTGGGGATGGGGAACACGGAGTACGTCTCGTCGGCGTGGCTGACGTAGTCGTCCCGGGCCAGCTCCTGGCCGGTGGTGGCGTCCACGCGAAGGTTCCACCAGTGGTCGGCATCGGGCTCGTAGAGCTCGATCTGCCAGGCCAGCTTCACGACGTCGCCGGCGGGCTGGTAGACCAGCTTGGCGGTGATCGGCTCCAGGCTGATGCCGTTGCGGTCGAAGACCACCCCGGCCGCCGGGCCACCGCGGTGCTGGAGGACCTTCAGGCTCGCCGGCGGGTGCAGCCCGAGGCCGCGCGCCACCGCCCTGACCGATGCTTCCGCGCTGCGCGCCGCCGCGCCCCGAACCTTGGCGTGCAGGTCCGGGATGAAGCTGCTGTTGAGGCTGATGATGCTGCCGTCGGCAGCCACGTTGGCGTTGACCGCGGCCCCGACCACGCCGATGCCGCGATGCGCCTGGCGCAGGTAGACGTGGGTCACGCCGTTGTGGTCGGAGGTGTAGCGATCGGTGACGATGACGTCCTGGACGTCGACCTGCTTCAGGCCGTACTTGGCGTGGTTGGCCCGCAGGTAGTTGACGACGACGTCGACCGCGTCCCCCTGGGCGGGACCGGTCAGAAACGGTGGGCCGCTCGGCCTGGCCAGGACACTGCCCGGCGCGGCTGCCAGGGTCACGACGAAGGCGAGGAGCAGCAGGGGGCTGAAGCCTCTCCGGACCTTCCGCATGCATCTTCCTCCCGCGATTCAGATGACCATGCGCACGCTCGGGTATGCGCGCTGCCAGACGCTGTCGGTGGGACAACGATCAGCGCGACGGGGCAGTGAGGATGATACGCCGCCGCCGCAACCCGGCCCGCTTCGCTGCCGGCCGTAACGCCGGAGCCCACCGGTGCGACAATCGCGACATGGGCGACGAGCACCTGACCCCGCGCCAGGTTGCCGACCGGCTCGGCGTGACCGTTCGGACCGTGCAGCGCTGGGTCGCGCAGGGCCGCCTGCCGGCCCGGCGCGTCGGGGGACGAGTGCGCATTCCGCGCGACGGGCTGGCCGGGCTGGCGCCGGCGCAGGCGACCGATCACGGGCCGTGGCCGGCCCGCCCCATCCACACCCTGCTCATCGCCAACCGCGGAGAGATCGCGGCGCGCGTGGGGCGCACGGCACGCGCCCTGGGCATCCGCTCCATCGCCCTCCAGGCACCCGACGACGTCCCGCCGCGCGACGTGGACGAGGTGCGCCGCGTCCCCGGCTACCTGGATGGCGATGCCATCCTGGCCGCCGCCCGGGCGGCGGGCGCGGATGCCGTCCACCCCGGCTACGGCTTCCTGGCCGAGAACCCGAGCTTCGCCGAGGCCGTGGAGGCCGCCGGCCTGGTCTGGGTCGGGCCGCCGCCCGGCGCCATCGCCGCCATGGGCGACAAGGCGGCGGCGCGTCGCCTGGCCGCGGCCCACGACGTGCCGGTGCTCCCCGGCTACGACGGCGAGGACCAGTCGGACCAGCGCCTGCTGGCGGAAGCCGCTCGCATCGGCTTCCCGCTGCTGGTCAAGCCGGCCGGCGGCGGGGGCGGGAAGGGCATGCGCACCGTGCGGCGCGCGGAGGATTTGCCCGAGGCCCTGGCCGCCGCGCGCCGGGAGGCGCGCGGCGCCTTCGGTGACGAGCGCCTGGTGCTGGAGCGGCTCCTGGATGGACCGCGCCACGTGGAGGTCCAGGTCCTGTTCGATCGCCATCGGCGGGGGGTGCACCTCGGGGAGCGCGACTGCTCCGCCCAGCGGCGGCGCCAGAAAGTCGTGGAGGAGGCGCCCGGCCCGGTGGTGACCGCCGACCTTCGGCGGCGGATGGGCGAGGCCGCACTGCGGGTCGCCGCGGCGGCGGGCTACGTGGGGGCCGGCACCGTCGAGTTCCTGCTGGCCGATGACGGGACGTTCCACTTCCTGGAGATGAACACCCGCCTGCAGGTGGAGCACCCGGTGACCGAGGCCGTCACCGGGCGGGATCTGGTCGCCGACCAGCTGCGCATCGCCGCCGGCGAGCCGCTGGACCTCGTGCAGGATGACGTGCGCTGGCGCGGCCACGCCATCGAGGCGCGGCTGTACGCCGAGGATCCCGAGTCCGGCTTCTTGCCGGCCGTGGGACGCATCGTGCATCTGCGCTGGCCCGATGGGGTCCGGGTCGACGCCGGCATCCGGGAGGGCGACACGGTCACCGACCGCTACGACCCGATGCTGGCCAAGCTCATCGCCCGCGGGTCCACCCGGCGCGACGCCCTCCTCCGGCTCCGCACGGCGCTGGAGGCCACCGAGGTGCTGGGGGTGCGCACCAACCTGCGCTTCCTGCGCTGGCTGCTGGCCCACCCGGCCATGCGGCAGGGCGACGTGCGGACCGATACCGTCGAATCGCTCATGCTGCCCGATCCTCCGCAGCCGAACGAGGCCGCCTGGCGCGCGGCGGCCCTGGCGCTGCGCGGGGCAGGGGTACTGCCCGCCGGGGTGTGGGGCGGCGGCTGGCGCCCGAACCTGCCGCCCGTGATCCGGGTGCGCCACGGCGACCAGGTGCGCCGGGTCGAGCTCTCCCAGGGGGTCGGCGAGCGCGCGCAGAGTGTTCGGATGATCGGAACAATTTCCGCGCAGCCAGAAGGAGGGTGGAGCGCCTATGGGCCGGTCGCGGTTGATGTGGAACGCGGCACGGCCTTCGTATCGGTCGAGGGCCAGTCGCTGGAGTTCGACCTGGCCCCGCCGCCCAGCGTCGAGGAGGCGGTGCGCCACGCCGCGGCCCAGGACGGCGGCTCGGCCGTGCTGACCGCGCCGATGCCCGGGCGGGTCATCGCCGTCCGCGTCCAGGAGGGTGCCTCGGTGGACGAGCACGAGACGGTGATCGTCATCGAGGCCATGAAGATGGAGCACGCCGTGGCAGCGCCGCTGCACGGGACGGTGCGCCGCATCGCGGTGCGGGAGGGCCAGCAGGTGCAGCGCGGGGACGTCCTGGCGGAGGTATCGGGCCGGCCATGACCGCGCTGGACGTGCGCATCTACGAGGTCGCGCCGCGCGACGGCCTGCAGGCGGAGCGCCAGGTCCTGTCGACCGACGACAAGCTGGCCCTGATCGGCCTGCTGGCCGATGCCGGCCTGCGCGAGATCGAGGCCACCTCCTTCGTCTCGCCGCGCGCCATCCCCGCCCTGGCCGATGCCGACGGGCTCATGGCGCGCCTCGAACGGCGCCCGGGCGTCCGCTACCCGGTGCTGGTGCCGAACGCGCGCGGGCTGGAGCGCGCGATCGCGGCCGAAGTCGATGCGATCTGCCTGTTCACCGCGGCCACCGAGTCGTACGTGCGCCACAACATCGGGATGGGGATCGACGAGTCGCTGGCCGAGTTCACGCCGATCGCCGAGGAGGCCCGGAGACGGGGCTGGTGGCTGCGCGCCTACGTGAGCACCGCCTTCGGCTGCCCCTACGAGGGGGAGGTCGACCCGCGGGCAGTGGTGAGCGTCTGCGAGCGGCTGCTGGCCATGGGCGTGGACGAGCTGGCCATCTCGGACACCGTCGGGGTCGCGGCGCCGGTCGACGTGCGGCGCGTGCTCGACGCGCTGGGCGCCGCTGGAGTCGGTCCGGAGGTGGTGGCGCTGCACCTCCACGACACGCGCGGGACGGCGCTGGCCAACGTGATGGCCGCCCTCGACGTGGGTGTGGCCGCCTTCGACGCGGCGGCCGGAGGCACCGGTGGCTCGCCGTACGCCCCGGGCGCCGCCGGGAACCTGGCCACCGAGGACCTCGTCTACCTGCTCGACCGCCAGGGCCTGCGTCACGGCGTGGACCTGGACCGGCTGCTGGCCGCCGCGCGTTTCGCGGCGAAGGCGCTCGGCAAGCCGGAGGTGGGCAGCAAGGTGGGGCGGGCCGGCGGTTGGCCGCCGGCCGGTCGCTGATCGCTGGGCGGGCACGCTAGGATGGAGGACGTGGAGCCGTCCGACGAGGCCCGGTCAGGCCCGCGCCCGCTGATCATGGACGTCGACACCGGGATCGACGACATGATCGCGCTGCTGATCGCCGCCAGCGCCCCGGAGCTCAACCTGCGGGGCGTGACCTGCGTGGCCGGCAACGTCGAGATCCACCACGTGGCGCGCAACACCGGGAAGGTGCTCTCGATGATGGGCCGCTCCGACGTGCCGGTCAGCATCGGCGCCGCGCGGCCGCTCCAGCGGCGGCTGCGGACCGCCCCGGACACCCACGGCCCCACCGGTACCGGCTTCGTCGAGCTGCGGGGCGAGGACCGCTCGCTGGGCACCACCGAGTACACCGCCCTCCCCGCGCCCCGCTACCTGGGCGCGCACGTCAAGCGCCACCCCGGGGAGATGACCCTGCTGGCCCTTGGCCCGCTCACCAACCTGGCCTCGGCGGCGATGGGTGGCGTGGACCTGGCCGGCGGCACGCGCGAGGTGATCTGGATGGGCGGCACCCTCGAGGAGCGGGGCAACACCACCGAGACCGGGGAGTGGAACGCCTGCGTCGACCCTGAGGCCGCCGAGACGTGCCTGAAGGAGGGGGTGCTGGACCGCATCTTCCCGCTGGACGCCACGCAGGACGTGGTGTTCACCATGGACGACCTCCGCTCCCTGCCGGAGACGCACCTGGCCGGCGTGGTGCGTGACGCCGTCCGCTACTACGTGGCGTTCCATCGCGAGGCCGATGGCATCGACGGCGCCTACCTCCACGACCCGGTCACCCTGATCGGTGCCCTGCTGCGGCCCGACCTGGTGACCGAGACGGTGCGCGTGCGCCTCGCCTGCGACACCAGCTCCGACCCGCGCGTTGCCGGCAGCCTGTACCGCGCCGCCGATGACCAACGCCCGGAGGTGGAGGTCGTCACCGCCATCGACGCCGAGGGGATGAAGGCCGAGCTGCTCGAGCGGCTGGGCCGCGCCGTCGCCGGGCCGCAGGCCGCGGCCGGGATAGCCGAAGGAGGATTCCGAACGTGATCGTGCGCTGGGTCGCCGCCCTGGCGGCATTCGTGGTCGTGGCCTTCGTGGGGATCGTGGTCATCGGCGACTTCTCGACCGATGCCGCAGGCGACTCCTGGGCGCTGGTCGCCGCCCTCGGGCTGCTGGCCGCTTTCATCGCCTATGCGCTGGTGGAGTACCTGCAGACCGGCGGCTTCGGCTCCATCGCGGCGCAGTTCGACATGCGCACCCTGGTCCTGATGCCGATCGCCATCGCCATCAACATCATCCTGGGCGCGGCGGTGGCCAACGCGCTGAAGATCCCGATCTACCTCGACAGCATCGGCACCATCCTGGTCGGCGCGCTGGCGGGGCCGATCCCCGGCGCCCTGACCGGTTTCCTGGCCAACATCCTGTGGCAGTACGTCATCCCGCCGCCCTTCCAGGGCACGGTGGCCGCCCCGTTCGCGATCGTGGCGGCGGTCATCGGCCTGCTGGCCGGCCTCTTCGCCCGCGCCGGGTGGTTGCGCCCGCGACCCGACCGCCCGGCCGGGCAGCTGGCCATCGGGGCGGTGCTGGCGCTGGCGGTGGTGGCCGGCCTGGCCCTCTACGCCTACACCCGCTTCTACACCGAGACCTTCGAGTTCTTCAATCCCGATACCACCGACCCGCTGTTCGTCGTCCTCGGCTGGCTGATCGCCGCGCTGTTCGCCGCGTTCATCATCGGCTTCCTGCTGCTGCTCTTCGTGCGACGCGACCTGACCGTGGCCTACGTCACCGTGGCCGGCGTCATCACCGGGGTCATCGCCGCCCTGATCAGCGCTCCGATCAGCGCCAATCTGTTCAGCGGCGTCACCGGCTCGGGGACCGACTTCCTGGTGGCCGCCTTCCGCCAGGCCGGCTCCGACATCCAGGCTGCCACCTTCCAGCAGGGCCTGCTCTCCGACCCGGTCGACAAGCTGGTCACCTTCTTCGTGGTCTACCTCGTGCTGAACGCCATGGCGCGTCGCACGAAGGCGCGCTTCCCGCAGGGTGAGCTGCTCCTGGAGGCCGAGGAGCCGGGGACCGCGGACGAGGGCGAGTGGCGGGGGGCGCCGGCCTGACCAGCACCCCGGCCGCGGCCACGCCGAGCGCCGAGGACCGGGGACTGCCCGAATCGATCGGGCGCCCCGGTCCGACCGCGTATCACCGCCTCAACCCGCTGACCAAGGCCACCCTGGCCACCACCACCGCCATCGCCGCGGTGGTCATCGGCGGCCTGATCGGCCCGCTGCTGCTGCTGGCGGTCCTGGTCGTGGTGCCGGCCGTGGCGGCCTCGGTCCTCGGCCGCCTGGCGCGTACCGCGTTGCTGCTGGCATTGCCCATCGCCATCAGCGCCGTGCTGGTCAACGTCTTCTTCTTCCCCGGCGGGCAGACGGAGCTGCTGCGCATCGGCCCGGTGGTGGCCACCGCCGAGGGGCTGGCCTTCGCCCTGGAGATCCTGGTGCGGATCATGGCCATCAGCGGGGCGATCACCCTCTTCTACCTGACCACTCGCCCCGCCGACCTGGTCGTCGACCTCGAGCGGCGCGGGGTGAGCCCGCGGGTCGCGTTCGTGGCCAACGCATCGGTCCAGACCGTGCCGGCCATGGTCGAGCGCGCCGCCCAGATCACCGACGCCCAGCGGGCGCGCGGCCTGGACACCGAGGGCAGCGTCTGGCGCCGGGCGCGCGGCATCGTGCCGATCGTGGGGCCGGTCATCCTCGGCTCGATCGCCGAGGTCGAGGAGCGCACCCTGGCCCTGGAGGCACGCGCCTTCTCGCGCCCGGGGCGCCGCACTCTCCTGTGGACGCCGCCCGACTCGCCGGCGCAGGCCCTCCTGCGCTGGGCGCTGGTCGCGGGGCTGGTGGCCCTGATCGTGGCGCGCGTGCTCGGAGCGCTGTAGGTGGGCCTGCGCCTGGAGGGCGTCGGCTACCGGTACGCCGGCGCGCGCAAGCCGTCGCTGCTCGACGTCGACCTGGAGCTGGCCGACGGCGAGGTGGTCGGCGTGGCCGGCGCCTCGGAGGCGGGCAAGACCACGCTGTGCCTGGTCGTCTCTGGCCTCGCCCCGCGGGCGGTGGGCGGGCGCATCCGGGGCCACGTCCGGCTGGATGGGCAGCACGTCGACGACTGGCCGATGCACCGGCTGGCGAGCGAGGTGGCCATCGGCTTCCAGAACCCGCACACCCAGCTTTCCGGGGTGGCCACCACGGTCTTCGAGGAGGTCGCCTTCGGGCCGATGAACCTCGGCCTTCCACTCCCCGAGGTGCTGGCACGCACGTGGGGGGCGCTGTCCACGTTGCGCATCGACGCCCTGGCCGACCGCGATCCATCCCGCCTCTCCGGTGGGCAGCAGCAGCTGGTGGCGATCGCCGGCCTCCTGGCCATGCGGCCGCGCCACCTGGTGCTCGACGAGCCGACGGCCCAGCTCGACCCGGCCGGCACGCAGCTGGTGGCCGATGCTCTGTCCGCCCTGGCCGGCACCGGCACCTCGATCCTGATCACCGAGCAGAAGACCGATCTGCTGGCCGGCACCTGCCAGCGGGTCGTGGTCCTGGAGCACGGCCGCGTGGCCCTGAGCGGGCCGACGGCGGAGGTGCTCGCCGATCCCCGGCTGGTCGATCTCGGGGTGGCGCCGCCGGCCGCGGTCCGCATCCCGCGCGCCGCCCGGTCCGCGCAGGTCCCGCCGGATGCCCTCGCCCGCCTGGAGGGAGCCCTCGGCCGATGACCGCCGCCCCGCTCCCCGCGGCTCCCCCGCGCATCGACCTCGATGGCGTGACCTACACCTACCCAACTCGGGACGGCGCGGTCCGCGCTCTGGAGGGCGTGACGCTCACCATCGGACCGGGCGAACGAGTCGCCGTGGTCGGGCAGAACGGCAGTGGCAAGTCCACGCTGGTCCGCCACCTCAACGGCCTGCTGCGCCCGACGGGCGGCGAGGTCTGCTTCGACGATCGTCCCACGCGTCGCCGCAGCGTGGCCGACCTGGCGCGCGTCGTCGGCCTCGTCTTCCAGGACCCCGATCGCCAGATCTTCGCCGGCACCGTCCGCGCCGAGGTCGAGTTCGGGCCGCGCAACCTGGGCCTGCGCGGACCGGCGCTGCGGGCGGTGGTCGAGCAGGCGCTGACCACCGTGGGCCTCGCCGGCGACGACCGCACCAACCCCTACGACCTCGGCGGCTCGCGCCGCAAGCTGCTGGCCCTGGCATCGGTCCTGGCCATGCGCACCCCCGTGCTCGTCCTGGACGAGCCGACCACCGGCCAGGACCCGCGCGGCGTGGCGACCGTGCGCCACGTGATCGACGAGGCCTCCGCGGCCGGCCGCACGGTCATCGCCATCAGCCACGACATGGAGTTCGTGGCCGGCAATTTCGCGCGGGTCATCGTCCTGCGCCAGGGCCGGGTGGTCGCCGACGGCCCGCCGGCATCGGTCTTCGCGCCCGATGCCTGGCCGACCCTGCGCTCGACCTACCTCGAGCCGCCGCTGGCCGCCATCCTCGGCGAGCGCCTTGGCCTGGCGACCCCCACCCCCACTGACGAGACGCTGTTCACCGCCCTCGGCGGCCGCCCCGCGCGGTGAGTGTTCGGATCATCCGAACACTTCGTGGCTCAGTAGCCGACGTACCAGCCGGGCGGCGGTGGCAGCGGGTTGCCCTCGGCGTCGGTCCGCTCCTCGGGCGGCAGCTCGTCGCGGTGGCGGCGGCCGCCGGTTGGCCCCGGGATCGGCAACGCCATGACCGAGCTCGGAACCTCGCTCAGCCGCTGGTCGAGCCCCCGCAGACCCAGGCGCCGCAGCGCCGGGCCGAACCGATCGCAGAAGGCCGGATCGCGAAGCAGCCCGAACAGGAGCGAGCTGTGCGCCCGGTTGAGCAGCTCGATGCCACGGATCGCCTCCGCCACATTCACCTGGTTGCGCCCCAGCTGGCCCTCGAGCATGTCCAACGCCCGATTTGCCTCGCGCCGGGTGGACGTGCTGAAGTGCGGCGTGCGGTTCACCAGGATGCGGGTCTGGTAGAGGGCCTCGCGAACGCGCGCGTCGCGGTCGCCCAGGACGGGAAGGCGGGAGGTCATGGAGCGCATCTTACGCGCTGACGGCGACTGGCAGGAGGCCATCGCCCGGGCCCTGCGCCGGGTGCCACGACCGATCGCCGTCGACCCGCGGGTGACGCCCCGGACGGTGCCGCGCGCCGAAGGGAGCCCGGCCGAGGGCCAGGCGGAGCGGTCCGCCTTCCCGCCCGCCCGCCGCGCGGCGACCCTGCTCCTCCTCTACCCGCGTGTCACCCCCGATGCCACGCGCGAGCTCGTCATCCCACTGACCGTGCGCCACGCCAACCTGCGCGAGCATGCGGGGGAGGTCTCGCTGCCCGGCGGCGCGATCGATCCCTCCGATCCGACGCCAGCCGACGCCGCCCTGCGCGAGGCCTGGGAGGAGCTCGGCGTGCCGCCGGCCGACGTCCGCGTCCTCGGGCAGCTCGACGCCACGTGGATCCCGGTCAGCAACTTCGAGCTGCGGCCCTTCGTCGGCGCGCTGCCGTCGGCCCCCGACCTGGTCGCTCACGAGCCGGAGGTCGAGGCGATCATCGAGCTGCCGGCGCGCCTCCTGCTGGAAGAGGGCCGACTGGTCGAGGAGGTAATCTCGGGGCCGGGCTGGCAGCGGCTGGCCGGTGGGTATCGGCATGGGGAGCACCTCATCTGGGGTGCGACCGCCCGCAGCCTGGCGATGTTCGCCACCGTCCTGCGTCTGGCGGGCGAGCTCACCTGAGGGTGCGTGCCGCCGCCTCAGCGGCGGGTTCGGGCTCGGACCCCGGTTGAGGCGAGGAGTTCCAGCAACTCCCCGTGGTGGGGCTGCGGGGCGGCGACCACGCTGACCGTGCTGCTCTTCCGGCGCATATCCCACCACTCCCCGCCGTACAGGTCGCTCACCGTTGCCCCGCCACGCTCGGCGATGAGCCCCGCCGCGGCCACGTCCCACAGCGACAGCCCGCCGTTCTGTACGAAGGCATCGAAGCGCCCGTTCGCCACGTACGCCAGCGACAACGCCGCGCTCCCCATGCGCCGCGGGATCCGGATCCGGCGCGCGATCCGCCGCTCGCGTCCGGTGCCGTCGCGCCCGATGATCGCCAGGCTCACCACGAAATCCCCCAGCTCATCCTTGTCGCTGGTCGTTACCGGGACACCGTTCAACGTCGCCGGCCCGTCCGCCGCCGCCGCGAAGCAGTCGCCCCGCAGAGGATCGAGGACGACGCCGACCACCGGCCTCCCGTCCTCTACCAGACCAATGCTGACGCAGAAGTACGGGATCGCATTCGCGTAGTTCACCGTCCCATCCAGTGGATCCACCACCCAGGTCCGCCTGCTCCGATCCCGCCGTCCCCTGGCTCCGCGCCGCTGGTGGTGGCCCGATTCTTCGGCCAGGATCTCGTCGGCGGGGTACGCCTCCCGGATGGCGTCGAGCACCAGGCGCTCGGATGCGTAGTCCACCTCGGTCACCACGTCCCGCTTGCTCTTGCGATCCACGCGCTCCACACGGCCATAGCTGGCCTTCAGCAGCTCTCCCGCCCGATTGGCTACCTCGACGGCGAACCGCAGGTCGTCCTGCCATTGATCCATGCCCGATGGATGCTACCCGCCGCCCTTGCCGGTAAGTGCCGAGTAACCGCCCGGTAAGGCGCCACCTGCAAGTGTTCGGATGATCCGAACAATTCAGAGCGCAGGTGGCTTTGGGGTGGGAAGGAAGCAGACGGCGCAGGCGAAGCGGCGGGCGCGGCGGCCATCGTGGTGGCGCCAGCCGCTGTCGCTGCCGCCGATCGAGCGCGGCACGCTGGCGGATCGCACGGCCGACGCGATCCGGCGGCGGATCGTGCTGGGCCAGGTGCGGCCCGGGCAGCGCCTGGAGCCAATGCGCGAGGTTGCGCGCCAGCTTGGCGTGTCGTTGGGTGTCGTGCGGGAAGCGGTCGCTCAGCTGAAGGCAGAGGGAATGGTGGAGGTGCGCCAGGGCCGCGGAACGTTCGTCGCCCGGCGGCCCAGAGCAGCGCGCACGCTGCGGGCCGTGCAGCGACGAGCGAGACGGGCTGATGTGGCGGAGCTGCGGACCGCCGTGGAGCCGGTGGTGGCGGCCAGCGCGGCCAAGTCGGCCGGCGGCAGACGGCGTGGACGCGAACGAGAGCTGGGTGAGCTGCGGTTGGCCGTCGGTGAGCGGTCCAGGGCTCGGGCCTCCCCGGACGCGCAGGTCTTCACCACGGCCGATCTGGAGGTGCACCGAGCGGTCGCGCGACTGAGCGGAAACGCGGTCGCGGCAGCCGCCTGCCGAATGGCCACCATCGCGCTGCAGCCGGACCTGGCGGCGCGGGCAAGGGTGCTCGCCGGCGACGAGCGGCTCAACGAGCTCCACGCCGCGCTGCTGTACGCGATCGAAGAGGGGCGGCCGGTGCGGGCGCGTCGCGCGGCGCTGCTGATCGCCGCCATCGAGAGCGGCGCGCGGTCGCCACCGTGACAGGTGGACCGGCGCAGGGTGACGTACCCTAGCCGCATGCCACAGATCCACCTGCACGCCGAGCCCGGTGACTACGCGCCTCTGGTCATGCTTCCGGGCGACCCCAACCGGGCGCGACGCATCGCCGAGCGGTTCGATGGGGGCGTCGGGAGCGACGGAGGTGCGCGCCAGGTCAACGCCCATCGGGGCCTGCTGGGGTTCACCGGCACGGTCGGTGGTCGGCCGGTCAGCGTCCAGACCACGGGAATGGGCACGCCGAGCCTGTCGATCGTGGTCGAGGAGCTGCTGCGCCTCGGCGCGAAGCAGCTGATCCGGGTGGGGACCTGCGGCGGCATCGCCCCGGGCGTGAAGACCGGCGACCTGGTGATCGCCACCTCGGCGGCGCCGACCGACGGAGCCACGCGCACGTACCTGCACGGCGAGCCCTATGCGCCGACAGCGGACTTCGCGCTGACCCACGCCCTGGTGCACGCGGCAGAGGAGGCCGGGGTGCCCGCTCACGTCGGTCAGGTGGCCTCGGTGGACGTCTTCTACAACACCGATCCGGACTACGCCTCGCGCTGGCGCGCGCGCGGCGTGCTGGCCTTCGAGATGGAGGCATCGGCACTGTTCTACCTGGCCGCTCGAGAGGGGGCGCAGGCGGCATGTGCGCTGGTCGTGTCCGACGTGCTCTCCGAGGAAGCGACCTCGGAGGAGACGTACCTCTCGCAGGACGATCTGAACGCGGCGGTGGAGCGGATGATCGACGTCGTGCTGCACGCCACTACAATCGGGGCACCATGACCGATATCGCCGTCAAGCCCGACGCGGTCGCCGAGGGCCAGAACGAGGACTTCCTCCCGCTCAAGGGCATCGACTACATCGAGTTCTGGGTGGGGAACGCCAAGCAGGCCGCGGCCTACTACCGCACCCTGTGGGGCTTCACCCCGGTGGCCTACGCCGGGCTCGAGACCGGCGTGCGTGACCGCGCCAGCTACGTGCTGGTGCAGAACGACATCCGATTCGTGTTCACCGCGCCCCTCTCCCCCGACAGCGAGATCGCGGCCCACGTCCACAAGCACGGAGACGGGGTGCACGACATCGCCTTCGCCGTCGACGACGTGGAGGCGGCGTGGCGCGAGACCACGTCACGCGGGGCGCGCTCGGCCCTGGAACCGACGGCCATCGAGGGCCAGAAGGGCGTGCTGCGCAAGAGCGCGATCCACACCTACGGCGAGGTGATCCACAGCTTCGTCGACCGGCGCGACTACCACGGCACGTTCGCGCCGGGGTATCACCGCATCAGGAATCCCGGGCCGGCGGGGAGTGGCCAGAGCCTCCTGGAGGTCGACCACTGCGTCGGTAACGTCGCCCTCGGCGACATGGACCGGTTTGTCGAGTTCTACCGGAACGTCCTGGGCTTCAGCCAGCTCATCCACTACGACGACAAGGTGATCCACACCGAGTACTCGGCGCTGATGAGCAAGGTGATGCAGAACGGGAACGGCCGCATCAAGTTCCCCATCAACGAGCCCGCCACCGGCAAGCGCAAGAGCCAGATCCAGGAGTTCCTGGACTACTACCTGGACGCCGGCACCCAGCACATCGCGCTGCGCACCGAGGACATCGTGGGGACCGTCCGCGCCCTGCGGGAACGGGGAGTGGAGTTCCTGGGCCTGCCGCACGCCTACTACGAGTCGCTCCCCGAGCGGGTCGGCGACGTCGGTGTGCCGATGGACGTCCTCGAGGAGCTCGGCATCGAGGCCGATCGCGACGAGGAGGGCTACCTCCTCCAGATCTTCACCAGGCCGGTGCAGGACCGCCCGACCTTCTTCTTCGAGATCATCGAGCGCCACGGCTCGCGCGGCTTCGGGGTCGGCAACTTCAAGGCGCTGTTCGAGGCCATCGAGCGCGAGCAGGCGCGCCGCGGCAACCTCTAGCGCCAGCCCAGCTCCGGCGCCACGTAGCGCAGCACCGACTCGATGACGTGGGCGTTGTAGTCCACGCCGAGCTGGTTCGGGATGGTCAGCAGCAGCGTGTCGGCGGCCGCGACGGCGGTGTCGGCGCGCAGCTGCTCGACCAGCCGATCGGGCTCATCGGCGTAGGTGCGGCCGAAGACGGCCCTCGTCTTCTCGTCCAGGTAGCCGATGTGATCGGTGTCCTCCCGGCCGTGCCCGAAGTAGAGCCGGTCGCGGTCGTCGACCAGCGGGAAGATGCTGCGGCTGACCGATACCCGCGGCTCGCGGTGGTGGCCGGCCCCCCGCCAGGCTTCGCGGAAGGCCTCGATCTGCTCGGCCTGCTGGATGTGCAGCGGCTGCCCCGACTCGTCGAACTTCAGGGTCGAGGTCATCATGTTCATCCCCAGCGTGGCCGCCCAGGCAGCGGTCGCGTTCGAGCCGGCGCCCCACCAGATCCGGTCGCGCAGGCCGTGCGAGTGCGGTTCCAGCCGCAGCAGGCCGGGCGGGTTGGGAAACATCGGCCTGGGATTCGGCTCGGCGAAACCCTCACCCGATAGGAGCTGCAGGAAGACCTGCGCGTGGCGGCGCGCCATGTCGCCGTCGTCCTCGCCCTCGGCCGGGATGTAGCCGAAGTAGCGGTAGCCGTCGATGACCTGCTCCGGCGACCCGCGGCTGATCCCCAGCTGCAGGCGGCCGTTGGCGATGATGTCGGCCGCCCCCGCATCCTCCACCATGTAGAACGGGTTCTCGTACCGCATGTCGATGACGGCGGTGCCGATCTCGATTCGCGTGGTCCGCGCGCCGACGGCCGCCAGCAGGGGGAACGGCGAGGCGAGCTGCTGCGCGAAGTGGTGGACGCGGAAGTAGGCGCCGTCGGCGCCCAGCTCCTCGGCGGCGATCGCGAGCTCGATCGACTGGTGGAGGGCGTCAGACGCCGAGCGCACCTTCGAATACGGAGAGTCCGACCAGTGGCCGAACGACAGGAAGCCGATCCGTTTCACGCTCAACCGATTCTAGCGGTGGCCGCTCCGGGTCTCCGGCAGGCCACCCCAGGCCAGATTGTTCGGATGATCGGAACACTTCGGTGCGCGTCGCCCGCCCGGCTGATGCGGTGAACGTGTTCGAATGATCCGAACACTTGCGAAGGTTCAGCAGGCATGCGCCGTAGTCCGTAGACTCGGGCGGCATGAAGGTCGCCCACATTCGCGAGCGCCACGCCGCGGCCGGCACGCCGTGGCGACTGGCGGTGGCGCGCGACGGGGGCGACGCGCCCCGGCGCTGGCTCGACCTCGAGGCGGTCCGCCGGGGGCTGGTGGTCGAGGACCCGCGGCGGCCGCACAACTCGGCGCTGTTTCGGCAGCCGGTGACCACCCTGGACGATCTCCTGGCACGGGGGCTGCGGGTGGACGCGCTGCGCGAGATCGTGGAGGCCTACGCGGCCGCGTCGGACGATGATGAGGCGATCCTGGATGCGGCCGATCTCGTCTTCGGGCCGCCGATCCTCAACCCGCCGAGCCTGCGCGACTTCTACGCCTTCGAGCAGCACGTGCGCACGATGTGGGAGCGTCGCGGCGGGACCGTGCCGGAGGCGTGGTACCGGCTGCCGATCTTCTACTTCAGCAACGTCAGTGAGATCCGCGGGCCCGGGGAGCCAGTGTGGCGTCCGAAGGCATCGAGCGAACTGGACTACGAGCTGGAGGTGGCGGCCCTGATCGACACGCCGGTCCGCGACCTGGACGCGGAGCGCGGCGAGGAGGCCATCGGCGGCTTCATGGTCATGAACGACTGGAGCGCCCGCGACCTGCAGCGCGAGGAGACGACGGTCCGTTTGGGGCCAGCGAAGGGGAAGGACTTCGCCACCAGCATCGGTCCATGGCTGGTCACCCCGGACGAGCTGGCCGATGCCCGAAAGGGGAAAGGCTACGACCTGACCATGACCGCCACGGTCAACGGGGTGGAGACCAGCCGCGGGTCGTGGGCGAGCGTCGCGTTCAGCTTCGGCGAGATGGTGGCGCGGGCGTCGGCCGACGTCCGGCTGCGGCCCGGCGACCTCCTGGGCAGCGGGACGGTGGGCACCGGGTGCCTGCTGGAGATCAAGGACGAGACCCTCGGACGATGGCTGGAGCCCGGTGATGAGGTGACGCTGGCGGTCGAACGGCTCGGGGCCCTGACCTCGCCGGTGGTCGAACGCATGGACCGATGACCGGGATGGACCGATGACGACGACGCGCGGCGCCGAGGTGGAGCGCTACCTGGAACGCATGGCGCGGGTGGAGCGGCGGCTGGCGGAGCATGCCGTGCGGCCCGTTCCGTCGCGCCTCAGCGATCCGGATCCCGGCGCCTCCGAGCGCTGGGAGGCGGGGCAGGTGTGGGCCCACTTGGCCGAGTTCCCGGCCTACTGGCTGGCGCAGATCCAATCGGTCCTCGCCTCGCCAGGGGCCCAGTTCGGGCGCGTGAAGACCGATGCCAACCGGCTGGCGGCCATCGAGCGCGAACGGCGGACAGCACCCGGGGAGCTGCTGCGGCGAGTGACGGCGGACCTGGCGCAGGTGTCATCGGTCCTGCAGCAGCTGAAGCCGGAGGACTGGGACATCATCGGGCGCCACCCCACCCGCGGGGAGATGCCGGTGTCGCGGATGGTGGACGAGTTCATCGTGGCCCACCTGGAGGAGCATGCCGACCAGCTCGACGGCCTGGTGCTGGTCACGCTCGACGAGATCCGGCAGGCTGCCGAGCGGATCCGGGGAGCGGCGGTGCGCACCCCGCTGCTGCGCTGGGACGAGCGCACCTGGCTCAAGCCGGAAAGCCTGCAGCCGGTCGGCGCCTTCAAGATGCGCGGCGCCTACAACGCCATCGCCTCGCTGTCCGACGCGGAGCGGTCCCGGGGAGTGGTCACCTACTCTTCCGGCAACCACGCCCAGGCAGTGGCCCGCTGCGCCCGGCTGCTGGGCACGAAGGCCGTGATCGTCATGCCCGAGGGCGCGCCGCGGATCAAGGTCGAGGGCGTGCGGCGCGACGGCGCCGAGATCATCTTCACCGGCCCCTCGTCCGAGGAGCGCCACGCCGTCGCGCGGCAGGTCGTCGAGGAGCGCGGCCACGTGATGATCGAGCCGTACGACGCCCCGGAGATCATCGCCGGGCAGGGCACCGCCGGCCTGGAGATCGCCGAGGACCTGCCCGAGGTGACCAGCGTGCTCATCCCGGTGAGCGGCGGCGGGTTGTCGGCGGGGATCGCCACCGCGGTGAAGTCGCTCGTCCCGTCGGCGCGGATCATCGGCGTCGAGCCGGAGCTGGCCGCCGACGCCAGGGAGTCGCTGGCCGCCGGCGAGATCGTCCACTGGGATGCGTCGCTCACCACGCGGACCGCGGCTGACGGCCTGCGCGTCGAGCACCTGGGCTGGCTGCCCTTCGTCCACCTGCGGCGCTACATGGACGAGATCGTGACCGTCAGCGAGCAGGCCATGACCGATGCCATCCGCCGCCTGGCCTCCGGCGCGCGGTTGGTGGTCGAGCCCTCCGGCGCGGCCGCCATGGCGGCCCACCTGTCGGGCACCGCTCCCCAGCCGGATGGGGATGACCACCGGGTGATCGTCATCAGTGGCGGCAACATCGACCCGAGGGGCCTGGCCGAGATCCTGGCCGCGTCCTAGCGCAGCCCCTCCTGCAGGCCGGTGAGGAAGGCAACCGCGTTGGCGCCGATGGCGTCCAGCGCGTAGCCGCCCTCCTGGAGTGCCACCACCGACCGCGCCCCGCCCGCGGCGGCCGTGCGGCCGATGAGGCGACCCACCCCCGTGTAGTCGTCGGTGGTCAGCGCCAGGTCGCTGATCGGGTCGCGCTCGAAGGTGTCGAAGCCGAGGCTGACGACCAGCGGCGCGTCCGGGTCAAAGGCCGCCACCCGGTCCAGCGCCCGGGCCAGGGCAGTCGCGTACGCGTCACCGGTGGTGCGCGCCGGCAGCGGGACGTTGTGGGTGAAGCCCGTCCCCGCGCCGCCGCCGCGCTCCGCCGTCGATCCGGAGAAGTAGGGGTAGGCGCGCGCCGGGTCGCCGTGGAGCGAGACGTACAGCACGTCGGCCCGCTCCCAGAAGATCTGCTGCGTGCCGTTCCCGTGGTGGTAGTCGACGTCGACGATGGCGACCCGGCGCGCGCCGGCCTCGCGGCGCAGCCACTCGGCCACGATGGCCGCGTTGTTGAAGTAGCAGTAGCCGCCCAGCATGCGCCGCGCGGCGTGGTGCCCCGGCGGCCGGCACAGCCCGTAGGCCAGCGGCCCGTCACCGCCCGCAACGGCAGCGGCGGCGGAGAGCGCCACGTCCACGGACGCGTAGGCCGCGGCCGCCGTGCCCGCCACGACGGGCGTGGCGGTGTCGAAGCAGAACGCCCCCAGCCGCAGGTGCGCGGCATCGGGGAGTGGCAGCGGCGACATCGGTCCCGCGTAGCCGTCCAGGCGGAAGGTGTCCGGGATGTAGGCGCGGGACGGGTCGTGGCCGGCGGCCACGGCATCGGTCCACGCCCGGTCGACCGCGTCCAGCAGCTCGGAATCGTGAATTGCCAGGATCGGGCCGCGGCCGAACGCGCGCGGCTCCAGGACGCGGAAGCCGCCGTGGGCCCGCAGCGCCCGCTCGATCTCCATCGCGCGCCGCGGGGACTCCCAGCAGGGGACCTCGCGACCGGCAACCAGCTCGATCAACCCGTCGTGGCCCAGGTGGGCATCAGTCCGGAAGACGCACACGGCAGCGGGCTCGGTCGCGGGCTCGGCGTTCATGGGTGGCGAGTGTAGTGGCTACACTCAGGCGCACCCATGACCACGCTCGACGACCAGGCGGCGCTCGAGGCGCTGCGGGGTTGCCCGCTCTTCGCCCCCTGTCCGGAACCGGTGCTGGCCGAGGTCGGGCGCCGGCTGCGCCATCGCCACTTCCGCCGCAACGAGGTGATCTTCCACCAGGGCGACCCGGGCGACGCGCTGCACGTCATCGTCGACGGCGCGGTGAAGATCGTCCTGCCCTCGCCGGAGGGGGAGGAGGCGATCATTGCCACCCTGCGCGCCGGCGACTTCTTCGGGGAGCTGGCCCTCATCGACAGCAAGCCGCGCTCCGCCAGCGCCATCGCCGTGGAGCAGACCGACACGCTGACCCTGCCGGGCGACGTCTTCCGCGAGCTGGTCAACCAGCACCCGGAGCTTCGCGACACCCTGTTCGCCAGCCTGGCGGCGCTGCTGCGGCGCACCACCCGCCACGTGGAGGAGCTCCACTTCCTGGACCTCGCCGGGCGGCTCGCCGCCCGGCTGGCGCAGCTGGCCCGCCAGGAGCTGGAGGCCCGCACCGGGCCCGGCGCCGCCGGCCGCGACATCGGCCCGGTGGAGCTGGACTGGCCCTACACCCAGAGCGACCTGGCGGCCATGATCGGCGGCACGCGGCAGAGCGTGAACCGCCTGCTGGCCGACCTCATCGACGAGGGGCTGATCCGCGTGGAGCGCGAGCGGCTGATCGTGACCGACGTCCCCGCCCTGGAGCGCCGCGCCGAGCGCTAGGCGGTCGGCCGCCCAGCGGGCGGCAACCACATCGGGCGGCGGCTCCCCGGTTCCCCCCGCCTCCGGGTGGCCGCCGCGCGATCGGCCCCGCGCACGGCGGGGCCAGCGGCCCATGAACGGGCCGGCGCTATCCGGTCTTGGCCAGCAGCTTCCAGCCGGACTTCCACGGCCAGTTGTTGGCCATGTTCAGGCTGATGTTGATCCAGGCCATGCCCTCCAGGGCACGGGCGAACTTCAGCTCGCCGACATCCACCGGCTCGAACCCGACGTCGCCGACCAGCCGGGCGACCGTCTGCTTCGCTTCGGCGTCGTCACCGGCCAGGTAGCCGTCCAGCGCCTGGCCGTCTGCGTCGGGATCGGCCATCCGCGAGGCGAACGCCGTGTTGAAGGCCTTGACCACGTTGGCCTCGGGCAGCTTGGCCTGTAGGTCCTCGGCCAGGCTGCGCCCCTCCTGGACCGCCTGCGGCCCGTTGCTGACGTCCACCACCGGCTTGCCGGTCACGTGCGGTCGGATCTCGGAGGCCACCTCGTCCAGCGCTCCGGCCGGGACGGCCAGGATCACCGCCTCCGCGTTCTGGGCCGCCTCGGCCGGCGTGGAGGCCGGCTCGCAGTCCAGGCCCTTGGCCGCCCGCTCGGCGCTCTCGGCGGACGAGGCCGCCACCACCACGTCATGCCCGGCGGCCTCGAGCTTGCGCGCCAGCGCGCTGCCCACGTTGCCCACCCCGATGACTGCCACTCGCATCGTCGTTCTCCTCCCGATGTCGCTCTGGTAATTGCTCGCGCAACTATTTTCAGTATGGCACTGCTTGCGTCGAGACGCAAGTCGTGACGGCGCGCAGGCCGCGACAGGCCGAAGATGCGCGCATGCGTCGTGCCGCGGAGGAGCGGTGGCCCGTGGGGCCTAGAATCGGTGCCAGCACCACACGGGGCTACGAGGATCGCCAGTGTTCTACGTTCAGCGCGGCCAGGTGCCGCACAAGCGCCACACCCAGTTCCGCCGCGAGGACGGCGCCCTGTACGCCGAGGAGCTGTTCGGCGTGGAGGGCTTCGCCGGCCGCTCCTCGCTGCTCTACCACCACACGCCGCCGACCCAGACCCACCAGATCGACCCGCCGACGCCGATCGTCGTCGAGCCGGCAGACCCGGAGGGCAAGGCGCCGCACCGCCACCACCTGGTGAACACCGGGCACCTGACGCCGCGCGGCGACGCCCTGACCGGGCGCATCCCGCTCTTCTTCAACGCCGATGTCACCTTCGGCGTCGTGCTCCCGGCCGAGCCGATGCAGACCTACTACCGCAACGGCGTGGCCGACGAGATGTACTTCGTGCACACCGGCACAGGCGTGCTGGAGACGATCTTCGGCCCCATCCCGTACGGCCCGGGTGACTACCTGGTCATCCCCATCGGCACCACCTACCGCCTGGTGCCCGATGACCAGAGCCAGCAGCGCATGCTGTGGCTGGAGTGCCCGTCGGAGATCGAGCCGCCCCACCGCTACCGGAACGAGTACGGGCAGCTGCTGGAGCACTCGCCGTACTACCACCGCGACATCCGCCCGCCGGACGAGATGCCGCCCAACCTGGAGACGGGCGAGTTCGTGATCCAGGTCCGCAGCCGCGACCGGGTGACGCCATACCACTACCGGCACCATCCCTTCGACCTGGTCGGCTGGGACGGCTACCTGTGGCCCTTCGCCTTCAACATCGGCGACTTCGAGCCGATCACCGGGCGCATCCACCAGCCGCCGCCGGTGCACCTCACCTTCCAGCCGCGGAACTTCGTGATCTGCAGCTTCGTGCCGCGCAAGTTCGACTACCACCCGCTGGCCATCCCAGCCCCATACAACCACTCGAACATCAACTCGGACGAGGTCATCTACTACGTGGCCGGCAACTTCATGAGCCGGCGCGGCGTGGACGTCGCCTCCTTCACTGTGCACCCGGCCGGGATCCCCCACGGGCCGCACCCGGGGACGGTGGAGGCCAGCATCGGCAAGGAAGCGACCGAGGAGCTGGCGGTGATGATCGACACCTTCCATCCGCTGTACCTCACCCGCCAGGCCGCCGAGCTGGAGGACGAGCGCTACCCGTACTCCTGGCTGCCGCCGGAGGACGCGGACGCGCACGCGCGAGAGCTGTCGGAGCGCGGTCCGGAGGCGTTCCCCGACTGAGCTCGGGCCGATGGCGGCCGTCCGGCCCGCGACGTGCTGGGCGTGCGCTCCGAGACGAGGCACAATCGCTGAACCCACGTGAGGCTGAGCACATGACCGACGCCACCGCCATCCCCGTCAACATGTACGAGAACGACCGCGAGGTGATGCTCGTGGCGCCGATGCCCGGCGTCGCCGCCGAGGACATCAGCGTCGAGGTGCGCACCGACAACACGGTCACCCTGCGCGCCGCCATGCACGGCGAGGGGCAGGAGCGGATCAGCTACCTGGTCCGCGAGTGGAGCTATGGCCCCTACGAGCGCACCGTGGAGCTGCCGCGCCAGGTGGACGCGCGCCGCGCCAACCTGAGCTTCGGGAACGGTGTGCTGGCCGTGGCGCTGCCCAAGGCCGCCGCCACCGAGCCCGCCATGCTGGCCGTGGCCGACGCCGGGCACGCCCGCGGCATGACGGTCGGCCACTCCGGCCGCGGCGGCACCGCGATCGGCTGACCGGCCGCCGGTGATCCTCTACTTCCTGCGCCACGCCGACGCCGAGCCGGCCGGCCCGGAGGGGGACGCCGCGCGGCGGCTGAGCCCGGCCGGCCTCGCCGCCCTGCGCGCCGCCGGCCCGCTGCTGCGCCGCCTGAACCTGCGGCCGGACGCCGTCCTCAGCTCCCCGCTGCCGCGCGCCATGCAGACCGCCGAGCTGCTGGTGGAGGGGATCGGGCTCGACCGCGCGCCGCAGCCCGACGATCGCCTGGCGCCGGGCGCCACCTGGGCCGACTTCGCACGGGCCATGACCGCGCACCCGGGCGCGCGACGGGTGCTCTTCGTCGGGCACGAGCCTGACCTGTCGTCGGCGATCGCCGCCCTGACCGGCGCGGCATCGGTCCGCATGCGGAAGGGTGGCCTGGCCTGCGTCGAGTTCCCGGGCACGCCGGAGCCGGGGACCGGGGAGCTGGCCTGGCTGATCGATCCCGACCTGTACCGGGCCGAGGAGGAGCCGGCCGGCGCCTGACCGGGTGGCATCGGTCCGGGCACCTATACTCGCCGCATGGCCGAACCCAGCGTGGAGCTGCGCAGCCTGCTGCTCTGCGATTACGCGATCACCGCGCAGGACGGCAAGGTCAGCGCCATCGGCCTGTTCAGCCAGATCAACGTCTCGCGGCTGCCGACCACCTACGGGCGGCTCTTCATCGTGGCCGTGCTGGAGGCCGACCAGGGCCAGCACCGGCTCAGCCTGCAGGTCGTCTCCCCCAGCGGGCAGCCGATGCTGGCGCGCCCGCCCCAGATGCGCCTGGAGGTGCCGCCCAACGCGACCACGGCCAACATCGTGGCCGACCTGAAGGGCCTGCAGCTGAAGGAGATCGGCCGGCACCGGGTCGAGCTGCGCGCCGGCGACCGGCTGCTGGGCAGCACCCCCTTCACCGTGGCGCTGCTGTGGCAGGGCCGCCAGGTGGCCAACGCCTGATCTCACGTTCCGGCGTGCGCCGGCGTTCCATCTCCCGACCGGACCGATGCCCACCGACGGAGGAGGTGCTCCCGACATGACCGTGGCGCTGCCGCTCCCTGATCCGCCGGACCCCGATCGCGAGGCCACCTTCATTGCGGTCGGGACCACCGGCATCTTCTGCCGGCCCGGCTGCCCGGCCCCGGCGCCTCGCGCGGAGAACGTCCGCCGCCTGCCGGCGCGCGACGCGCTCTTCTCCGGCTACCGGCCCTGCCTGCGCTGCCGCCCGCTGGAGGTGGCCGATCCGGCGCCCACCGAGGCCGCGCTGCGTCGCGCCGAGCGCCTGCGTCCGCTGCTTGCCTCTGCCCGCCGCACCCGCCGGGCCCGCCGCGCCCACGACGTGGTCGTGCTGCGCCTGCTGACCACGCGCCTGGGGCCGATGCTGGCCGGCGCCACCGACGACGGTGTTGCCCTCCTGGAGTTCGCCGACCGGCCGATGCTCCCCACCCAGCTGGCCATCCTGCAGCGCCGCCTGGGCCGGCCCCTGGTGACCGGCCGCCACCCGGTGCTGGATCAGGTGGAGCGCGAGCTGGACGAGTACTTCCGCGGCGAACGAGCCGCCTTCACCGTCCCGCTGGTCGTGGCCGGCACCCCGTTCCAGGAGCGGGTCTGGGCGGTGCTGCGCTCGATCCCGCCCGGCGCCACCCTGGCCTACGAGGAGCTGGCGGCGCGCACGGGGCATCCCGGCGCGGTGCGGGCGGCGGGGACCGCCAACGGCGCCAACCGCCTGGCGCTGCTCATCCCCTGCCACCGCGTGGTGCGCAAGAGCGGCGACACCGGCCGCTACGGCGGCGGCCGCTGGCGGAAGGCCTGGCTGCTCGCCCACGAGGCCCGCGTGGCCCAGGCCATGGCCGCCGCCGGCGGCTACCACGGTCTGAGGTCACCGCTGGGCAGCTTCTCGATCGCTCGGAAAGCGGATCGGTTGCCTAGGGGCCACCTCCCGCGCCGGATCCGCGTGTGACCGATGGGTCAACCGATCCGTGCGGGAGGGCCGGCTGCCGTGGCGGATGTGCGGTCAGCGGCGGTCGGCCTTCCAGGCCACCAGCACCCCCACGTCCTCGTACTTCCAGACCACGTCCACCGTGGCGAAGCCGGCGGCCTGCAGCCAGTCGAGGTGGTCGGCGGTGGTGTCCAGGTGGTCGTGCTCGGCCTCGTGCGGGTCCTCGGGTCGCGGGTAGCCGTAGAGCTCGGCCAGGCGGTCCGAGGCGTGGCGGAAGGCATCGGCCACCACCAGGATGCCGCCCGGGGCGAGGTGCTCCCACAGGCGCGAGAAGAGATGGCGCTTCTCATCGGCCCACAGGTGGTGAACGGCCAGGACGGAGACGATGGCGTCGAACAGCCCGTCCAGCTCCGGCGTCGCAATGTCCCCGGCCCGCAGCTCCACGCGGCGCCGATGGACCCGCAGCCGCTGGCGGGCGCGGGTCAGCATCTCGCTCGACACGTCGATGCCAACCACCCGGGCCTCCGGCAGCGCCTCGAGGAGCCGCAGCGCGGTGACCCCCGTGCCGGTCCCCAGGTCCAGCACCCGGTGCGGCGGCCGCACGGTGAGGAGCTGGACGACGGTGTCCTGGATCTCGTCGTAACGCGGGACGTGGGCGTGGATCTCGGCGTCGTAGCGCGACGCCCACTCGTCGAAGTGCTCCCCCACTGTGCGGCGCGCCATGGCGCTCAGGCCCTCACCAGGTGATGTCGGTCCCCATGGCGTGGTAGCCGCCGTCGACGTGGATCATCTCGCCGGTGGTCATGGCCGACCAATCACTCATGAGGAAGCAGACCATCTGTCCCACCGGGGTGGCATCGGTCATCGACCACTTCAGTGGCGCGCGACGCAGCCAGCCCGACGCGATGTCATCGAAGCCGGGGATGTTCTTGCCCGCCATGGTGCGGATCGGCCCGGCCGACACGGTGTTGACCCGGATGTTGTGCCTGCCGAGGTCGCGGGCCAGGTAGCGGGTGGTGGCCTCCAGGCCGGCCTTGGCCACGCCCATCCAGTCGTAGATCGGCCAGGCGAAGCGCCCGTCGAAGGTCAGGCTCACCACGCTGGCGCTGCCGGCGGCCTTCATCGGCTCCAGCATGCCAACCGCCAGCGCCTTCAGGCTGTAGGCCGATGTCCGGAACCCGGTGGCCACGTCCTCCCAGGAGGTGTTCAGGAAGTTGCCGCCCAACCCGGCCTGCGGCATGAAGCCGATGGAGTGCAGCACGCCATCCACCCTGCCCCAGCGCCTGGTGACCTCCTGGGCCACCGCCGCGATCTGCTCGTCGTTGTTGACGTCCATGTCCAGCACATCGGGCACCGGGTCGAGCTTCCTGGCCACCCGCTCGGTGAGGCGCACCGCGCGGCCCACGCTGGTCAGCAGGATCTCGGCCCCCGCCTCCTGCGCCACCCGGGCGGCGGCGAAGGCCATGGAGTCGTCGGTCAGGACGCCGGTGATGAGCAGCTTCTTGCCATCAAGCAGCACGTGCGCGAGGACCTCCGTGTGGGGTTTGGACCGATGCGGACGCCGATTGTAGCCCGGGGAGGCGGCCCGGACGCCGACCGTCTCAATTCACATGGCATGCACGTTGTGCGCGGCCGTCGCCACTCGAAGCGTCGCAATGCGCGGCTCCTGTGAATGACGACGCTTCGAGCGGGTGGATCCCCGCGCAATGGTCACCTGGTGTGCGTTGCGACGCTTCGCGCCACCGGTGTGCCCCGGACGGCAGCCGCTCCATCGGTCTACATTTGAAGGACCGATGATGGTCCACCTCTACGACTACGAGGTGCCGCCCGCCGACCCGGCCGCGGGCGTGCCGAACCTGCGCGACGCCCTGGCCGGCCTGCCGGACGAGGAGCGCAAGGCCCTGCTCGGCGGGCTCTTCAAGCCGGAGCGCATGCCGGGCACCATGGAGCGCCTCACCACCCTGGTCGCGGACCTGGACGCCAGCTTCAACGACCTGCTGACGGTGCTGGACAACGCGGCCCGCACCCGGCGGTTCGTGGCCATCGACGAGGCCAAGGTCATCCTGGACCGATACCTCCCGCAGTCCACCGTGGCCGGCACCCACGACTGGGACGTGGCCCGTCTCCACGAGCCGTATGGCGATGGCACCTACCACGGCAAGCTGCTGAAGCGGACGCGCAAGCAGCTGCGCAGCGTCTCCAGCCGGGCGGCACTGACCACGCCGTTCCTGCTGCGCCGGGAATGGGGCCGGTGAGCGGGCGTCGCGGCCGGCGCTCCGGGCGCTTTTTCCAGCCCTACCCGCAGCGCGGCCCCAGCTGGGTGGCGCGGCTGGTGATCGTGATCGTGGCCATCGCCCTGGTGGCCGGCTTCGCGATCATCACCTTGCCCCGTTGAACCGGCCCGCGCCAGACGCGCGGCCGATGCCGGACGGGACCCTGGCATCGCTCCGGTATCATGCCCGGGAATCGAGGACGCCCACGGACGGGCGCTCCGGAACTTGAGCGCCGCGCCGACACGCCGCGGCGGCATGGAGGACAGATGAAGCGATATCGCCCATTCGCCGCGCTCGCGGTGACTGCGCTGTTCATCGGCGCGTGCACGGGACCCGGCGGCTCGCCCGGCGAGTCGACCGCCGCGAGCGAGGCCGGGTCGGCCGCGCCCAGCGAGTCGCAGGCCGCCGAGATGCCGGACAAGCTGGTGCTCGGCTTCGTGCCGTCCCGCGAGGCCGGCCAGCTGGTGGAGGACATCCAGCCCCTCGCCGACTTCCTGACCGAGGAGCTCGGGATCGAGGTCGAGGGCGTGGTCTCCAACGACTACGCCGGCCTGGTGACGGCCATGCAGTCCGGCCAGGCCCACATGGGCTTCCTGCCGCCGTACGGCATGGTCCAGGCCGTCGACGAGGCGGGCGCCGAGATCATCCTGCAGTCGGCCCGCTTCGGCAGCACCACCTATCACACCCAGTTCTTCACCAACGACCCGGACAAGTACTGCGAGGACGAGCCGGTCGAGAACACCCGCATGTCGGATGACCAGGAGGTGACCTTCCTGAACTGCAACGGCACCGACCGGGCGTTCGACGAGACGCCGGAGGGCCCGATCGGGATCGAGGCGCTCGCCAACCTCGAGCCGGGCACCACGGTCTCCTTCGTGGAGCAGACCTCGGCCTCGGGCTACATCTTCCCGGCCACGGTGCTCATCAGCCAGGGCATCGACCCGATGAACGACATCGAGCCGGTCTTCGCCGGCAGCCACGACAACTCGGTCGTGACCGTCTGCATGGGTGACGCCGAGGTCGGCGTGAGCTTCGACGACGCCCGGACCGAGCCGGTGACCGACTGCGACGTGGCCAGCAATGTCGTGGTCTTCGCCTACGGCCCGGAGATCCCGAACGACGGCGTGGCCGTGGCCGGTGACCTGCCGGACGAGCTGAAGCAGCAGATCAAGGACGCGCTGCTGGCCTTCGCCGAGACGGAGGAAGGGGCGACCGTCCTGGACGAGATCTACAACATCACCGCCTTCGGTGAGCCGAACCTCGACTCGCTCGAGATCGTCCGCCAGGCGGCGGCGGAGCTCGGCTACGAGGGCTGAGCCTCACGGCGAGGGGCGGGCCGCAAGCGGCTCGCCCCTCGTTTCACGTCAGACATGATTCGCTTCGAGAACGCCTCGGTCACCTACCCGGGCGGCGTCCACGCCCTGCGCGACCTGACCCTGGAGATCCCCGACGGCCAGATGATGGTCATCGTGGGGCTCTCGGGCGCGGGCAAGTCGACGCTGATCCGCGCCATCAACGGCCTGGTGCCGCTGAGCGAGGGCGACGTGACCATCGACGGCGTCAGTGTGCGCAGGGCGAATCCCCGACAGCTGCGCCAGCTGCGCTCGAAGATCGGCATGATCTTCCAGACCTTCAACCTGGTGAAGCGCACCACCGTGCTCAACAACGTCCTCATGGGACGGCTGCACAGCACCGGCACCCTGCGCTCGCTCCTCGGCTGGTACCGGGCCGAGGACGTTGAGGTCGCCATGCAGGCCCTGGAGCGGGTGGGGATCGTGGAGAAGGCCTACGTGCGGGCCGCGAACCTGTCCGGCGGGCAGCAGCAGCGGGTCGGCATCGCGCGGGCGCTGGCCCAGCAACCGAAGATCATCCTGGCCGACGAGCCGGTGGCCAGCCTGGACCCACCCACCAGCCACGTGGTGATGCGCGACCTGCAGCGCATCAACCGCGAGCTGAAGATCACCACCATCGTCAACCTCCACTTCCTGGACCTGGCCAAGGTCTACGGCGAGCGGATCATCGGCCTGCGCCAGGGGGAGCTGGTCTACGACGGGACCGCCGCCGAGGCTGACGAGAACGTCTTCCGCGACATCTACGGCCGCAGCCTGACCGCCGACGACCTGATGGGCGAGGCGGCCGCGGCGCCCGCCACGCTGTGACGGTCGCGACGGCTCAGCCCGGCGGCCGTCCCGCCAGGCCGCGGCCCTCGCTGGCCGTCCCCATCGGCCTGCTGGCCTTCGTGGCCGTCACCTGGGCATCGGCCAGCGAGCAGTTCGGGATCGGGCTGGAGGTCGGCGACCTGATCGCCGACATCGGCCGGGGGGCGGAGATCATCGCCGACCTGTTCAACCCCGACTGGGAGTTCCTTCCGCAGACCGTGGGGCCCATGGTCGAGACCTTCCAGATGGCGGTCCTGGCCTCGGTCCTCGGCTGCGCGGTGGCCCTGCTGGTGGCGTTCCTCGCCTCCCGGGTCACGGCGCCCAACGCCCCGGTCTTCCTGGCCGCCCGCACCGTGCTGAGCGTGGTGCGCGCCATCCCCGACATCCTCTACGCCCTGGTCTTCGTGGCGGCGGCCGGCATCGGCCCGCTGGCCGGCATCGCCGCGCTCACCTTCTTCAACATCGGGGTGGTCGCCAAGCTGCTGTCCGAGACGGTGGACGGCGTGGACACCGGGCCGATCGAGGCCGCTCGCGCCGCCGGCGGCAACCGGCTGCAGACGGTGCGCTGGTCGGTGCTGCCCCAGGTGCTGCCCAACTACGTCGCCTACTCGCTGTACACCTTCGAGCTGAACATCCGCGCCTCGACGGTGATCGGCATCGTGGGCGCGGGCGGCATCGGCTACCTGCTCCAGACCCAGTACCGCTTCTTCGCCTGGGAGCGGGTGTCGGTCATCATCATCGAGCTCTTCGTGTTCGTGTTCCTGATCGAGCTGCTCTCGATCTGGCTGCGCCGGAGGCTGGTGTGAGCGCGCTCGCCGCCGGCTCGCGGCCGGCACGCCCCTCCCGCGCCAAGCGCAACCTGGCGCTGCTGGGAGCGGCCGTCGTGGTCGCGCTCTGCGCGCTGACCGTGGACCTCGACCCCGGGGAGATCCTTCGTCTGCCGGTCGGCGTGGGCCTCGTGTTCTACGAGATGTTCCTGCGCGAGGGCCCGGAGTGGAGCTACTTCCCCGAGGCGCTGGGCTACATGCTCGAGTCGCTGCAGATCGCCTGGCTGGGCACCGTGCTGGGGGCGATCATCTCGCTGCCGCTCGGGTTCTTCGGCGCCAAGAACGTGTCCAGTGGCCTGGTCTCGAACGTCATGCGCCAGGTGCTCAACGCCATCCGTGCCTTCCCGGAGGTGGTGCTGGCCATCGCGATCATGATCCCGATCGCCGGGCTCGGCCCGGTGGCCGGCATGCTGGCCCTGGGGCTGCACTCGGTGGGCACGTTGGGCAAGCTGACGGCCGAGGTGATCGAGGGGATCGACCCCGGCCCGGTGGAGGCGGCGCGGGCCACCGGCGCGCGGCCGCTGCAGGTGCAGCGCTGGGGCGTGCTGCCCCAGGTGCTGCCCGAGATCGTTGCCTTCTGGCTGTACCGCTTCGAGATCAACATCCGCGCCTCGGCCATCCTGGGCGTGGTCGGTGCCGGCGGCATCGGCTTCGTCCTGCAGCAGGCCATCAGCTTCAACCGCCACGAGCGGGCGGGCATGATCATCCTGGTGGTGATCGGGGCCACCATCGTGGTGGACACCATCTCGGGCTGGATCCGGCGGCGGATCATCGAGGGCGCCGAGGCCAAGGTCAGCGGCGAGCTCGTGGAGCCCGAGCTGGCGGACGTTACGGCCTGACCCCCACCCGCACCGATACATCGAACGATCGGCACCTGGGACGGGGTTGCCGGTACCGACCACCCGGCCCGGAAACCGGCCGGACCGCGTCAGCCGTCCGACCTGTCGCACACCCCGGCCGCCCAGCGGCGCACGAGGCGCGGTCCGACCTGCACGACCAGCACCCCCACGGTGGCCAGCGCCAGGCCGGCGATCTGCCGCAGGTCGAGCGCCTCGTCCAGGAAGATCCAGGCCATGGCCGCCACCATCACCAGCAGCAGGTTGACGATCACGCTCGACTCGACGGCGGTCAGCACCCGCAGCGTGCGGTTGTAGACGGTGAAGGCGAAGGCGGTGTTGACCACCGCCAGCCAGGCCACGATCGCCCAGCCCCGCGGGTCGAGCGCCGGCCAGCCCTCCAGCGCCACGCCGACCGCCAGCAGCAGCGCCGCGCCGACGGCCATGGACAGGGCGGTCAGGCCGATGGGTCCGCCGAGGCGGGCCTGGGCGTCACGGTTGAGGTCGCGCGACAGGTGCTGGCCGGTGGTCGAGGCGATGGCGCACAGCGCCGCCGCCCCCAGGCCGACCAGCCCGGAGGGCCCCGGGTCGAAGCCGCCGAAGTACAGCACCGCCCCGGCCACCAGGATGCCGATGCCGACCAGCTGCACCCCGCTGGCGGCCTCCTCGCCGCGCAGCCAGGAGACGCCGCTGACCCAGATCGGGATGGTGGCCAGCACCAAACCCACCGATGCCGCCGGCAGCACCTCCAGGGCGGCGAACTGCGCGCCCTGGGCGATGGCGTACAGGAAGAGGCCCATCACCGCCACCCGCGCCACCAGTGCCCGGTCCGGGCCGCGCTCCCCGCGCCGATGCACGCCACGGATCGCCCGCCAGCCGAGGGGCGCCAGGATCAGGGCCGCCAGCGCGTAGCGCAGGCCGGCGAAGGAGAGCGGCGCCAGCGCCAGGTCGTCGAGGCCGATCTTGATCAGCACCCAGGAGGTCGCCCACAGGAAGGTGACCAACAGCGTCTCCCCGGCGGCCAGCAGGCGCTCGCGCTCGGTGTGCGGCGCGGGCCCGGCACGCGGCTCGGGCGCGGCCTCGAGGGCGGGATCCAAAGCCGGCTAGCGTACCGGCCAGTCCGCCGGCGCGTCGGCGGCGCGGGCGGCCGCCAGCGAGGCGGCCAGGTCCAGGGCCGCGGTCAGGCTGTCGGCCACCGGGCCCTCGACATCGGCGGCGGCATGCCCGTTGCGGTCGAGCAGGACGGCGTCCATGCCGGCCGAGCGGGCGCCCAGCACGTCCGCCCGGTAGCTGTCGCCGATCATGACCGCCTGCGCGGGCAGCACCCCGGCGCGCTCGGCGGCGCGGCGGAAGAACTCGGGCGACGGCTTGGCCACGCCCTCGATGGCCGACACCACCCAGATGTCGATGTAGTCGGCCAGGCCCACCCCGCGGATCACGTCCGGCAGGGTGGAGCCCCAGTCGCTGGCGATGGCCACCTTCGACCCCTCGGCGCGCGCCCGTTCCAGCGCCTCGACGGCCTCCGGGTACGGCTCCCACGACTCGTGCGAGAACTGGCCGGCCAGGATGGTCTCCATCAGCTCCTGCCCGACGTCGGGCACGCCGAGATGGTCGAGCATCAGGCGGTGGTACGAGCGCCACGTCTCCTCGATGCGCTCGTCGGACGTCCAGGTCTGGTTGTCCGGGCGGTGGTAGTTCTCCCAGAACCAGGCGTCGGCCGCCTCCCAGGCGCGCTGGATCTCATCCATCGTGGCCTGGTGGCCGTGGTCGTTCAGGGCGCGATGCAGGGCATCGGCCAAGGTCTCGCGGGGCCGGATCAGGGTGAAGCCGGCATCGAAGATGACGAGTGGATGCAGCACGAGCCAAACGGTAGCGGCTCAGCCGCCGCGTCGCCTGGTCCGTCCGCCGCTTCCGCCGCTGGCCACCTGGAGCCCCTCGCGCTCCACCTGCAGCCGCAGCCGGTAGAGCAGGTTCCACTCCACCAGGTCCAGGCTGCAGGAGTCCATCCGGTGCTGGATCTCGTCCAGCCTGGCCTGCAGGGCGCCGATGTCGCCGTTCATCTCCCGGCGCACGTCGAGCAGGGCGTCCTCCAGCTCCTGGGCATCGTCCGACCAGGTGATCCGCGCCCGCTCCATGGGCAGCTCGCGCTGCAGCGCGGCTCGCGCGCGGAAGGCCTTCTCCGTGGGACCGATGATCGACACGTTGGTGGCGTAGGCGAACAGGTCCAGGCCATCGGCCTCCAGGCGCATCGGCTCACCGCGGACGACCGCGCCGATGAGGTGGCGGGCGGCGAAGCCGACGGTCCGCATCGGCCAGGACAGGAAGCCCGTCTGCTCCTTGACCGCAATGCGCTCGATGCCGAGCGACCGCAGTGCGGCGCCGACCGCCTCGACCAGGTCGTCGTCGCTGCTGTCGGGTCGCATGGAGACCGCGGTCTGCACCAGGCGGCGCTTGCGGAGCAGGCGCTGCACCAGCGCCACCGGGGTGATGAGCACCATGAGCAGCACGCCGGCGCCCAGCGAGGCGGTGGCCGGGTAGCTGGCCGGTACCAGCCGCAGCCAGCCGCCCACGGACCGATCCTCGTGGAACTCGGCCCACAGCGTCGCCGCCGCCAGCGCCGGGGGGGTCAGCACGATGGCGGCCGTCAGGCCCAGGGCGTGCAGCGGCTGCACCGTGAAGTTGCGCTCGATCACGCCCGCGAAGTCGAGCACGGCCCCGACCAGCAGCGGGACGGCGAAGCCAGCGGTCAGGATCACCCAGGCCGCGGCGGCCAGGCACATCACGGCCAGGACGCGCCCCTGCTTGCCGGGCACCTGCCCGAAGTACAGGGCGGTGGCCCAGCCCAGCGCGAAGGAAGCGGACTTGCTCAGCGCCTGCCAGGCCAGCAGCACGATGAACGGCAGGAACGGCACGCTCGCCCGGGAAGCAACTGGCGTGCCGCGGAGGAATCAGTCGAGGTCCAGCGGCCGGACGGTCATCACCTCGTGGACGCGGCCCTCCCACTCCTCGCGCGGCGCGTCGCAGTAGAGCTCGATGTCGTTGCCGTCCGGATCGGCCGTGTACAGCGAGCGGCTGACCCCGTGGTCGGCGCTGCCCTTCAGCAGGCCGCGCCGGGCGAGGATATCGCGTGCCTCGCGGAGCGCGTCCAGGTCGGGCAGCCGGATCGCGACGTGGTAGAGGCCCACCGCGGTCGGGAGCGGCGAGGGCGCGTTGGCCCCCACCCGCAGCAGGGCGAGGTCATGGTGGTTCTCGCCGGTGGCGGTCAGGAAGACCATCACGTTGCTCATCTCACCCGACACGCTGAATCCCAGCAGGTCACGGTAGAAGGCGAGCGACCGGTCGAGGTCGCGCACCTTCAGCACCACGTGACCGATGCCGAGGGGGCGGAGCATGGACCGATGCTACCGCGGGCGGCCGGGGGCCGAGCGCCTAGAGCCGGATGGTGACCGTGATCACGCCCCGGCTGGTGGGCGCGTCGCTGACCGCCGCCCAGGCCTCCGGCGAGAGGTCGGCGACCTTCTGGTTGGCCGTGCCCCAGTGGCAGCCGCAGTAGTCGACCACGGGCAGCACCACGCAGCGATCGGCACACACCGTGACCGAGCGCGCGGCGGGCGGGGGGTCGTAGCGGCCGCCCAAGGCCCCGGGCAGAGCCACCACCGCCTGGCCGCGGTAGCCGGCGGTGCAGCAGTACCAGGTCGCCTTGCCGGTGACGGTGTCACCGTTCGGCTGGGGCGGCGGGACGGGCGGCGCCGGTCGCGGCGTCGGCCGCGGGGTGGGGTTGGCGTACAGCTTCGCCTGCATGGGCGCCGAGGCCGGCGTGGGCAGGGCGGTGGTGCTCAATGACTCGGGGCCGATGGTGGTTCCACGCTCCATGAGCGTCAGCGTGGCGGGCTGGTTGCGGCCCTGGAGCGAGCCGCGGTCCAGGGTGGAGAGGCTGGCGCGATCGGCGGCGTCGAGCAGACGATCGACGGCCTCCGAGCTGGGAGTGGCTGAGCGAGCGGTGAGCGGCAGGAGAAGCGCGATGCCGAGGGCGCTGATCACGGCCAGGGCGGCGACGCGCCGCAGCAGGTCCGGCAATAGAATCCTCGTTGAGCTTGGTCCATCGTCCCTCGGACCCCGGCCGTCCGGCCGGTGATGCGACCGTTCGAGCGCGGCCCGGAAGCCGCGCGCTCAGCGGGCCTCCAGCGGGACTGCGGGAACGTACCACAGGAGCCGAAGGCATGCCACGACGCAAGAGAGAGCCCGAGCGACGCCGGGGCGCCATCGTCATGCGGGGCGACCAACGGCAGCCCCATCGCACCGAGGACCAGGAGCTGCTGCGCCCCCAGCCGACCGCCGAGGTCCGCGCCTCGGATACGTGGCGCACGCTGCGGATCATGGGCGAGTTCGTGGAGGGCTTCGACGCCCTGGCCGGCATCGGTCCGGCGGTCAGCGTCTTCGGCTCGGCGCGGATCGGGCGGCGCAACCGCTACTACGGCGCCGCGCGGCGGGTGGCGGCCGAGCTCGGACGGCGGGGCTTCGCGATCATCACCGGCGGCGGGCCAGGGGTGATGGAGGCCGCCAACCGGGGAGCCCACGAGGTGGGCGCCATGTCCATCGGCTGCAACATCGAGCTGCCCTTCGAGCAGGGCCTGAACGAGTACGTCGACCTGGGCATGGAGTTCCGCTACTTCTTCGTGCGGAAGATGATGTTCGTGAAGTACGCCGTGGGCTTCGTCATCTTCCCCGGCGGCTTCGGCACCCTGGACGAGCTGTTCGAGTCGCTGACCCTGATCCAGACCGGCAAGGTCGAGCACTTCCCGGTGGTCCTGTTCGGGACCGACTACTGGGGCGGCCTGCTGCAGTGGATCCGGGCCAGGCCGTTGTACGAGGAGAAGATCAGCCCCCAGGACCTGGACCTGCTGACGGTGACCGATTCGGTCGAGGAGGTGGCCCGGGTCATCACCGAGTCGCACCTGCGACGCCAGGAGCGCGAGGAGCGCGAGGCGGTGGAGGAGTCGTCGCAGCGGGCCATGCAGGACGCGGTGCAGCGGGCCGCGGGCGGCGCGCGAAGCGGCTGACGGTGCGGGCGGACGCGGCGGCCCGCTGGCTACAGGACGAAGCGGTCGCCGGCCAGCAGGTAGGAGACCCGGTCGTCCCACCCCGCGGCGTTGACCGCCGCCACGAAGTCGGCGAGCGGTGACTTGAAGGCCTCGTAGTCGGCGTAGTGGATGGGGATCGCCATCCTCGGCCGAACCCGCCGCAGGAGATCGACGCCCTGCTCGGCGTCCATGCTGACCGTCGCCCCCACCACCCGCGTCCCGCCCAGGTGCAGGAGGGCCAGGTCGATCTCCGGGTGGCGGCGGGGGATCTCGTCCAGGCCGTCGTAGACGACCGTGTCCCCGCTGATGTAGAGGCGGAGCGATGGCGGCCGATCGCCGTCAGCGGCCGGCCGACGGCGCCGTGGCGTCCGGGAGGCATCGGCCCCGCGCCAGAACTCGAGGAGCGAGCCCATCACGTCGGGAAGCGCCACCGAGATGACGCCGCTGGCGTGCTGCCCGGGCATGGCGCTGATCCGCAGCCGGTCCTCTCCCTTCGCCAGCTCGACGGAACGCCAGGTCTCCAACCCACGCGCCGCCCCGAAGCCCTGCCCGCGCAGCGTATCGGCGGCCGATGGCGTGGTCACGATCGGGATCGTTCGGTCCAGGCGTCGCTCGGCCACCTCGTCGAAGTGGTCACCGTGGTGGTGCGAGAGCAGCACCAGGTCCAGCGGCGGCAGCTGGTCGATCTCCATGGCGGGGTTCGTGAGGCGGACGGTGCTCAGCCCGTAGCCGAGGGGCACCTCCACGCCGCGGTGGACGAAGTTCGGGTCGGTGAGGATCGTGAAGGCGCCATACCGGATGAGGACGGTGGCGTTTCCGATGAGCTCGATCGAGTCACCGTCCGCCGGCGATTCGCCCACGCGGTCGACCCGCTGCTGAACGGCCATGCGCCGCCCGCGGTCGCACGCAACGTGCCAGGAGGTGAGGCGTTGTTCATCGGCGGCGGATGCCGAAGACAGCCAAACCGACCGGGTAGGTATGGGCCCGTCGCGAGCCATGCCATGCGCCGCCGCCCGACCGTGCAGATGACAGCACGTCATTCGGGATGGGTGGCAATGCCTGGGAGAATGCCGCCTGGTCGCTCGGCGAGCGAAAGCTTGGCGGGCCGACCGGGGGGCGGATCCGCGTGCCACTGAATCCTCGAGACGACCCGCACGGTCTGGCGGCTTGCTCGCTTGGCCAGCAAGCGCTTGGCGGGCCCGACCGGATTCGAACCGGCGATCTCCAGCGTGACAGGCTGGCATGTTAGGCCACTACACCACGGGCCCGGGGAAGTGACGGAGCCGCGAGTATAGCAGCCATCCGGCGCCCCTTCAGCCGGGCCGCCTGGTCTCCCCCCACAGGCCGATGACCACGCGCGTGGCCCATCCATAGGCCGCCGCCAGCAGCAGGAGTGCGGCGCCGGCGGGCAGCATCAGCGCGGGCGCGGCCAACCCGGCGGCCGCGGTCACCAGCGCCGCGACGCCCCAGCCGGCAACCGCCACCAGCATCCCGGCGCTCACCACCGCGGCGGGGAGCAGGATGACCCGCCAGCGGCGCGCGACCCCCAGCGCCAGGACCAGGTGCGCCGTCGCCACGAACAGCAGCGCCACGCCCAGGGCGAAGGCTGCGCCGCCGATGGCGTCGGCATCGGCGGTCACCTCCGGCAGCTGGGCGTGGATCCACTCCGCCAGGTACAGCCCGCCGACGAGGCCGCCGATGCCGCCGAGCAGGAACAGGACGCCGGCCAGGCCCAGGACGAGGGTCGCAGGCGTCGCGGAACGGCCCATCCCGCGCGGCGCGGCCCTTACGGCCGCGGGCGAGCCAGCAGGATGGCGGACGCGGCGAAGACCAGGGCCGCGATGCCGAGCGCCAGGGGCAGCACCACCTCGCGGCCGGGCTGCAGCAGGGTCACCAGCGCGCCGGCGATCGAGA
Source organism: Candidatus Zixiibacteriota bacterium (assembly GCA_035687145.1). GTDB lineage: Bacteria > Chloroflexota > Limnocylindria > QHBO01 > QHBO01 > DASRYM01. Next base: position 4,987 of record DASRYM010000039.1, on the reverse strand, counting down.
GCACCGCTGCCAGCCCGGACAGCCCGGCGGCGACCAGGCGGCTGTGCTTCACCTCGGCCAGCACCGCCAGCGCCGAGCCCGACAGGCCCAGCCCCAGCAGCAGCAGGCCGGCGCCGCCGATGATCTGCCCCAGCCCCAGGCTGCCCACGTTGGGCGGCGGCGAGCCGCCGAAGCGGCCGGCGATGGTGATCCCGGACACGATCATGGCCAGGGCCACGATGAAGGTGGCCAGCCCCAGCACCACCAGCGCCAGGACGGCCGCCGCCCCCGCCTCGCCGAGGTGCGCCGGCGCGAGCGAGTGGGCCCGCGGGCGTGCGGAGCGGGTGGCGGTGCGTCCGGTGGGCGCGGGTCGCGCCGCGGCGCGACCACGAGTTCGGATGGCCATCCGCGGGATTGTAGGTGACGATCGGGACCGGCGCGAACCTATACTCCGGCCCGTGCCGTACGAGCTGCCCGAGCAACGGCGCGCAGCCCGGTCAGCCGCCCTCCGGCGCTGGCTGAGCTTCGCCCCCATCGCCCTGCTGGTGGCCACCCTCACCTACCTGGCCTACGTCGGCTTCGTCGGATCGGCCCAGGTTGTCGATCCGCCGCTGCCGAGCCGGGACTGCCGGACGCCCGAAAGCGCGTTCGGTGGGGCTTATGAGGCCATCAACTATGACCAGGCCACCGATGGGGTGCTGGCCGCCTACCCGGACGCGGCCGACTGCCCGTCGCAGGGCGCCCAGGCCGGCAGCGAGCTGGTGACCGCCGACGGGGTCAGCATCGCCGGCTGGTACGTGCCGGCGGCGTCCGGCATCGGGCCGGAGGGACCCACCGTGGTGCTGGCCCACGGCCATGGCGCGAACAAGAGCACCCTGCTGCGACAGGCCGAGGTGCTGCACGACGCCTACAACGTGGTGCTCTTCGACTTCCGTAACCACGGCCAGAGCGAGGCGGCGCCGACGACCGTGGGCGTGCGAGAGCGCGCCGACCTGGGTGCTGTCCTGGACTGGCTGGAGGCGACCAAGGGGCCGCCGGCCGTGGCGGTGTGGGGTATCTCGATGGGCGGGGCAGTGGCCGTGAACACCGCGGTCTCGGACGACCGGATCGACGCTCTCATCCTGGAGTCCACCCACGCCACGCTGGCCAATGCCCTCGACGCGCGCCTGGCCCGGGCCGGCTACCCGCTGTCGGTGCCCGGAGCATGGGCCATCCTGCTGGGCGGCCTGTTGCGCACCGGGGCCGACATGAGTGCGGCGGACCCGGTGCAGGCCATCGAGCGCTACGACGGGCCGGTGCTGATCATCGCCGGCGGCGCCGACGGCTCCATGGGCCCTAACGACCCGCACGACCTGCTGGCCGCCGCGCAGGATGGCGGCTCGCAGGCCGAGCTCCAGCTCTGCCCGGCGGCCGGGCACGGGCAATCGGCCAGTGCCTGCCCCGACGACTACCGCGACTGGGTGCTAGGCTTCCTCGCGCGCACGCTGACCGAGGCCGCCGCCTCTGACGGTTAGCCCGGCCGGCCGTAGCCGCGACTTTCCAGCCGTCCACGCGAGGGCTAATGCTGCCGACCGACCGCCAATCCCCGCCATCCGACGCCGACGCACGCTTCGACCGCACCGTGGACCGCTGGTTCCGCCAGCTCCTGGAGCTGGATCCGCTCGAGGCGACCTACATCGGCATCCACGATCACGACCACCGGCTGGCCGGTGGAGACCGCGAGGAGATCGAGGCGCTGGCCGCCTTCCACCGGGCGACCATCACGGAGATGGAGCGTTTCGACCCGTCGGAGCTGACGCCGGACCGGGCGCTGGACCGCGACCTGGTCATCCACGAGTCGCGGCTGGCCCATCACCAGCTCACCGAGCGACGCCAGTGGGCGGGCAGCACCCGCGGGGCGGAGCACATCGGCGACGCCCTGTTCCCCCTCTTCACCCGCGACTTCGCGCCGGCCGAGGTGCGCCTGGCGTCGATCGCCGCCCGGCTGGAGGACGCGCCGCGCCACCTGGCCGCCACCCGCACCCGCCTGGACGCGCCGGTGCGCATCTGGCTGGAGATCGACCTGGAGGCCACCGAGCGACTGCCGGAGTTCCTGGACGCCATCCTGGCCGCGGCCCAGGCCGAGCACGTGGACGCGGCCGTGGTCGACCGCCTGCGCACCGCCGTCGACGGCGCGCGCCGCGCCCTGGCCGAGCATGCCGACTGGCTGCGCCACGAGGCCCTGCCGCGCGCCGAGGCCGACTGGCGGGCCGGCCGCGACGGGCTGGAGGAGCTGATCCGGCTGCGGGCGCTGGCCGCCGACGGCGACGAGATCGTGGCCGTGGGCGAGGAGATCCTGGCCGCCGAGACCGCGGCGCGCGACGCCGTCGCCACCGAGATCGACCCGCTGCTCGACCCGCGCGAGGTCGCCGACCTGGTGAAGAACGACCACCCGGCCACCTTCCCCGAGGCGCTGGAGGCCTACCGCGAGTCGATCGCCCGCGCCCGCGCCTTCGTGGTGGAGCACGAGCTGGCCACCATGCCGCCGCGCGACGAGCTGCGGGTGATCGAGACGCCGGTCCACCAGCGTCACCTCATCCCGTTCGCCGCCTACTACATCCCGCCGCGCTTCGACCCGGACCCGGTCGGCATCTACATCGTCACGCCGCCATCCGAGCCGAGCATGTGGCGCGAGCACAACTACGCGTCGATCAGCAACACCAGCGTCCACGAGGCCTATCCGGGCCACCACCTGCAGCTGGCGGCGGCGATCACCAACCCGAGCCTGGTGCGGTGCCTCAACCTTTCGGCGGCCGAGTTCGTCGAGGGTTGGGCGTTCTACTGCGAGCGGATGATGAAGGAGGCCGGCTTCGACGCCACGCCCGCCCATCGGTACATCCAGCACACCGACGCCATCTGGCGGGCGGTGCGCATCATCTTGGACATCCGCCTGCACCGCGGTGACATCAGCTTCGAGGAGGCGGTGGACTTCCTGGTCGAGAAGACCGGCTTGGAGCGCCCCGGTGCCTTGGCCGAGGTGAGGCGCTACACCAGCACGCCCACCTACCAGCTCAGCTACCTGTACGGGCGTCACATGTTCGACCGGCTCCGCGAGCGGGTCGAGCGGCGCCTGGGCCCGGCCTTCTCGCTGCGCCGCTTCCACGACACCCTGCTCTACGGAGGGACCATGCCGATCAGCCTTGCCGAGCGCCTGTTTGACGTCGTGCCCCAGGCAATGGACCGATGAAGCGGCTGGCCGCCCTGTCCCTGGTCGCGGTGCTGACCACCGCCTGCGGCGGTCCCGCCGAGACCCCGCCACCCTGCCCGGCCGGCGCGCCATCCGCCGAGCAGGCGGCCGACGTGATCGGGGACGTGCGGTCGGTGGAGGTGACCACCAACAAGGGTACGTTCGCGATCGAGCTGGCCTCGGACGCGGCGCCCATCGCGGTCGCCAACTTCGTGGCCCTCGCCCGCTGCGGCTTCTACGACGGCATCAGCTTCCATCGGATCATCGCCGGCTTCGTGGCCCAGGCCGGAGACCCGCAGACGAAGCAGAACCGCGGCGACTTCGCCGGTCTCGGGACCGGCGGCCCCGGCTACCGCTTCGTCATCGAGCCGCCGGCCGAGGGTCTGACCTACGATCCGTACGTGGTGGCCATGGCCAACGCGGGTGGCACGGACACCAACGGGAGCCAGTTCTTCATCAACCTGACCGATCTCGACGATCGGCTCGACCGCCTCTACACCATCATCGGGCGCGTGACCGCCGGCACCGAGGTCATCGACGAGATCGGGCGGGTGCCGACCAACGGCCCGCGCGGCGTGCCGCTGGACCCGGTGATCATCGAGCGCATGACCGTGCAGGTGCCGGAGGCCGAGGAGTAGGCGGAGCCATCGGTCCGCCCGCGACAGCGAGCGCGGACTTCGCTTTGAAAGGTAAAGGAATCTTAGTCCCAGACCGTTGACCTGCCGGGGTGGCCACCCCTATCATGTGTTCGCTGTTCGCACAGCGATTCACCACTGATCGCAAGGTCATGGGTAGGTTTGGGTAAGGGTAGTGCGGGAAACCGCGCGTGAAAGATGCCCTTGCGGTTAGCGAATCCGGCAGCAACGAAGGCCCCTCCTCGGAGGGGCCTTCTTCATGCCTTGATTCGTCGTTGGCCTGCTCTGCTACAGGTTCCCCGTCAGCAGCAGGATGAGCAGGATCAGCAGGATGAGCCCGATGATCCCTCCGCCCCAGTACATGGCTTCCTCCTGGTTCGTTGGCGTGGCGATGCCCTCGCGTAATGCACCTCACGTGCCAGCCGGCTCCACGAGCGAGCCGATAAGGCTCTAACCGGCTTCCTGATCCGGTCGGCCCGATCGGCTGCCGGTTCGAACGTGACCATCGGATCGGGTCCAACGTGACGACTTCGTCAGTGGGCGAGGCCCGGATTCACCCCTACGGTGGCGAACAACCCAGCCGCACGCCTCGCAAAGGAATCCCGGATTGTCCGACCTGCAAACGCCGCGCCAGGCTGAGGGCGCCGCCGCAACCTCCCTGCTGAAGCTCCTCGTGGCCCTTGCCGCGGCCGCCGTCATCCTGGCCCAGGTACTGCCCGGCCCGCCGCCCGCGGTGGGAGGGGCGGGCGCCGTCGGGTACGGCTCCGAGACGACGGGAGGTGCCGGGGGACGCGTGATCAGCGTCAGCACCGCGGCGCAGCTGAGCGAGGCGGTGAGCGCGAGCGGCCCGCGCGTGGTGCAGGTCGCCGCCGGCCTCTACGAGGTGGGCCAGCTGCGCGTCAAGAACCCGTACCTCACCCTCGAGGGCAAGCCCGGCGCGGTGCTGAAGGGCGCGATCCTCATCGTCACCAGCCAGGTCGTGGTGCGGGGGCTGAGCGTCCTATCGGGCGATGAGAACGGTGATCCCGCCACCCTCGACGCGGTGACCATCAACGGCATGTCGGGCACCGTCTCCAACGTCGTCCTCGACCATCTCACCATGCTGTGGGGCCCGGACATCGGCGGGCTGGCCATCCTGGGCGACGTG
>DASRYM010000038.1:0-12998 GCA_035687145.1 Candidatus Zixiibacteriota bacterium | reverse complement strand
GTTGATGCGGTAGGCGGGAAGACGGCCGGCATCGGTCCATGCTCGGAGCGTGTTGGGATGCACCCCGAGCATGGCGGCGGCCTGGGCCACGCTGATGAGCGGGTCCGGTGCGGCGGATCGGTCGCGGGAGGAGGTGGGCACCGACGGTGGCCTCGGTCCGATCTTGGATTCCCGGCCGCCGTCGCCTCATGGAGGCTTTGGTAAGAACCGGTGGACGGATGCTAGAAGTGGGAGGCGCGTCGCCTCGATGCCTCGTTGGTACCGAGCAGGGGAGTACCTGCGCCGAACGCCTCTTCCCATGGCGTGTTCGGGTCAGGCCACGGCGCTGATGAGGGCCACCCCCAGGCTGATGGCCGCAACCACGACCCCGGCCCCCAGGAGCCCGGCGCCGGCGAGGAGGAGGCCGCGCCGCGGGCCGCCCAGCAGGCGCATGGCGTCGGGGAGCTCCAGCACCGAGATCACGTAGCCGCCCGGCGGCGGTTCGAGGCGCCGCCGACCATCGGGACCGGGTCGGACCTCGGCCAGCACCTGCAGGCGGTCCACGGTGGCGACCATGCGGGTGACGGAGCGGGCCGGCAGCTCCCGGCCGTCGGGCGCCAGGCGGGCGATCGCGTCGGCGTAGGGCGGGTGAGACAGCTCGGCGGTGGTGCCGCGCCAGACGTGCGGGATGGCGACCAGCGGCTCGGCTGCGTGGGCGGGGTCCAGGGTGAGCGATCCGTCGTGGTCCCACAGCTCGAACCCGCGCGTCTCGCGGACGCGCTCGATGACGCGCCAGCGCCCATCGGGCGTCCGCACCTCGACGTCGCGGTGCAGCGCCACCAGCCGCTCGTCCCGGTCGGTCACGATCGGGTCCGGGCAGCGGACCCGGCCGAGGAGTCGCACCGGCCGGGCGGGGAGCGGGTCGGCGTCCAGGGCGTCACCCACCCGCAGCTGTCGGGCGCCGGCCAGCCGGCGGGCCAGGCTCACCCGGGCACCTGACGCGCGGATGGCGGCCAGGCCGGCGGCGATCAGGAGCACGCCGAGCAGGAGAACGAACGCCCAGGCGGGCACGTGAGGCATGGGGGCGATTATGGCCGCGCTCCCCGGTAAGGCGCCGATAAGCGGCTGATAAGCGGTCACCGGCTAGGCTGGCACGGCTTCGCACCACGAGGAGGCCCGCCGCCAACGGAACGTCCGTCGCAGCTCATCGTCCCCGCCCTGCTCGCCACGGAGGTTCCCATGTCGGTCTCGGTGCGCGCCATGGCGCGCCACCCGTCCGGCAGCGGCCCGGCTGCCCTGCGCATCGCCATGGTGTCGCTGCTGGTCCTCAGCCTGCTCGCCGCGCTGGCCATCACGACCACGTCTGCCGGCCCTCCCGACGCGCTCGATCGCCTGGGCCCTGCCGAGGCCCGCGCCGCGGGGAGCGAGGTTGTCTTGCTGGCGCGAGACGACCTCGCGCCCGGGCTCGTCGAGGTGCGGATGGCCTCGGCCTCCGCCTCGGTGCCGCTCGAGCTGCTGGCCGTCGCCGCCGACGGCTCGCGCGCGGCATTCGCCCCGCGCCGCGGCCTGGATCCAACGCGGCTGACCATCGCCCAGCCCGATGGCGGGCAGACCCTGGTCGATCTCGAAGGCGTGGTCGGCGCCGCGTTCGCGCCCGATGCCTCGACCCTGGCCGTGGTGGACGGGTCTGGCGCGCTGCTCAGCGTCGACCTCGTCGCAGGCTCGGTGTCGACCCTGGCGCCGGGGCCGTTCCTCGGACCGCTGGAGGTGACCGGTGACGGCGCGGTCATGCTGCTGGCCGTCCCATCGGTGGAGGCCCCGTTCGAGTCGCGCCTGGTCCGCTTCGAGCCAACCTCGGGTGCGCTGACCGCCCTCGCGCCGGATGGACTGGTCTACGGCGCCCGGTCGCTGGACGACGGGTCCCTGGCCGTCGTGGTGCACCAGACCGGCGGCGGCACCCTCGTGCGGCGCCTGACCGCATCGGGCGCCAGCGTCCTCGCTGACCTGGGCGTCGGGGCGGTGAACGTCAGCGTGGCCCCCGATGGGCGAAGCCTGGCCTTCGAGCGGGCGGGCGAGGTGTTCCTGACCGCCCCGGGAATGGCGAACCTGCGCCGCCTGGGCAGCGGCAGCGCTCCCCAGGTGGCTCCCGACGGTCGCTCCGTCCTGGTGCGCACGTCCGAGGGAGGGCTGGAGCTCATCGCCGTCGATGGTGGGCGCACGCCGATCGCCGGTGCCGCCGCCTTCGCCGCCTGCGGGAGGTGCCGGCCATGACCCGCATGCTCCGAGCCGCGCGCCTGCTCGCCGCGTCCCTGCTGGCCGGCGGGCTGTGGCTGGCGACGGCTGCCGCCGTGGCCGCGACCGATGACTACACGCTCCCCTTCTATGACCCGAACGTCTCGATGAGCTACGGGATGGACCGTGACCCGCGCGCCGGCGTGCAGCTGGACTACACCGGCACGCGCTGGTGGGACTCTGCGCCCCACTGGGGCCGCGTGTACGACAACCACACCGGCCTCGACTTCCCGATGGCGCTGCGCTCCGACGTGGCGGCCGCCAAGAGCGGCATCGTGATCGACGTCGAGGGTGGGTTCGGCACCCAGCAGTTCGGGAACTTCGGCAACTTCGTGCGGATGAGCCACGCCGACGGCCGCCACACCCTCTACTACCACCTGGCCAGCGCCGCGGAGGGGGGAATCCTCCACGGGCCTGGCAAGACCCTGATCGCGGGGGCCATGGTCGGTCGCTCCGGCTGCAGCGGCCTGTGCTGGGGTGCGCACCTCCACTTCGAGGTGCTGCGCATCGACGGTCAGCTGTCCATCCCGATCGACCCCATGGCGCTGCGGCTGTGGACCACCTGGCCGGGTCGGGTGCCGTTCCTGGCGGCGTACGTGCGGGAGAGCAACGCCGGCACCGAGGTCGTCAAGCGCGGCGCAACCATCACCCATTGGGTGGAGTTCCGCAACATCGGCGGCCGTACGTGGAGGAACACGGGCTCGCCCGGCCGAATCGCCCTGCTCACCTGGGACCCGCCGGCGCACGCCTCCCCGTTCCAGGCGGCCGATTGGTCCGATGCGGCCAACGCCACCACTGCGGACCAGGCGGCCGTGGCGCCGGATGGGGTGGGCCGCTTCACCTTCGGGATTCGGGGCGGCCCGCCACCGGGCAGCTACGTGGAGACCTTCAACCTGGTCTCGATCTCGACCCGGTGGTTCGACCACGACCGGCTCGGCGGCTTCTACATCCCGATCGTCGTGTCCAGCTTCGATCCATGACGCGCAAGGAGGTGTGATGACTCGACTCGCACGGCCGGCGGCCATGATGGCGCTCCTCGTCCTGGCCGCCTGCCAGCCGGCGGGCTCGACGCCGGCAGCCACGAACGCGTCCTCGAGACCCGGGTCTCTGGCGCAGGACCCCTCGGGCGCCGCGAGCGTCCCCGGGTCGGTCGCGTCGGAGGCTGCCGGCCTGCCGGACGGCTTCCCGCTGCCACCCGGCGCCCGGGAGCTTCCCATCGAGACGGGCTCCGCCCTTCTCGGCCGCTGGGAGGTCGATGACCCGGGGAACGAGGTCTACGACTTCTACGTCGAACAGCTGCCGGCGAACGGCTTCACGGTGCACGCGGTCGCACCCGGTGACACGGTCGCGATCGTCCGCTTCACGGCCCCGGACGGTCGCCAGCTGCAGCTGGATATGACCGGCACGTTCACGGTGCGCCTGGAGCTGGGTCCGATCCACCCGTGAGACATCGAACCGTCCTCAGTCGGGACGGTCCTCGGCCAGCCGCGCCACGCCCGCGCCCGTCGCTCCGGCCAGCGCCGACGGCTCGACGGCGAACACCGCATCGGGCAGCCCGGCCGCCGCCCAGACCACCTCGTGCTGGAGGAGGTTCTCGTCGATCAACACCGGCAGGGGACGGGCGTGACCCAGCGGCGGCACGCCGCCGATGGCGTACCCGGTCGCCTCGCGCGCCTCGTCGCCGGTGGCGCGCCGGACCTCGGTGGCCCCCAGCGCGCCGGCCAGGCGCCGCGGGTCCAGCCGATCGGCCCCGGAGAGCAGGGCGATCACCGGCCGGCCGTCCGCCACGAAGACCAGCGACTTCACGATCTGGGCCACGTCGCAGCCGACGGCGGCCGCGGCGTCCCGGGCGGTGCGAGTCCCCTCCGGGAAGCGGCGCACCTCGATCGACAGGCCGGCGGCTGCCGCCGCGTCGGTGACGCGACGGATGTTGGGGTGGATGGCGGCATCGGTCATGACCCGATGATGGCACGCGTGCTACGCTGACCCCGACAACCCAAGAGCGACAGGGGAGCGCCACGTGCGCTGAGAGTGCGGGACACCGCAGACCCTCGAACCTGATCTGGGTCATGCCAGCGAAGGGAGTCGGTTTGATCCGTGCTGACGGCGCGCCCCGGAAGGGTGCGCCGTCTGTCGTCTCTCGGGACCGATGGAGCGGCCGGAGCGCGCCACGCGGCGCGAGCCGGCGGGAGGCACGATGCGCGTCGTGGTGGTGGCCGGGGGCAAGCCGGTGGCGGACGACGCCCGGCACCTGGATGGGGCCGGGATGGTGATCGCCGCCGACGGTGGCGCGGGATGGCTCCACGGCCTCGGCTGCCCGCCCGATCTGCTGGTCGGCGACCTGGACTCCACGGGCCCCGAGCTGCTGGCCGCCCTGGAGCGGGCCGGCACGCGGATTGAGCGCCATCCCGTCCAGAAGGACGCCTCGGACGCCGAGCTGGCGTTGGGACGAGCCACGGCGGCCGGCGACGAGGTGGTGCTGCTCGGGGCCATGGGCGGACGTCGCCTCGACCACGAGCTGGCCAACCTGCTGCTGATCGCTGATCCCCGCTGGCGCGGCCGGGTGCGCGACCTGCGCATCGTGCGCGGTGACACGTTGGTCCGCGCCGTGCACGGCGGAGATCGGCTCGGCCTGGAGGCTCCGGTCGGGGCGCTGGTCACGCTGCTGGCCGTCGGCGGTGACGCCGAGGGCGTGCTGACCGACGGGCTCCGCTACCCGCTCCACGGGGAGCGGCTGGCGTTCGGAGGGTCACGCGGCCTGTCGAACGTGGTCGCGCGAGCCCCGGCATCGGTCTCGCTCGAGCGCGGGACGCTCCTCGTCGTCGAGCAGCTCACGGAAGGAGTGGAACCATGACGACCGCGATCGGCACCCAGAGCGGGTGGCGCGTGGTGGACATCGTGGTGGCGGCCGTGCTGGCCGTTGCCTTCGGCGTCGTCTTCCAGGCCTGGAACCTCGTGTGGGAGGCGGTGCAGCCGGCCTTCGTGGCCTTCCGGCCGCTCCAGGGCGTGGTCTACGGGGTGTGGCTGATCCCCGCGGTGCTGGTGCCGCTCATCGTGCGGCGCCCCGGGGCAGCCCTGCTGGGTGAGGCGGTGGCGGCATCGGTCTCGGCCCTGCTCGGCAGTCAGTGGGGGCTGCTGACGGTGGTCTACGGCCTGATGCAGGGTGGCGCCGCCGAGCTGGTCTTCGCGTTCACCCTGTACCGGAGCTGGAACGTGCCGGTGGCGATCGTGGCCGGTGCCGCCGCCGGAGCGGCCGCCGCCCTGCTGGACGTGGCCATGTTCTACCCGGACTGGGATGCGACCTGGCAGCTGGCCTACGGCGTGCTGGTCGTGATCAGCAGCGCGGTCATCGCCGGCCTCGGCTCCTGGCTCCTGGTGCGCGCCCTGGCGCCCACTGGCGTGCTGAGCGCCTTCGCCGCCGGCCGCGAGCAGCAGGAGGTCTGAGCCACTGACCACCCCGTCCGCGGCGCGCCCGGCCTCGGTCGAGGCCCGTGGATGGGGGTGGCGTCACGCCGGGCGTCGCGCCTGGGCGCTGCGCGGGCTCGACCTGCGCATCGAGCCGGGCGAGCGAGTGCTGCTGCTGGGCCCATCGGGCTCCGGGAAGTCCACGCTGCTCATGGCGCTGGCGGGGCTGCTGGAGCCTGACGCCGCCGCCGACAGCGAGGGCGAGCTGCGGGTCGACGGCCGGGATCCGCGCGAGGCGCGTGACCGCAGCGGGATCGTCTTCCAGGACCCCGAGTCGCAGATCGTGATGGCCCGGGCCGGCGACGACGTCGCCTTCGGGCTGGAGAACCGGTGCCTGCCGCCCGACGCCATCTGGGCCCGGGTCCAGGGCGCGCTGGACGCCGTCGGCTTCCCGTACCCGCCCGACCGGCCGACCGATGCCCTCTCCGGCGGCGAGCAGCAGCGCCTGGTGCTGGCCGGGGTGCTGGCCCTGCGGCCGGGCCTGCTGCTGCTGGACGAGCCGACCGCCAACCTGGACCCACCGGGCGCCGACCTGGCGCGCGAGGTCGTGCGCCGGGTCACCGAGGCGCTGGACCTGACCATGGTGATGGTCGAGCACCGGGTGTCCGAGGCATTGCCGCTGGTCGACCGGGTCGTCGTGCTGCGCGCCGGCGAGGGCGTGGTCGCCGACGGACCACCGCGCGAGGTCTTCGTTCGGCATGCCGAGGAGCTTCAGCGCGACGGGGTGTGGCTGCCCGACCGCCGCCTGCCGGCCCCGCCCGAACGCCCGCGCCCCGCGCCGGAGACCCTGCTGCTGGCCGAGCAGGTCGCCTACCGCTACCCGGGCGCCGCCACCCTCGCGCTGTCCCGCACCGATCTCCAGGTGCGCTCCGCCGAGGCCCTGGCGGTGATGGGCCCCAACGGCAGCGGCAAGTCGACGCTGGCCATGCTGCTGGCCGGCCTCCTGCGTCCCGAGCATGGCGCGGTGCTGGCGGGAGAGGCGCTGGCTCCCGGACGTGGACACGAGCCGATCTGGCGCTGGCCGGCGGCCGAGCTGGTGCGCCACCTGGGCACCGTCTTCCAGGACCCGGAGCACCAGTTCCTGACCGGGCGGGTGCGCGACGAGCTCCTGCTGGGCCCGATGCGGACCGGGGTCGCCCGCGGGGAGGCGCTGACCCGCGCCGAGGAGCTCCTGGAGCGGCTCCACCTGACGCACCTGGCCGAGGCCAACCCGTTCACCCTGTCGGGCGGCGAGAAGCGGCGCCTGTCGGTGGCCACCGCGCTGGCCACCGCGCCAGCGGTCCTGATCCTGGACGAGCCGACCTTTGGGCAGGACCGGCGCACGGCGACCGAGCTGCTGACCCTGCTGGCCGCCGTGCGCGACGCCGGGCGGGCGGTGTGCTTCGTGACCCACGACCGCGACTTCGCGTCCGCCCTGGCGGATCGCACCCTGCGGCTCGAGCCGCCCTCGGCGTACGCGGTATGAGGCTCTTCACCCCGCTGCGCCCGCGGCCCGAGGCCTTCCTGGCGCGCGCCAACCCGGCCGCCAAGCTGGGCGCGGCGGCGATCCTGATGGTTGCCCTCTTCGTCTCGGCCGACGTGGTCACCGCGACGATCGTGCTGGCCGGCCTGCTGGCCGCGGTGCCCGCCAGCGGCCTGGCGGCGTCGGACCTGCTGAATCGCACCTGGCCGATCCTTCTCGCGGCCCTCTCGGTCGGGGTGCTGAACGCCGTCTTCGCCGCCGAGACGGTGGGCGAGGTGGTGGCCCGCATCGGTCCATTCGGGATCGGCACCGGCAACCTGGTGAGCGGCCTGGGGCTGGGCCTGCGCCTGCTGGGGATTGCCCTGTCCGGCGTGCTGGCGCTGGTGACCACCGACCCGACCGACCTGGCCGACTCGCTGGTCCAGCAGCTGCGGCTGCCGTCGCGCTTCGCGATCGGTGCGCTGGCCGCGGCGCGCCAGCTGCCGATCCTGGCCACCGAGTGGCAGACGCTGTCGCTCGCGCGCCGGGCGCGCGGCGTGGAGGCGGGTCGGTCGCCGGTGGAGGCGATGCGGCTCTTCGCCTCCAAGCTGCTGGCGCTCCTGATCGCCGGGGTGCGGCGCGGGACGCGGCTGGCCATGGCCATGGAGTCGCGCGGCTTCGGGACGCGGGCGTGCCGCAGCGTGGCCCGACCGCAGGTGGTGCGTCAGGCGGACTGGGCGTTGATCGGAGCCGCCGCGGTGCTCGGCGTGGCGGCCATCGGGATCAGCGTGGGCATCGGCACCTGGGAGTTCATCTTCAGCTGACCGTCACCCCGAAGGGCTCGAGCCAGGTCGGCGCGTGACGCACCCCCGCGTAGCGCCGTGGGTCGAACGGCTCCAGCGGCAGGGTCGTGGCTCGCCCGTCGGCGATCAGCTCGGCCAGCAGGACACCAATGATCGGCGCGTACGGCAGGCCGTGGCCGGTCAGGCCGCAGGCCAGGTAGCCCCCGGGGATCGGCGTGCCGTCGGCGGCCGGTAGCGGACCGAACATCGGCACCTCCAGCGAGGCAAAGTCCAGGAGGCCGGCCCAGCAGCGCACGATCCGCGCGTCGGCCGCCTCGGGATGCAGGCGCCCCAGCAGGTCGGCCAGCATGGGCGGCACCTGGGGGCGGACCTCCATCGAGTAGGAGCCGATGCCCATGTTCTCGTCCACCTCGGTGAAGCCGCCGATCAGGACCTCCCCGCTCTCCAGCTGGCGCCAGTACTCGTTGCAGTGGTGGGTCTCGAAGCCCGGGCCCAGCAGCGGCGGGAGCGGCTCGGTGACGCACACGTGCTCGCGGATGGGGGTCAGGTTCTCGGCCACGGGCGGCACCAGCCAGCCCGACCAGGCGTTGGTGGCCAGCAGCACGGCGCCGGCCGCGACCTCGCCGTGCGAGGTGCGCACCCCGGCCACCCGCCCCGACCGGACGAGCACCCCCTCCACCCGGACCCCGGTCACCACCTCGGCCCCCAGGCGCGTCGCCTCGGCGAGGAGGGCGTAGACCATCTTGATCGGGTGCAGCTGACCGTCGCGCGGGCTCCACTTGGCGGCCCGCACGCTGTCGGTGGCCAGGGCCGGCGCCACCTCGGCCAGCTCGTCCGGACCGATGACCCGCACCTCCAGCCCCTCGGCCGCCTGCAGGTCCGCCAGGCGGCGGCCGTGCGCCTCCTCGGCCTCGGAGCGGAACAGGTCGAGCGAGCCGGAGCGCCGCCAGGCGAAGGCGCCACCCAGCCGCTCGTCCAGCTCCTCCAGCAGGTCGAGCGAGCGGGTCGTGTAGGACGAGATCGGCGGGCCGCCGGCCGCCTGCACCAGGGCCGTGACCCGCGGGTAGTGGCCGCCCAGCCCGGCCAGGGCCATGCCGGCCAGGCGGCCGCTGGCCCCCGACGCCGGCGCGTTGGCCTCGATGACCAGCGGCCTGAGGCCGCGCTCCGCCAGGCGCAGGGCGGCCATGGCGCCGAGCATCCCCGCGCCAACGATCACCACCTCCGCGCCGGGCGGCGGATCGGCGGCCGGATCGGGCCAGAACGGCACCGGCTCGGGCGGCGGGCTGAAGGCGGAGGACGGCAGGTCCATGCGGTGGGCGAGTGTACCCTCGTCGTGATGCCACGCTCCGAGGAGCTGCGGGTGCGTGCCGGCGAGGCGACCCTGGCCGGGACGCTGACCCTGCCCGACACCCCGCCGCCGGACGACCGTCGGGGTCGCTACCCGAACGTGCTGCTGCTGCCCTCCTGGCTGCCGCGGGACCGGGACGGCGCCTGGGATGCCGGCCGCCACCCGGGCTGGTTCGCGCCCGGGCCGCCGCCCCCCGGCCTGCTCGCCCGCCTGGCCGATGGTCTGGCCGCCCGCGGCGTGGCCAGCCTGCGCTGCGACCCGCGCGGCTGCGGCGCCTCGGAGGGGGACTGGGAGCGGGTGGCGCTCTTCACCCGCATCGACGACGCCCGCGACCAGCTGGCCGCCATGCGCTCCCATGGGGCACTGGACCTGCGACGCACCGGGATCGTGGGGCACGGCGAGGGCGCGACGCTGGCGCTGTCGGTGGCCATCGCCGACCCGGCGGTCGGGGCCCTGACCCTCATCGGCCCGTCCGCCCGGTCCTGGCGTGACGTGCTGCGTCGCGGGGCCGGCGAGCGGTTCCGGCACGGCACCGACCACGAGCACCCGCTGGTGCTGGCCTTCGACCGGGGGAGCGAGGAGATCATCGAGCGCGCCGAGCGGCGCGAACCGCGGATGACGCTGCGCCTGCCCGGCGGCGAGGCCGTGGAGCTGTCGCTGGCCGCCGTCGAGCAGGCGATCCACACCCCGCCGCTGGCGCTGGCCACCATGCTGCACCGCTCCGTGGCGCTCGTCCACGGCGAGCTGGACCGTTGGGCGCATCCCGACGAGTCGCTCCTCCTGGAGGCCGCCCTGCGCGAGGCGGGCAACGAGCCCGCTCGTCGCGTGGTCTCCGGCGCCGGCCACGACCTGGCCGAGGTTCCGGACGCGGTGCTGGACGAGATCGCGTCCGACCTGGCCGCCAGGCTGCTGCCGCGGGAGCTGCCGCCGGTGCTGGTCGCCATCGAGGAGATGGACGACTTCGTGCGCTAGCATGCGCGCCATGAAACCGAACGTCGGTGACCTGGCGCCCGACTTCAGCCTGCCGGACGACACCGGCGAGATCGTCAGCCGCGACAGCCTGCTGGGCACGCGCTACGTGCTGTACTTCTACCCCAAGGACGACACGCCCGGCTGCACCGCCCAGGCCTGCTCGATGCGCGACAACTTCGCCCGCGTGACCGCCACCGGGGTGCAGGTCTTCGGCGTGTCTCCCGAC
The DNA here is from genome assembly GCA_035687145.1 of Candidatus Zixiibacteriota bacterium. Taxonomy (GTDB): domain Bacteria; phylum Chloroflexota; class Limnocylindria; order QHBO01; family QHBO01; genus DASRYM01. The sequence goes on along the minus strand of DASRYM010000038.1, from coordinate 2,472 downwards.
TCGGTGAAGAGCCACCAGAAGTTCCGCGAGAAGTACGACCTGCCCTACCGCCTGCTGGCCGATGAGGGCCACCGCGTGGCCGACGCCTTCGGGGTGTGGGTCGAGAAGTCGTACATGGGCCGGACCTACATGGGCGTCGAGCGCTCCAGCTTCATCATCGGGCCCGATGGACGGGTCGAGCATGTGCTCGAGCGGGTCAAGCCCGCGGAGCACGTGGACCTGCTGCTGGAGGCGATGGCCGCGTGATGAACGCCGAGGACGGGCCGCGCACCCTGCTGCTGTCGGTGGTGGTGGCGCTCGGCGGCGTGGCGGTGGTGGCCGTGGTGCTGGCCCTGGCCTGGGTGCTGTTCCAGTGATCTGGACGCTGACGGCCGTCGTGCTGCTCCTGTGGTTCATCGGGCTCCTGCTGGCCTGGGGACCGTTGGTGAACCTCCTGCTGGTGGCTGCGGCGGTGCTGCTGGTCATCCAGCTGATCAACGAGCGCGAAGGAGCCGACTGACCGGTTCGGCCGCGCACATTGCGACGGCCTAGCTGTCACATCCGCGGCTACCCTTGGGCCCGCGTGAAGCTCCTGCTGTTCGCCGACCTGCACCTGGACGCCCCGTTCGCCTGGGCCTCGCCGGAGGCCGCCCGCACCCGGCGGCAGAACCGGCGCGAGACCCTGGGCCGCATCCTCCGGCTGGCGGACGAGGAACGGGTGGACGCCATCCTGTGCGCGGGCGACCTGTTCGAGCACGAGCGCATCAGCCCGGACACCATGGAGTTCCTGCGCGCGTCGTTCGCCGATGCGGGGCGGCCCGTGTTCCTGGCGCCGGGGAACCACGACTGGCTCTCGCCGCGCAGCCCCTACGCGGTGATCGACTGGTCGCCCAACGTGCACGTCTTCACCGAGGCCCGGCTGACGCCGGTGACGCTGGCGGACGGGCTGACCCTGTGGGGCGCGGCGCACCGCGCGCCGGCCAATACCGACGGCTTCTTCGCCGGCTTCCGGACCGACCGCGGCGGCGTGCACCTGGCCCTGGCCCACGCGTCGGAGCGCAGCCAGCTGGCCTGGCAGGAGAGCGGCAAGGAGCCGCACGCGCCGTTCGACGCCTCGGAGATCGCCGCGGCCGGCCTGCACCACGCCTTCCTCGGCCACTATCACCGCCCGCGGGACGCGGAGCGGCACACCTACCCGGGCAACCCGGACCCGCTGGAGTTCGGCGAGGAGGGGGAGCGCGGCGCGGTGCTGGTGGAGGTGGCCGCGGATGGATCGGTCTCCCGCGAGCGGCGCCGGGTGGCGGTCAGCGAGGTGCACGACATCACCGTCGTGCTGGACGGCGCCGGCCACTTCGACGCGGTGCGGGAGGCGGTGGCGGCCGCCATCGCCGGCTTGGGCGGCTGCGTGCGGGTGACCCTGGAGGGCGAGGTGGCGCCATCGGTCCAGCTGGACCTGCGCGAGCTCGGCCGTCTCGGCGCGCACCTGGACGGGCTGGCGCTGCGCACCGGCCGCGTGGCGGTCGGGTACGACCTCCAGGCGATTGCCGCCGAGCAGACGGTGCGCGGCCAGTTCGCGCGGGACGCCCGGGAGCAGGTCGAGGATCCCGAGCTCCGGCGGCGGGTCATCCTGACCGGGCTGCGCGCCCTCGAGGGCCGCGCGGACCTGGAGGTGGTGTAGGGCCGATGTGGATCAAGCGCGTCGTGGCCCGCGCCTTCGGCCCCTTCCAGGGGGAGAGTTTGGAGCTCGCTCCCGGCATGACCGTGGTCAGCGGCCCGAACGAGGCCGGCAAGAGCACCTGGCACGCCGCCATCCGGCTGGCGATCACCGGCGTGCGCCGCGGCAAGGGCCCGGGCACCGAGGCGGAGCGGCTGCAGGCCAGGCGTCACAGGCCGTGGGACGACGGCGACCGCTGGGAGGTGGAGGCCCGACTGGCGCTGGACGACGGGCGCGAGATCGACATCAGCCAGGACCTGGCCGGCAAGGTCAAGTGCCGCGCCGTGGACGTCAACCTCGGCCGCGACGTGTCGGACGAGATCCTGGACGGCACCCCCGACGCCTCGCGCTGGCTGGGGCTGACGCGCGACGCGTTCGCGGCCACCGTGTCGGTCGACCAGGCCCAGATCCTGGCCGTGGCCGACGCCGCGGACGAGCTGCAGGAGTTCATGCAGCGCGCCGCCGCCGCGCACGGGGCGGACTCCACGGCCGCCGAGGCCATCGAGCGGCTGGAGCAGTTCCGGCGCGACGCGGTGGGCGTGGACCGCCTTGGGGCCAGGGGCCCGCTTCGCACCTGGCGCGACCGGCTCGGCGCGGCCGAGGCGGCCCTGGCCGAGGCACGGCGCCAGCACGCCGAGTACCTCGAGCGCAGCGCGGCATTGGAGGAGGCTCAGGCGCGCGTGGCGGCCGCCGAGGAGCGCGTTCGCGGGGCGGAGGCGGCGCTGGCCGCGGCCATCGCCGGCGAGGCGCAGGAGCGCATGGCCCGTGCGGAGGAGCTC
>DASRYM010000037.1:0-40148 GCA_035687145.1 Candidatus Zixiibacteriota bacterium | reverse complement strand
TGGACGGCAAGCGAGCGCTCGGACCCGCCGTCGCGGACATGAAGGGCGGGCTCGTGGTCATGGTCGACGCCCTGCGGCAGCTCGGTTCCCGCGCCGCCCCCGAGATCGTCATCGTGCTGTCACGAGACGAGCAGGCGGGGTCCCTCCGATCGGGCGCAACCATTGAGGCACTGGGTCGGACCGCGACCTGGTGCCTGTGCTTCGAATGCGGTCGAGACGGCGATCGGGTTATGACCTCGCGGGCCAGGGTCGGCGTCGGGAGGGCCGTCGCGCGGGTCGAGGGTGGCTACGCGGGAACGGCGGTGAACGCGGCGGAGAACGCGTCCATCGTTCTGGGCCGGGCATTGGTCGTCCTTGGCGGCGTGCATGATGACCGATACCGCGTCACGCCCACCATCCTGCGCGCCGGTGTGCGGCGCAGCGTGATTCCATCGGTGGGCCAGGCCGTCCTCGACGTGCGGGCGCGGGACGACGCCGCGTGGGCCGCGATGATCGCCCGGCTCGAGGCCGTGCCCGCCGAGATCGACCAGATCGGGCATCTCACCTTCGAGGCGGTCGCGCACCGTCCGGCCCTCCCCCGCACCCCACTGACGGAGGCATTCCTGGCCTTCGTCAGGAACGTGGGTACCGAGCTCGGCATCCATCTCGCCGAAACCGGCAGCTTCGCCGCCGGCAGCTCTGCGTTCATCGATTCCAGCCGGGTCGCCGTCCTCGACGGGATGGGCCCCGCCGGCGGCGACCTCATGACCGATCGGGAGTACATCGAGGTGGGATCCATCGGCATACGGTCGGCCCTCGTCGCCGAGACGACCGCCCATCTCGCCTACTGGAGCGGGGCCGCCGGTCACTGACGCATCCCGCACCCAAGGGCGTGGGCGAGCGGCAGGGTGGAACGGTCCGATCGGCCCCGCCCGCGGCCGGTCACACCCGGCAGGCTGGTCCCGTGCCTTCCACCGGCCCTTCACCAACTCCCGGCTGTGGGGAGCCATCGGCCTGTCGCTGGTCCTTCAGCTGCTGGTAATCCGCCTCCCACTGCTGAACACCGCCTTCGGCACGGTTCCGCTCTCGCCCGGGGAGTGGGCACTGGCCGTCGGGCTGGCCAGCGCCGTACTGTGGGCGGAGGAGCTGCGCAAGCTGGTCGGCCGTCGTGTGGGCGTCCGGTTGCACGGTGCGGTTGGTTCGCGACAATGAAGCGTCGTTCCCCTGGCACACAACTTGACGCATCGAGGTCGCATGCCCCTGTTCCGGAGGAGTCTCGTGCTGCCGCGCGGCCTGTCGCTGGTCGACGCCGCCCTGGTCGCCCTGCTGCTGGCGGGCGTGGGCGTCCGCGTGCTGCCCGGCCTGTTCACGTCCTTCCCCATGGGAGACGGCGGGCTGTTCGCGGTGATGGCCGCGGACATCCAGGCCGCCGGCTACGCCCTGCCGCACTTCACCTCGTACAACGGAGGTGAGATCCCGTTCGCCTACCCGCCGCTGGGGCTCTACGTCCTGGCCGGCCTCTCGGACCTGTTCGGCGTCAGCCCCATCACGGTCATGGACCTGTGGGCCCCGCTGCTGGCGGTCCTCAGCATGGGGAGCGCCTGGCTGCTGCTCGCCGAGCTGACGGATCGGCGCACGGCGGCCTGGGCGGTGGCCCTCTTCGCCCTCACCCCGCGCTCCTTCGAGTGGCTGATCGTGGGTGGCGGCGTGACCCGCACCCTGGGCTTCAACTTCGCGCTGCTGGCGCTGTGGCAGCTGGCCGTGGCCCTGCGGCCGGGTGCGCCGCCCCGCGGCGCCGCCGCGCACGCCCTGGCCGCCGGCGTGCTGGCCGGCCTGTGCATCGTCACCCACCCGGAGGCGACCGCCTTCGGCGTCATCTCGGTCCTGGCGTTCGGGGTCCGTGAGTGGGGCCGCCTCGGCCGCTACGCCGGCGTGGTCGCCCTGGCGGCGCTGCCGGCCACCGCGATGGCCATGCCGTGGCTGCTGATCAACCTCGAGCGGCACGGGCTCGGTCCGTTCCTGGACGCGCTGACCAGCCACAACAACCGCAACGTGGCGCTCGAGCACTTCTTCGGCTTCGACACCGGGGCCATGATCCCGGTGGATCCCATCAAGGTGGCCGGCATGCTCGGGCTGGTGCTGCTCCTCCTGCGCCGCTCGTGGTTCGTGCCGGCCTGGTACGGGGCGCTGATGCTGCTCATCACCGGCGCCGGTCCCACCTACGCCATGCTGCCCGGGGCGCTGGCGGCGATGGAGGGCATCCGCTGGCTGGCCGCCCGCGTGGCGGCGAGCTGGGTCCGCCCGCTGGCCGCCGCCGGGGCGGGGGTGGCCGTGCTGCTCGCCGCGCTGGCGCCGCTCCAGCCGCTCTCCCCGACGCGCCAGGTCTCCGAGGACGCCCGGCAGGTCATGGCGTGGGTGCGTACCCATACGTCGCCCGACGCCCGGTTCGCGGTGGTCTCCGGCACCTTCTGGTGGGCCGATACCGAGGCGGAGTGGTTCCCGGCCCTGACCGGCCGGATCAGCGTGGCCACCGCGCAGGGCGCCGAGTGGCTGGGCGAGGAGCGCTGGAACGAGGCCCTCCAGTCCCACGAGCGGCTGCAGGGCTGCGCCAACGCGGGCGTCCGCTGCCTGGCCGGCTGGGCCGGCGAGTTCGACATCGAGGTCGACTACGTCTGGCGCCGGGGCGACGCGACGTTGCCCCTGCAGGACGCGCTGCTGCGGACGGACGAGGGGCTGGTGGCCGCCTGGGACGCGCAGCAGCGCCTGGACGCCTCCGAGCAGGCCTGCGCGAGTGACGGCCGTGCCGGCGTCCCGCCCGGCCCGCGCGGCTTTGAGGCCTGCCGCCGGGACCAGCGCCTCTCGACCCTCTAGGGCTTCCGCCTCAGGCCACCTCGCGGCGCAGGGTGGTGGCGGCGGCCGCCACCACCAGGGCACAGAAGCCGGCCAGCACGCCCAGGTCGATGAGCAGCCGGGCGTGCTCCAGCCCGCGTCCCTCGAGCATCACCGAACGCAGGGCGTCGACCGCGTAGGTGAGCGGCATCAGGTTGGAGATGACCTGCAGCCACCCCGGCTCGCTGGCCACCGGCACCAGCACGCCGGACAGCAGGATCTGGGGCACCACCACCAGCGGGATGAACTGCACCACCTGGAACTCGGTGCGGGCGAAGGTCGACAGGAAGATCCCGAGGTTGATGGCCGACAGCGCCAGCAGCAGCTCGATGCCGAAGATCAGCAGCAGGTTGCCCTGGTTGTGCAGGTCCAGGACCAACGTCCCGAACAGGAGCACCTCGGCGGCCTGCACCAGGGCCACGGCGGTGAAACCCAGCATGTAGCCCACCACGATCTCCGCCCGTCGCAGCGGACTGGCCATCAGGCGCTCCAGGGTGCCCAGCGAGCGCTCGCGCAGGAAGGAGACCGAGGTCACCACGTAGACGAGGAAGAAGACCACCAGGCCGATGAAGGGACCGCCCAGCTGGTCAAGGGTGTCCAGCTCCTCGCCGCCGAACAGGTAGGTGGTCTCCGGCTCCACGCGGGGCACGCTCACCCCGGCGTCGGGCGGGACGAGGTCGGACGCCGCCGCCACCATGGCGCGGGCCAGGGCGGCCTGCACCGTGCCGCTGGCCGCGGGATCGGTCCCGCGCAGGCGGACCTCCGGCGCGATGGCGCGGGCGGTCAGGGCCCGCGTGCTGAAGTCCTGCGGCAGGACCACGTAGGCGGCGATCTCGCCCGCGTCGAGCGCCTCCTCCAGCGCGTCGCGGTCGTCGCCCGCGGCCTGGATGGCGACGAGCTCGGAACCCTTGAGCTGGGCGACGACGGCGGGACCCAGCGGGCCGGCATCCTGGTTCAGCACGGCGATGGGCGTGGGCTCTCCATCGGTCCGGAACAGGAGGGCGAAGATGCCGAGCACCACGATGGGTGCCACCAGCAGCAGGGCGATGGTGCGGTGGTCGTGGCGGAACTGGGCCAGCAGCCGGCGGGTGAGGGCGAACGTGCGCCGGGCGCTCATCGGTGCGCTCCAGACAGGGCGAGGAAGGCATCCTCCAGGCGCTCGCTGCCGGCCCGATGGCGAAGCTCGTCCGCCGTTCCCTCGGCCAGGATGCGGCCGTTGAGGATGAGGCCCAGCCGGTCGCAACGTTCGGCCTCGTCCATGACGTGGCTGGACACCACGATGGCCACCCCGTCGGCGGCCATCCGTCGCAGGCCGTCCCACAGCTCGGCCCGCAGCCGGGGGTCCACGCCCACCGTCGGCTCGTCCAGGAGCAGCAGCCGCGGCCGGTGGACGAGGGTGCAGGCCAGGGACAGGCGGGTGCGCATGCCGCCCGACAGGGTGGCGGTCACCGACCGACGCCGGTCCTCGAGGTGCACGAAGCGCAGCGCGGCGTCCACGTCGCCGTTGCCGTGGATGGCGGCGAAGAAGCGGACGTTCTCCTCCACGGTCAAATCGGCGTACAGGGCGGCAGCCTGGGTCATGTAGCCGATCTCGGCCAGGACGTCCAGGTCGGGCATCGTCCGGCCCAGCACCGACACCCGCCCGGCATCGGGCCGCACCAGGCCCACCAGCGAGCGGATCAGGGTGGTCTTGCCGGCCCCGTTGGGCCCCAGCAGGCCGTAGACCTGCCCGGCCGGGACGCGAAGGTCGACGCCATCCAGGGCGGTGATGGGCCCGAAGCGCTTCGAGACGTCGTGGACCTCGACGGCCGCGGAGGTCGTGGTCATCGGTTCGGCCGGAGCCCGTTCAGCACGCTGCGCACGATGGTGTCCACCGCCTGGTCGGCCGGGGTGTGCAGGTCGAGGACCTCCTCGGCCACCGGGCGGGTCAGCAGGTGGAAGTAGATCGGACCGATGAAGGCCTGCAGCGCGAGCAGCGGGTCCATGCGACGCAGGCGACCGGCCGCCATCTGTGCGCTGACGTACGCGGCCAGGTCTGCCAGCATCGACCGCAGCAGCGGCCGGAGGGCCGCCAGCGAGGTGGGGGAGGCGGTCGCCGCTTCCTGGAGGATGGCCCGCATCAGCCCCATCCGGTTCTCGGTGACGCCCACCACGGTCCGGGCGATCAGGGGCAGCACCACCTCCGGTGGCTCCTGCCGATGCTCGGCCAGCGTGCGACGGATGGCGTCGAATGGCGCGTAGGTCGCGATCATCTCCCGCAGCAGGGCGGCTTTCCCGGGGATCAGGCGATACAGCGTGCCGCGCGACACCCCGGCGGCGCGGGCCAGGGCGTCCATCGACAGGTCGGCCAGCGAGGTGCGCAGCAGCATCTCCTGCGCCGCCTCCAGGATGCGCCGCCGCGCGTCGGGTGGTGGCTCGCGGCCGACGGCGGCCAGCAGCGCGTCCCGCGAGCCGAAGTGGCGGTAGAAGGTGGCGCGCGACACGCCAGCGGTACGGGCGATGGCGGCGACCGGCACGTGCTCGTTGCGCCGCAGCATGGTCCGGGCGGTGGCGATCACCTGGCGACGGATGGTGGGATCGGTCGCGACGGCCATCGCCTGAAACTATGTGCGACGCAGTGTCCGGTCAAGTCTCACGCTGTCGCGATCGGCGGCGGCTACGCTAGGCGCCTGCCATGCTGCCGCGCCGCACGCTCTTCGGGATCTCGGTGACGCCGTACGCGGCGTCGTACGCCGCGCTGGTCGAGCAGGTGCGCGCGGCCGAGCGCGGAGGGTTGGACCTGGTCGGCATCCAGGACCACCCCTACCAGCGCCGCTTCCTGGACACCTTCGCCCTGATTGCCGACCTGCTGGCCCGCACCGAGCGGCTGCATGTCTTCCCCGACGTGGCCAGCCTGCCGTTCCGTCCGCCCACGCTGCTGGCCAAGACCGCCGCCTCGCTGGACGTGATGAGTGGCGGGCGCTTCGAGCTGGGCATGGGTGCCGGCGCCTTCTGGGACGCGGTGGCCGGCATGGGTGGCCCGCGCCGTGGGGCCGGCGAGTCGATCGACGCGCTGGAGGAGGCGGTCCGCATCGTGCGCGCCGCGCTCGACGGGGAGCGCGTGGTCCGCGCTCCCGGCCCGCACTACCCGGTGCCGGGCTACCCGCCGGGGCCGCCGCCCGCGCATCGGGTCGAGATCTGGCTGGGGGTCTATCGCCCCCGCGGGCTGGCGCTGGCCGGCCGCCTGGCCGATGGGTGGGTGCCGTCCCTCGGCCGCACCGGCATCGAGGCCCTGCGCCGAGCTGCCGCGCGGCTGGACGAGGCGGCGCTCGCCGCCGGCCGCGACCCGCGGGACGTGCGGCGCATCCTGAACGTGAGCGGCACCATCACCGACGGCTCGGTGGGGGAGGACGCGCTCGACGGGCCGCCCGCGCTGTGGGTCGAGCGGCTGGCCGGCCTGGCGCGGGATCCGGGCGTGGACGCCTTCATCTTCTGGCCCCCGGACGAGGGGACCGTCCAGGTCGAGCGCTTCGCGGCCGAGGTGGCGCCCGCGGTGCTCGCCGCGCTGGGGTAGGGGACTAGGCGCGCACCTCCTGGCGCAGGAATGCCACGTAGGCCAGCGCGAAGCAGGCGACCATGGCGGCCACCAGGATCACGATCTGCGGCCAGGCCACCAGCACGCTCTGCTGCAGGCTGAGCTGGGTCGGCAACTGCTGGCTGAGCTGGATCAGCTGCGCCAGGTTGGGCACCGTCACGCTGGTCTGGCTCGGGTTGAGCAGCGCGGCGGTCACCTGCCCGTACAGCGTGCCGGGATTGATGGCGCTCAGCTGCTGCTCGAGCTGCGCGCGGGACAGGGCGTCGACGGCGTTCCCCGCCTCCGGGCCGATGGCCCCGGCCACCACCCGCGCCACCAGCACACCGAACAGGCTCAGCGCCAGCCAGACGCCGATGGCCAGCAGGGCAGACGTGGCCGCCCGCCGGGTGAGCACCGAGCACAGCGTGGCGAAGCCCAGCCACAGGCCGACGTAGACGATGGTGACCACCAGCCACAGCACCAGCCGCGCGACCTCGGCCAGGCTGGGCGCCACGCCCAGCCGGATCAGGCCGAGGCCGGCCACCAGCAGCATCACGCCGGTGATGGCCAGGGCCACCATGCCCAGCCCGGCGGCGAACTTGCCGTTGATGACGTCGTCGCGGTGGATCGGCTGCGACAGGAGGCGGGGCAAAGTGCCCTGCGCGCGCTCGCCGTTGATGGCGTCGAAGCCGAAGGCGATCCCCAGCAGAGGCGCCAGGAACCCCACCATGGCCACGAACGACGGCAGCGGATCGGCGCCGATGGTGAAGAGCGCCAGGAAGATGGCGCGCGCCTCGCTGGCGCCCTCCGCCGCATCGCGGATGGCGGCCGAGGCGGCGTACACGGGGCCGGCCGCGGCCAGGGCGATCAGCCCCAGCAGCACCACGAAGCGCAGGCTGGTCAGGCCCTCGGCCATCTCCTTGCCGGCGACCACTCGCCAGCCCGGGCCGCGGCGGCGCAGCCACTCCGGCGCGGCCGTCGTCGCCGGGCGTCGCACCGCCTCAGGCTGCGCGGCCATTCGACGCCTCCTTCTCGGCCTGCGCCGCCAGGCGGCGGTAGATCTCGTCCAGCGGCAGGCCCTCGCCGCCGGCGCGCTTCGACAGCTCGCGGACCGACCCCTCGGCGATGAGGCGGCCGCGGGAGAAGATGCCCACCCGGTCGCAGAGCCGTTCCACCTGGCCCAGCAGGTGGCTGGAGAGCAGGACCGCCAGGCCGCGCTCGGCGGTCAGGCGCCGGATCAGCTCGAGCATCTCGTCCACGCCGGCCGGGTCGATCGAGGCGGTCGGCTCGTCCAGGATGAGGACCGATGGCTCCTTGACCAGCGCGTCGGCGATGCCCAAGCGCTGGAGCATGCCCCGCGAGTAGGTATCGGTCATGCGGTCGGCGGCATCGGCCAGGCCGACCCGGGTCAGCAGCTCGTCGATCCGGGCGGCGGCTTCATCGGGCTCGATGCCGTTCAGGCGGGCGGTGTACTCCAGGTTCTCGCGACCGGTCAGCCGGCCGTAGAACCCCACGCTGTCCGGCAGGTAGCCGACGTGCCGCTTGACCTCCAGCGGGTTGCGCGCCGGGTCCAGCCCGTGGACCCGCGCCTCGCCGTCGGTCGGCTCGCTGAGGCCCAGCAGCATGAGGATGGTGGTCGTCTTGCCGGCGCCGTTGGGCCCCAGCAGCCCGTAGATCTCGCCCGCGCCCACGCCGAAGGTGAGGTGGTCCACGGCGGTCACCTCACCGTAGCGCTTGGTCAGGTCGCGGGCGGCCACCAGCGGCTCGCCATGGGGCGCGGCGGTCATCGGCGTCCGTAGCGTCGGAAGACCCAGCCCAGCCCGCCCAGGGCGGCAGCGATGAGGAGGATCCCGACGATGCCCCAGATCGGCGGCGTCTCGACCGTGACCCGCACCTCCATCGACTCGTTGACCCCCTCGGTCTGGGCGGTCATGGTCACCATGTAGTCGCCGGCCACGGCGTTCCCCGAGGGCGTGATGCGGGCCGTGGCGGTCGCCGACTCGCCCGGCGCGATGGTTTCGATGGTGGCCGGCTCGAAGTCGATCTGCCACTCGCTGGGACCACGCCCGCTGAGCTCCACGCTGGTGAGCGGCGCGCTCCCCTCGTTGACCACCAGGACCTCGAAGTCCTTCGCGGCGCCGGCGTTGGCGGTGGTGTTCAGCTGCTCGTTCGGGGTGGTCAGGCGCAGCTCGACCGTGCCGGTGACCTCCACCGTCAGCTCGGCGCTGGCCACGTACTCGCCGGCCACCGCCTCCACGGTGAGCGGGTAGGTGCCGGCCGTGGCCTGCGGCGGAGGGGTGGCGGTCAGCTCCAGCCGCTGGGTACCCCGCGCGTCGACGGTCACGCTGGCCGCCTGGGCCTCGCCGCTGGGCTGCACGCTGACCTCCCAGCCCTGCGGTCCACTGGCCTGCAGCCCGAAGGTGAGCTGCTGGGAGGTGTCGTTGCGCAGGGTGAGGTTGAACTGAAAGTCCTGGTCGGTCGAGCCGCGGAGGGACGGGTAGTCCGACTCCAGTCCGACGCTGCCGCCGGGGCCCTCGGCGGGGACCAGGTCGACCTCCAGGCTCGCCGTCTCGCCGGCGGCCCTGCCGGTTACGGTGAGGCTGACCGGCTCGGCGGCCGCGTCATCGGGGACCGAGACGTTGAGCGTCACGGTGGCCGGGCTGTTCGGCTGCACGAACACGCTGCGCACCTCGTTGCCGCCGCCGCTCAGGGAGGCGGACCAGCCTTCGGGGGCGCCCTCCACCGCCAGGTCGACGCGCACGGCCTCCTGAGCGGCCACCGTCAGCTCGAATTCGACGTTGGCGCCCGGCTGGAAGGCGACCGCCGGGAACGGGGTGGTGATGGTCACGCCCGCCTGCGCCGCTGCGGGACGGGACAGCACCAGCGTCAGCACCATCGCCAGCAGCAGGCCGACGACGAGGAGCCGGCGCCCCGGGCGAGCGCGACCAATGGCAACTGCTTGCATGCTTCCTCCGTAGCGTCCGGTCGCTGGCCTGGCGCCGCGCAGCCTCAGACCGACGATTGGGCGGGAGACGGAAGGGTCGTCGGGCGGGCAGGCGCCGGAGACCAACGCAGATGAATAGTCGCCCGACGGCGGCATTGTCAAGTGATTGACACCCTGCCGCCTAACGCCGGGCACCCGCCCGCGTTGGTACTGATGAGCCGGGCAGCTGTGTTGGCGAGCATGACTCGTCAGGGCAGCCACAGTTGCCCGGCGTCTCCATGTCCGGGGGTCCGTGGCGCTAGCGGCCGGGGTCCTCGAAGTCGGGATCGACTGGCGCAGTGGGGCCGACGTTGGCGCTCGTCGGGAGAAGAATCCAGCCCATGAGGGCCATCGCCAGCCCGAAGACGATCAGCAGCACCGTGCCCACCGCCTCGTAGCTGGCGAACCAGTAGATGATGCCGGTCGCCACGATCGCGAGGGGGAGCAGGACGTACTTCCTCAGCGACATGGCCGGATCATACCCAAGGCCCAGGGGCCGCACGCGTCGCTGCGGCATGCTCTGACGTGCTCAGAAACATAGGAAACCCTAGGCTTCAGACCAGCCAGCCGCAGTCGGTGCGGCCGATGCCCCGCCGCTCCTCCGGAGGCCGCACGCCGGGAAGGGGCGGGTTGGCGCGCAGCAGGGGTCGCACGTTCAGGATCGTCTCGCTGTCCGCCAGGGTCGCCCGCCGGACCGATGCATCGGTCACCGGCGGCCCAGCCTCCACGGGCTCGATGGCCGTCGAGGGCTCCATCCCCGGCCGGGGACGGCTGATGCCCGCCTCGCGGGCGGTGACCACCGTGCCGTCGGGATAGGGGAGCCACAGGCCGCGCATGCGGGCGATGAAGTGTTCCGGCATCCCGGGGACGAGCATGTCCACCATGGGCCGGCCGCTGCGGCGGTAGCCGCGCGGTCGCTCATCGGCCTCCACCCGGTCCACGAAGGCGCGGGCCAGCAGCTCCTCGACCGCCACCCTGACGTTCTCATCGGCCTCGACCCGGGTCCGGCCGTTGGAGAAGATGGCGCGCCCGGCCGGCTCCTCGGCGCCCGTGGCTCGGTTGGTGCGGACCAGCTCGTAGACGATGGTGTCCTCGGTCCGCGGGTCGATCGGACTGGCGGTCATGGGTCGGAGCATAGCCGACCGCTCCCGACCGCGATGGGTAGAATCGGGCGGCACACTCGAGATGGAGGAAGGCGTGATCGCAGCCGAGGCAGCCGAGTACCGCAAGATGGTGTCGGAGCAGTCCGATCAGCAGATCGACACCTGGGCGGCGGACCTGTTCATCGACTTCGCCAAGCGCATGGGGGTCGGCACCGCGATCGCCTCGTTCAACCGCATCACGGGGCTGGACGCACGCGGCTTCCAGCGCGCCTTCATGGTCGGCGGGGGACCGGACCACGTGGTCGGGATCGACACCGCCGGGAACCTGGCGGCGCCCATCTTCGAGCTGCCCAGGGCCGTTGCCGGGCTGCGCCGGATCGATCCCGACGCGCGGCGGAAGCTGGTGGACTTCCTGGTCGAGAACCGCGAGGTGATGAGCTACACCCCCTAGGGGCGGGCTCAGCTGGGCTCGCGCGAGGCTCGCAGGATGGCGATGGCGTTCTCCAGCTTCAGCTTGCTCACCGTCAGGCTGCGCGCCATGTTGTCCCGGTTGGTGTCCGGGATCTGCTCGATGATCTCCGGCTGACGCAGCAGGTCGACCAGCTCGTCAATGGCGGCGGCAAGCCTCCCGCGGTTGGCGACCAGCGCGTCGTCGGTGGCCTTGGCCGCCTTCGCCACCGCGACCTCGCCGGCCACGGTGCGCGCCCGGCGGCGCGGCGGCGTCTCGCCCTCGCCGGCGCTGCCGGTGATCTGCCGCAGCTTGGCCAGCGTCAGCTCGCCGGCCGCCACCTTGGCTGCCAGCCGCTTCCGGGTCCGCTCGTCGGGGATGCGCATCAGCTCGTAGGCGTGGCTCAGGGTGTCTTTGCGCACGGACACCAGCTCGCGAATCTCCGGCGGCGCGTCGTTGAGCCGCAGCCGGTTCTCGACGTATCCCTTGTCCTTGCCGATCTTCTGCGCCAGCTGTCGCACCGAGTAGCCGAGGTCCGTCATCTTCTTGAACATCGCCGCCTCCTCGAGCGGCGAGACATCCTCGCGCTGCAGGTTCTCGATGATCGACACCTCCAGCGCCGTCTGCTCGTCGAAGTCCACAACGATGGCCGGGATGGTGTCGCGCTCCGCCTGGCGTGACGCGCGCCAACGCCGCTCGCCGGCGATCAGCTCGAACTTCGGTCCCACGGGGCGGACCAGGATCGGCTGCAGGACGCCGTGCTCGCGGATCGAATCGGCCAGCTCGACCAGCGACTCCTCCTCATAGGAGAGCCGCGGCTGCGCCGGGTTGGGGAGGATCCTGTCGATCGGGATCTCGCGGATCTGCGCCTTGGTGGCGCGCGACTCGATCAACGACACGATGCCGGGCGCCAGGTCGGTGGCGGCCGCCTCGTCGAAGAGGCGGTGGATGTTCTCCGTGAATGCCGGACGCTTGCTACCCAAGCTCGATCACCTCCCGTGCCAGCTCGCGGAACGCCCGGGCCGCGGCCGAGTTCGTCGCGTACTCCGTCACCGGCTTGCCGGTCAGCGGAGCCTCCCCCAACTTCACCGTGTTCTTGATCATGGTGTTGAAGACCCGATGGTCACCGAGCTCCCGCAGGTTCTCCAACATCTCGCGGGCGAGCACCGTGCGACCGTCGAAGAAGGTCGCCAGCAGGCCCAGGATCTCCAGGTCGTGGTTCAACTTGAGCTTGATGGTGTTGATCACCTTGATCAGCGCCGTCAGGCCCTTGATGGCGTAGTACTGGGTCTGCACCGGGATGATGACCCGGTTGCTGGCCACCAGCGAGTTGATCGTCAGCAGGCCGAGCGTCGGCGGGCAGTCGATGATGACCACGTCGAACTGGCGCTCCGCCCACCCGTTCAGCGCCTCGCGGAGCACCATCTCGCGACCGATGGCGGTGAACAGCTCCACCTCGGTGGAGGCCAGCTCCAGGGTGGCGGGTGCCACGGACAGGCCCGGGATCTCCGTCTGGCGCACGACCTCGTCCATAGGCACGCGGTTCTCGGCCAGCACGTCGGCCATCGAGTGACGCACGTCGGAGAGCGAGATGCCCAGCCCCACCGTCAGGTTGGCCTGCGGATCCATGTCGATGCACAGGACCCGGTAGCCCAGCTCGGCCAGGGCGCCCGCCAGGTTGATGGAGGTGGTCGTCTTGCCGACGCCGCCCTTCTGGTTCGCAATGGAAATGACCTTGGTCAACGCATCACCCTCGAGGACTCGTGGACTCGGACTGGGGGCGGCGCCGTGTTCGGCGGCTGGACCGATGATAGCGGCGGCCTTCCGGGCCGGTGAACCGAGTTATCCACAACGTCGCCGGCTGTCGATGTCTTTGTGCAAAGACGAGCCGATATACTCGGAGTTGTCCACCATCGGTCCCGCGGGCCCATAGCTCAGTGGTCAGAGCATCCGGCTCATAACCGGCTGGTCGCAGGTTCGATCCCTGCTGGGCCCACCATCATTCGCTGCACCGGAGGACGTCCCTTGTCGACCGCGGAGAAGCTGGAGCGGCTGCGGCGCATGCGCGAGGACGCGCGCCAGGGCGGCGGGGAGCAGCGCATCGCGCAGCAGCACGAGCGCGGCAAGCTCACCGCCCGCGAGCGACTGGACCTGCTGCTGGATCCTGGCAGCTTCGTGGAGCTGGACGCGTTCGTCACTCATCGGGCCAGCGACTTCGGGCTCGACGAGGAGCGTTACCTGGGCGATGGGGTGGTGACGGGGCACGGCCGCATCGACGGCCGGACGGTCTTCGTCTACGCCCAGGACTTCACCGTCTTCGGTGGCTCGCTGTCCGAGGCGCACGCCGAGAAGATCGTGAAGGTCATGGACCTGGCGGTCGAGAACGGGGCGCCGATCATCGGCCTGTCGGACTCCGGCGGCGCGCGCATCCAGGAGGGCGTCGTCAGCCTCGGCGGCTACGCCGAGATCTTCCTGCGCAACACGCTGGCGTCGGGCGTGGTGCCGCAGCTGTCGCTGGTGCTGGGCCCCTGCGCCGGGGGAGCGGTGTACTCACCGGCCATCACCGACTTCACGATCATGGTCGAAGGCACCTCGTACATGTTCGTCACCGGCCCCAACGTGGTGAAGACGGTGACCCACGAGGAGATCGACTTCGAGGGCCTGGGCGGGGCGCGGATCCACAACGAGACGAGCGGCGTGGCGCACTTCCTGGCGGCGGGCGAGCCGCAGGCGCTTGAGCTGGCGCGGCGGCTGCTGAGCTACTGGCCGTCGAACAACCTCGACCCGGCGCCGCACGTCGGCGACTGGCGCGAGCCTGAGGTCGATGGCGACCAGCTGGACACCCTCATCCCGGACTCGCCGCAGCAGGCCTACGACATGCACCAGGTCATCGCCGGCATCGTGGACGCCGGGTCGTTCACCGAGGTGCATGCCCACTTCGCGCGGAACATCATCTGCGGCTTCGCGCGGATCGAGGGTCGGAGCGTGGGAATCGTGGCCCAGCAGCCGGAGGTGCTGGCCGGGGTGCTGGACATCGACTCCTCGGACAAGGCGGCGCGCTTCGTCCGGTTCTGTGACTGCTTCAACATCCCGCTGGTCACCCTGGTGGACGTGCCAGGCTTCCTGCCTGGCGTCGACCAGGAGCACCGCGGCATCATCCGCCACGGCGCGAAGCTGCTCTACGCCTACTGCGAGGCCACCGTCCCGAAGGTGACGGTCATCACCCGCAAGGCCTACGGCGGGGCCTACGACGTCATGAGCAGCAAGCACGTCCGCGGCGACTTCAACTTCGCCTGGCCGACGGCCGAGATCGCGGTCATGGGCGTGGAGGGCGCGGTGAACATCATCTTCCGCGACCGGATCGCCGCCGCCGCCGACCCGGACGCCGAACGGGCCCGCCTGGTGGCCGAGTACGAGGAGCGCTTCGCCAACCCGTACGTGGCCGCCGCCCGCGGGTACGTGGACGCCGTGATCCTGCCGTCCGAGACGCGGACCCGGGTGGCCGAGGCGCTGTCCGTGCTGGAGGGCAAGCGGCAATCGGTGCCGGCCAGGAAGCACGGCAACATCCCGCTGTAGCCAGCCGCTGTCCGTGCGCAAAGACACCCCGTCCCGCCCGCCGTTCCGCCGGTTGTTGATCGCCAACCGCGGGGAGATCGCCATCCGCATCATCCGCGCCTGCCGCGAGCTGGGGATCGAGAGCGTGGCGGTCTACTCGGAGGCCGATGCCCACGCCCTGCACGTCGACATGGCCGACCGGGCGATGCCCATCGGCCCGGCGTCGGCCGCCGAGTCGTACCTCAACGTGGAGGCCCTGGTTCGCGCCGCCCGCGAGAGCGGGGCCGAGGCCGTGCACCCCGGTTACGGGTTCCTGTCGGAGAACGCGGCCTTCGCCGCCGCCGTGCAGGAGGCGGGGCTGGTGTGGATCGGGCCGCCGCCGGCGACCCAGGCCGCCCTGGGCGACAAGCTCGCCGCCCGTCGCTCGGTCAGCCAGGCCGGGGTCCCGGTGGTGCCCGGGCTGCTGGTGCCGCTGGACGGCTCCGGGGACGTGGACCTGGCCGAGGTCGGCTTCCCGGCCATGCTGAAGGCAGCGGCCGGTGGCGGGGGACGGGGGATGCGCCGCCTGGACTCGCCCGGCGACCTGGCGGCCGGCCTGCAGCGGGCCCGGCGGGAGGCGGAGGCCGCCTTCGGCGACGGCACCCTCTACCTTGAGCGGCTCATCAGCCCGGCCCGCCACGTGGAGGTCCAGCTGCTCGGCGACCACCACGGCCGGCTGGCGGTCCTCGGCGAGCGGGAGTGCAGCGTCCAGCGCCGCCACCAGAAGCTGGTGGAGGAGTCTCCCTCGCCGGCCGTGACCCCCGGCATCCGGGAGGCGCTCTTCGAGAGCGCGCGGCGCGTGGCCGGCACGGTCGAGTTCCACAACGCGGCCACCGTCGAGTTCCTGCTGGATGCGGCCGGCAACCACTACTTCCTGGAGATGAACACCCGGCTGCAGGTGGAGCACGGGGTGACCGAGCTGGTGAGCGGGGTGGACATCGTGGCCTGGCAGATCCGCATCGCGGCGGGCGAGCGGCTGCCGGACGAGGTGCTCCACGCCACGCCGCGGGGCCACGCGATCGAGGTCCGCCTCTACGCCGAGGACCCCTACGCCGGCTTCCGTCCGGTGGGCGGGGCGGTCACCACCTGGCGCCTCCCCGACGGACCCGGCATCCGGGTGGATGCCGCCGTCAAGCCGGGCCTGGAGCTGACCCCGGAGTACGACCCGCTGCTGGCCAAGCTCATGGTCCACGCCGCCGATCGCCCCGCGGCGGTCGACCGGCTGCGCCGCGCCCTGGACGAGACGCTGATCGGCGGCCTCCAGACCGACCTGGGCTTCCACCGCTGGCTCGTGGACCAGCCGGAGTTCCGCGACGGCGTCTACGACACCTCGCTGGTCGCCACCCGCTGGGGCCATGGCCCTGAGCTCAGCCCGGAGGACCTGGCGCTCGCCGCCGCCGCGGCCCGCCGGGCACGCCTGGACGCGGAGGCCGAGACGTCACGGCGCCCCGCACCGCCGGCCGCCGTCGGCTCTCGTTGGGCGGAGGCGGCACGACGGGAGGCCCTGCGCCGATGAGCTCCCGGGACCGCACCGACCTCGAGGTCCTGGTCGCCGGCCAGGAGGCCCCGGGCGCCGAGGCGTGGAGGCTGACCTGGCTGGACCGTCCGGCCGGGCTCGCGCGGCTCAGCGACGGCCGCCGCAGCGAGACGGTCGTGGTCGAGGGCTCCGGCACGGAGTGGACGGTGACCCTCCGAGGACGCCGGATCCCGGTCACCGTCCGGACCTGGCGGGAGCGGGTGCTGGCCGAGGCCGAGCACGCGGCCGCCGCCCGCGGCGGACCGCTGGACATCAAGGCCACCCTGCCCGGCCTGGTGGTGGCGATCCAGGCCACCGAGGGAAGCGAGGTGGAAGAGGGAGCCCCGCTCCTCGTCCTGGAGGCGATGAAGATGCAGAACGAGGTCCGCGCCCCCCGGGCCGGGCGGGTGGTGACCATCGCCGTGGCCGCCGGCCAGCCGGTGCCCACCGGCGCCCTGCTGGTCAGGATCGAGTAGCCGTCACCCGCACCAGCCCCCGCTGGACCAGGGCCGCCCCGAAGGCGACCGCCAGCGAGACGGCCACGTCGAGCAGCAGTGACACCTCGTAGCCGTAGAGCCGGACCTGCGGTCCGAGGCTCCAGCCCAGGCGGTGGCCGGTGAGCCACAGCGCGAACGCCGGCGCGAGCACCGGCAGCGGCAGGGCCCAGGCCCGTCGTGGCCCGACCACCCACCACGCCACCAGGCCGGCCAGGGCGGCGATCGCGAGCATGGTGACCAGCAGGGCCATCGCAGAGGCAGGCATAGAGGCAGGCATGGCCAGCAGTCTGCCACGCCGGCGCCGGTACAATCGAGCCGATGAGCGACCCCGAGCGCAGTGCACCCCGTCCGCATCGGTCCAGCTCGGGGATCGAGATCGACCCCTGCTACGGGCCCGAGGCGCTGGCCGGCTTCGACCCGCAGGCGAAGCTGGGCCGACCGGGGGAGTACCCGTTCACCCGCGGCGTGCGGCCGGACGGCTACCGCAACCGCCTGTGGACCATGCGCCAGTACGCCGGCTTCGGCTCGGCGGCCGAGACCAACCGCCGCTTCCGCTACCTGCTGGAGCGCGGCCAGACCGGGCTGTCGGTGGCCTTCGACCTGCCGACCCAGATGGGCTACGACTCGGACGCGCCGCAGGCCGAGGGGGAGGTGGGCCGCACCGGCGTGCCGATCGACACCCTGGCCGACATGGAAGCGCTCTTCGAGGGCATCCGCCTGGACGCGGTCAGCACCTCGATGACCATCAATGCCACCGCCGCCATCCTGCTGGTGCTCTACGAGGTGGTGGGTCGCCGCCAGGGCGTCGACCCCAAGCAGCTGCGGGGGACCATCCAGAACGACATCCTCAAGGAGTACATCGCGCGCGGTACCTACATCTATCCGCCCGAGCCGTCGATGCGGCTGGTGACCGACACCTTCGCCTACTGCCGCGCCGAGCTCCCGTCCTGGAACACCATCAGCATCAGCGGCTACCACATGCGCGAGGCGGGGGCCACCGCGGCCCAAGAGGTGGCCTTCACCATCGCCAACGCCATCGCCTACGCCGATGCCGCCCTGCGGGCGGGACTCCAGTTCGACGAGTTCGCCCCGCGCCTCTCCTTCTTCTTCGCGGCCCACAACGACCTGTTCGAGGAGGTGGCCAAGTTCCGCGTCGCGCGCCGGGTGTGGGCGAAGGTGGCCCGCGAGCGCTTCGGGGCGCAGGATCCCCGCTCGATGGCCATGCGCTTTCACGTCCAGACCGGCGGCTCCACGCTGACCGCCCAGCAGCCGGACACCAACGTGGTGCGCACCACCGTCCAGGCCCTGGCGGCGGTGCTGGGCGGGGCCCAGTCGCTGCACACCAACGCCCTGGACGAGGCGCTGGGCCTGCCGACCCCGGAAACCGCCCGGCTGGCGCTCAGAACTCAACAAGTGTTGGCTTACGAGTCCGGGGCAGCCGCCACCGCCGACCCGCTGGCCGGCTCCTACTACGTCGAGTGGCTCACGGACCGCCTGGAGGAGCGCATCTGGGCTGAGCTCGACGAGATCGAGCAGCGTGGCGGGACCCTGGCCGCCCTCGAGGAGGGCTACCAGCAGGGGCAGATCGCCGATGCCGCCTACGCCTTCCAGCGCCAGCTGGAGGAGGACGAGCGGATCGTGGTCGGTCTCAACGCCTTCACCGAGGACGGGGCGGAGCAGCGCCCGCAGCCGCAGGTCATCGACCCCGAGCTGGAGCGCAGCCAGGTGGAGCGCACCCGCGCCCTCCGCGCCTCGCGCGACGCCGCCGCGGCCGCGACCGCGCTGGAGGCGCTGGAGACGGCGGCCCGTGGCACCGAGAACGTGCTGCCCCGCATCCGCACCTGCGTGGAGGCCAACGTGACCCTGGGCGAGATCAGCGACGCGCTGCGACGGGCGTGGGGCGAGCACCGCCCGTGAGCGCCGGCGCCATCCATCACGTGGCGGTGGTGGTCCGCTCCATCGAGGCCGCGCTGCCGCGCTACCGCGCGCTGCTGGGCTGGGTCCCGGAGGGGGAGCCGTTCGCCTTCGAGCCGCAACGGGTCCGCCTCTGCTTCCTTGCGCCCGCGGGGGCCGACCACGCAACCCCGCGCATCGAGCTGGTGGAGCCGATGGACGACGAGAGCGGCGTCGCCCGCTTCCTGGCCGTCCGCGGTGAGGGGCTCCACCACGTGTGCCTCCTCACCGACGACCTGCCGGCCGACCTGGCGGCGCTGGCCGCCGCGGAGGCGGAGCTGATCGACCGCGCGCCGCGGCCGGGCGCCCACGGGCAGGTCGCCTTCATCCACCCGCGAACCCTCAACGGGGTCCTCTGGGAGCTGCTCCAGGCCGAGGAAGGTCCCAGCCCTAGCTGACGCCCGCCTCGCGCAGCAGCTGCGGGATCTGGGACGGGGAGTCGGCAACCCGGATGCCCGCCGCCTCCAGCGCCGATCGCTTCGACTCGGCGGTGCCGGCCCCGCCCGAGATGATCGCCCCGGCGTGCCCCATGCGTCGTCCGGGCGGCGCGGTGCGGCCGGCGATGAAGGCCGCCATCGGCTTGCGCACCCGGCTCTGGACGAACGCGGCCGCCTTCTCCTCCTCGTCCCCGCCGATCTCGCCGATCAGCACGATGGCATCGGTCCCCGGATCCTGGTCGAACATGTCCAGGACGTCGATGAAGGTGGTCCCGATGATCGGGTCACCCCCGATCCCGACGCAGGTCGACTGGCCCAGGCCGGCATCGGTCATGGCCTGGACGACCTCGTAGGTCAGGGTCCCCGAGCGCGAGACCAGGCCCACCGACCCCGGACGGTGGATGGAGCCGGGGATGATGCCCACCTTGGCCTCGCCGGGCGTGGTGACGCCGGGGCAGTTGGGGCCGATCAGCCGCACGCCCCTGGCCTTCAGCACGTGGTACACGGTCAGCATGTCCAGGGCGGGGATGCCCTCGGTGATGCAGATCACCAGGGGCACCCCGGCATCGGCCGCCTCCAGCATGGCGTCGGGTGCGGCGGCGGCCGGCACGAAGATGCACGAGGCGTTGGCGCCGGTCTGCTCCACGGCCTCGACCATGGTGTCGAAGACCGGCACGCGGCCGTCCAGCGCCGTCTGGCCTCCCTTGCCGGGCGTCACCCCGGCCACGATGTTGGTCCCGTACTCCAGCATGGCCCGGGAGTGGAACTCGCCCTCGCGGCCGGTGATGCCCTGCACCACCAGGCGCGTGTCGCGGTTGACCAGGATGCTCATGCCAGCTGCCCCCTGGCCGCGGCCACCGCCTTCTGCGCCGCCTCGTCCAGGCTGCCGGCCGTGATCAGGCTGGCTTCGCGGAGGATGGCGGCCGCCTCCTCGGCGTTGGTGCCCACGATGCGCACCACCATCGGCACCTCGCGCTCCAGCCCGGCACGCGCCTCCACGATGCCGCGCGCCACCTCGTCGCCCCGGGTGATGCCGCCGAAGATGTTGACCAGGATGGCCTGCACGTTCGGGTCGTCCAGGATGATGCGGAAGGCGGCCAGCACCCGGTCCGCCTTGGCCCCGCCGCCGATGTCCAGGAAGTTGGCCGGCTCGCCGCCCGCCAGCTTGACGAGGTCCATGGTCGTCATCGCCAGCCCGGCGCCGTTGACCATGCAGCCGATGGTGCCGTCCAGCTTGATGAAGTTGATGCCCGCCTCGCGGGCCGCGGTCTCTGCCGGCTCCTCCTCGTTCAGGTCGCGCATGGCCTCCAGCTCCGGGTGGCGGGGGAGCGCCGAGTCGTCGAGCGTGATCTTGGCGTCCAGCGCCAGCAGCCGGCCGTCGGTGGTGATGACCAGCGGGTTGATCTCGGCCAGGTCGGCGTCCGATTCGACGAAGGCGCGGTACAGGCCGTTGAGGACGGTGGCGAAGTCGCGCCGCAGCTCGGCCGGGATCTTCAGGAAGAAGGCCACCCGCCGCACGTTGTGGTCGCGCAGGCCGATGAGCGGGTGCAGCGGCAGCCGCAGGACGGCCTCCGGGTTGGTGCGCGCCGTCTCCTCGATCCCCACGCCGCCCTCGGCCGACGCGATGACGGTGATGGCCCGCGCCGAGCGGTCCAGGATCAGCCCCAGGTAGTACTCGTGCGCGATGTCGGCCGCCGGCGCCACCAGCACGGTCTTCACCGTGACGCCCTTGATGTCCAGGCCGATGATCTCGCGCGCCCGCTGCTCGGCCTCCTCGGGCGTGGCCGCCAGCTTCACGCCGCCGGCCTTGCCGCGCCCGCCGACCAGCACCTGGGCCTTGACCACCACCGGCCCGCCGATGCGCTCGGCCGCGGACCGTGCCTGCTCGGGGGTGGTGGCGACCTCGCCGGCCAGCAGCGGC
The DNA here is from genome assembly GCA_035687145.1 of Candidatus Zixiibacteriota bacterium. Lineage (GTDB taxonomy): Bacteria > Chloroflexota > Limnocylindria > QHBO01 > QHBO01 > DASRYM01. The sequence continues at coordinate 19,275 of DASRYM010000037.1, read as the reverse complement.
ACGCCGTGCGCGGCGAGGATCTCCTTGGACCGATACTCCTGGAGCTTCATCCGACCTCCGGGTGCGCCGCGGGGCAGGGCCCCGCCGCGGGTCTGGCTCGGGGACGCCGCCGATTGTAGCGGCGTGGCGAGCCGTCAGTGGTCGACGACGTGGTAGTGGACCGTCTGGGCCACGATGCGACCGTCGCGGACCACGAAGCTGTCGACGCCGTCGCGCACCTTCGTGCCGTCCGCGTCGCCGTCCCAGACCAGCATCCCGAACTCGCCCTCGGTCAGCAGCTTTCGGTAGCGGTAGGTCGCGTTGGGGAGCAGCCCGCGCAGCTCGGCGGCCTGCGCGCGCACGCCGTCCCAGCCGTGCCGCACGCCGCTGAGCGACAGGCACACCACGTCGGTTGCGTAGTTGGCCCGCAGGTCGCCCTCCAGGTCACCATCCATGCGACGGGCGAGATGGTCGTCCAGGACGCGGCGGGTGTCGTGTCCGCTCATGCCATCCATCGGCCTCCGCAACTGCCGTGCCCGCACGCATCGCCCGCCGCACACATTGCCCGCCGCACACATCGCCCGCCGCACACATTGCCCGCCGAACGCGCCGGCCGGCGACCGACGCGACCGCATCTCGGTATCCACGCGGTGACGGCGCACCGCTCAACGCCGGGCCGGGCCAGATCGCTTGAGGAGCTGGTCGCCGGCAACGCGGTGGTCGGCCCGGGAGAGGGCACTGGCCCCGCAAGCCGGCCCGACCGGCGCCCGGGGAAGCGACCTACACTGTCGGCCAATCGTCGGCGCGGTGACCGGCGACCTGCAGTGGAGAACCGAGCTCCGTGAGCTACCGCGTCACCCTGATCCCCGGCGACGGCATCGGCCCGGAGCTGGCGGAGGCCACCGTCAAGGTCCTGGAGGCCACCGGCATCGGCTTCGAGTGGGAGGAGCAGACCGCCGGTGAGGCGACCATCGCCACCGAGGGCACCCCGCTGCCGGACCGCGTGATCGAGTCCATCCGGCGCACCGGCGTGGCCATCAAGGGGCCGATCACCACCCCGGTCGGCAGCGGCTTCCGCAGCGTGAACGTCGGCCTGCGCCAGGCGCTGGAGCTGTACGCCAACGTCCGCCCGGCGCGCTCGATGCGCGGCGTCGAGAGCCGCTACCAGGACGTGGACCTCATCATCGTCCGCGAGAACACCGAGGACCTGTACGCCGGGATCGAGCACCGGGTGGGGCCTGATGCCGCCGAGTCGATCAAGATCATCACCCGCGCGGCGTCCCAGCGGATCGCGCGCTACGCCTTCGAGTACGCGGTGCGCAACGGCCGGCGCAAGGTCACGGCCGTGCACAAGGCCAACATCATGAAGCTGTCCGACGGCCTCTTCCTGGAGTCGTGCCAGCAGGTGGCGGTCGAGTACGCGGGGCGGGTCGAGTTCGAGGACCGCATCGTCGACAACATGTGCATGCAGCTCGTCCAGAAGCCGGAGCTGTACGACGTGCTGGTGCTGCCCAACCTCTACGGGGACATCGTGTCGGACCTGGCCGCCGGCCTGGTGGGCGGGCTGGGGGTGGCGCCGGGCGCCAACATCGGTGACTCGGCGGCGGTCTTCGAGCCGGTCCATGGCTCCGCCCCGAAATACGCGGGGCAGAACAAGGCCAACCCCACGGCCCTCATCCTGTCGGGCGCGCTCATGCTGCGCCACCTCGGTGAGACCGATGCCGCCGACCGCGTGGAGACCGCCGTGCGCGACGTCATCGCCGAGGGGACGACCGTGACCTACGACCTCGGTGGGACGGCCGGCACCCGCGAGTTCGGGGAGGCGGTCGCCGCCCGCGTTCGTGGCTGACCCGCTTGCCCAGTAACCACCAGTTGGTGGTAACGACGACGATGTCCCGATGTCGTCGCCCGATCACCAGCCGCTGACCGAAAACCATGACGAAACCGGCCGTTGAGGCCGCCTGCAGGCAGGTTCGTCGCCCAGACCACCAGCGGGTGGTGAAATCGCGCTAAGCCGACGGTAACGGCCGGGTAAGGGCCGGTCGGCATCATCGGTCCATGAGTGGACGGGACCGGCTGCTCATCATCGGCCGCAGGCGCGGCGAGCGCGCCTACGAAGAGTGGGCCGAGGCGGTCCGCGAGCTGCGGCTGGGTCTGGGACTGAGTCGCGCCGCGCTGGCCCTGGCGCTGGGCATCTCGCCGTCCAAGCTCCAGCGTTGGGAGCACGCTCAGGCGCCGCGGCCGGACGTGGTGGAGGCCAGCATGGTGATGCGCCTGCTGGGTCACGACCTCCGCCTGAACTGGTTCCCGGTGGGCGGCCAGGCGCGCGACGCGGGGCATCTCCGTCTCGTCCGTGCCTTCCTGGGGCTCCTCCCACCGGAGCTGCCACGGCGGATCGAGGCCTCCCTCGGGATCCCGGGCGACCTCCGCGCCTGGGACGTGCTCCTCACCGTGGGCTCCCGCATGATCGGGGTGGCCGCCGAGACCCGACTCCGGGACTGGCAGGCGCTGCTCCGCCGTGAGCACGCGAAGCTGCGGGACAGTGGCGCCGACCGGCTGCTGCTCGTCCTGTGGGATTCCAAGTCGAACCGGGAGGTGGTCACGTTGGCCGGGCCGGCGCTGCGTCAGGCGTTGCCGCTGGACGGGCGGTCGGTCCTGGCCGCGTTGCGCGCGCGTCGAGATCCCGGCGGAGACGGCCTGCTCTTCCTCCGTCCTCCGCGACTCGTGGCCCAATAACCACCAGTTGGTGGTAACGACGACGATGTCCCGATGTCGCCGCCGGATCACCAGCTGCTGACCAAGAACCGCAACGAAACCGGCCGTTGAGGCCGTCTGCAGGCAGGTTCGTCGCCCTTACCACCAGCGGGTGGTGATTTCGCCGACCCGTCGCCCATCGGCGGCGGAGGTTCGTCGCCCTTCCACCAGCGGGTGGTGTTTCGCCCGGCCGCCGCTCGCGAACGTCCTCGGCGAGGCTAGAATCGAAGGGCCGCCGCTGCGAACGCCGTACGCGGCGCCGCCCTGAGACGGAAACGAGGAGCAGATTGGTCAGGCTGTACGGGTATCGAGTCAGCTGGGCCGAGCTGGCGTGGATCGGCCACCGGCTCTCGGGCATCGGCGTGCTGGTCTTCCTCTTCGCCCACGTGGTGGAGACCGCCACCGTCCTCCTCGGTCCCGAGGTCTACGACTTCACCCAGACCTTCTACCACAACCTCCCCGCCAAGCTGGGGGAGGTGCTGCTGATGGCCGCCCTGGTCTACCACTCCCTGAACGGGCTGCGGGTGATCGCCATGGACTTCTGGCCGCGGCTGACCCTCTACTACCGGCCGATCACCTACGGCGTCGTCGCGGCCACCGTGGTGACGATGATCCCGCTGGGACTGATCATGATCCGCGACTACCTGCCGGGGGCCGGCTGATGGCCGTCGGTCGTCGCGTCTGGCCGGTGGAGGGCGATCCCCTCCGTCGCAACCCGTCCCGCGCCGCGGTCCCGCGCCCGGAGCAACCGGGGCGCGACCGGGTGTGGTGGTACTTCATGCGCATCAGCGGCCTGCTGCTGGTGCTGCTGGCCCTGGGCCACATGTTCATCATGCACGTGCTGGTGGAGCTGACCGGCGGGGAGATCAACTTCGCCTTCGTCACCAGCCGCTGGGGCAGCCCCTTCTGGCGCATCTACGACCTGGTCCTCCTGCTGCTGGCCATGGTCCACGGGGTGCGCGGGGCGCGGATCATCATCGGCGACTACGCCCACGGCGGGCTGCGCACCTTCCTCATCTGGCTGCTGGTGGCGGTGACCGCGGTATGGCTGGTGCTGGGCATCGCCGTGATCATCTTCTTCGACCCGAACGTGGGCGCCGCGGTGGGGCCCTTCTCGTGAGCCTGGTCCAGGCCGATGCGGCCGCGCAGGCGCGGCCGTTCGTGCGCACCCACGATCTCGACGCCGTGGTGGTCGGCGCGGGAGGCGCCGGCCTGTACGCCGCGCTGGAGCTGAAGCAGGAGCTCGGGCCGGAGGCCCGCATCGGCGTCATCAGCAAGCTCTACCCCTCGCGGAGCCATACCGGCGCCGCGCAGGGAGGGGTGTGCGCCGCCCTGGCCAACACCGAGGAGGACCACTGGGAGTGGCACTGGTTCGACACGGTGAAGGGTGGGGACTACCTGGTCGACCAGGACGCGGCCGAGGTGATGTGCCGCGACGCCATCGAGACGATCATCAAGCTCGAGCACCTGGGCCTGCCCTTCGACCGCACCCCGGAGGGGCTGATCAACCAGCGACGCTTCGGCGGCCACACCCGCAACTACGGGGAGGGGCCGGTCCGCCGCTCCTGCTACGCCGCCGACCGCACCGGGCACGCCATCCTGCAGACCCTCTTCCAGCAGTGCATCAAGGCCGACGTCGCCTTCTACGACGAGTTCCAGGTGCTCGACCTGGCCATGCCCGACGGGCCGGGCGGGCCGGTGACCGGCGTCATCGCCATGCAGCTGGCCACCGGCGAGATCCACTCCTTCCGGGCCCGGGCGGTGCTGTTTGCCACCGGCGGCTTCGGGAAGATGTTCAAGGTCACCTCCAACGCCCACACCCTGACCGGCGACGGAGTGGCCATCGCCTGGCGCCGCGGCATCCCGCTGGAGGACATGGAGTTCTACCAGTTCCACCCGACCGGGATGTACAGGCTCGGCTTCCTCCTGTCGGAGGCGATGCGCGGGGAGGGCGGCGTCCTGCTCAACAGGGACGGCGAGCGCTTCATGGAGCGCTACGCACCGACCATGAAGGACCTGGCCAGCCGCGACGTCGTGAGCCGCGCCATCTACCAGGAGATCGCGGCGGGGCGGGGGATCGACGGCAAGGACTACGTCCACCTCGACGTCCGCCACCTGGGCGAGGAGGTGCTGAACAAGAAGCTGCCGGACATGACCGGCTTCATCCGCACCTACTTCGGCCTCGATCCGCTCCACGAGCTGGTGCCCATCCAGCCCACCGCCCACTACGCGATGGGCGGCATCCCGACCGACCTGGACGGCCGGGTGCTGGCCGATGAGACCGGGCGCACGGTCCCCGGCTTCTACGCGGCAGGGGAGTGCGCCTGCGTATCGGTTCATGGCGCCAACCGGCTGGGGACGAACTCGCTGCTGGACATCCTGGTCTTCGGGCGCCGCGCCGGAAAGGCCATGGCCGATGAGCTGGCCTCCGCCCCGCCGGCCCGCCCCGACGCCGAGGCCGAGCTCCGCGTCTCGCGCCTCCTCTCCGGCCTGCTGGGCCGCACCGAGGGCGAACGACCGGCCGCCATCCGCAGCGAGCTGCAGGAGACGATGTTCACCAAGTGCGGCGTGTACCGCACCGGGAGCCTGCTCCAGGAGGCACGCTCCGAGGTGCTGGCCCTGCGCGAGCGGGCGACCCGGCTGCTGGTGGACGACAAGGGCTGCCGCTACAACACCGACCTGGTGGAGGCGCTCGAGCTGGGCTTCCTGCTCGACTGCGCGCTGGCCACGGTGGACTCCGCCATCGCCCGTCACGAGAGCCGCGGAGCGCACGCTCGTGAGGACTACCCCGAGCGCGACGACACCAACTGGCTGAAGCACACCTTCGCCTTCGCCGGGGCCGATGGCGAGCCCAGCCGCCTGGCCTACAAGCCGGTGACCGTCACCAGGTTCGAGCCAAAGCCGCGGACCTACTGATGGACGTCACGCTGAAGATCCGCCGCTTCAACCCGGAGCTGGACGCCGAGCCGCACTGGGAGGAGTACCGGCTGACCGCCGAGCCGTCGGACCGGGTGCTCGACCTGCTGCACCAAGTGAAGTGGTACCAGGACGGGACGCTCACCTTCCGCCGCTCCTGCGCCCACGGCGTGTGCGGGTCGGACGCCATGCTGATCAACGGCAAGAACCGGCTGGCCTGCGAGTACCTGGTCAAGGACGCGGGGCAGACCATCACGGTGGAGCCGATCCGCGGCCTGCCGGTCATCAAGGACCTGCTGGTCGACATGGAGCCGTTCTGGGACCAGTACCGCAGCGTGATGCCCTACCTGGTCAACGACGAGATCCCCGAGGACGGCAGGGAGCGGCGCCAGTCCCCGGAGGATCGTGCCCGGTACGAGGACACCAGCCGCTGCATCCTGTGCGCCGCCTGCACCACGGCCTGCCCGGTCTTCTGGGCCGATGGTGCCTACGTGGGCCCGGCGGCCATCGTCAACGCGCACCGCTTCATCGTCGACAGCCGCGACCACGCTCACGAGGAGCGGCTGCAGATCATGGCCGACCCGGACGGCGTGTGGCGCTGCCGCACGATCTTCAACTGCGTCGAGGCCTGCCCGCGCGACATCAAGATCACGCGGGCCATCATGGAAGTCGCCGGCGAGATCCAGAAGCAGGCCGGTGGCTGAGGCTCCGGGCGGGGGAGGCACGCGGCGCTTCGTCATCCACACCGATGGCGCCGCGCGCGGCAACCCCGGCCCCGCCGGCGCCGGCGCGGTGCTCCGCGACGCGAGCGACGGCTCGCTGGTGGCCGAGCTGGCGATCTTCCTGGGCGTCCGCACCAACAACTACGCGGAGTGGACCGCCGTCGAGCGCGCGCTGGAGGCGGCCCTGGCGCGCGGCGCCACGCACGTCGACCTGCGCACCGACTCGGAGCTGGTGGCCCGCCAGATCTCGGGACGCTACAAGGTCAAGCACCCGGACCTCAAGCCGATCCACGCCCGGGTCATGACGCTGCTGGGCCGGTTCGCCGGGTACACCGTGGGTCACGTGCCGCGGGAGCTCAACCGGGAGGCGGATCGGCTGTCGAACGTGGCCATCGACCGGCGCCGCGAATAGGGCGGGTATTGGAACGAACGTTCGAATCGGCTAGACTTGTTGCTCCCTGGAGGCGGCCGGACGGCCGCGGGCGCAGGGGCCGAAAGGCCGCGTCCGAGGAAAGTCCGAGCTCCACAGAGCAGGCTAGCGGGTAACACCCGTCCGCCGTGAGGCGAGGACCAGCGCCACAGTGACGATGCCCGCCCGTTTGGGGCGGGAGTGAAACGAGGCAAGCTCTAGCCGGAGCAAGACCGAATAGGAGGGCGATGAGGCTGCTCGCTCAGCCCTCGGGTAGGTCGCGAAGATGGATGGCCGTCCGTGGGCCGGTGGCGACATCGGTCCACGACAGAACTCGGCTTACAGGCCGCACTCCAGGGATCCCTTCGGAAGTACCCCGGAATCATCCCGGAATCACCACCCCCTGGTGGGAATGGCGACGATGTCCCGCTGTCGTCGCCGGATCACCAGTTGCTGACCGGAAGCCGCGACGAAACGGGCCGCGCGGCGCGCTGATTCGCGGGGTCGTCGTCTTTACCACCAGCCCGTGGTGAATTCGACGGTCCGGATGCCCTCAGTCCTCGTCGGCGCGCCAGACCGTGGTCGCCGTGCAGGCGTTGCAGATCGCGCGCGCCTCGTCCATGGTCCCCAGCGGCAGCGGATGATCGCGCCCGCCCAGCAGGCAGTTGACCTGGACCATCGGCAGGCCATCGGGACCGGGGGTGATCGCCACGTGGCGCACGCTGCAGCGGCGGATGCGCCCTCGTCGCGGAGTCGGCGTCCGCTGGTTGTCCTCGATCTGCTCGATGGCCACGCTTGATCACCTCGCCGGTCGATGCAGGGCATCGGCGCCCGGCCAGCCTAGGCCTTCCCGAATCGGACCGGCAATGACGCCTTCGTACCCCCATGGTCCCCATTTGACGCCGCAGCACGGACGCTAGACTCAGGCGGTGTGAGCCGACCCGCAGGTCGGGATAACGGTAGCGGAGGAGCCCGGGCCCTTGGTGTTTGGTCGACGCAGGCAGAAGGCGGACGCCGAAGCCGCCCGCGAGGCGGAGCGTCGCGCGCTGTTCGAGGAGCTGGCCAAGCGCCCGGACACGGTCTGCCCGTTCCTGGGCCTGGCCGAGGCGCGCACCCAGTACCACGACGGCGTCAGCGACGACCACCGCTGCTACGCCTTCGGGGACCCGGCCGAGCTGTCCGCCGAGCAGCAGCAGAAGGTCTGCCTGCAGCGCGGCTACGGGAATTGCCCGCGCTACCTGCGCGGCGTGCTGGTCATTCCCACCGAGGAGCTCGAGGCACTGCGCCGGCCGCAGCCACTGCCAGCCCCTCCGGAACCGGTCGCGCCAGAGCCGGCCGCTGCGGGCTCCGGTCGTCGCGGCCGGGGCGGCCTTGTGGCCGTGGCGCTGGTGGTGCTGCTGGCCGTGCTCGGCGGCGGGGCAGGTGCCGTCTTCCTGCTCGGTGGCGATGGGAACGGCACCGGCCTCGTGACCCCCACCCCGCAGTCCAGCCCGCCGTCGACGGCAACGCCCGCTCCTCCGTCCGCCTCGGCCACGTCGCAGCCGCAGACGGAGGCGCCCTCGGCAACCCCGGTCGAGACGCCCCCGCCGGAGGCAACTCCTGAACCGGAGGACACCTTTGTCGGCTACGAGGTGAGCGTGCCGCGTGGAGAGAACACGGTCTTCACGGTCAACGACGCGGGGGAGATCACCGACCAGAAAGGCGCGTTCTTCGACGACTGGAGCTTCGCCACCGTCGAGGAGGTGGAAGCCCCGAACGGGCTCCGCCACTGGCGGACCACGACCGGCCCGTTGGCCGGCTGGTCCTACATCAAGGACGAGTCCGGCACCTTCTACATCCGAGCGGTATACCGCGGGGCCGATGGCTCACGCCGCTCGGAGATCCTGCCCGAGGACGAGCTCTAGGCTCGGCGGCTCGCCACTGCAGCACGCGGCCTTGCCACTGCAGCACGCGCCACTGCAGCACGCGGCCTCGCCGCTGCAGCATGTGCCGCTGCAGCACCTGGAGGATTAGCCAAGGGCAGGTCGTCCGCTGCCGGGTCGCGGCGCTGCCATTGTCTCGCGCGATACCCCTCCCTGGCCTGATTCGTTCGACAACGGCGCTGCAGCTGCCGAATCCGGAACCCCTCCGCGCTCGATTACGCCTCCTCGTGCTGACGCGGGCAGGCCGCCGTCAACAACCCCTGACCAACGGCGGGTCGTCGCGTGCGCGAAATGTCTTGACGGGCCGGGTTTGCCCTGTAGAATGGCGCTCTGTGGTCCAAAATGGGGCCAAATGGGGAGAGATGGTAGGCGAGCAGGGCAGAGGCGAGCATGGACCGGGGCCCTTTCCTCACCGGCGAGTTCCGGCACGCGCTGGACGACCGCGGTCGCGTCGCGATCCCGGCTCGCTTTCGCCCGCGCCTGGCCACCGGTGCCACGCTGGCCCGCTGGCTGGACCGGTGCCTGGGCCTCTTCCCGCAGGACGAGTGGGAGGAGCTGGCAGCCAAGCTGCGCTCCCTGCCACTCACCAACCCGCGGGCGCGGGAGTTCGCGCGCTTCATGTCGTCCGGTGCGGTCGAGGTGGAGCTCGACCGCCAGGGCCGGGTGCTGGTGCCGAGCTACCTGCGCGAGTACGCGGGCATCACCGAGGGGGAGGTCGTGGTGGTCGGCGCCCTCAACCGGCTCGAGCTCTGGTCGCCGGCGGCATGGCAGCCGTACCGCAACCGGATCGAGGACGAGCCGGAGGCGCTTGCCGAGCACCTGGCCGACCTCGGGATCTGAGCGAGCGAGATGGACCGATGACGCGCATCTCGACCTCGCCATTGATGCGTCTCCGGGCCGATCGGCCCGCCACCGACCAACGAGGTGCAGCAGCTGATGGGAGAAGGGCACCTGCCGGTCATGGTCGACGAGGTTCTCGCCTCTCTCGACCCGAGGCCCGGCAGCTCCATCGCCGATTGCACGGTCGGGGGCGGAGGGCACGCCGAGCGGCTCCTGGAGGCCACGTCTCCGGATGGTCGCCTGCTCGGCCTGGATGCCGATCGGGCGGCCATCTCGGAGGCGCAACGCGCGCTGGCGCGGTACGGCGAGCGGGTCGTGCTGCGCCAGGCCAACTTCGCGGACATCTACCAGGTGGCGACCGAGGAGGGGTTCGTCCCGCTGGACGCCGTGCTCTTCGACCTGGGCCTGTCCAGCTACCAGCTGGCCGATCCCTCACGCGGCTTCAGCTTCGCGTCCGAGGCGCCGCCGGACATGCGGTTCGATGAAGCGACCGGACTCTCGGCCCTCGAGCTCATCGACCGCTCGTCGCAGCGCGAGCTCGCCGGCATCCTCGCGACGTTTGGTGAAGAGCGCCGCGCTGGCCGCATCGCGAAGGCGATCCTGGCGGCGCGCGCGGAGGGCCGGCTGGTGAGCGCCGCCGACCTGGCCGAGGTGGTCGCCCGGGTGGCCCCGGCTCGCGGCGCGGACACCGGGCGAATCCATCCCGCCACCCGCACCTTCCAGGCGCTGCGCATCGCCGTCAACCGTGAGCTGGAAGTGCTCGGCGCGGGGCTGGCCGGGGCCGTGGCCGCCCTGCGACCCGGCGGCCGGATGGCGGTCATCAGCTACCACTCCGGCGAGGACCGCATCGTCAAGCGCTTCATGGCGCGTGAGAGCCGCGACTGCGTGGAGGAGCCGCCGCCTCCGGCCTGCACCTGCGGCCATCGCGCCCAGCTGCGCCTGCTGAACAAGGGGGGGATCACGCCCAGCGATGCCGAGGTGCGTCGCAACCGCAGGGCCCGCAGCGCGCGGCTGCGGGTCGCCGAGAAGCTCGCGCCCGCGGGCGCCCAGTAACCACGAGGAGGGAACACACGCCATGAGCCGAGGACGATCACGCCACCAGGCCAGCCGGCGCCGGATGTACTCCGCGCGCCAGCGCGAGGTGCGCGAGCGCCGCGCGCGCGAGGCCCGCCAGAGGGAGTACTGGCTCAGCGACCAGGTGGCCGCCATCGAGATCGAGGAGGGCCTCGACTTCGAGTCGCCCACCTCCTGGAACATCGTCCGCCTGCGCGGGCACAGCGCGGCGTAGGCGGAGGAGCGAGAGCCCGTGGCCGTCATCGGGGCACGCCCGGCGACCGGAATCGGCATCTTCGGCCGCCGGCCGCGCGTGCGCCCGCGCCCGCAGACGCGGCCCCGACCCCGATCCGGGGCCGGTCGCCGGCGTCGGGAGATGACGAGCGTCACCGGGCTCCTGCTGGTCATCGCCGCCGCCGCCGGCCTGTCGCTCTTCTACCTGAGCCAGTCGGCACACGTGGCCGCCACCGGCTACCGCATCGCCGACCTGCAGGCGCAGGTGGCCGAGCTGCAGGCCGAGCAGCAGCAGCTCATCTACCGCATCAGCGAGGCGCGCTCGCCGGCCGTCATCGAGCGGCGTGCCCGTGCGCGGCTGGGCCTGGTGACCATTCCCGGCGAGGCGATCGCGTTCGCCCCGACCCCGGACGCCGATGACGGCCTCGCCGCCGATCCCAGGGACGTGACCGCCACATCGACCAACGCCAGCCGCCAGTAACCAGGAACGCTCACCGGCCGAGCCCTCAGGCCGGATGGAGTACGAAACGAACGACCGATGCTAGCCAGGACCGACAGCCGTGCCCGCGCCCTGTTCCTGCTGCTGGTGGTGACCATCGTCGCCGGCGCCATCGGCGTGCGCCTGGCCTGGTGGCAGGTCGTGGAGCGCGAGCGGCTGGTGGCCATGGCCGATGCCCAGCTGGCGCAGACCGAGGAGATCCCCGCCGAGCGCGGCCAGATCACCGACGCCAACGGCGTGCTCCTGGCGACCACCGTGGAGCTGAAGTCGGTCTTCGCCACGCCGCCGGCCGTCGACGACGTGGCATCCACCGCCGCCCTGCTGGCTCCGGTGCTGGCCATGGACGAGGCGACCCTGCGCCAGCGCCTCTCCGCGGACGATCCCTGGGTCTGGCTCAAGCGGCGGGTGGAGCCGGCCGTCTCCGATCGGGTGGCCGCGCTGGACCTGCGCGGCATCGGCATGCTGCCCGAGACGAAGCGCGTCTACCCGGTGGCCGGGGTTGCGCCGACGACGACGCTGGCGGCGCAGGTGCTCGGCTTCGTGAACGTGGAGGGCGTGGGCCAGTACGGCGTGGAGGCCTCCTACAACGAGCTGCTCGCCGGCCTGCCCGGCTCGGTCACCGCCCAGGAGGACGTCAGCGGGCACCAGATCGCCGACTCGGTGCGGCAGCTGCGCGAGCCGGTGGACGGCTCGGACCTGCAGCTGACCATTGACGCCGGGCTGCAGCACATCCTGGAGTCGGAGCTGTGGGACGCGTACCGCCGCAACGCGGCGCACGGCGCCACCGGCGTGATCATGGACGTCGAGACCGGCGCCATCCGGGCCCTGGCCACCTTCCCGTCCTTCGACGCCAACCACTACGCCGAGACCGATCCGGCCCTGTTCACCAACCCGGCGGTGACGCGGCAGTACGAGCCGGGATCGGTGATGAAGGCGTTCACCATCGCCGCCGCCCTGGACGCCGGGGCGATCACCACCACCGACACCTTCGACGACGACAACAACCTGCGCATCGCCAACGTCCGCATCCAGAACGCGGATCGCTACTGGTACCGCTACGGCCACGGGCCGATCACCGCCGGGGAGGTGCTGCAGCTGTCGAACAACGTGGGTGCGGCGAAGATCGGGCTGACGCTGGGACGCCAGCGGTTGTACGAGGCCTTCCGCCGCTTCGGCTTCGGGTCGCCGACCGGGGTGGACATCGCCGGCGAGGCCTCGGGCGTGGTCTGGAACCCGGACGGGCCGAACGGATCGGGCGACCTGACCGCCGCGCAGAACTCCTTCGGCCAGGGCCTGTCAGTGACCGCCCTGCAACTGGCTGCCGGCTATGCGGCGATCGGCAACGGCGGGACCCTGGTCACCCCCCACGTGGCGGCGGGATGGACCACGCCGGACGGCACGTTCCATCCCATCGAGCACGAGCGGGGCGAGCGCATCATGCGCGAGGAGACGGCCGCGACCATGGTGAAGCTCCTGACCGCCGCGGTGGACGAGGGCATCGCGCAGGCGGCGACCATCCCGGGCTACAGCGTGGCTGGCAAGACGGGCACGGCCCAGATCGCCGGGCCGGTCGAGCGGCGCATCCGCACCGGGACCGATGCCAACGGTAACCCGGTATACGAGACCGTCACCCGAACCGAGTACATCGACGGCTGGATCGACTCGTCGTTCGTCTCGCTGATGCCGGCCAGCGACCCCAGGCTGGTGACGCTGATCCTGATCCATCGCCCCGCGGTGTGGGGGCTCTACGAGATGGCGGAGCGCCCCGAGGCCGTCTTCCGCCAGCTGGCACCCCAGGTGCTCGACTACCTGGCCATCCCGCCCGACCGGCCCACGAACCCGGTGGCCGGGCAATGACGCTGATAGACTCGCCCCAGCAGCCTCTGGTACGCCGCGTGCCCCCATCGATCAGCATCGACGCCCTGCTGGCCGCGACCGGCGGCCGCCTTCTCCGCGAGACATCGGTCCAGTCCTTCTCCACCGCCGTCGTCGACTCCCGCGGCGTGACGCCCGGCTGCCTGTTCGTGGCGCTCCGCGGTGAACGGACCGATGGGCATCGGTTCGTCGCCGACGCGGCCGCCAGCGGCGCGGCGGTGGCCCTGGTGGAGCGCCCGGTCGAGGTGCCGGACGGCAGCGACATGGCCGTGGTGCAGGTGCCGGACGCGCTGCGCGCCCTGCAGGACGTGGCCGCCTGGTGGCGCTCGCGCTTCGCGGTGCGGGTGGTGGGCATCACCGGCTCGACCGGGAAGACCATGGCCAAGGAGATGGTCGCCGACGTGCTGGCCCGGACCCTCTCCGTGCTGCGCAACGAGGGCAACCTCAACTCGGAGAGCGGCCTGCCCATGACCCTGCTGCGGCTGGAGCGGGAGCACCGGGTGGCCGTGCTGGAGATGAGCATGTACACCGAGGGCGAGATCGCGCGCCTGTGCGAGATCGCGCGCCCCGAGGTCGGCGTGGTGCTGGCCGTGCACCCCACCCACCTGGAGCGGGCGGGGAGCATCGAGGCGATCCAGCGCGCGAAGTCGGAGCTGCCCGCCGCCCTGCCGGCGGATGGCCTGGCGGTGCTGAACGCCGACGACCCGCGCGTGGCGGTCATGGCCGAGGTCACCCGCGCCGAGGTGCTGACCTTCGGGCTGGGCGCAACGGCCGAGGTGCGCGCCGTGGACGTCGCCTCGCTGGGCCTTGCCGGGACCGAGTTCACGCTCGTCGCTCCCTGGGGCACGCGCCGGCTGCGCTCCGCCACGCCGGGGCGCCACCTGGTGCCGCATGCGCTGGCCGCCGCCGCGGTGGCCGAGCGCTTCGGCGTGCCGCTCTCCGAGGTTGAGGCCGCGCTGGCCGCCGGCAGCCGCGCGGAGCACCGCATGGCGCCGGTCGAGGCTGCCTCGGGGGCGACCCTGATCGACGACACCTACAACGCCTCGCCGGTCAGCATGGGCGGCGCGCTCGACTTCCTGGCCGACACGCCGCTGCCCGACGGCGGGCGGCGGCTGGCGGTGCTGGGCGACATGCTGGAGCTGGGGCCTGAGGAGGAGCGGCTGCACCGCGAGATGGGGACCAAGGCGGCCGGCATCGTGGACGGGCTGGTGGCGGTCGGGCCGCGCGGCCGCTGGATCGCCGAGGCCGCCCGGGCGGCCGGGCTGCAGCGGGTGGCCACCACCGCCGACGCCGAGGAGGCGGCATCGGTCCTGGAGCGCGAGCTGGCGCCCGGCGTGGGCGACCTGGTGCTGCTCAAGGCGTCGCGCGGGATCGAGCTGGACCGGACCGTCGACCTGCTGACCGGGAGGCAGCGGTCGTGACCCTGCTGAGCATCATGCTGGCGCTGCTGCTGGCCTTCGTGGGCGTCGTGCTGCTGGCGCCGGTCTACATCGGCCTCCTCCAGCGGCTGGGCTACGGCAAGCAGATCCGGGCCGAGGGCCCGGAGCACGGGACGAAGGCCGGGACCCCGACCATGGGCGGCATGCTGCTGGTGGGGGTGGTCATGTTCCTGGCCATGGCCATGCGCATCGAGGACGTGTCCACCCTGACGCCGATGCTGGCGCTGGTCGGCGTGGGGGTACTGGGCGCCATCGACGACTACGTGAACGCCCGCGGCGGGTTCGGGATGCGCGGCCGCTGGAAGCTGGTGTGGCAGACGGTGGTCGCCGTGCTGGCCGCCATCTACATCCAGCGCCACTTCCACATCGACGCCCTGGACATCCCCCTGGTCGGCACCTTCACCATCGGGGCGGTGCCGTTCATCGCCTTCGTGGCCTTCGTCATCGTGGGCGTCAGCAACGCGGTGAATTTGACCGATGGGCTGGACGGCCTGGCCGGCGGCGTCCTGATCTTCAGCTTCGTGGCCTACCTGCTCATCGCGCTGGTCGCGGTGCCCGGCGTGCGTCCCGAGCAGCCCAACCTGGCCGTCTTCTGCGCCCTGATCGTGGGGGCGCTGATGGGCTTCCTGTGGTTCAACGTGCACCCCGCGCAGCTGTTCATGGGCGACGCCGGCTCGCTCTCGATGGGGGCCACGCTGGCGGTGGTGGCCACCATCACCGGCCAGCTGCCGCTGCTGGCGGTCATCGGCTTCGTCTTCCTGGCGGTCATCATGAGCGTCGTGCTGCAGGTGGCCTCCTTCAGGCTCCGCGGCCGGCGCATCTTCCGCATGGCGCCGCTGCAGCACCACTTCGAGCTGATCGGCTGGGCGGAGGAGAAGATCACCGTCCGCTTCTGGATCGTGGCCGCGCTGGCCGGCATGCTGGGCTACAGCCTGTTCCTGGCCAGCGTGGAGGGCCTGCGCTAGGACCGATGACGACGCGCACGCCGCTCCCCACCTCCACCGCAGACCTGGCCGGGCGCCGGGTGGTGGTGCTGGGCCTGGCCCGATCCGGGCTGGCCGCCGCGCGCATGCTGGCGCGCGTCGGGGCCGAGGTGACCGCCTACGACCGACGGTCCGCGGAGGAGCTGGGCGCGGCCCTGGGCGCGCTGGGCGGGCTGCCGGTGCGGGCGGTCCCCGGCGCGTCGCCGGAGGAAGTGGAGCGCCTGCTGGCGGGCGCCGACCTGGTGGTCACCAGCCCGTCCATCTCGGCGCGCTTCCCGACCACCGATCCCTGGCTGCGCGAGGCCCTGCGCCGCACCGAGGCCGAGGGCGTGCCGGTGATGGGCGAGGTGGACCTGTTCCTGTCCCTCACCCGGGCGCGGGTGCTGGCGGTGACCGGCACCAAGGGCAAGACCACGACCGTGGCGCTGCTGGGCTCCATCCTGGCCGCCTCCGGCCTGCCGCACGCGGTGGGCGGCAACATCGGGACGCCGCTCATCGAGCGCGTGGACGAGCTGGGCACCGATCACTGGGTGGCGCTGGAGCTCTCCGAGCTGCAGCTGCCGACCATCCCGCGCGGCGCCGATGTGGCGGTCTACACCAACATCGCCGCCGACCACCTGGATCGCCACGGGACGGTGGAGGCCTACCGGGCCGTCAAGGCACGGCTGGCCGAGCTGACCGTCGCGCGCCGCGCGCCGGTGGTGCTCAACGCCGACGATCCGGGCTGCGTCGCGCTGGGGGAGCGGCTGGAGGGTGGCCTGCGCTGGTACGGGCTCGGGCGCCCCGAGCTGGCGGCGACCGCCGACGAGGTCACCGTGCTGCTCGACGGCGAGTCTTTGCTGGCGCGCGATGAGGTGCCGCTGCCCGGCCGCCACATGCTGGCCAACGTGCTGGCCGCCGTGCTGGGCGCGGCCGTTGCCGGCGTGCCGCGCCACGCCATCGCCGAGGGGGTGCGCACCTTCCGCGGTGTCCCGCATCGGCTCGAGACGGTGGCCACCGTGGGCGGGGTGCGCTACGTGAACGACTCGCAGGCCACCATCCCCATGGCCACCCTGGCCGCGCTGGAGGCCTTCGACGACGCGCCGCTGGTGCTGATCGCCGGCGGCCGCGGCAAGGGCCTGGAGTTCGCCGGGCTGGCGGACGCGGTCGCCGCGCGCTGCCGGGCGGCGGTGCTGATCGGGGAGATGGCCGACGAGCTGGAGCGGCTGCTGGCCGGGCGTGTCCCGGTGTGGCGGGCGCAGAGCATGCAGGAGGCCGTGCGCCTGGCATCCGGGGCGGCCGAGCCGGACGGCGTGGTGCTCCTCTCTCCGGCGGCGGCCAGCTTCGACATGTTCGCCGACTACGCCGCGCGCGGTGACGCCTTCCGGGCCGCCGTCCACGCGCTGCAGGGGGGCAGGCCATGACCGCGGCGGTGGTCCCGGCCCGCAGGGCATCGGCGGCGCGCATCTCGGTGAAGCGCGAGCGCCATCACGCCAACTATGCGCTGCTCACCGCGGTGCTGGCCCTGGTCGCCATCGGCGTGGTGATGGTCTACTCGGCCTCCAGCGTGCGCTCCTACCTGGCCGGCGCCGACCCGGCCGCCCAGGGGATGCAGCAGGCGATCTGGGCGGTCCTGG
The DNA here is from genome assembly GCA_035687145.1 of Candidatus Zixiibacteriota bacterium. Taxonomy (GTDB): domain Bacteria; phylum Chloroflexota; class Limnocylindria; order QHBO01; family QHBO01; genus DASRYM01. Next base: position 2,034 of record DASRYM010000037.1, on the reverse strand, counting down.
GGCTGACCGCCATGTACGTGGCCAGCCGCGTCGACTTCCGGCTGCTCCGTCACCTGGCCATCCCCATCTACGTCGGCAGCCTGCTGCTGCTGGTGGCCGTGCTCATCCCGGGCGTGGGCAGCGAAGCCTTCGGGTCCAGGCGCTGGATCGTGGTGCCCGGCGTCGGGTCCTTCCAGCCCGCCGAGCTGGCCAAGCTGGCGGTGGTCATCTACCTAGCCCACTGGCTCGACCGCCGCGGGACGGCGGCGCGCAGCTTCTGGAACGGGCTCGTCCCGTTCGGGCTGCTGGTCGCCCCCGGCTTCATGCTGATCGCGATGGAGCCGGACATGGGGACCGCCGGCGTCTACGCGCTCACCGCGCTGTCGGTCTTCTTCATGGCCGGCGCCAACCTGGTGTACCTGACCGCCATCGCCGGCGCGGTGGGCGCCGCGGCGGTGTTCATGATCAGCCGAACCCCGTACCAGATGGAGCGGGTGCAGACCTTCCTCGACCCCTTCCGCGACCCGCTGGGCGCCGGCTACAACACCATCCAGGGGCTGCTGGCGCTGGGCCTGGGCGGCATCGCCGGCCAGGGGCTCGGGGCGTCGAAGCAGAAGTTCCTGTACCTGCCCGCGCCGTCCACGGACTTCATCTTCGCCATCATCGGCGAGGAGTGGGGGCTGATCGGGACGCTGACCGTGCTGGCCCTCTTCCTGGTGATCGCCTACCACGGCTACCGGACCGCGATCCACGCCCCGGACACGTTCTCGGGCCTGCTGGCGGCCGGCATCACCACCTGGATCATCGTGCAGGCCGCCATCAACATGATGGTGGTCACCGCCCTGATGCCGGTGACCGGCATCCCGCTGCCGTTCATCAGCTACGGTGGCTCGGCCCTCACCATCAACCTCGTCGCGGTCGGCATCCTGCTGTCGATCTCGCGCGAGACCACGCAGACAGGATCGGTGCTCGATGCGCTTTCTGGTTTCGGGCGGCGGGACCGGCGGGCACGTGTACCCCGCGCTGGCCGTCGCGCGGGCACTGCGCGACGTGCGGCCCGACGCTGAGCTGGCCTACGTCGGCGGCGCGCGCGGCCTCGAGCGGCGGATCGTCACCGAGCAGGGCTGGCCGCCGTACCACCAGCTGCTGGTCCGCTCGCTGCGCAGCGTCGGCCTGGACCACCACCTGGTGCTGGACCCCGTGCGCCTGGGCGCATCGGTTCCGCAGGCGTGGTGGCTGCTCGGCCGCCTGCGGCCGTCCGCGGTCTTCACCAGCGGCGGTTATTTGGGCATCCCGCTGGTGATGGCCGCTCGGGCGCGTGGCGTCCCGAGCGTGGTCTGGGAGGGGAACGTGGTGCCCGGCAAGGCGACCCGCCTGGTGGGCCGCCTGGCCAGCCGGGTGGCGGTCTCCTTCGAGCCGACCCTGGCCGCCTTCGGCGAGCGCGCCTTCGTGTCGGGCACGCCCATCCGCTCCTTCGCCGGGGTTGACCGCGTCACCGCCCGGGCGAGCTTCGGGGTGGGGGAGGGCGAGCGCCTCCTCCTGGTCTTCGGCGGGTCGCAGGCGGTGGCCCGCATCACCGAGGCGCTGCGCGCCGCCCTGCCGGCCATCCTCCCCGCCTGGCGCGTGCTGCACATCACCGGCGAGCCCGGCCTCCCCGAGGCGGAGCGCGTCCGCTCGGGCCTCCCGGAGGGCCTTCGGGACCGATACCAGCCGGTCGCCTTCCTGACCGACCGAATGGCCGATGCGCTGATCGCCGCCGACCTGGTGCTCGGTCGTTCCGGGTCGTCGACCTGCGCCGAGGTGGCGGCCGTGGGGGTGGCCTCCATCCTGGTGCCCTACCCGCACGCCGGCGCCCACCAGCGGGCGAACGCGAAGTGGCTGGCGGACAAGGGCGCGGCCGTGGTCGTCCCCGACGAGGAGCTGACCGGCGAGCGCCTGGCCGCCGAGGTCGAGCGCCTGGCCGACGACGCCACCCGCGCGACCATGGCCGAGGCCGCCCGGGCGCTCGGCCGACCGGACGCGGCGGCGCGCATCGCGGCCGAGGTGGTGGCGCTG
>DASRYM010000036.1:0-70892 GCA_035687145.1 Candidatus Zixiibacteriota bacterium | reverse complement strand
ACCCGGTCGGCCTGCGCCTCGGCCTCGACCGCCAGGCGGTGGGCCAGCACCACGTCGCGCGCCGGTCCGCCGGCCGCGGCCTCGGCCCGGCGGAGCGTGCGGCGCGCCTCCTCCGCGTCCTCGACCAGTTGCGGGTCGGAGTGCTCGGCGACGGCACGGGTCGCCGCCTGGACATCGGTCCGGGCCTGCTCGAGTGCTCCGGCCAGCTCGGCGCGGGCCGTGGCCAAAACCCGGCCTTCGCGCTCGACGGCGTCGATCAGGTTGCCGGCCTGGGCCAGCGCGTCCTGCGCCGCCTTCGCGGCGCGGCCGGCCGCGGACCGGTCCTCGGCGGCGACGGCTTCGGTCCCGCGCCGGGCCGCCTCGCGGGCCAGCTTCAGCCGCTTGCGGGCCTCGGCCGGATGACCCTCCACCACGCGGGCGGCGGACGGCGCATCGATCCTGAGCTCGTCCATGCCGGCCTCCGCCGCGGCCAGGCGTGCCTCCAAGCCGACCGCCACCTCCTCGATGCCGGCCAGGATGTCCGGCGCGCGACGCTCAAGGTCACGCAGCTCGGCAAAGCGACGGGTCTGCTCCTCCAGGAGGCCCTGTGCGCGGCGGCAGCGCTCCACGATCTCGTTCAGCATCTGCTCGCGCTCGGGAGGCGCCTCCGGGATGTTGTCATCCAGCCGCTGCCGGATGGCGAAGGCGGCCTTCAGCTCGTCGCGGGCGGCGTCCAACGCCTTCGCAAAGGTGGCGGCGGCCTCCTCGCCGAACTGCGCCTCGGCGAAGCCCAGCTCCTGGGTGTCGTGGCGGATGAGCTCATCGGTCTCGATCAGCAGCGCGTTCGCCTCCCGCGTCAGCCGGCCAAGGCGGCGGTCACGCTCCTCGGCGTCGCGGCCCAGTGCCTTGCGCTTCTGCCACCAGCTCCAGACGATCACCGCGCCCACCGCCAGCAGGCCGATGCCGATCACCACCCCCCACGGGAAGCCACCACCCCCTGCCACCGCCTCGATCAGGTAACCGGCGCTGGCGGCGACCGCCCCGCCGTAGTCGCCGGCCCGCAGGGCCGGCTCGAGGTACTCGGCCTGCAGTGTGGCGATCTCGTCGTCGGAGACATCGGTCACTGCGTCGCTGACCCAGGTGGCGTAGCGGCGCGGCTCGAAGCTCACGACCAGCACCACGTCGTTGCCGCCGAGCCCGTTCTGCTCCGCGATCGCCTCGGCGTACTCGGGGGCCGTCATGCCCTCGGTGGTGGTCACGAACACGGCGAACAGCTGCACGTTCGCCTCGTCCATGAGCCGCTGGATGCCGTCCTCGGCCTGGCTGCGCTCCGCCTCATCCAGCACGCCGGCCAGGTCGGTCACCGGCTCGTCGAGCTGCGGCGGTGGCTCGGCCAGGACGGCGCCCGGGAAGGCAACCAGCGACCCGACCAGCAGCGCAACGACCGGCGCGGCGCGCACCAGTGGCGCGCGCGCGGCACGCCGGTGAGGGGAAGATCGGCTGACGATGCGCGGCATCCACCGCCAGATTAGTGCCGGACCGCGAATCGCGCAGAAGGGCCAAAGGTCGCGTTTTCCCGGGTTGGAGCCCTAGACTGCGCGGCATGGGCGAAGGCTGCTGCACCAGCGACTACGGGCGCATCTTCGACCTGCGCAGCGCCCGCCGGGAGCTGGATGACTACCTCGCGCACGGGCCTGACCGGACCACCCAGCGCCTGCTGGATGCGCTGATCACGCGCGGCGTGGAGGGCACCACCGTGCTCGAGATCGGCGCCGGGGTGGGCGACGTCCAGCTCGAGCTGCTGGCGGCCGGCGCGGCCAGCATCACCGATGTCGACGCCTCGGAGCCCTACCTCACGGTGGCCCGCGAGGAGTTCGCCCGGCGCGGCCTCTCCCATCGGGCCCGATTCGTCCACGGCGACTTCGTGGCCAGGGCACCCGAGATCGAGCCGGCCGACGTGGTTGTCCTCAACCGGGTGGTCTGCTGCTACCCGGACATGACGGCGCTGGTGCGCGAGTCCACGGCCCGCGCACGGCGGCTGTACGGCCTGGTCCTGCCGGTGAACCGGTGGTGGGTGCGGCTGATCGTGGCCGTCGACAACCTGCGCCACCGCTGGCAGCGCAGCAGCTTCCGAGCCTTCGTCCACCCCTTCGCCGAGGTCGATCGCCTGGTGCGTGCCGCGGGGCTCGAGCCACGCTTCCAGCACGCCGGCTGGGTGTGGCGCACCGTGGTCTACGAGCGCCGGATGACGTCGTCACCGGCCGGCGCCAACGAGGCCACCCCCGGCTCGTAGTCGTCCTCCCAGGTGATGCGCGGAAGGGGCGTGTCGGTGGCGGCGATCGCTGCGGATGCCGGAGCCGCGGCTGGCAGCTCGCGTCGCGTGCGCAGCAGTCCCACCATGGCCAGCACGACCAGCAGGGCGATGCCCAGCATGCCGCCGCCGAGGAGCGTCCACGGGCCCCCACCACCCTGTCGGTCTCGCGCCTGAGCGACGGCGGGTGCCGGCGATCTTGCCTCGCGTTCGGACGGCGTCATGACGACTCCCCCGACGAACCCGGATGCCAGCGGAGGGTCCGAGGGACCAGCCGCTCCGGGTGGCGAGCCACCGGGGCCGACGGTGCCGATCGGCGGCAACGGGGTTGGCGCGATCGCCGTTGCGCTCGGTGACCGGGTGGCGCCCGACGGTGTGGGTGGTGCCGTGGCCGTCGGCGCCGGCGTGGGTGGCTGCGCAGGTGGCGATGTCGGCAGGGGTGAGGCGGTTGCCGGGTCCGTCACGGTGACGGTGGTGCTCACCGGGGGTGGCGCGTTGCCCTGCGAGACCTGCGCCACGAACTCCACCTGGTGCTCCCCGGCGGGAAGGCTGCCCGAACCATGGTAGATGCCGTCCAGGGGATCCTCACCCGGCGCCGGCTGCAGCGGGAGCTCCAACCCCGCGACCCGCGCCACTACCCAATCCGGTGCGAACCCGGTGTAGCGGACGCGGAAGTCGAAGACGGTCGCTGTCGTTCCACTGGGCGGCGACACGTGCGGATCGCTCAGCGTGTTGGCGGCCCCGGCTGCAGGGAGCGCGAGGAGGCCGGCCCCCACGATCGCGAGGAGCAGGGCCGCGGCTCGCGGTCGCATGATGGCGGCGAGGATACGCCGCCCGCGCGCATGGGTCCCAGGCTCCTAGACGGGCTCGGCGTAGGCGGGAGGTCGGACGCCGCGGCGACGCACCAGCCACTCCTCGTCCCGGCCGTCAAGGATGGCCGGCCAGTCGACCTCGGCGGCGAGCTGCTCCCCGTGGTCGCGCAGCGCGGCGATGTTGCGGGCATCGTCCATGGGGTAGTCACGCGGCAGCTCGACGTCGATCCGGTAGAACGTCGCCGACGGCCAGTGGCGGTCCACCAGCTCGGTCTGCTGCTCCCCGGGTGAACGCAACAGCTCGGTGAGCAGCCAGCCGACCCACGACCACAGCCAGGTGGGGCGGCGGCGGCCCAGGAAGTGCCCGGTTCCCAGCGAGACGACGATGGTGTCCGCCGGATCGTAGCCGGCGGAGAACTGGAAGGCCTCCACGCAGGCCTGGTACACGGGATTACCGGCGACGCCGGTGCCGCCGTCCACCATCGGTCCGCGTGCCTCCAGCCCGCGCACCGTCCACGGCGCGAAGAAGGTCGGCGCGGCCGCCGACGCGGTGAGGCAGTCGTCGAGGCGCAGCGTGCCGGTGCGACACGAATTGCGCTGGGGCCGGTCGTTGACGAAGTACCACTGGTGGCTGTCGACCAGGCCCTTGGCCGTGAACATGACGTCGATCCCGACATCGTTCAGCGTCCACTCCCCCGCGCCATGATCCGCCAGGGTGCGCCCGATGAGCCGATGCAGCCGCCCCACGTCGTACATGTGCCCGACCGCGATGCGGCGGAGCGTCGAGAGCAGCGGCGTCCGCCGGAAGACGCGGGGTGCTCTGCGCTGGTAGAGGTCCACCATCTCGGCGGCCGGGACGCGCGCCGCCACCCCGGCCGCCAGCAGGGCGCCGGTGGAGGTGCCGGCCACCAGGTCGAACTGCTCTCGTGCGCGGCCGCCGGTCGCCGCCTCCAGGGAGCTCAACAGCACCGCCGGGATCACGCCCCGCACGCCGCCGCCATCGATGGCCAGGATCCGCTTCGTCACCCGCTCAGCCTACGGACGCGACGTGACAGCCGTCTGTCGCGACGCGGCGGGGTGCGCGGACGCCGCGGATCGGCGCAATTCACACCAGGTGCACGTTGTGCGGGCGCATCCCCGGTTGGACGGTCGTCATGCACACCTGGCGTGCGTTGGGACCGTTCAGCGCGCGCCCATTCCGCCCACAACGCCGGCGTGGTGTGATTTACGACCCTTCGCCTGGCTCGCCAGCCGTCGAATCGAGCTTCAGGGCGGCGGAGTTGATGCAGTAGCGCAGGCCGGTCGGGTCGGGCCCGTCGTCGAAGACGTGGCCCAGGTGCCCGCCACAGCGAGCGCAGTGCACCTCCGTGCGGGTCATGAACCAGGACCGATCCGTCTCGGTCTCCAGCGCGGACGGGTCGGCCGGCTGGTAGAAGGACGGCCAGCCGGTGCCGGACTCGAACTTGGTGTCCGAACGGAAGAGCTCGGCCCCGCAGCCGGCACATCGGTACACGCCGGGCGTGTGCTCGTCCCAGTAGGCGCCGGTGAACGCCCGCTCGGTGCCCTTCTCGCGCAGGACGTGGTACTGCTCCGGCGTGAGCTCGGCGCGCCACTCGGCCTCGCTCTTCGTGATCTTGGTGGTCATGGGCACAGTCTACGCACGGACCGTGAAGGACCGATGAAGCGGCGGCGGTGCGATACTTCACACCGCCCGAGCGTCCACGGGGGATGAGACCGATGCGCCGAGCCGCGATTCCCGCAGCGACCCTCCTGCTGACCGGCTGCCTGTTGAACGAGCCGATCCGATCGCCGTCGCCCTCCGCGCCGGCGAGCGCGGCGCCGGCCACCCCATCGGGTCCGCAGGAGACGGCCACGCCCGAACCCACGGCCACGCCCGAACCGACCCCCGGCCTGGACGCGGTCCCGCGCCTGGCACCGGGCTCGCAGGCCACCACCAACGCCCCCGGCCTGCGGCTGCGCTCCCGGCCCGGCACCGAGCAACGGGTGATCACCACCCTGGGCGTCGACCACGATCTGCTGGTGGGGATGGGCCCGGTGGTGGTCGACGGGCTGGGCTGGTACCTGGTGCGCGACGCCGATCCCGACGACCCGCAGTTCAACGAAGGCTGGGTGGCGGCCGGCTTCGAACCGGACCCGTTCCTCATCGGCACGTCCTTCCCGGTCGGCTTCAACCCGTTCATCGCCGGGTTCGCGCACGACGGCGACGGCGAGTTCGGACCCGTGCTGCTACCGAACGACGACGTCTCGGCGCGCTGGATCGCGACGCCGCCAGGGGACGGCTGCTCGTTCTTCGTCGACCTGCGGGCGGGCGCCGGGCAGCCGATCCCGGCCATCCGCTCCACGCTGAGCAGCTTCGCCGCGCCGGGGGAGCTGTTCAGCGAGTTCTTCGCCGAGCACCAGGAGCTCATCGGTCCCGAGGTCTTCGTGATCGTCACCTCGGACTGCTCGTGGGCCCTCACCTTCGTGCGCCCGGAGCCTGCCTCGCCATCCCCGTCGCCGTCGGGGTGATCCCTGCCGGCCATGCGGTTGCGACGCGCGAGCTGTCGCATCGGTCGCGTAGGCTTGCCCGCATGAGGGGGTGGAGCGTGGCGTGCAGCTGATCGACGACAAGCCGGTCTACAGCGCCAGCGACCTGGTCGGATTCCTGGCGTGCGAGCACCTGACCGAGCTCGAGCGGGCGGTGCTGGCCTGCCTCGTCGAGCGTCCCTCTCTACCGGACCCGGAGCTGGACGTCCTCCGCCGGCGGGGCCTGGAGCACGAGGCTCGCTACCTCGCCGAGCTGGAGGCCGCGGGGCGCAACGTGGTGAAGGTGGATCCCGACGCGTACCCGGAGGACTCGCCGGGCGACCGGCTGCGCCTGGCGGCGGCGGCAACGGTGGAGGCCATGGCCAGCGGGGTGGACGTCGTCTACCAGGCGACCTTCTTCGACGGGACCTGGCGCGGGCACGCCGACTTCCTCCTGCGCCGCGAGTCCCCGGAGCGACCCAGCCGGTGGGGCCCGTACCACTACGAGGTGGCGGACACCAAGCTTGCGCGTCATGTGAAGGCCAGCGCCGTGCTCCAGCTCTGCAGCTACGTGGACCAGCTGACCGGGCTGCAGGGCGTGGAGCCCGAGCGGATGTGGGTCGTCCTCGGCGGAAGCTCCCGCCAGCAGGCCGAGCTGCGGGTGGCGGACTTCACCGCCTACTACCGCTTGGCCAAGGAGCGCTTTCTGGCCGCCGTGGGCCCGGACGCCGCACCGCCCGCCTACCCGCCGCTTCGCACCTATCCGGAACCGGTCAGCCACTGCGACGTGTGCCGCTGGGCACGGGTGTGCGAGGAGCGCCGGCGAGCCGATGACCACCTGAGCCTGGTCGCCGGCATCAGCGCCCGGCAGCGACGCGCGCTGACGGCGCGGGGCATCACCACCGTCGAGCAGCTGGGCTCACTCCCGCTGCCGGTGACCCCGCCGCTGGAGGGCACCACCGCTCCCGCCGTCCAGCGCATCAGGGAGCAGGCGCGCATCCAGGTCGAGGGGCGTCGGGCCAACGCGGTCCTGTACGAGCTCCTGCTGCCCGAGGCGGGTGGACCGATCGACCCGGATTGCGGCCTGGCCATCCTGCCCGAGCCCGACGGCGGTGACCTGTTCTTCGACATCGAGGGTGACCCCTACGCGCTGGAGGACGGCCTCGAGTACCTGTTCGGGGTGATGGAGTCGGACGGTACCTGGCACGCCTTCTGGTCGACCGATGCCGCCGGCGAGTTCACCCTCGACGGCGAGAAGCGCGCCTTCGAGGAGCTCATCGACTTCTTCGTGGCGCACCTGGCGCGCCACCCGAAGGCCCACATCTTCCACTACGCCGCCTACGAGCCCACGGCGCTGAAGCGGCTCATGGGGCGGCACGCCACCCGCGAGGAGGAGGTGGACGCCCTGCTGCGCGGCGGCCGGCTGGTCGACCTCTACCGCGCGGTGAAGCAGGGCCTGCGCGCCTCGGTGGAGAGCTACTCGATCAAGAAGCTCGAGCCGCTGTATGGCTTCGCCCGCCAGGTCGAGCTGCGCGACGCGAACTCGAGCATCGTCGAGTTCGAGCAGTGGCTGCAGCTGGGCGAGGGAGAGCGGCCGGCGTCGGACCTCCTGCAGGGCATCGAGGCCTACAACCGGGATGACGTGGTGAGCACCCGGCGCCTCCGCGACTGGCTGGAGGAGCGGCGCGACGAGCTGGCCCGCCTCACCGGCCAGGAGGTGCCCCGACCCCAACCCCGGGACGAGGCCCCCACGGAGCCGCTGGCCGAGCACCTGGCGCGCATCGAGGAGCTGGCGAATCGGCTGACGGAAGGCGTCAGCGCCGATCCCCTGCTCCGGACCCCAGAGGAACAGGCCCGCTGGCTGCTGGCTCAGCTGCTCAGCTGGCATCGCCGCGAGGACAAGAGCTTCTTCTGGCTCTACTACCACCTGCGCGACGAGCTGACCGATGAGGAGCGCATCCTGGCCAGCGAGCCGATCGGCGGCCTGACCTACAAGGGCATCGTCGGCGAGGTCGCCCGGTCATGGATCCACCGCTACGAGTTCCCCGCCCAGGACCACGACATCCGCGTGGGTGGCGGTGTGCGGGATCCGGCGACCAACGGCAACCCGGGTGAGGTGGTGGCCCTCGACAACGCCGCGCGCACCGTGGATCTGAAGCGGGCCAAGACGAGCACCGTCCCGCATCCCACCTCGCTCATCCCCTACGAGTATTTCGATCCCAAAGAGCACGTGGGGTCGCTCGTCCGGCTGGCGGAGTGGGTCCTGGAGCACGGGATCGCTGCCGAAACGCCAGAGCGCCGTGCCGCCCGCGACCTCCTGCTCCGCCATCCGCCGCGGCTCACGCACGATGCCGGCGGCTGGGATGCCCTCCCCGGGGAGGACGATCTGCGCCGGACACGGCGCCTGGCGGTGGGTCTGGACGCCACCACCCTCGCCATCCAGGGACCACCCGGATCGGGCAAGACCTACACCGGGGCGCGGATGGTCCTGGACCTGGTGCGGGCCGGAAGGCGCGTGGGGGTCACAGCCAACAGCCACAAGGTGATCGGCAACTTCCTGCGCAAGGTGGTCGAGGCGGCCAAGGAGGAGAATGCCTGGGTCAGCATCGGCCAGCGATCCGACCCGGAGGACTGCCACGACCACCCGATGATCCAGCCGGTCTCCACCAACGAGGGCTGCCGCCTGCTCGCGGCCGGCGAGATCCAGGTCCTGGGCGGCACGTCCTTCATGTGGAGCCGCCCCGAGTACGCCTCGACGGTCGACGTGCTGTTCATCGACGAGGCCGGGCAGATGAGCCTGGCCAACGTCATGGCGGTCTCACAGGCCGGCACCTCGCTGGTGCTGCTCGGCGACCCCCAGCAGCTCGAGCAGCCGCTGAAGGGCACGCACCCGCCCGGAGCCGAACGGTCGGCTCTCGCTCACCTGCTGGACGGAGCGCAGACCATCCCGGCACACCTGGGCCTCTTCCTGGAGACCACCTGGCGCCTCCATCCCGACCTGTGCGCGTTCACCTCGGAGGCCTTCTACGAGGGCCGCCTGACGTCGGAGCCGCACCTGGCCGATCAGCGCCTGCTCGAGACCCATGGCCTGCCCGCCACCGGTCCGCACCTCGTCCAGGTGCCGCACGCCGGCAATGACAACGAGTCGGACGAGGAGGCCGATGCGGTCGCCGGGCTGGCCCGCGGGCTGGTCGAGGTCGGCGCGCAGTGGGTTGACGAGAAGGGCCAGACCGGGTTCATCACCTGGGAGGACGTCCTGGTCGTCGCGCCCTACAACGCCCAGGTCGGCGCGATCCAGCGCCGGCTTCCAGCCGGCGCCCGGGTGGGCACCGTCGACAAGTTCCAGGGGCAGGAGGCGCCGATCTCCATCTACTCCATGACCACCTCCTCGGCCGAGGACGCTCCGCGGGGCATGGGCTTCCTGTACAGCCGGAACCGCCTCAACGTCGCCACCTCGCGGGCCAGGTGCGTGGCGGTGGTGGTCGCCTCGCCGGAGCTCCTGCGCGTCCGCGCCCGCACCGTCGAGGAGATGCGGCTGGCCAACGCCCTGTGCCGCTTCGTGGAGCACGTCGGTGCCGGGACGTTATCCGCATCGTCCGGGGGGCAGCTTCTGCTGTTCGGCGCTCCCTCGATCGAGCGGTAGAGACGGAGAGCCTCCCCGGCCGGGCACCAGCCGGGGAGGCGTGGGAGCGGGCTGGCCGCCGGATGCGCCCGGCGGCTGCGGCTCAAGCGGTGGGCAGCGACCGCTCGCGCCGCGCGCCCGCCTGAGCGGCGATGATCAGCAGCAGGCCGATCGTCGCGAGCACGCCGCTCTCGGTGACGGGGACCGCGGTGTCCGGCAGCATGGGCGGCGTGCCGTCCTGGATTCCGCTCTCGTTGGTCGGGTTCCGAGCCGGAGCGGGGGTCGGGTTGCCGGCCTTGATGCCGCTCTCCGGTTCGGCCACCTCCTGGGTCGGATCAGGGGCAGGACTCGGGTTGCCGTTGTTGACTTCCTGCTCCTCGGACGGCTGCGGCCCATCCGTCGGCTCGGCCCCGTCCGTGGGCTGGGCCTCGTCCGTGGGACCGGCCTCGTCGGACGGCTGCGGCCCATCCGTCGGCTCGGCCGGGTCGGACGGCTGCGGCCCATCGGTGGGCTCGGCCTGGTCGGACGGCTGCGACCCATCGGTGGGCCCGGCCGCGTCCGTGGGCTGGGCCTCGTCCGTAGGCCCGGCCTGGTCGGACGGCTGCGACCCATCGGTGGGCTCGGCCGGGTCGGAGGGCTGCGACCCATCGGTGGGCTGGGCCGGGTCGGACGGCCCGGCCTCATCGGACGGCTGCGACCCATCGGTGGGCTCGGCCGGGTCGGACGGCCCGGTCGGGTTCTCATCGGCCCCGCAGGAATCGAGGACCCACAGGGTCTTGGTCTTGGCGCTGTTCTCGCCATCGGCGAGCCATTCGAATCGGTAGTGCCCCGGCGCCGGGCTGAGGACGCCGGTGACGTCCTCGCCGTCACCGGTGGTGTCGTAGCTCCCGAAGGCGACCACGGTTCCGGGTGCGGGATCGACGTTCGGCGACCAGCTGATCAGCTGCCAGGTGCCCGCCTCGTACGGGTCGGAGGCGTAGAAGCCGACCCAGAAGTCGCAGACCTGCGGGTCGTTGCCGACCGCTTCCTCGCCGGTTGCGGCGAGGTGGACCTTGACGGTTCCGCTGTTGCCGTTCTCGCTTCCATTCCCGGTGCTCCCATTCCCGTTGCCCGGTGCTGCCAGCACGGGAGCGATGGAAAGGACCAGCGAGAAGGCGATGGTGGCGACCCCCGCCACGGTCAGGACACGGCGGGTGGGGGTCATCGGGGTGCCGCGATCGGTGTTGGTCATCGGTGGGCGCATCCACATGAGTGCGAATTACGGCGCCGAGCATGACCGTCCTGGCCCGACCTGCCTATGGCGATCTAGTACCTCCGGCGTAAACCACGCGGGCGGGCGATCGCACCTTTCCGACCTGGTGCGGTGCAGTGCAGTACCGGGCCGGTACCTTTGGAGCGCCCGGACCGATGGATCAGGCGGCGAAGCGGTCCAGCGCGAACAGGCCGATGTCGTGGCTGGTCGCGTCGTGCATGGCGAGGTCCGCCATCACCTCGCCCACCACGCTGCAGAACTTGTAGCCGTGCCCCGAGAAGCCGGCGGCCACCACGACCTGCGGCGAGTCGGACAGGCGGTCGATGATGAAGTGCTCGTCCGGCGAGTTGGTGAACAGGCAGGTCTTGAGCATGATCGTCGGGCCGCCGGCATCGGGCAGGTAGCGGTCGACGAAGGTGCGCAGCACCTCCTCGTCCCTGGGGTTGGCGCTGCGATCGGGGTCGTCGGGGTCGATCGGCTCACCCAGATGGTGGTAGCGGCCGAGCTTGAAGCCCGGCACGTCATGCACCGGGAAGCCGTAGTAGCTGCCCTCCTCGACGTCCAGCACGAAGACCGGGAAGGCCTCCGGGGTGAAGAGCTCGGGCTTCAGGGGTTGGAACCAGCCGAGCACCTGGCGCTCGGGCACGGCCAGCGCCTCCAGGGTCGGAACCAGGCGCCGGGCCCAGGGGCCGGCACAGATCAGCAGCCGATCCGCCTCCACGCTGCCGCGTTCGGTCGTGACCCGCACGCCGCCCTGGGCGGTCACCTCCCAGCCGCGCACCGGCTCGCGGAAGTGCAGCTCGGCGCCGTGGGCAAGTGCCTGGTTGACGTGCGCCAGGATCGTGCGCTCGGCGAGGAGGAACCCGCCGTCCGGCTGCCACACCAGGCGGGTCCGCGGGTCGAGCTCGCCGTAGGCCGGGTACCGGCGCCGGAGCTCGGCCGCGTCGAGCACCTGGTGCGGCAGGTCGTGCAGCTGGGCCGCCTCGAGCGCGCCGCGGAACATGGCACCATCCTCCGGCCCGCCCTCGAGGCTGCCGGTGATGATCAGCAGCCGCTCCCCGACCCTGGCCTCGAGCTCGTGCCACAGCTCGTAGGCGCGGCGCAGGAGCGGGACGTACGACGGGTGCTCGTGGTAGGCCAGGCGGATGATGCGCGTCAGGCCGTGCGACGAGCCGAGCTCGTGGAGCAGGTCGTACTGCTCCAGCCCCAGCACGCGCCAGCCGCGGCGCGCCAGGTGGAAGGCGGTGGCGCTGCCCATCCCGCCCAGACCGATGACGATGGCGTCGTACCGGTCGCTCACGCGGGCAGTGTACGGGCGCCGGGCAAGCGAGAAGGCGCCCGGTGGTGCCTCCGGACGCCTTCTCCGTGGTCCGCCACAGCCGCTGCTCGGGCTGCGGTGCCGGACCTCGCGCGGCCGGCCCAATCATCGGCCGCGCGATGTGCCGTGACCGGCTACCGATGCGTGGGCGCCGGCCGCATCCTTCCCTGCGTGGCCCGCCGCGCCGGTGCCTCCTCCGGCGCCAGCCGGCTGCCGAGGTCGACCAGCGCCCTTCCCAGGCGGCGGCGCAGCGTCTCCTTCGGCGCCCCTGCGTTGACGCGCAGGGTCTCCAGCCGTCGCTCCGCGGCCAGCTGGAGCGACAGCGAATCGAGTGCCTGGAACATCGAAGCCTCCCGAACCCGCCTTCCCCCGGCGGCGTGCCCATGCGCCTTTATCAAAAGAATCTTCATCTCAAACCATGTCGTCGAAGTGTACCGTGGCAATCTCTTGACGTCAAGAGGTTCTACGTGGAAAATCAGCCCATGAACGCGCAACGTGCGGAGGCTGACGTCCCTCCCGCCCGGGACGTCGTGGACCGCATGCTCGAGATCTGGGGGCGGGAGCTCCCCGATCTCGATCTCCAGACCGAGGGCGTGGTGGAACGGATCCAGAAGCTGAACAAGTACCTGGATCGTGCCCTGAACGACACCCTGGCCGGCATCGGCCTGGACCGCGGCGAATGGTGGCTCCTCGGAGCCCTGCGCCGCTCCGGCCCGCCGTACCGGCGCTCACCCGGGCACCTCGCCCAGGAGATGGGCCTCTCATCGGGCGCCATGACCAACCGGCTCGACCGCCTGGAGGAACGTGGCCTGGTGCGGCGCCTGCCGGATCCGAATGACCGTCGCTCGCTGCAGGTGGAGCTGACGGATGCCGGCTGGCAGATGTGGCAGGACTCGGTCTCGGTCCAGGCTCAGAAGGAGCAGCTGATCGCGTCGGCGCTGTCGCCGGAGGAGAAGGAGCAGCTCAACGACCTGCTGCGCCGGCTGATGCTGGCCTTCCAGGCCCAGGGCTATCCGTCAGCCACTCACCCCTCGCCCGAACGCGCGCCGGAGGCTCCTCTCCCCGCCCGCAAGTAGGCCGCGTAGCGCTCGGCGAACGCCTCCTGGGCCGGCGTCTCGACGGCCGTCGGGTGGCGCACCTCACGCACGCGCCTGATCGCTTCCGCCACCGTCCGTCCCGCCCGCATCAGGGCACAGGCCGCCACCAGCCCGGTGCGGCCCACGCCGCCCAGGCAGGCCAGCACCGCGTCGCCGTGTGCTCGCGCGTCCTCGACGGCGTCCAGGATGGCGTCCATCTCGGCCAGCGAGCCCGGCGGCGACCCGTCGGGCACCGGGAAGCGCCGCACCTCCAGCCCGTGCCGGCGTCCGATCTCCACGATCCGGGGATCGCCCCAGCTCACCAGCTCGGCGTCCTCCACCAGCAGGATCAGGCGCAGGACGCCACGTTCGCGCATCTCGGCCAGGTCGCGGGCCGCGTCCCGCCGGTAGAGGTGGCCGGGGTAGCGCATCGACGGCCCCCGCTTGCCGGGAAGGAAGGTCAGCCCCAGCCGGCCCGGGCGGCCATCGGCCAGCTCTTCGGCGCCAAGCCAGTCGATGCGCAGCTCCGGATCGAAGCCGGCGTGCGGCGGCGCCGGCGCGCCGGCACCATCGGTCATGGCGCCGTCGCTCACGCCATCAGTCATCAGTTGAGGCTCACCCGCGGGCAGAAGTGCCCGCCCTGCTCCAGCGGCTGACCGCAGAACGGGCAGGTCGGACGGCCGGCGGCCACCACGGCGATGGCGCGGCGCACGAAGGCGCGGGCCTGCGAGCGATCGATCCGGACCCGGACCATGTCCGGCCCCTCCTCGGCCTCGTCGGGGACCTCGACGAAGTCGCCGTCCTCGCTCTGTGGCTGCGCCTCGATCACCACCCGCTCCGCCTCGGGATCCCACGCGATGGCCATGGCCCCCACGCGGAACAGCTCGACGAGCGGCTCATCCAGCGGGGCGTCATCGACCGGTGCCTCAGGCGTGACCGGGCTGTCTACGGCGGTCAGCAGGTCGTCGAGGCGTGCCGCCAGGGCCGCGACCTGGACCTTCTCCAGGACCACGCTGGCGATGGCGCTCCCCTTGCGAGCCTGCAGGAAGAAGGTGCGGTCCCCCGGCTCGCCGATGGTGCCGGCCACGAAGCGGTCCGGGGCGTCGAAGACGAGGAGTCGGCGCGCCATGGCCCAATCCTAGCCCGCCGGGACCGGTAGAGTGTCGCGCGTCATGGTGCGCCGTCGCTCCCAGGCGCGTCGGATGCAGCCGGTGGTCCGGCCGCCGGTTCGCTCGCGCCGCCGCGGGCCGCCCCCGTCGCTGGTGGGCTGGGCGGCGGCCGCCGGGCTGATGGTGGCCGTCGCCTTCATGGTCGGGCGCCCCGGCCAGGAGCAGGAGCTGCTCGCGTCCACGCCACCGCCCACCGCGCCGCCGCCCCTGGAGATCGTATTCGGCACGGCCCTGGACCCGGACACCAACGTCGCCATCCAGCGCACCAACCGCTTCCGGGCCGGTGACCCGTTCGCCTACTCGGTCACGCTCCCCACGGCACCGGGCACCGACCAGATCCTGGTGGAGGTCGTCCGCCTCGGGGAGCAGCGTCGGGTCGTGCAGGAGCCATCCGTGCAGCGCATCCTGCCCGAGCCGCACACCTTCGCCTTCCAGGTGCGGACCGATGACCTGCTGGCGGCATGGGGTGCAGGCGAGTTCGAGATGCGCATCTACCTGAACGCCGAAGGCTCGCCGCTGGCGATTGGTCGCTTCACGCTGCTCCCACCGCCGGGCTGAAGGCCCCGAGAAAAGACCACGGGATCGGAGATGTGCCCGCTCTCCGCTTTCGTGCTGCTCTGGCGCGATAAGTATTCACCTAGGTTGTCACGGCATGGTATAAGGGCGTCGTGAGTGGGCGTATGACATCGTCATACCGGCAGGCCGGATGGCCATGTTCTGGCCTCTGATTTGGCCGATGACCGAGCGTCTCCCGCACGAGGCGAGCGCGGAGCCATTGGTCGAGCGACGCTCGGGGTACGTCACCTTCGACGTCCTGCTGGCGGCCATGGAGGCCGCCAATCGTCCCATCACCCAGGCCATCGAACGACAGGCCGCCACCCTCACTCGCGAGATCGAGCACCAGACCCACACGCTCGCCGCCCGCTTGGAGCGCCACGAGCTGGAGGCCGCACGCCGAGACGCGCGGATCGATGCACTGGAGCTGTGGCGGCGTGAGGAGGAGCTGGAGCAGGCGGCGCGCGAGAGCTTCAAGAAGACGACGCTGCGCGTCCTGCGCTGGCTGATCGAGCAGTGGCCGGCGCTGACCGTGATCGGTGCCACCATCGTCGGCCTGGCCTGGGTCATCGTGTCCGGTGGCCAGCCGGGCATCGAGGTTCGGCCATGAGCCCCCATTCAACAGCGACCGCCCGGCCCGAAGGGAATAGCCCGAATGTCCAGCGTGCCCTGCTGGCGTCTCTGGCCATGGATCGCGCATCCGCCACGGGCCGGGCGGTCGTGCCGAAGCCATGAGCGACGTGTTTCCCGGCGCAGTCCTGCGTCAGCTGGTCGAGTGGGGCTTCCCCCAGCAGCAGCTGCGCCCGACGCCAGACCCGGACCTGGCGTTCAGCGTGATCCACATCACCGGCAACCCCCGGCTGCCGAGCGCCGATGCCGAGATCAGCTGGCGCCTCAACGACCCCGCCAACCAGAACAGCGCCACCTTCTTCGTCAACCGCGACGGCTCGATCCGCCAGGCGCTCGGCGACCCGCTCCACATGGATCCCTGGGCCAACGGCGCGATCCGCGGCGCCGACACCTCGAACCCGCGCATCGCGGCCGTGCTGCGCGACAGGGTCAACCCCAACACCCGGACCCTACTGGCCATCGAGAACGTGGGCTACGAGCCGGGCTACTCGATCACTGCGGCCCAGGAGGACGCCGACGCGCGGATCATCGCCTACTACCACGCCAAGGCAGAGCTGCCGATCACCCGCGAGACGGTCATCGGCCACTACCAGATCGACGGCCTGGAGCGCCCGAACTGTCCGGCCGTCGATAAGCGCGTGGTGGACCGCATCGTGGCGCGCGCCGCGGCCATTGCCGTTCCTGAGCTGCCACCCGAGGAGGAAGACGTGATCGACCCCGCGCTCATCATCCCCCCGTTCCTGGTCACCCTCAAGCCGGGGGGCACGGCCTACGGCACCGCCAACCGGACCGATGTCAAGGCCGACAACTGGCCGCAGATCGTGACCCCCAACGTCCCCTGCTACGGCCTGCCGGTGGGCTGGAGCGAGCAGGCGGACGGCACGTTCAGCGGCCCGCGCCAGGCCGACGGCAAGGTGCCGCTGGCGGCGATCCGGGTCAAGACCGCGCGCGGCCCGGAGATCTGGTTCTACGGCCCGGACCTGATGCTCTCCCAGGCCCGGTCGTCCGTCGGCACCACCCTGCAGAGCAAGCTCAGCCGCGGGCTGACCGCGGCGCAGAGCACCCTCCAGGCGGTGAGCGCCGCCAAGAGCGCGGCCGAGGCGGCCGTCGAGGCCCTGAGTTAGGAGGTTTCCGATGTACGACTTCCACAAGTGGCAGGAGCTGGCCTGGGCCATCTTCGTCGCCGTGGCGACCGTGGTGCTTACCGAGCTGGTGACCTTCAACGAGAGCACCTTGGACGACCCGATCGCCTGGGGCACGGCCCTGGTGGCCGCCTGCGTGCGGGCCGCGGCCGGCGCGGCCCTGGCCTTCATTCGCCCAGCCGGCAGCAGCGCGCCGGATGAGGCCCCGTAGGAACATGCGCACCGGCTGCCTGCGCGGCCTGGCGGTCGGGGCCATGGTCCTGGTGGTGACCATCGGTCTCGGCATGCTGCTGGTGGGGGTCGTGCGGTGAATCGGGCCTGCCTTGAGGCGCGCTGCCCGCGGTTCGCCGTTCCCGGCGGCCGGGGGCGCTGCGCCGTGCATCGGCGGACGACCAGCCAGCGCAGCTACGGTCCGTTCCACCAGCGGGAGCGGCAGCGCCTGGCCGCCTCGCTGCCGGCGCCATGCGGCTATTGCGGGCGCGTCATCCAGCGCGGCGAGCGGTTCGATGCCGCGCACTGGGACGACCGCGAGCCGTACTCGCCGCGATTCGCGGCCCACCCGCTGTGCAACCAGCAGGCGAAGGACGGGATGCTGCGACCCATCATCCCGCTGGAGGGGCGTTGATGGCTCTCGCCCGCGCAGTGGCCACCCAGCCGTTCACCCTCGCCCACTTCCACGCTTGGGCCGCGAAGCTGCGGACCGATGACCTGGAGCCGCTCGGAATCGAGCCGTTCCAGGACCGCATCATCGAGGACGTGTTCGCCGGTTACAAGGAGATCTGGGTCATCATCCCCGAGGAGAACGGCAAGACGACGCTGGTCAGCGCCCTCGCCCTGTACCACGCCGAGCACCGCACCATGGCCTCCGTCCTGGTGGCGGCCAGCTCCCGCGAGCAGGGCGAGGTGCTGTACAAGCAGGCCGAGGGCTTCGTCATCCGATCACCGCGCATGCATCAGGTCATGCGCTCCACGCTCCAGCGCATCAAGGGCAAGCGGAAGCTTGACGTGCCGCGCTTCGAGTGCCTAGAGGGCTACCGGCGCATCAACCACTACCAGGGCGGCCGAATCCAGGTGTTCGCAGCTGACGACCGGACTGGAGACGGCCAGCTGCCGACGCTCGGCATCCTCGAAGAACTCCACCGTCACCGGAACCTGGCCCTGTACCGCACCTGGACCGGCAAGCTGCGCAAGCGCAACGGGCAGATCATTGCCATCTCAACGTCCGGCGAGCCCGGCAGCGACTTTGAGCTGACCCGTGAGCGCATCCGCCAGACTGCCACCGAGATCCATCGCGAGCCGGGGTACGCGCGCTTCGTGGTTGGCTCAGTGGTTCTGCACGAGTACGCGGTGCCCGAGGACGGCGATGTCACCGACATGCAGCTGGTCAAGGCCGCCAACCCGTTCAGCCGGGTGACGGTCGAGTCGCTGAGCGCCAAGTTCAACTCGCCGACCACGACCCTCTCGCACTGGCGGCGCTTCGTCTGCAACCTGCCGACGCGCAGCGACTCGGCAGCCATCACCGAGGCCGAGTGGGAAGCGGCCCGTGACCCGGAGGGCATCCCGCCGGGGACTCCGGTATGGGTGGGGCTGGACGTGGCCTGGAAGTGGGACACCACCGCCGCCGTCCCGTTCTGGATGCGGGACAACGAGCACCGGGTGCTCGGGCCGGCAGAGATCCTCAAGCCCCCGCGCGACGGAAACATGCTGCACCCCGACGAGGTGAAGCGCGCCCTGCTGCGCATCCATGAGCGGACGCCGATCCACACGGTCGTCATGGACGTGATCTTCGCCCAGGACATCGCCGCCTGGTTGCGAGACGAGCTGAGCATCGAGGTCATCGAGCGCGGCCAGAGCCACCCGCTGGCCATCGAGGAGTACGAGACGTTCATGGAGGCCCTGCGCAACGGATGGCTGCGCCACTCGGGCGATGAGGGGCTGACCCGTCACGTGCTGAACGCCATGGCGCGCATGCTGCCGTCAGGGGCGCGCATCTTCGAGCGCCCGTCTGACGTGCGCATCAGCTCCCAGCAAGATCGGCGCGTGATCGACGCCCTCAAGGCAGCGGCGATGGTCCACGCCCAGGCCACGGCCACGGCCGAGCAACCCTCGGCCTACGAGGAGCGAGGGCTGGTGCTGATATGACCGACATCTCGGTCGTGGATGCGGTGGCCATCATCGGGGCCTGGCTCCTGACGCTGGCAGCCGGCCTGATGGTGGGCACGGCATTCGGCCTCGCCGCCGGCGTGGGTGCTGCCTTCGCCGTGCTGGGGGTGCTGCTGCTGGCATGGGCGATTCGCGCCAGCCAGGCGGAGGAGGGTGAGTCGCGGTGAGCCTGCTGGGGTTGGCCATGCGGCCGCGGGCTCTCAAGGGCATCGACCAGGAGGCCCAAGCCTCACTGCCGGGCGCGGTCTACGTCCCGCTCGAGAATCGGTCGACGTGGACCATGGACTGGCTGCCCGCTGAGGCTAAGGCCCTGTCGATCGCCACCTTCTACGGGGCGGTCCGGGTGCTGGCCGAGACGTTCGCGATGATCCCGTTGATGGTCTACCGTCGCCTGCCGGGAGGCGGCAAGGAGCGGGCCACGGATCACCCACGGGGGTGGCGTGGGCGGGAGCCCGTGACCGAATAGCTCACCGATCATTCGAGACCGTCACCAGCGGGTTCGATGACCTTCGGCGAAAGCTCGATCTGCTGTTGGGCGTCGAGCCCCCGTGGGTCGATGGCGCTGTGCGGCGCGTGCGCTCCGCGCTCCTAGACCCGGAGATCACCGAAGACGAGGCTGAGCGCTTGGTGCGTCTCCTGGTGCGGATCTGGGGTGTCGGTACAGAGCAAGGGCTTCTTCCGCCCCGGCCCGGCACAGGCGCTCGTAAAGCCGTGAAGTCCGACGATGAGGCGCGATGATCTTGAACACGGCGGCAGCCGCGGCGTGGGCCAGCTCTCCGGCGGCGAAGGGACAGGAGCTGGGGGGTGATGGGCGGTTGGTGGGGCGGTACACGACACCCTCCAAAGGCATCCGTCCGGCCGAACTCTCCCGGGCGGCTCGAGAGGGGCACCCCTCCATCATGCACCCCGCGTCGCCGGAGGTACTAGGGTGGTCCTGGAGGTTGCGGTGACGACAGTCACCGTTAGGAGTAGTTGACCGAGGCGGGAGGATGAGGGCCATGGAGCGCACGCTGCCCGCGGTGCAGCCGTTTCCCGTCGTTCCAGCGGCACGGCTGCTGTGCCTCGCCGTGGCGCTCCTGGCGGCCTTCATCTTCATCGGGCTCGGCATCCGGAACGCCGGCGGGCCCGAAGACGTGTACGGCTATCAACTGGCCGCGGAGCGACTGGTAGCGGGTGAGTCGCTCTACGCCGACCCGCGACCCCAGGACGACCGGCTCACGTATCGACACGCTCCGTGGCTGGCCATGCTGTGGGTGCCACTCAACCTCTTGCCCGATCCGCTCCTGGTATGGCGGGCCGCCTCGTTCCTCGCGGCGGTCTACGTGATCGTCACCGTCTTCCGGCTCGGCGGTCACGCCGGGCTGATCCTGGCGGCCCTGTCGCTGCCCCTGCTCGGGGCGGTACCGCACTCGAACGTTGGGATGCTGATGCTGGCGCTCCTCATCTCGCGCCGCGCGGATCCGTGGAGCGTCGGGGTCGCGGCCAGCTTGAAGCTGTACCCGTTGCTCCTGGTGCTCGGCTACGTCGCCGAGCGGCGCTGGCGGGATGCGGGGATCGCGGTCGCTCTCACGGCCGTCCTGTGGGCGCCGGCCGTCCTGTATGGCATCGGCGACTACGTCCCGCCGCCTTCTGAGGTCGGCCTGGGTCCTGTCGCGTACGTCCTCGCGCCGGCCGTTCTCGCGGTACTCGGATGGTTAGCGTGGCGCCGGTCTCGCTGGTCATGGGTCGCCATCGGGGCGGCTCTGCCGGTGATCGTCCCGCACTACGTGGGGATGCAATATGTGCTGGTGGCTGCGCGCAGGTTGACAGATCCCGCAGCTCAGTCGAGCCAGATGATCTGGACGAAGGTCCGTGCTCCTGCCGCGCCCGCGACGTAGACGACCTCGACGACCTCGTGGCTGACGCGGGCCGGCGTGACCGCCGGCCTAAAGACGGTCTCGA
This sequence comes from Candidatus Zixiibacteriota bacterium, assembly GCA_035687145.1. GTDB lineage: Bacteria > Chloroflexota > Limnocylindria > QHBO01 > QHBO01 > DASRYM01. The sequence goes on along the minus strand of DASRYM010000036.1, from coordinate 50,396 downwards.
CGACCTCTTGGCTGACGCGCTCAGCCATCAGGCCTGATCCTTATAGCCCGCTTCGAGTGCATTGATCCCGGATTCGGTCCAGGCCGCATTCGTGGCCGGATCGAGGGTGTAGGTCTTGAGGAAGTACTTGTAAGTGTCGAGCACCGTGAGATCGGGACCCTCGAAATTGGTTCCGCCCGATCGGATGACCTGGCGCAGCGTACGAGCGCCGGCGTCCGTCTTCCTCGCGTAGGTGAGGTGCTGGATCCCGTAGATCGCTGCCGCGCTCACCGGCAGGTTGCCCATCGCCACGGTGTCTATGTTGCCGGGCGTGGTGCTTTCGTTGTAGTCGGTGTCGCCATTGGGTGCCGCTTCGTCGATGGTCTGGTAGTTCGACCCCGCACTGGGCGTCCATTGGGTGCTGTTACCCGATCCTGAGGGAAAGAGCGCACCGACACGGACAGGACCGAGGAAGTTGTTAGCGACCGAGCCGCTGCTGTCGCAGACGTAGATATCGTGCTGTCGGATCTCATCTCCGGAGGAGAAGCCGGCCGCCTCGCGCATCACGACCAGCCGGTTGATGACACCCGACCCGCCGTTGCGGGTATCGCCGTTGAACGTGATCTCGGTCGAACCATCGAGGCGGACCTCGATGGAGCCGGTCGTGTCATGGATGATGGCTTTGATCTCTACGTAGTGCCACTCCGCGTCGCCGATGAGCGTCGTCCCTGTGGCCCAGGAGGGATGGCCCTCGAATCTCTGCAGGCTCAGCACGTTTCCTGACCGGCGCGCCTTTCCGCGAGAGAAACGTTCACCGCGCAACTATCTCGGAGGGGCCGCCGTGACCGCCCTGCTCGTCCTCAACGCCCACGCCCTCGACCTGCTGACCATGCTCGCCGGCGGCGGCCTGCATCTGGAGTCGAACCCCGTGGCCCGCGGCGTCCTGGCGACCAGCGGCTGGCTGGGGCTGGTCACGCTCAAAGCCTCGGGCGCCGTGCTCCTGGTGCGCCTGTCGCGCGGCAACCCCAGGCGCCTGGCGCTGGCCGTGCTGGCCGGCCTCCTGGGCGCCCTGGCCAACGCCGTCAGCTGGAGCCTGGTGGCATGACCCGCCTTCCCAGAGCGACGCCTGACCGCGTCACCAGCCGACCGCTGCCTCCTGCCCGTCGCCGGCGATGCGTGGTGTGCTGCCTGCCGCTTGCTGACCACGCCCTCCACCGCATCGAGGCGCGGGGCTACGTGGCCCACGCCTTCGACCCCGGCGAGCGGCGCTCCGGCGAGCGTCGGAGGACCGGCCCGTGACCGATGTTCGCCGCCGCAGGCGTGCCCCGCAGCATCGCCGGGAGCCGCAGGAGCTGGCCGACATGGCACTGACCGGCTACCCCGGCGGCCTGACCCACCGCAAGCTGGAGGCCCTGGCCGACTCGCTGGCCACCGGCAACGGCTGGCTGGTGCATGCCCTGCACGACTCCCGCGGTGAGTCGTGGTCCGCCAACTCGGGCTGGCCGGACCGCTTCTACGTCCGCGGCAACTGGGCCCTGGCCCTGGAGTTCAAGGTGCCGCCCGACACGCCGACCGACAAGCAGCGCGCCTGGCTGGAGGCGCTCGACGCGGTGCCCGGCATCACGGCCCTGGTCTTCACCAGTTCCGGGCTCTACACCCGCGACCTGGTGGCGCTTGGCGGAGCTGCTGCGATGACCGACCGCCCCTACCTCACCCCGCGCCAGGTTGCCGCGCGCCTGCAGCTCAACCCGGAGACCGTGCGCCTGATGCTGGTCCGTGGCCAGCTGCCGGGGACGAAGCTCGGCCGGCAGTGGAGGACGCACCCCGATGACCTTGACGAGTGGCTACGATGCAGCAGTGAGCAGGCGGGACGCGGGGACCGGCAGCCTCTACCGGCGGGCGGACGGCAAGTGGGTGGCCCAGGTCAGCATTGGGCCGCGGATGGCGCGCCGCTACCGAAAGCGCATCCGCGACACCCAGCGCGAGGCACGCGCCGCGCTCCGCGAGCTGCTCGACGAGCGCGACCGGGGCCTGAACCCGAGGCGGATGGCGCTTTCCACCTACCTCGCGCAGTGGGTCCGCGACGTGCGTAACGTGCGCCCCGCCACGATCCGCGCCTACAACGTGGCCATTGCCCGCATCTCCCCGGTGATCGGCCACGTGACCCTGGCCGACCTCAGCCCGGTGCACGTCGAGCGCCTGATCCGGACCCTCGGCGAGTGGGGCCTGGCGCCGAAGACCGTGGCCTCCACCCACAGCACCCTGCGCCGCGCCCTGAAGCACGCCGTCCGCCAGCGGCTGATCGGCTACAACCCAGCGTCCGCCGAGTTCGTGGACGCGCCGCGTGTCCCGCCCAAGGAGCCCCGCGCCCTGAGCCGCGACGAGGTGCGGCGCCTGCTGGAGGCGGCCAGGGGACACCGCTTCGAGCGGCTGATCCGGGTCGCGCTGGGTACCGGGCTGCGATCCGGCGAGCTGCGCGGGCTGTCGTGGGACGACGTCGACCTCGAACGCGGCGTGCTCCACGTCCGCTACAACCTGCGCCGCGAGCCGGGACCGACGAGGCGCACCGGGCGCTACTTCCGTGACCAACCCAAGACCCGGCGCGGCGTGCGCGACGTGCCCCTCTCACCGACGCTGGTCCAGGTGCTGCGCGAGCAGCGCGAGGCTCTGATCGCCCAGGGCTTCGTGCCGACCGGCACGGGCCCCGTGTTCCCCAACACGCGCGGCGGACCGCTCCACAGCGACGCGCTGCTTCATGGCCTGCAGCAGCTGCTGGAAGCCGCCGGCCTCCCGCGCTTGGCGGTCCGCAACCTTCGCACGACCTTCTCAACGCGGCTCTTCGAGGCCGGGATCCCGGAGCGCCGGATCCGTGACCTGCTGGGGCACGCGGAGAACTCGAAGGTCACCCATTCCCACTACATCGGGCCGGGCGAGGATTGGTCGGCGGCCCTCAGGGTCGTGGAGGGGCTGGTGGGATGAGCGATCAAGCTGCGGAGTGGGCTGAGCGCGCGGCTACCCTGCGCCGCATCATGGCTGAACCCGAGGTAGTCACCGAGGGTGTCACCAGTAGTCCCATTCCACCCCAGTCGGACCCATGATTCGTGCTTGTACGGGGCTTTGGGGCTGAGTACAAGCGACGGGATCGGAGATGTGCCCGCTCTCCGATCCCGTCTCCCCCGGACTTCGAGCTGGTCCGCCTCGTGTGCTGCGGCGGGTGCCCACACCAACTCGTCGCGGGTCAGCCTATCTCCACCGGACCCATCCTGTCAATCCATCTTTGACACTTCAGCGGGCCGGTTGAATTGACCTCGTTCAGCCGACGGCCAGGGCCTCGCTGGTGAGCTCGTACGCACCGCGGTGGTCGCCCTGCTCGGCGCGCAGGTCGGCCCACTCGCGGAGCACGTCGCGCAGGCGTGAGCCGACACCCCCCTCGCGGGCGACGGCGGCCGCCTCCGCGTAGCGCGCCTCGGCGCGCGTGGCGTCGCCCGCGGCGCGCACGGCGCGCGCCTCGGTCAGCATGGCGGTCAGCTGGACGGCACGGTTGCCGGTATCCCGCGCCAGGTCGGACGCCCTGCGGGCGAGCTCGATCGCCTGCTCCCGCTCGCCCGCGGCCAGGGCGACCTGGGCCTGGGTGTCCAGGACGGCCGACAGGTAACGGTCGTCACCGGCCTGCTCGAACTCGCGGCGAGCCTTCTCGGCCAGCTCGCGGGCGCGGGACACGTCGCCGGTCGCCAGGTAGGCCATGGCCAGGTCGTTCTCGATCTGGGCCGACTCGAAGTCCGACCCGGCCGAGCGCAGCAGGGCCAGGCCGCGGGTGCCGGCCCGGATGGCCGCCTCCACGTCGCCCGTCTCGCGGTAGCTGATGGCCAGGTTGTAGAGGAACATGGCCCGGCGCCGGTCGTCCAAATCCTCGGCCATGCCGCGCGCCGCCTCGAGGTGCGCCAGCGACTGGCGGTAGTTGCCCAACCGCGACTCGACCGCGGCGAGGGCCATCAACAGGCGCACCTCGAAGTCCGGCTCCACCTTCAGGCCGGCGCGCACGCGCTCCAGCAGGCCGGTGAGCATGCTGCGCGCGTCGTTCTCCGCGTCCGACAGGTACAGGCCGTAGGCCAGCCAGTAGCGGGCCAGCGCCTCGTCCGCCACCTTGCCCAGCGAGGCGAAGATGCGGGCCGCCTCGGCCGCCGCGGTCACCGCCTCCCGGCCGCGGTCCAGGCGTACCAGGGCCTCCGCCTGGCCGCGCAGCACCTCTGCCCGCGACGGCTCGTCAAGGGTGGTCTCCAGCAGCTTGGCGTAGCCGTCGGCCGCCTCCTCCCACCGACCGGAGGCGAGCTTCATGTCCACCTCAAGCCGGGTCCAGATCGGCGACTGCTCGTCGAGGAAGTGGCTGGGCGGCAGCCCGAGCCGCTCGGACAGGTAGCTCAGCGCCACCATCGAGGGCCGGGCGATCCCCGTCTCCAGGGCGCTGACATAGGCCTTCGTGTAGCGGTCACCCGCGAGCTGCTGCTGCGTCAGACCCGCGCGACGTCGCGCCTCGCGGATCCTGGCTCCGATCTGGCGCGCGAGCGCCGCGTCGTGCTCGGTGGCACGCGCGATGGTCTTGGTTCTCGGCATGCGGGCAGTGTACCGCGTCTGGCAAGCAGAACTTGACGTGGTTGTGGTCGAAAGTACTCCGCGCGGTCAGGAGGGGGCGTACGAGCGGGTCATTGTTCCGCCGACGGTGGTCCGGGAACGTGGATGGCAACCAGTCAACACGCACTGAGGATCACGCCAGATGCGCAGCGCAAGCTGTGGCGGCGGCTGGCCGTTCTAGCCACACCCCGCCCATCGGTAAGGAGGACGCGCCGCGGTTGCCCACCGAATCCTGGGTGGGACGTCGCGGCGCGTTTGCGTCCCCAGCCACGGCCGGGGCGCTGCCCGCGCAGCACCGCACCTCCGGTGATGTCTCTCCTGCGGTGCGGCTCAACCGGCGCCGGCCGCGCGAACCAGCCCAACGCTGCACCATCTCTCGCATGGGGAGACGCACCCGCAGTTCTCGCCCGACGACAGCGGTCAGGATCCAAAGCCTACAGGGGCGGCAGCTCCTGCTCCAGCTCCAGCGCCGGTGCGAAGAGGTCCCCCACCTCCGCCAGCCGATCGAAGACGGTGCCGATCGTCCACCGGTCCGACCGCAGGTCCGGGTCCTCCAGCTCCTCCCACTTGATGGGGACCGATACCGGCGCCCCCGGCGCCGGGCGCACCGAGTAGGGCGCCACCAGGGTCTTGTTCACCGCGTTCTGGGTGTAATCCAGCCGCGCCCGACCCTTTCGGTCGCGCTTGGTCCACTCCCAGCTCACCAGGTCCGGCACGGTGCGGCCGACCGCGTGGGACAGCTGCTCGGCCCAGCCGCGGGTCTCGTCGAACGTGTAGCCGCGTCGCACCGGGATCCAGATCTGGATGCCGCGCTTGCCGGTCACCTTGGGCAGGCCCACCAGGCCGAGGTGCTCCAGGGCCGTACGGTACAGGCGGGTCAGGATGAGCACCTCCTCCCAGGTCGTCTTCGGGCCGGGATCGACGTCCAGCAGCGCGTAGGTCGGCTCGTGGGGCGCATCGGTCCGGGACGTCCAGGGGTGCAGCTCGACGGCCGCCTCCTGGGCCAGCCAGGCCAGGGTGGCCACCCGGTCGGCAACGACGTACGTCTTGGGACCCTCGTGCCCGGTGTAGTCCCAACGCGCCACCCAGTCAGGGGCATGCCCGGGCAGGTCCTTCTGCCAGAAGCCACCTGAGCCGATGCCGTCCGGGAACCGGTTCAGCGTCAGGCCGCGGCCAACCAGGTATGGAAGCATGGTCGGACCGATGCGGACGTAGTAGCGGATCAGGTCCCGCTTGGTCAGCGCCGGATGGTCGCCCTCGGCCGGGAAGAGCACCTTGTCCAGGTTGGTGAGGCGCACCTCGTGGCCGCCCACCATCCAGTGGCCGCCGGTCCCGGGGAGCGCATCGAGCTCGGCCAGCTCCTCGTCCGTGACCGCCTGGAAGGTCCCCCGCGCCGGGGCGGGTGGCTTCGCGACCGTGCCGGATCGCGGCGGCGGCGCCGGATGGCGCGGCGCGCGGGCGATGATCCGGGCCGCCGGCACCGCCTCCTCGCGGACCACCTGGGTCGGGTCGCGGTCCGGCTCCACGCCCTTGAAGGCGGCCTGCCGCAGCAGGCCGTCCGAGGTCCACTCGGAGAACTCCGTGCGGATCACGATACGTGGCTCCACCCACCGTGCCCGGGGAAGGCGCGGCGGCCTGGCCAGCGGAGGGTCGTCCCGCCGGATCGGCTCGAAGGCGGCGAGCAGCTCACGCCGCATGCGCCCGTCGATCCCGCTGCCCACCTGTCCAACATGCCGCAGCCGGCCGTCCTCGTTGACCGCCACGATCAGCGAACCGAGGTCCCTGTGCGTCCCCTGCCCCGGCAGCCAGCCGACGACGACCACCTCCTGCTCGCGGCGCAGCTTGATCTTCAGCCACTCGCGCGACCGCTTCCCCGGCTGGTAGGTGCTGGTGCGGCGCTTGGCCACCACGCCCTCCAGGCCGCGCTCCGCGGCCGCGGCCGTGAAGGCCTCGCCGTGCTCCTCGATGTGCGAGGCGTAGCGGACCATGGAGTGCGGCCGCAGGACGTGCTGCAGCATCCGCTTGCGCTCGATGAGCGGCGCCTCGAGCAGCGAGCGGCCGTCGAGGTAGAGCAGGTCGAAGACCATGTACGCCAGCGGGATGGCCTCCCGCTCCTGGCGGCTCAGCCGCTTGCCGTCCGGCAGGCTGCGTCCCGTGGCGGCCTCCAGGCCCTTCAGTCCGGTCCGGTCCTGCAGCAGGCTGAAGTTGGGCCTCCCCTCGGGATCCAGGGCCACCACCTCACCGTCCACGATCGCCTGCCGCGCCGCGATCCAGTCCGCCTGCCCCGCCAGGTCCGGGAAGTACGTGGCCGCATCCACCCGCTTGCGGGTCCAGATCCGCGCCTTCCCGTCGCGCACCACGGCCTGTACCCGGTAGCCGTCCCACTTGACCTCGAACAGCCAGTCGGGATGGTCGAAGGCGCCCTCGGTCAGGCTGGCGAGCATGGGCGGGATGAAGTCGGGCATCGGTGCGTCGCGGGCGTTGGTCAGGTCCGGCGCCTGGAGCTCCCAGGCGGGGCGGGCGGTGAAGTGCGGCGCAACCCCGGCGGCCACCTCGTCGTTGGTGCGGCCGGTCATCACGCTGGTCGGGTGGTCCTCGGCGTTCCAGCCGTCGACGGCAGCCTCGTCCCGCTTGTGGAGGAGCAGCCACTGCTCGCGCTCCGGCGCACGTCCGTATCGGTCCCGACGGTTGGTCTGCACGATCGTGAACCGGCCGGAGAGCCGCTCCCCGTGGAGCCGGAACTTCAGCTCGCCGTTGCGGACGGCCTCGCCGGGGTCATCGGTCTCCTCTGGCTCGAAGGTGCCCCAGTCCCAGATGATCACGTCGCCGGCGCCGTACTCGCCCTTGGGGATGGCCCCCTCGAAGGTGGCGTACTCGATGGGGTGGTCCTCGGTGCGCATCGCCAGGCGGCGCTCGTCCGGGTCCAGGGTCGGGCCCTTGGGCACCGCCCAGCTGACCAGCACGCCGTCGATCTCCAGCCGGAAGTCGTAGTGCAGGGCAGTGGCCCGGTGGCGCTGCACCACGAAGCGCCCGCTGCCGCCCGCGACCTCGCCCGGGGGTGGCTCCGGCGTCCGGGAGAAGTCGCGCTTGGACCGGTACGCGTCGAGCGGCATGCGGCCGATGATGCCACCCGCCGCCGTGGCACGCCGCATGCTGCCCTGGATGCGGTGCCCGCCCTGCGACGAGGTGCACCATGAGCACGTCGGTTTCCCGGGAGCTCGAACGGCTGTCCAGCAGTGGCATGACGCTCGCCGACCCCGCCATGGACCTGCGCCAGCGTGAGGTCCGCGATCGGCACGGTGAAGCAGTGGGGACGGTCACTGATCTCCTCATTGACCCCGAGACCGCCCAGCTCCGCCTGGTCGAGGTGACGACCGCCGGTGGCCTGCTGGGTATCGGCAGGAAGCGGCACCTGGTGCCGGTGGAGGCCATCACGGCCGATGACCCGCGCACGGTCTCCATCGATCGGCCGCGCCAGGAGATCGAGTCCACCCCGGAGTACGTGCCAGCCGAGGGCGACGACGAGGAGAACCAGTACGCCGCCGCCTACGAGGCGTACGGCGTGGAGCCGTACTGGGTCAGGGAGGCTGCTGTCCCAGGCGGGATTGAAGCTCGTCCAGGGTCCGGACGACACTGACCGCCCCGGCCGCGCGCAGGTCGCCGGCGCCGACCGCCGATCCGGCCAGCACGCCCACCGCCGTCATCCCCGCGGCCTGCGCCGAGGCCATGTCCCAGGTCGAGTCGCCGATGTACCAGGCGGCGGTGGGCGGCACGTCCAGCTCGCGTGCGGCGAGCAGCAGCAGGTCGGGCGCCGGCTTGGCGTGCTCCACGTGGGTGCCGTCCACGATGGTCGGCGGCCGCGGCAGGCGCAGGGCATGGACCGAGGCGCCCACCTGCTCGCGGCGGCTGGAGGTGGCGATCGCCCAGGGCAGTCCGCGCCGCTCCAGGTCCAGCAGCAGCTGCCGCGCGCCGGGCAGCGGTCGCGGGTCACGGTTGAGCGTCTCGTAGATCTCCCCGGATCGCCGGTCGATCTCCTCGTCCCGCCCCGGCGGGAGGTCCAGGCCGGCGTCCGATGCTACCCGCCGCGCCAGCCAGCGCCCATCGGAACCGATGAGGGGCGCCACCTGGGGGCGGGTGACGGGGATGTCGTACTCGGCGAAGACGGCCAGCCAGGCGCGGATCCGCGCCTCGACCGTGTCCACCAGGGTCCCGTCCAGGTCCAGGATCAGCGCCTCGGGTGACGGAAGGCCGGCGGACGGGTGGGACATGCTGGCTACGATAGCGGCGCCATGCCGCCCGAGCACGCCCGCCCCCGGGTCACCGTCCTCGGCTCGCTCAACGTGGACCTGGTGGTCCTTGCGCCGCGCCTTCCCGTCCCCGGCGAGACCGTCCTGGGCGGGACCTTCACCCAGCACATGGGCGGCAAGGGCGCCAACCAGGCGGTCGCCGCCTGCCGGGCCGGTGCCGAGGTGCGCATGGTCGGCGCGGTCGGGGCCGACGCCCACGGAACGGCCGCGCTCGACGCCCTGCGCACCGAGGGCGTGGACGTCAGCCGCGTTCGCCGAGACCGGCAGGCCGCGACCGGGGTGGCCCTCATCACCGTGGCTCCCGACGGCGAGAACCTGATCACCGTCGCGCCCGGCGCCAACGCCACGGTCACCGCCGAGGACGCCGTGGCAGCCCTGCCCGACGGTGGCGTGCTGCTCGCCTCGCTCGAGGTGCCGATGGCGGCGGTGACCGCCGCGGTCCGCGCCGCCAGCCGGCGCGGGCTGACCGTGGTGCTCAACCCGGCCCCGGCGACGGAGCTCCCGACCGAGGTGCTGCACGCGGGCCCGGTCCTCACCCCGAACCGTGACGAGGCGAGACGGCTGGCCGGCTGCGAGGACCTGGAGGAGGCCATCGCGCGCCTGGCCACGCGCAGCCGCCTGGTGGTGACCCTGGGCCCGGAAGGTGCGGTGGTGGTGGCGGACGGCCGGCGCACGCCGATCCCCCCGCGCCGCGTGGAGCGGGTGGTCGACGCCACCGGCGCCGGGGATACCTTCTCCGGGGTGCTGGCCGCCTGGCTGGCCGGGGGCCGGCCGTTGGAGGAGGCGGCGCGGGCGGCGAATGCCGCCGCGGCGCTATCGGTCCAGCAGGCGGGCGCCCGTGGTGGCATGCCGCACCGGGCGGACATCGAGCGCGCGCTCGCCGAAGGCTGACGCCCTACGGCAGGCCGATCGGGTACTGGAAGCGGTGCTCGGGCTCGGGCGCATGGTCCCACTCATCGAGTCGGGATTCGTCGAAGCCGTCCGGCCAGGCATCCGCCGGGACGACCCACTCCCGGTCGTCGTCGGATGGATCGGCCGGCTCCCGCGGTTCGCTGACGAGCGTCATGGAGGTCCCCCTGCGTGGCAGCTACGGTCTCCCCTGCTCCAGCACCCGGCGTGCCACGCCCAGGTCGGCGACCAGGCCATCGAACGCCGCGCGCCGCTCTCCGGAGGTCCGGGCGCGCAGGACCGCTGAGGGGTGCAGCGTGGCCAGCGCCGGCGGGCCCAGCTCGGTGGGATGCACGCTCCCGCGCTGACGGGTGACGCGGAAGGCGGTACCCAGCAGGGAATGCGCGGCGGTCGCGCCCAGGCACACGATCAGCGCCGGTTGCACCCGCGCCACCTCCGCCTGGAGCCAGGGACGGCAGGCGGCGATCTCGGCACGGTCCGGTCGCTGGTGGATGCGGCGCCTGCCCGACGGGGTGCGACGCCACTTGAAATGCTTGACCACGTTGGTCACGTAGGCATCCGTGCGGGCGATGCCCGCCGCGTCGAGGGCCTCGTCCAGCAGCCGCCCGGCCGGGCCGACGAACGGCTCGCCGGCCCGGTCCTCGAGGTCGCCGGGCTGCTCGCCGACCAGCAGCAGGCGCGCCCGCTCTCCCCCGGCGCCGAACACCGTCTGGGTGGCGTTGCGGTACAGGCCGCAGGCGGTGCACCGCTCGCTGGCGCTCCGCAGGTCGTCCAGCGATCGGGCCCGGGCGATCGCCTCGTCCCGTTCGGCGCCGGACAGACCGTCAGCCGGCGCGGGCGGCGGCGACGGCACGGGTCGCCTCCTCCAGGGTCGGGTACGGGCCGCTCAGCTTCGCCTGGCCCAGCTCGTCGCGCGTCTCCTGGTCGGTGACGTACCAGGCGCCATCGCTGGACTCGACGCGGAAGCGGCCGTCCTCGCTGCGGTAGCGGCCGGCGGCCTGGCGGCGGAGGCGTTCTTCGGCGGGTTCCATCGGTCCATGGTCAGCCAGCACGCGGCGTGCCGCGACATGGCCCGATTCGTGCTGAATCAGCCGGGCGTCCGCCGAGCCCGCAAGAGGGGAACGACAGGTGCGCATCGCGCTGGTTTCTGGACCGATGGTCCCCATCCCACCGCCCGGGTACGCCGGCACCGAGCGGGTGGTGGCCGTCCTGGTGGACGAGCTGGTCCGCCGCGGCCACGACGTCACCCTGGTGGCGCCCGGCGATTCGCAGGTCGACTGCGAGCTGATCCCCACCGTCGACCAGGCGCTGTGGACCTCCGGCGTGCGTGGCAATCCGACGTCCTACGTGCAGGTGACCATCGAGCGGGCGTGGAGGGAATGCGAACGCTTCGACGTCATCCACTCGCACCTGGATACCCTGAGCTTCAACTTCGCACGCCACTGCGCGACCCCGGTGCTCCACACCCTGCACGGGCGGCTGGACGTGCCGGGGGTCCCGGAACTGATGAACGAGTTCCGCGAGATCCCGCTGGTTGCCATCAGCGACAGCCAGAGACGGTGGTGGCCGCGCAACAACTGGCTGAGGACCGTCCACCACGGGCTGCCGCTGAACGGCGCGCCGTTCTCGGCGCGGCCGGGCGACTACCTGGCCTTCATCGGCCGTGTCGCGCCGGAGAAGGGCATCGACTTCGCCGTCGAGCTGGCGCGCACCACCCGCATCCCGCTGCGGATGGCGGCCAAGGTGTTCGAGGACGAGGAGCACCAGCTTTTCGACCGCTTCGTGGCGCCGGCGGTGAAGGACGGCGTGGTGAGCTACGAGGGGGAGCTGGGGACCGAGGAGCGCGATCGGCTGATGAGCGGGGCGCTGGCGGTCATCATGCTCGGGGCCTGGCCGGAGCCGTTCGGGCTGGTCGCCATCGAGGCCATGGCCACCGGCACACCGGTGATCGCCCGCCGCGCCGGGGCCCTGACCGAGATCGTGGAGCACGGCCGCACCGGCTTTCTGGTGGACGACATGGCCGAGGCGGCGCTCGCCGTGCGCGAGGTGGCCAAGCTGGACCGTCAGTGCGTGCGGGAGCGGGTGCTGGAACGCTTCAACGAGCGGCGCATGGTTGACGAGTACGAGGCGATCTATCGGCAGCTGGCGGGTCAGACGCAGGGCAGGGCATTACCCGTGGCGCCGTCGGTACCCTGAGGCGCGTGACAAACGGGCCATCGCTGCACCGCTCGCGACCGGCTCCAATGCGCGCATGGCCGAGCCGATCGCCCTCATCGTGCTCGTGGTGCTGCTGTGCATCACGGCGTTCCTGTACGCCCAACTGCTCTCCGTGCGCGTCCACCAGCGGCGCGTCCAGGGGCGGATCGACGAGACGATCCACCTCACCGCGGTCGTGCGCGCCACGCTCGCCGAGCGCCGATCGCACGCCTGACGGGTCGGCGCCGCTCCCGGTCACACGCCAATCTGGCCCCGCCATAGCCCCATGACCGATGGGTATCGGTCCGTGCGTACCATCCGGCCGTTGAGCGGCCGGCATGACCACGTAGGATGTATGCGACCACAGAACCCGAGTCACAGCTGCCCGTTGGCTCGACCCGCAGGAGGTGTGACCCATGCGCTGGCTGCGGCCGGCGACCGCGCAGCAGGATGCCGAGGACATGCAGCCCATCCGCATTCTGACGGCGCTGATGGAGCTGGATGGCCGCGTCGCGCCGGCCGGTCAGCGGATCACCGACATCCTGCTGCGGCCAGGACCTCGCATTCCTGCCCGCCGGGGCAGAGGCGTCACCCGACAACTGGATCATGGTGTCACCGTCGGACATTCTGGTGGTGGTGCCTCCCCCGCTCCCCACGCGACCCGACTGGACGGCGGGTGCGGTCTTCGGCTTCATCGGACCGAACGGCGCCGGTAAAACCACAACGCTCCGTCTTCTCCTCGCCCTCCAGCGACCAACGCGCGGAGAGGCGAGGCTCTGGGGTCAGGTTGTCCGACCCGGCGCGAAAGTTCTGCGCGACGTGGGTGCGCTAGTTGAGCGGCCGGGGTTTTACCCATACCTGTCCGGGCGACGAAATCTGCTGCTGTTCGCAGCGGCCCGCGGGCTCCGAGGCCCGGAGGCAAGCGACGCCGTACAAGTGGCGCTGGAGTCGGTAGATATGACTGGGCCAGCCTCGCGGCCGGTCGGCGGCTACTCAACCGGGATGCAGCAGCGGCTCGCAATCGGTCTCGCCTCGTTGGGCGATCCACGGCTCGTCATCCTCGATGAGCCGACGGCGGGACTGGATCCGGACGGAGTCATCGCCGTCAGAGCGCTTGTCGGCCGGCTAGCCGCTCATGGCACGACGGTGTTCCTCTCGACGCATCTTCTCAACGAGGCCGAGCAGCTGTGTTCCCACATAGGCCTCCTAAGCCGAGGTCAGCTCATCGCTTACGGGCAACGGGATGAGCTGCTCGTCGGACAAGAGGTGCGCGTTGTGCGCTTCGACTCTCCGGACGACCTCCACCGCGCACTCCAGGTTCTGCAGGATTCCGGCGTCACTGCCGAAGCGCTGGACGAACGAGCATGCAAGGTAAGCACGTCGGAAAGCGGACGAGCCTTGTCCGAGCGTCTGGCGGCGGCTGGCGCCTACCCGTCGGAGATTGCCCCGCAGCGGCGCACGTTGGAGGATCTCTACCGAGAAATCAGCCGGCACGCCAGCGAGGTGGCCAATGCTTCTGGCCGAGTGGCTTAGGATCCGAAGCCGACGCGATCTTTGGCTGGGCGCCGTCGCCGCGGCTATTCTGGCAGGGCTGACGTACCTGTCGAACGCCTCCAACGCTACCGGTGGGGAGCGATTCGCGTTCCCCGAGTCGGTTGTTACGCTCGTTCGTAGTACGCAACTGATGATTGTGGCGATCGCCGCATACGCCGCCGCCGCGATGGTGGGTGCCGAGTTCAACTACCGAACCCTGCGTACCAGCCTACTGGTCAATGGCGATCGGGTCACCTTCGCCCTGATTCGGATTGCGGCTGTAGCTGGCTACGGGGCCATCCTCGTGCTGCTTGTTACCTTGGTTGCCTCCGCGCTGCCATTCGTCGCCATGGTCCCTGGCGCCGATCAGCCGGCGAACGCCGCAGGGGGCCTGGGCCGAGGCCTTGCCGTAACGGGCTCAGCGCTCCTCTTCGCCACATTTGCAGCCCTACTCGCGGCGGCGGCAACGCTGCTGGTTCGGAATACCGCAATCGCTCTACTGCTATCTGCCACATACGGAGTCGGCGAAGGCCTTGTGATCGGCCTCATCGAACGCGCCACGCGCGGGGAGATTCCGCCGCTCCATCTTCTGCCGGTCGCGAGTCTGCAGCTGCTGAGTGAGCGAGCGGTAGGAGCGCCGAGCACGATTCCCATCTCAACCGGGACTGTTCTGGTGGGGGTGCTCTTATGGATCGCACTGATGGGTGTCGCGTGCACGGGTATCGTGCGTCGCATGGACGTCGAGTGAGGGCGTACCGATGGGTATGAACGGCCCAGCGATTAGCTCGGAGGCGCGCGGTTCTCCTGCCTCGGTGAGCGCTGTGTTCCGGTCCGCGGGGTTCATCCGACGGCCCGTGAAGGTCACGCTCGCCAGATCAGGTATCACGGCCTCATGGCCTCGCCTGTACCTCGGCGCCATCCCTGGAGACATGGTCCGCCTCGACGTTGCTGCCGCAGACATCCGTGGCATCTCCGCACCTCTTGGCGTTGATGGTGGCGCCGCCGCTCTCGGTTTCGGCGCCAGCTTCCTTGGCGCCCTAGGATGGTTCCCCGCTGCCTCGCCATTGACCGCTGCCGTCCTCATCATCGTCGGGGTCGCGCTGATGGCCTCATCGGCGCGGCAGCTCCTTCGCATTTCGTGCGAGGACACCGTGATTGACCTGCCCGTCTCCATTCTGGAACGTCCGCGCGTCCTGGACTTCCTGCGATCGGCGCCATCTGTCGCCTGTGGGTGAATGAAGTGTGTTGTCGCTAGCCCGCTTGGGCCACGGATGTGCTGCGCCACACAGGATCCAGGCGTCGAACCTGGGGGAGTAGTGAAATGGGGCGCGCGATCGCGGCCACCATGCTCGGACCCGAGCTGCATGCGCCCACCGACGCGACGGCGCGCGTTGCCATGAGCGATGTGCCGCACGACCAGCCGCGCAGCGTGGGCTCGATGTCCCTGTGCCTGACCTCGCCAGGCACGGCGACGATCACCCGGGTCGCCCTCCGCCAGCCGACAGGCGACATCCGCGTGGACGCGTTCGCCGTGCGGCCCAGCCCCTTCGCCCGGGGCCTAGATGGGGTCGGCACGACGCGAGAACCCTCGCCGGACTGGCGGCGGTTCGACCCGGGCGCGGTTCAGCAGGTCAGCCTCGTGTGCCCTACGGAGGCCCAGCTACGCGACGAGACGATCAATCTCGGATTGATACTCAACGAGTTCGCGGTTCAGGTGGCGTGGTCGTCGGGCGACGTGTCCGGGGGAACACCCTCGACGTGACCTACAAGGTCGAAGCGTGGAACGGACGACCGTCATCCGCTTCGGCATCTGGCTGTGTGCAGGGCAAGCACGGGCGATCTTGGATCGTAGAGTCGCAGGCGCGGCCGAGTAGCCCAACCGTTGGATACCTGACAGGCAATCAAGTGTTCGGGCGACCTCGGCGAGGCGAGCAGTACCGGCGGAGGCGTAGGCCTGCTCCGCGTCTGGGTGGCGATGCATCGGCTGCTCGCTGCCGACCGGACAGTCGACCCAGGTGATTGCCAGCCGCTCCGAGCCGAGCTGCGCCTTCCCAAGCAGCAGATAAGACGACTGGCCGCCACGTCGGTTGACCGGAGCTTCGCGGTTTGAATTCAAGTACATCGGTCGCTCCTCGTTTTGGGCAGGCAGGACGCTTGGCTCGGGTCTCCACGGGACACAGCTTCGTTGTCACCTGTTCCCGGTTCCTATCCAGTATCGGCCTGCCCTCGGATATGGACGCGGTCGGGACCCCAGTCTTTGTCGCGACCTTCGAGCCGAGCACTTCGGATAGGCAATCATGCGGCCCACTCGGTCGTGACTCAGTGTCCCGCGCTCTGGTAGTTGGCAAGCTGCCGGATACCGGCGCGCGACCTCGCCGATGAGCTCGTGGGCCCGCACGATGGCCGGGTCGAACCGGAACCGGAGCTGCCCGGGGTCGCCGTCGACACGCACGACGCCCGGCATTTCGAGTGCTGAGCTCCAACTTCGAGCCCTGCCGCGTCGGGGACCAGTTGGACCACCAGCTCGCGCTGCGGCGCATAGGTCGCTTTCAGCCGATCGACCGATCCGTCGAACAGCACCCGCCCGTGGTCGATGAGGATGACCCGGCGGCACAGGCGTTCGACGTCGGCGAGGTCGTGAGTGGTGAGCACCACTGTCGTGCCGCGTTCCCGGTTGATGTCCGCGATGAAGGTTCGGCGCTCGTTGGCGACGACGTAGAGGCCGACGGTGGGCTCGTCGAGGTACACCACCGGAGGGTCGTGCAACAGCGCTGCGGTCAGCTCGCCCCGCATCCGCTGCCCGAGGCTGAGCTGGCGGACCGGCGTGTCGATGAACTCGTCCAGCGCGAGGATCTCGCGGAATCGCCCAAGGTTCCTGCGGTAGCGATCAGGCTCAACGTGGTACATCTGGGCGACCAGCTCGAACGACTCGATGAGGGGGAGGTCCCACCACAGTTGGCTGCGCTGGCCGAAGACGACGCCGATGTTCAGCGCGTTGGCCTGGCGGTCGCGCCAGGGCACGACTCCGGCCACCTCTGCTTCCCCCGATGTGGGCTCGAGGATCCCGGTGAGCATCTTGATCGTCGTCGACTTCCCGGCACCGTTTGGCCCGAGGTAGCCGACCAGTTCACCCGCGTCAATCGAGAAGCTGACGTCATCGACGGCACGCGTAGCGGTGTATCTGCGCGTGAACAACGTCCGCAGGGCACCGAAGCGCCCGCATACCGAGCCGGCGTACGGAAGACCTTGACGAGGTTCCAGGCGGCGATAGTCGGCATTCTTGAAGCGCTCCAGGCCTCGGTGACTGACGCGAATGCACCTTACGCGCTGCGAACATCGTCCGGCGGGTCTTGGGCGAACTGCCGGGCCGACCCATACCGTTGGGGAATCGGCTTCCTGACCCACGATCAGGAGTCCTCCCCCAATCCGCGGCTTCTAACAGATCGTGTTAGTTCTGTTAGTTCCAAACAAGGGCTCGGATGCCGTCCGCGCAGGATGGCACAACGTAGGCGTAGGTCGCCCAGCCGGATTGCCACATGGCTTGGCTGCTAACCGACCAATGGCTTGGTGGGCGACACTGGACTCGAACCAGTGACCTCTTGCATGTCAAGCAAGTGCTCTAACCAGCTGAGCTAGCCGCCCACGCATTTCGCTCGATTCGTGCTCAGTTTGGTTTACATAACTGTAAGCCGATGAGCCCGACGAGCAGGTCGCGATCCTATCAGACCTCATAACTGAGCGCGAATCGCCGACCACAGCCAGGTAGGAACCTGGTTCCCGGATGGCTGGCGGTGACGACGCATGCCACACCGTCAGGGACATGACAAGAAGGATGGCTACCCATGTCGCGGCCACGGCCCATATTGCGGCGAGGACGCGAGCAGCCAGCCGGCGTCCGCCCGCTGCAGGAGGGTGTAACGCCCAAGAATCGACCCCACTTGCGAACGTAAGGGCTACGAAAAGGGCACGATATCGGCGCTGCGCTCCGCGCTTGCGCTGACAGCGGCGATGGCTGTCAGCGCCGACGCGATCAGTGCCATCCATTCGCTCATGCCGCTACTCGGACAGCTCCAGATCGACCATGGTGAGAGTTACCCATCAGACCCCCGAGTGGAGGCGAGTTCCGGGACACCCTCACTGGCCGCCCATGCCCGGGAACGTGAAGCGCGTGGCCGAGGTGTTGAAGCGGCGAACGTCGAAGACGATCAGCTTCCGCGGACGCGCACGGAAGACCGGTCCCTCGACGTACTGCTCCACCGCAGGCCGATAGCCGAACTCCGGCCCGTACTTCGCCGCGTACTGCCGCGCGACCCTGGCGGCCAGGCTCCGTTCCAGGCCGTGCGCGACGTCCACCACGGCCTCGCCGTACGCCGCTCGGTCTCCCACCTGGAACCCGAAGGCCAGCCGCGGGTCGCGGGTCAGGTTGCGAGCCCAACGGGTCTGCGGGCTCCCCTCGAAGAAGAGGGTGTTGTCGACCCAGGCGCACCACTGCTCGACGAGATGCGGCCCTCCGTCCGGCCCGGTGGTGGCCAGCCACAGGTAGCGCGCGGTGCGCAGCATGCGCTCGACGGGAGGCCAGCTGAGCATCCCCTTCGGGCCGGTGCTGATGTAGCCCGCCGGAAGGTGCGGCCGATCACGAACGGGAGGAGCCGTCGGCATGGGACGGTCAGGATACGACAGCTCGGCCGCGATCTCGCGATTCGTGACGGCTGACTGCCTGGTTTCGGCGGTGGCCGGCGCGCGGAGCAACGGGACCCGGCCATCGCCTCTGAGGGTACGTGGCGCCATCTGCGCCGACGGAACGTGACGGATGTCACGGCACGGCGCCGGCCTTCCACCTAGCATCCACGTCGCGAATTGACGCCCAACCGACTGGAGCAACCGCGCATGCCGATCCGCGCGCGTCGACCGATGCTGGCCGCAGCCGTAGCCGTGGCCGTGGCGCTGGTGCTCGCCGCCTGTGCGGCGCCCAGTTCCACGCCGGTCGCCTCCGGAATCGGTGATACCCCGGAGCTGCGCGACATCACGGTCGGGATCCTGCCCATTGTCGACGTGGCGCCCATCCACATCGCCGTAGACGAGGGGCTGTTCGAGGCGGAGGGGCTGAACGTCACCACCGAAGTGGTGCAGGGCGGCGCCGCCGCCATCCCGGCCCTCCAGGGCGGCGACCTGCACATCACCTACGGCAACTGGATCTCATTCCTGTTGGCCAACCAGCAGGGCATCGAGCTGGTGGCCATCGCCGATGGCGTGGCCGCGGCTCCCGGCTTCATGGAGTTCCTGGCCATGCCGGACAGCGGCCTGGAGGGCGATCCGGCGGGCCTGGCGGGAACGACGATCGCCCTGAACACCCTGCAGAACGTGGGCGAGGTGGCGGTGCGGTCCACCCTGGCCGCTGCCGGCGTGGACTTCGCATCGGTGCAGCTGGTGGAGATCCCGTTCCCGGACATGCCCGCCGCCCTGGAGCGCGGCGATGTGGACGTCATCTGGACCGTGGAGCCGGGCGTGACCGCCGCCAAACGGGACCTGGGAGCGGTCACGGTGATCGACTCCTTCGTCGGCGAGATGGCCGGCTTCCCCGTGGCGGGCTACCAGGCGACCGCCGACTTCGTGGCTGCCAACCCGAACACGGTGGCCGCCTTCGTGCGCGCGCTGCGGGCCGCGTCGCAGATGGCCGCCTCCGACCCGGAGCTCCTGCACCGCACCGTCCAGGAGCACAACTCGCTCTCCGCGGGGCTGGCCGGCGCGCTCCGCTTCCCCGAGTACCGCGCCGACCTCGAGCCGGAGTCGCTGGAGCGGGTCTATGGACTGATGGTCAAGCACGGCTTCGCCGAGGAGGGGCTGGACGTCGCCGGGCTGATGTGGACGGAGCCTCGACCCTGACCCGGGCGCTCCGCGGCGCCGCGGGTATCGCCCTGCTCCTGGCGCTCTGGGAGCTCACCGCGCGCAGCGGGCTGGTCAATGCCGCTTCGCTGCCCGCGGCAACCGGCACCCTGGCCGCCGCCGCCGGGATGCTGACCGACGCCGGGTTCCTGCAGGGCGTCGCCGAGACGCTGGCCGCCTGGGCTCTGGGCCTCGGCGTGGCGGCCCTCATTGCCATTCCCCTCGGCGTCGCCGCCGGCAGCATCGCGCCGGTGCGTCACGCGGTGAACGCCACGGTCGAGCTGCTGCGGCCGATCCCTTCGGTCGCCCTCATCCCGGCCGCCATCCTCCTGCTTGGACGGGACCTGGACATGAAGGTGGCGCTGGCCGCCTACGCATCCGCCTGGCCGATCCTGATCAACGCGATCTACGGCGTCGGCGAGGTCGACCCGGTGAGCCGGGAGACGGCCCGCGTCTTCGGCTTCGGGCGCCTCGGCATGCTGTGGCGCGTGATCCTTCCCGCCGCGCTGCCCTTGATCGTCACCGGCGTGCGCATCGCGGCGGGGTTCGCGCTGATCGTGGCCATCTCCAGCGAGCTGCTGGCCGGCGGCGGCGGGATTGGCGGCTGGATGCTGGAGCGCTCGCAGCCCGGCGTGCCGCGCGAGCAGCTGTACGCCGGGATCGTTCTGACCGGCCTCCTGGGCCTGGCCATCAACGCGGGCCTGCGGCTCGGCGAGGCGCGGCTCTTCCCGTGGCGCCCGCAGGCACGGGTGGCCGCATGACCGCAGGCGCCCGGCGCCACCCGCGCCGGACCGATGCCGATCAGGGCACCTGGACCGGCGTCGCCCTCCGGCTGGCCGCCGTGGCGGCCCTGGTGGCGGCCTGGCAGGTCGGCACGCTGCTGGCCGCTGACCCGGTGTTCTGGCCGACCGCCGAGGTCATCGCCGTCCGCCTCTGGGAAATGTGGATCGCCAACCCGACGGCCTGGGTCGAGGACGGCATGCCGAGCCTGGCCCGGCTGCTCGGCGGCTGGCTGGCCGCGGCGCTGGCCGGCGTCGCCATCGGCACCGCGGTCGGCCTGCTCCCGTGGCTGAGCCACGTCCTGGAGCCGGTGATGGCCTTCCTGCGCAGCATCCCGCCGCCTGCCCTGCTGCCGCCGTTCATCGTCCTGCTGGGCATCGGCGACGGCATGAAGGTGGCCCTCATCCTGTTCGGCGCCGTGTGGCCGGTGGTCCTCAACGCGGCCGATGGCGTGGCCAACGTCGATCCCACCACCCGGGATGCGGCGCGCGCCTTCCGGCTCTCCATCGCCGACATCCTGACCCGCGTGGTGCTGCCAGCCGCCGCGCCACGCATCCTGGCGGGCCTGCGGGTGAGCCTCTCGATCGCGGTCATCCTGATGGTGATCTCCGAGCTCTACGCCGCGACCGACGGCATCGGCTTCCGGCTGGTCCAGGCCCAGCGCGGCTTCCGAACCGTGGACGTGTGGGCCACCGTCGTCCTGCTGGGGCTCATCGGCTACGCGCTGAACGGCCTGCTGGCCGTGCTGGAGGCCCGCCTGCTGCGCGGGCAGCGGGCCAGGACGGGCGGCACCCGGTGAACGAGCCGCTGCTGGCCGTCGAGCGCCTGACCGTCATCTACCCCGGCCGTGCGCAACCGGCGCTGGCCGATGTCTCCTTCAGCGTGCGGGAGGGCGAGCTCGTCTCGCTGGTGGGGCCGTCGGGATCGGGCAAGACCACCCTCCTGCGCTGCGTGGCCGGACTGCGGCCGCCTTCTGCCGGTGCGGTGCGGCTCGCGGGCCGCGTGATCGACGACGTGCCGCCGGACCTGGCCATGGTGTTCCAGGACTACGGGCGGTCGCTCTTTCCCTGGCTGAGCGTCCACCACAACGTGGAGCTGCCGCTGCGCCGGCTGCGGCTGCCGGCGGCTGAGCGCCGGGACCGCGTGACCGCCGCTCTGTCCGAGGTCGGCCTGGCCGACGCGGCGCGCCAGTACCCGTGGCAGCTGTCGGGGGGCATGCAGCAGCGGGTGGCCATCGCCCGCGCCATCGCCTACCGGGCGCGGCTGCTGCTCATGGACGAGCCGTTCGCCTCGGTGGACGCCCAGACCCGGGCCGACCTGCAGGACACCGCCCTGGAGGTGTGGCGCGCGCACGGCAGCACCATCCTGTTCGTGACCCACGACATCGACGAGGCGATCTACCTGGCCGACCGGGTGATCGTGCTCTCCCCGCCGCCGGGGACGGTGCGCGCCGCGATCGCCGTGGACCTGCCGCGGCCGCGCGACCAGATCGAGACCCGCGGGTTGCCCCGCTTCGCCGAGCTGCGGACAGAGGTCGCCCGTCTCATCCGCCGCGCCTGAGACGCGTGTGGTGGGTTACAGCGCGCGCTCCAGCGGGCGCCGCGGCTTGGGCGCGGGCTGCATCGGCTCCCAGGTACCCAGGTAGGCCCGGTACAGGGGCTCCAGGTCCGCCGCGCTGCGGCGCTCCAGGTGGAGGAGCAGCTGGTCGGAGGTGACCACGCCGTAGCGGTGCTCGGCGATGAAGTCGCGCATGGCGCCGAAGAAGGCCTCGTCCCCCATCCGGGCGCGGACCCGGTTCAGGAACTCGCTGGTCTTGTAGAAGACGGTGTGGAAGTACCCGTCGCAGCTCTGCCAGTCGCCGCCCCGCGTCAAGCCCGCCGGCCAGGCGAACACCGGCGTGTCGATCGGCCGGCCCGAGCACTGGCTCTCTCCGCGGTTCAGCAGCCAGCGGGTGGCCCAGTCGGCCCAGCCCTCGTCCAGCCACGGCTCCAGCATCTGGTCGTTCCCCAGCTGGGCGTAGAACCACATGTGGGCCACCTCGTGGTTGACGACGTAGGGATCGGCCACCTTGGAGCGGGTGAGGTGGACCATGCGCGGGTACTCCATGCTGAACCCGTCGCTGGCTCCCACCTCGGCCATCACCAGGTCCGGCCACGGGTACCGGCCGAAGGCCTGGCTCATGCGCTCCAGCGCCGAGGCGGCCATGTCCGCGGTGCGGTCCGGCTCCACGGTCTGGGTGTAGACCTTCAGCCGCACCAGGCCGACCCTGCGCTCCGTCATGCGGAAGGCCGGGTTGACCACGAAGCTCATGTCGCGCACGTTGCCGGTCAGGCACGACCAGTGGCTGCCGCTCGTCTCCGGTGCCTCGACCAGCCCGGCGCAGGCCACCGCGTCACGCGGGAGCGGCGTGGTGGTGGTCAGGTCCAGGCGGATGGCGTCCGCGTTCCAGGTCACCTGCGGGTCGCCGACCGCGTAGCCGTCGTGCTCCCGGGACAGGATCGGGAACCAGTGGCCGAAGCTCAGCACGCCGCGATCGCGGGAGAGGCGGGCGGTGAACGCACCCCCGGCCGAACCCACGTCCAGGCGGAACGGGATGCGGATCGTCACGCTGCGGTGCTGCGGAAGCGGCTCGGGCAGCGTGACACGCAGGTTGGTGGTGGTCGTCCAGGCGGTCTCGGCCGGCGCCCCGTCCACGGTCACGTCGCCGGTGAAGGTGATGAACCCGAAGGCGCGGGGCAGGACCGACAGGTTCAGGTGGTCAATGGGGTATGCCGCCCGGTTGGTGACGATGATCGTCTCGTCCACCACCAGCCGGCCGGCGTCCACCTCCAGGGTGGCGGTCAGCTGGTAGCGCTGGCTGACCCGGGTGGTGGTCAGCGCCTGGGCCTGCGCCGGGGGCAGCAGCGCGACGGACAGCTCGGCGCACACCATTGCGCCGAGCGCGACGGCCGCGAGCCGCCGCCCGAGCCTCAGCCGGCTGTAACCGGCGTGCGGATGCACTTCGTCCCCACCGACATCACAATAGGTTGACATGTCACGTGTTCACGGCGTCCTGACCTGGCGCTGGCGACTGGCCCTCGCGGCCCTCGCCGTCATGTTCGCGCTCGGCTACGGGGCCGTGGCGACCAACACCCTCAACGCGCGCGACCGGCTCGACGTCTGGATGTCGCGGCTCGGGGCCATCATCGACCCGCCGCCCGATCGCAGCATTCCGCCAGCGGTGGTCGTCACGCCGCGGCCGAAGCCGACCGCCACCCCGACGCCGCGGCCCACGCCCACCGACGCGCCCACCGCCGAGCCGACGCCCACGCCCATCCCACGGCTCCCCGTGGACGTGGCCCTGGTGGAGGATCACCAGGCGGTCTTCATCAGCCAGCAGACCGACAAGTGGTGCGCCGTGGCCGGCACCCAGATGGTGCTGGCGGTGCTGGGCCTGGGCGACAACTCCCCCCAGTTCCAGGCCGAGATCGCATCGCGCATCGAGGAGTGGGAGAGCTGGGACGACAGCCACAACGGCGGCTGGGGCCCGGACGCCGTGCGTCAGGCGCTGGCCGCCTATGGGGCCGAAGGCTACGAGGAGCGCGCCTACGAGTCGTACCTCGACGCCCTGCGCGACTCGGCCATCGCCATCAGCACCTACGACAAGCCGGTGGTCATGTTCCCCTGGTGGGGCGCCCATACCTGGGTCATGACCGGCTATCGGGCCGACGCGGACCCGACCATCTTCCCCGACGCGCGGGTCCGCGGCGCCTACATCCTGGACCCGTGGTACCCGCGGAACTCCAGCATCTGGGGCCAGTCCGATCCGCCCGGGAGCTTCGAGGACCTGGCCGAGCTGGAGCGCAACTGGCCGGTGCACGGCGGGCCGGGGCAGTACAGCCACATCGGTCCGGGCTGGACGCGTCCGGAGGGTGCGTACCCCAACCGCGACGGGCGCTTCGTGGTTCTCCTGCCCACCACGCCCCGCAGCTAGGCGGCCGCCTCACCCTCCAGCGGCGCGCCCTCGAAGCGTCGCAGCCGCACCGCCAGGGCCAGGCTCAGCAGCCCGACCTTGACCACCTGGCCGATGGTGAAGCCCAGCGGGATGGCGGTCAGCCCGGCCGACGGCAGGAGGGCCAGGGTGGCAACCACGGTGACCACCAGGGCCAGCAGCGAGGCCAGCACCTGCAGGAGGGTGTGGCGGGTGGCGTAGATCGCGCGGCTGAGCAGGTGGGTCAGGCTCTCGAAGGGGATGGCCAGGGCGAAGACGCTCAGTGCGCCGGCGGTACGCAGCACGTCCTCCTCGTCGAACGCGCCGCGTCCGAGCAGGATGCGGATCCCGAACTCGCCCAGCACGACGGCCACCAGCGCGGCGAAGGTGGTGATCAGCAGGATGCTGGCCGTGTTGCTGCCCAGCAGCCGCAGGAAGCCGCGACGATCCCCGGTGGCATGCGCCGTGGAGAGCGCCGGGAAGACGGCCAGTGCGAAGGCGATGCCGATCACCGTGACCGGCACGCTCATGTAGTTGCGGGCCAGGCTGATGACCGTGACGCCGCCGGCGGCCAGGCCCGAGGCCACGTTGGTGAAGAACACGAAGGTGGCGGTGTCGACCGGATGGGACACCATCTTGGGCAGCATCAGCCGCACGAACTCGCGGATCGGTCCGGGGTTGGCACGCCAGCCGAAACCGATGCGGAACGAGCTGTTCCGCAGGCCGATGAACCGGGTGCTCAGGTGCAGCAGCGCCCCCAGCAGGGCACCGACTGCCGGACCGTAGATGCCGATGCTGCCGCTCAGCGCCAGCGACCCGAGGATGATCCCGGTGTTGTAGAGGATGGGCGCGGCCGCGTACCAGAAGTAGCGCTGCTCGGCGAGCATGACCTGGCCGAGGGTCAGCGAGGCGGCGAACAGCACCTGGCTGGCCAGCATGACCCGGAAGAGATTGACGTACAGCTCGCGCTGCTCGCCGGTAAACCCGGGCGCGATGAGCGAGGTGGTCGCCTCGGCCACCACGAACAGCACCAGCGAGGCGACGCCCATGATGGCCACCGCCCCGGTCAGGATGGCGCGCGCGAAGCGGTCCGCCTCTCCCCCGTCCGCCACCGCCCGCAGCCGCAGGAAGATGGGGATGAAGGGCGCCGCCAGGCCGGCCTCCACCAGCACGTCGAGCAGCAGCTCGGGCAGGCTGAAGGCGGCGTTGTAGGCGTCCAGCTCCATGCCGGCCCCGAACGAGGCGGCGAAGATGATGTCCCGCACCTGGCCCATCACGTAGTTGCCCAGGTACAGGACCGACACCACGGCGGCACCGGCCGGCACCAGGCGGTAGGCGAGGCGTCGCGCCGTGATGGTGATGCGCATGCGCCCCGGATGGTAGTGCGTGGCATGGCTCCTGCTTGGATGCCAGCGACCATGCGCATGGTCGCCTGGCTGCTGGTGGCGTACGCCGTGATCGGGGCGCTGCTGGTGGCAGTGGCCCTCGTGGCCGGCGGCCCGCTCGTCGCGCGCGTGGAGCGGCTGACGACCTCGGCCAACGAGACGCTGTCGGCAGCCACCGCCGCCGCCCGCAGCGCCGCCGACAGCTTCGAGGGCTTCGACGCCAGCCTGGAGCGCGCTGTCACCGCGGCGGAGAACGCCGCCGGCCTGAGCCGGGACACGGCGGTCACCCTGGATGGGCTGGCCGACGCCATGGGCATCTCCATCTTCGGCAGCCGGCCCCTTGAGCCGCTGGCCGGCCGCTTCGAGGTCAGCGCCGAGCAGCTGCGCCAGCTGGGTGATGAGCTGGAGGAGATGGGCGCGGCGGCCGGCGTCAACCGCGCGGACGTGGCCGAAGTCGGCCTCGAGATGCGCCGACTGGCCCAGGAGCTCGAACGGCTGGAGGGCCGCATCGGTGCCGAGCAGCACGGCCGGGGCGTGCCGCTGGCGTTCCTGTACTACGGCTTCCTGGCCTGGCAGCTGCTGCCGATCGTGGCCGCCGCCATCGGTGGCGGGTGGCTGCTGCGGTGGTCGCGTCGCCCCCGGCTGCCGGCCTAGACGACCGGGACGGCGCTCATCGAGCCGCGCCGAGCACCCGGCGCAGCCGTAACAGCGTGAGCAGGTAGAGCACCGCGCCGATGCCGAACAGGGTGCCCACCATCCACCAGCTGCTGACGGCGCCGCGCAGCATAACCTCCTGCAGGGTCTGGATGCCGTGGGTCACCGGCAGGGCGTACGCCAGGTACTGCACGGGGCCGATGAAATCCTGGACCGGCAGCACGAAGCCCGAGAAGAAGACCGATGCCAGCAGGACCAGCATGGACAGCTGCACGGCGTTGCGCTCGGAGTCGGCGACCAGGCTGATCAGCAGGCCCACCCCCAGCGAGGCGAAGGTGAGGAGCAGGACGATGCCCAGGGCCGGCAGGTAGCCGGCCAGCACCGGCACCCCGAGGCCGAAGACCATCAGCGCTCCCACGATGACCGTCACGGCCAGGCTGAGCAGCGCGTAGGCCAGGTACTTGCCGATCAGCACCTCGCTGGAGCTGACCGGCGCGACCCGGAAAAGGTCCATCTGACCGGAGAGCCGCTCGCGCACCATGGAGAGCGCGGTCAGCGTGACGGCCAGGTGCTGGAGCACCAGGGCCAGCACCGCCGGCGCGAAGAAGTTCACGACCGATGGGGGGGTGGGCGCCACGTTCTGGGTCACGGCGGTGGTCGGCTTGGCAAGCACCTCCGGTGAGACGTTCTCCACCGCCGGGCCGAGCTCGCTCTCGGTCAGGCTGATGCCCTCGGCCGCTCCCCGGCGGATGATCTCGGCGTTCAGCTCGCTGATCATGGAGGCCACGGCCAGGTGGGCCAGCTGGTCGTAGACCGGGTCGACCTGGTTCCAGGCCACCGCGATCTCGGTCTGCTCACCCTCCCGCAGGCGAGCGGCCGCGTTCTCCGGTGCCACCACCATGAGGTCGATCTCGTTGGCCCGCAGCCGCTCCTCGGTGGCGGCACGGTCGGCGGTCACGCCCACCACGTCCAGCCGGCCGGGCGCCAGGTCGGCGTAGAACTCCGGCTCGCGGGGCAGCTCCGAGCCCTCGGGCACCACGATCTCGGTCACGAACGGGGCGCGGTGGCCGGTGTAGCCGATCCCGAAGATGGCCATGATCAGGAAGGGGCCGACGATCAGGCTGAGCAGCACGCCGGGGCGGCGGAAGACCTCGCGCAGCTCCTTGCCCAGGAACGAGGTGATGCTGACCAGGCTGTGCCACACGTCACGCAGCATCGGTGCCCTCTCTGGCCGGGCTGCTGCCATCGCCGTTCGCATCCTTCTCGCGCTCACGCCGCCGTCGCTGGACGAGGTCGGTGAAGACCTCGTCGAAGCTGGGCTGGTACTCCTCGATGGCCACCACCCCGACGCCACGCTGGCGCAGGGCGTCCATCAGGCGCGGCGTGGCCGGACCGGCCTCGGGAACGACCACGATCAGCCGCCGCGGGGCGGGCTGGCGTACCTCCATGACCTCGCCCACGGTCGCGATCGCCTCGGGGTCGACCGCCCGATCGGTGTCGATCTCGAGCACGTCCCCGCCGTAGACGTGCTGGCGCAGGGCCTCGGGGGTGTCCAACGCGATCAGCTCGCCCTCGGCCAGCAGGGCCACCTCGTCGCAGTACTCGGCCTCGCCCACGTACTGGGTGGTGACCAGCAGGGTCCGGCCCTGGTCGCGCATCTCGCGCAGCTCGTCCCAGATGGAGACCCGCAGCATCGGGTCGATCCCGGCGGTCGGCTCGTCGATGAACAGCACCTGCGGGTCGTGGACGATGGCGCAGGCCAGCTCCAGCCGGCGCTGCATGCCGCCCGACAGGTCACGGGCCAGGCGGTCGCGGGCGTCCCACAGGTCGACCACCTCCAGCGCACGGCGGATGCGGCTCTCCCGACCGAACCACGAATAGCCGTACAGGGCGGCCACGAAGCCGACGTTCTCGCGGGCGGTCAGGTCCGGGTAGAGGCTGAACAGCTGCGGCATGTAGGCGATCTGCCGCCGCACGGTCCGGCCGAAGTGCAGCGGGTCGTGGCCCATGACCCGGATGCCGCCGGCCGTCGGCCGCAGCGTCCCGGTCAGCATGCGGACCGTCGTGGTCTTCCCGGAGCCGCTTGGACCGATGAGCCCCAGGATGTGCCCACGCGGCACCTCCAGGGACAGGTCGCGGACGGCGGTGAAGCCGTTGAAGCGGCGCGTCACGCCGGACAGCGAGATGATGGGTTCGACGCCGGCCGGCGCCTCGGGTCGGGCCATGCGCCGACCCAATGCAAGCGGCGTGCCCGCTCCGCGAGCGGGCAAGCCCTCAGCGGGTCAGCGGTTCCACTCCAGCGATCGCGGCGTCACGCCCAGCACGCGGTGGATCTCGGCTCGGTAGCGGACGCCGGACGGGTGACGCTCCAGCCAGCGGAGGTAGTCCGGGTCCTCGGTCGCCAGCTCCTCGATGGTCTTGCCGGCGTAGTGCCCGAAGTCCAGCACCGTGGGGTTAAAGGAGGTCGGCTCGTTCCCCGGCCCGACCGGGACGTGGGTCGCATCCCCGACCTCGAACGCGCGGCGCTCGTCGGTTGGTTCGCTCACGCTCCACCTCATTCGACGCTGCGACCGGCTCGGTCGCTCGCCTGGCGAGCATCCTACGCGCGGCGGTGCAAACCTGCAACGCAGTTCCACACGCGGCCAGGCGCGGTCCCGGGCGACCGGGTGCGGTCCGGTGCGGCTCCATCATCAGCCGCGGTGCACCTCACGGCCCTCGACGAGGGTGAGCAGCGACCGCACCTCGGCCAGTCGCTCGTCGGCGGCCTGCAGCGTGGGGAGGTCAATGTTCAGCACCGCCAGATCGCCCCGAGCGCCGGGGCGCAGGTGCCCCAGGTCGTCCCGTCCGGCAGCCAGGGCCGGGCCGCGGGTGTAGGCCGCCAGCGCCTCGGGTGGGGTGAGGGCCTGCTGCGGCTGCCAGTCCGGCGTCCCGTCGCCCGGGAAGCGCCGGTGGACCGCGGCGAACATCCCCAGCCAGGGGTTGACGGTCTCGATGGGGGCGTCCGACCCGAAGGCCAGCCGGGCACCGGCCGCCACCAGGTCGCGCCACGGGTAGGCGAGCCGCTCGCGGCCGGCCCAGCAGTCCTCGACCAGGGTCCGGTCCGACGCGCAGTGGACCGGCTGCAGGCTGGCCGTGACGTCCAGGGCCGCCAGCCTGCCATGGTCGGCCGGCCGCATCAGCTGGAGGTGCTCGATGCGGTCGGGCGGCGTGGCGGGATCCCGGCGCGGCGCACGCTCCAGCGCATCGAGCACCAGCGCCGCCGCACGATCCCCGATGGCATGTACCGCCAGCGCCACCCCGTGCTCCCGACCGGCGCGCAGAATGGCGTCCAGCTCGTCGGTGGAGAGGCGAGGCAGGCCGCGGTCTCCGGCCTCCCCGCAGGTGTACGGATCGAAGGTCGCCGCCGTGCGCGAGCCCAGGGCGCCGTCCATGTAGGCCTTGGCCCAGCCGGCGGTGATCGTTCGCGTGCCGGGTACGGCGCGCCCGGTGCGCAGGCCCAACCCGGCGGCCTCCGCGATGGCCGCGGCCGGGAGGTTCACCGTCACACGCAGCCGGCCGTCCAGGCGCGGGCCAGCGGCCAGCAGCCGCGACGCCCGGTCGCCGAGCGCCGCCCACCCGCCGGTGCCGTTGTCGGCGCTGGGGTCGCCGGCATCGGTCGCGCCGGTGAGGCCCAGCGCCAGGAGCTCGGGGACGACCTCGTCCAGCGCGGCGTCCAGCTCGGCGCCCTCCAGCCGGCCGGCCACCCGCTCCACCAGGTCGGTGGCACGCTCACGCAGCACGCCGGTCGGCTCCCCCCGCTCGTCCCGCTCGATCCGGCCACCCGGCGGATCGGGCGTGGCGGCCACGATCCCCGCCTCCGCCAGCGCCGGGGGTGAGGCCCACGCCGAGTGCGCGTCGTGGCTGTAGACCAGCGCCGGAAGGCTGCCTGCCGCGCCGGCCAGCTCCTCCGGCGCCAGGCTGCCCAGCACTCGCTCGTGCCAGCCCCGTCCCCGAAGCCACCCACCGGCGAGCGGGCCGGCGGCGGCGGTGCGGAGGCGAGCGACCAGCTCGGATCCGTCGGCCACGTCGTCCAGGCGCACCTCGCGGCGCAGGCGCGCCATCCCGACCAGGTGGAGATGGAAGTCGTGCAGGCCCGGCACCACCGCCGCGGTCCCGAAGTCCTCCACCAGCGCCCCCACTCCCGCGGCCTCGGTCACCGCGTCGCGGTACCCGGCCGCGACCACCCGTCCGCCGCGGATGGCGACCGCCTCGACCGTGTCCCAGCCACTGGGCCCGACGGCGGTCACCACCTGGCCGCAGATGACGCGGACGGCCGGGTCGCTCATGGCTCGGCGCGCGGGGCGCGCGGGGTGCGGGCGAACACGGTGGACGGCGCCAGGAAGGCGATCTTCATCAGCGCCGCGGGAACCACGATCAACCAGTGCGACAGCCACAGGGCGCCGCGCGTGGCGCGGCCGACCAGGCGCCACCCGCGCTCGCCGTGGGCGGCCAGGCCACCCAGGGCCAGCAGGAAGGTGCCCAGCCCATAGCCGACGAACAGCGAGGCGGGCACGGTCCAGTCGGCCGGCCGCGGCAGCGGGATGGTGATCAGGCTG
The DNA here is from genome assembly GCA_035687145.1 of Candidatus Zixiibacteriota bacterium. Taxonomy (GTDB): domain Bacteria; phylum Chloroflexota; class Limnocylindria; order QHBO01; family QHBO01; genus DASRYM01. Next base: position 19,576 of record DASRYM010000036.1, on the reverse strand, counting down.
GCCGCGATGCTGGCCACGAAGAGCGGCGGGACCACGAACTCGGTGACGAACATCAGGAAGTTGACGCGGCGCTCGAGGGGCAGCCGCCGGTTGGCCACCAGCCCGGGGCCGAGCTCGATCAGCCGCCGCATGCTGCCCTCCGCCCAGCGCATGCGCTGCCGCCACAGGGCGCGCGGCTGCACCACCGCCTCCTCGCCGAGCACCGCGCCGGGGGCCAGGGTGATCCGCTCACCGGCCGCGGCCAGGCGGGTCGAGATCTCCAGGTCCTCGGTGATGGCCTGCTCCGACCAGCCACCGACCCGCTCCAGCGCCTCGCGGCGCAGGAACATGCCCGTGCCACGCATCTCGGCGGTGCCGTCGGTCGACCAGCGGCCGCACTGGCTGACCATGTCCATCACCAGCTCCTCGTCCTGCGCCGCGGTCAGCCACCCCCGCTCGGCGTTGTGCGGCCGGCGCTGGGCCTGGATGCCGGCCGCCGACGGGTCGACGGCCCAGCTGGCGATCACCCGCTCCAGGAAGTTCGGTTCCAGCCGTGAGTCGGCGTCCAGCACGCCGACCACCTCGCCGGTGACGAAGGGATGCGCGTAAGCCAGGGCGGCGCCCTTGGTGGCCGGTCCCTGCCCCGGCTCGCGCCGAACGAGGCTCACCCGCGCAGCGCGCTCCGGCGGCAGCCCGGCAAGCGCCAGGCGCGCGGCGGCATCGGTCCCATCGGTCGAGCCGTCATCGATGACGATGATCTGCAGCGGCCCCGCGTAGTCCTGGAGCGCCAGGTCGCGCACGCAGTCGCCGATCACGGCGGACTCGTTCTGGGCGGGCACCAGCACGGTCAGCGACGGCGGGTCATCGGGCCGGACCGACGCGATGGCAGGAGCGTCGCGCATGACGCGCCACCCCAGCCAGGCCAGGTAGGCGACGTAGACCAGGCTGAGCAGGATGGCGCCCTGCAGCAGGCGGGCGAGCAGGGTGAAGCGAATCGCCAGCCAGGCGGCCACGGCGACCAGCGCCAGGACGGCTCCGGCGAGGAGCCTACTCCTCATCGGCGCCGGCGATCTCGCGGCCGGGAGGCGCCTGCCGGCTGTGCAGGCCGGCCCGGCCGTTGTGACGCCAGGAGGCGATGCCGGCGTACAGCGTCACCACGCCCAGCACAGCCATCACGATCGGGATCCCGGCACCGGGGAGCACGATGTTCAGCACGTCGGCGGCGGCCGGGGCGATGAGCACCGGGAGGAAGGAGGCCACCGAGAGGAGCGTGTTCAGGATGCCGAAGATCCGCCCGCGCACCTCGACCGGCAGCTCCTCCTGGAGGGCGGTCTGCGACGGGATGGCCACGAAGGCGTACTCCACCCCGGCAGTCACCGCGATCACCACCACCAGGGCGATGAGCGAGACGATCGGTGACAGCGCAGTCGGCAGCTGCTCCTCGATGGGACCGGCCACCGGCGCCATGAAGTCGGCGAACGGCTTCACCACCGAGAGCGCCAGCAGGGTGAGGCCCATGGCCACCAGCCCGATGTCGATGATCAGGCGCCGCGGGATGACCTTCCCGTAGCCGTTCAGGAAGAGGATGCCCATCACCGCGCCCAGGCCGGCAGGGCCCATCACGAAGAAGAAGTCCTCCGCGGTCAGGCGCAGGATGTCGGTGGCGAATCCGGGACCGATGGCGCCCATCACCCCGATGAGGCTGGCGGCGATGCCGAGGTAGGCCAGCGACCAGGCGATGCGCCGATGACCGCGCACGAAGGCGATCCCCTCGTTGACCTGGTCCACCACGACCCGCAGCGCCCGGGTCGCCTCCGAGGCGTCCAGCGCGTCGTGCCGCTCCGGCGGACAGGTGGGCAGCGGCACGATGGCCAGCGCCGCCAGCCCGAACATGGCGGCCACCACGACGTACACCACGCTCGCCCCGGCGGTCGTCAGCAGCAGCGGGCCCAGGAAGCCGAAGCCGATGGCGAAGGTGGCGTTGATGGTCAGCACGAAGACCGAGTTGGCGGCCATCAGGTGCCGGCGGTCCACGATGCGCGGGATGGCGGTCAGCTCGGCCGGGGCGAAGATGGCGGTGGCAGTGGCGATGAACAGGTTGATGACCAGGATCAGCGGCACGTTGCTGCCGACGAAGATGAAGAGCACCACGCCGGCGGCCCGGAACAGGTTGCAGCCGAGCATGATGAGCCGCGCGTCGCTGCGCTCCACCACCACGCCGGCGGCCGCGCTGAACACCACGGCCGGGACGAGGAAGGTCAGGATCAGCACCGCGTTGGCGGTGTTCGACCCGGTGGCGGACACCACCGTGGCCATCAGCGCGGCCAGCACCATGTTGCTGGCCAGCTGACTCAGCAGCTGAGCGGACCACAGCGTGACGAAGCTGCGGTTGCGGAAGACCGTTCCCGCACCGGACAGGTCGTGCGCGCCGAGGTCGGTGGGCACCTCGACGTGGGTCATGCCGCACCTCCGTCCCCGCCGGTCGGGTCGTCGCCCCGCTCCAGGTAGCCGGTGAAGCGCCGCTCGACGTCCAGGCGGTCCATCAGGATGCGGTGGTGGCAGCCGGCGCACACCAGGCCGATATCGGCGCCCAGGCGCACAACCCGCCAGTCACGGCTGCCGCAGGGGTGCGGCTTGCGCAGCCGGAGCAGGTCGCCGATGCGCAGGTCGACGGCGGCCACGCTCACCCTCCGCCACCCGCCGACTCGGCGGCCGTGGCCCCGGTGAAGGTGAAGTCCCGGATCAGCAGCGCCGGCACCCGGGCGTTGATCCCGGTGTACTCGGCGCCCACCAGCCGCGTCTCGCGTCCGATGGCGTCGATGCGGCCGAATGCCTCGGGGATGGTCTCGGTGAAGCGAAGGTTGCGCACCGGCGCCACGATCCTGCCCTTCTCGACCAGGAATGTGCCGTCCTTGGTCATGCCGGTGAGCACCCCCTGGCGCGGATGGACGATGTTCACGTAATGGAAGCGCGTGACCAGGATGCCGCGCTCCAGGCCGCGCACCAGGTCGTCACGCGGCGTGTCGCCGGGGGCCATGAACAGGTTCCAGGCGATCGGCCCGAAGGTGTTCGGCTGCGGCAGCGCGTGCCCGGTCGAGCTCGTCCCCGCGCGGCGGGCGGTGGCCGAGTCGTGCACCACGCCGGTCGCCACGCCATCGGTCACCAGGTCCACCCGGCGCTTGGGCACCCCCTCGAAGTCGATGGCCGCCGGCATGCCGCTCGGGTCGCCGCCGTCATCCCAGATGCGGACGTTGGAACCCATGATTTGGCGGCCGAGCTCCATGAAGGAACGGTGTTCCTCGACCGCCAGCGCCGAGAAGCCGGCCAGCGACAGGTACTCGAGCACGGTCTGCACCGCGTACTCCTCCAGCACGACGTCGTAGGCGCCCGGCTCCACGACGACCGGGTCGACCGAGCGCACCGCCTTCTCGGCCGCCTCGGCGCCCACGGCAGCGGCGTCGATGGCGCCGATGTCCGGGCTGATCGCCTGGGCGTAGCCCGAGGCGCGGTCGGTGCCGGTCATCACCGTCAGCAGCCTGGCGCCGGTGGTGGCGTGCCGCGAGCGAAGGCCGTTGGTGTTGGCCACGGCCATGACGGTGGCGTCGGTCGAGAAGGCGCCGGCCACGCTGAGCCCGGCCCTTCGGCCGGCCTCGATCACCGCCGCCGCCCCCGCGGCCCGGACCTCGGGGTCGGCATCGGCCGTGGTCTGCACCCATCCGAGGCGCGAGTCCACGCCGCCATTCGCGCCGGGCAGGGGCGTCGGATCGGGATGCTCCGCGGCCCGCTCGCAGAGGGCGGTGGCCCGTCGCACGACGTCGGCGATGCCCTCGGGGTCCAGCCGGTTGGTGCTGGCCACGCCCGAGCGGCCGCCGTCGACGACCCGGATGCGCAGGCTCGCGTCGTGCTCGCTGACGTTCTGGTGGATCTGGGAGTTCGCGAAGCGGGTCAGCGCCGCGTCGCGCGCCAGGTAGAGGGCCTCGGCCTCCTTGTCGACCCGCGACAGGGCCGCGTCCAGCACCTCGTGGGCGTCCACCCGCGCCTCGCGCCCGATCACCATCGGCCGACCCCCACCCGAACCTTGCGGAAGCGGGCCGGGCTGGCGCCGTGGCCGACCCGGTGGGTCTGCATCGGCTCGCCCTTGCCGCAGTTCGGCACGCCCCACAGCGTCCACTCCTGCGGCCCGCAGATCGCGTCGCAGCTGCCCCAGAACTGCGGGGTGATACCGGTGTAGGTCGGGTTGCGCACCATCTCGGCCAGCTTGCCGTGGCGGATGCGCCAGCCGACCTGGGTGCCGAACTGGAAGTTCAGCCGCCGGTCGTCGATGCTCCACGACTTGTTGGTGCTGATGAGCAGCCCGTCATCGGTGTCGGCGATCAGGTCGTCCAGCGAGCCGGCGTCCCCGGGGCGCAGGTTCACGTTCGTCATCCGGATGAGCGGGATCACGTTCCAGCCCGAGGCGCGGGCGCTGCCCATGCTGCGGCGCCCGATGACCGGCGCCGTCTCGCGGCTGGTGAGGTAGCCGACGAAGCGCCCGGCCGACACGATCGGCACGTTCTGGGCCGGAACGCCCTCGTCGTCGTAGCCGAAAGTGCCCAGCCCGCCGGGGGCGGTGGCATCGGCGTCGATGTTCACGATCTCGCTGCCGTACTGCAGCGTGTCGAGCTTGTCCAGGGTCAGGAACGAGGTGCCGGCGAAGGAGGCCTCCATGCCCAGCACCCGGTCCAGCTCGATGGGGTGGCCGCACGACTCGTGCACCTGCAGCGCCACCTGGGACGAGTCGATGATCAGGGTCATCTCGCCAGACGGGCAGTCGGGCGCGTCCAGCAGCTGCACCGCCTCGGTCGCGACCCGCTCCCCGTGGGCCGGCAGGTCCATGGCCCGCACCGCCTCGAAGCCGCCGGTGACGTGCTGGCCGCCGGCCGAGTTCGGGTAGGAGCGCACCTGGGCGTCCGTGGCGTTGGTGGCGGTGGCCTCGATCCCGGCTCCGGCCTCCACGATCTCCTGCTCCACCCGCGCGCCGTCGCTGGAGGCGAAGGTCTTGCGCTCCCGGGCGCACTCGATGCTCCCCTCACGGACCGATATCCCCTTCACCCGCGCCATGGCGGCATCCGCCTCAAACAGGATGCGCAGCTTCTCGTCCAGCGGCACTGAGAAGGGGTCCTCGGTCAGCGGCGTGCGGTAGGTGCCGACCACCGGCGGGCTGTCGTCGAGGGTCACCGGCCGCCCGCGCCCCAGCCCGCTGGCGCGGGCGATGGCCACCGCCTCGCGGGCCACCCGTTCCACCTCGCCGGGGTCGAGCAGCGCGGACGCGGCGAAGCCCCACGACCCGTCCACCAGCACGCGGACCCCGAAGCCGCTCGACAGGTTGGTGCTGGCCGCCTGCAGCGCGCCGTTCTTCACGGTCAGCGCCTCGGTCAGCCGCTCGCTGACCCGTACGTCGGCGTACGAGACGCCGGCGCGGGTCGCGGCATCGAGGGCGAGGTCGATCAGCTCGTTCACGATTCTCCGAAGCACGAGTGGGGACGCGGGATGCCGAAACGCAACGGCGAGGCGCCGGGCATCCCGATGCCGCCGGCCGAACCCACGCGGGACGCGGGCCACTCTACGGGCAGCCCGACGGGCGGGTCAAGGCGAGGCCAGGCCGCGCTCACCGGACCGGCTGCGCAATGGTGGGCGCCAGCGACGTCTCGGTGGCGGGAAGGGTGATGTCCGTCGACTGGCTGGCGACGATGGTGGCGTCGATGAACTGCTCCAGCTGGGCGATGATGCCGCCCGGCCGCTCCAGGGTGGCCAACAGGCCCTCCGGCGAGCCGATGGCCTCCAGCCGGAAGCGGTCCCCGATCTCGTGCCCGTCGATGACCAGGCTGCGCGGGCCCTGGGTCGCCACGGACCGATGCGTGATCCGCACCCCGTCCACGGCGATCCCCTCGGCGCCGGCGTTGCGCAGCTCGTGGAGCAGGTCGTTGAGGGCGATGGCGTCCAGGTCGCCGCTCACCTCCAGGACAATCCCCTGCCCCTGCACCGGCGCCAGGCCGGCGAAGGCGGTGATGCGCCGCAGGTCCTCGCGGGTGACGTCCAGCGCGCTCTGGCCCTGCGAGCCGGCCACCTGGTAATCACGAATCGTCTCGCGCAGGTCGGCCAGCCCGCTGCGCAGCTCCCGGTTGCGGGCGCCCAGGGTCTCGATCAGCTCGGTCAGCTCCTGCGCCGAGAGCGAGCTGATCTCCACCGGCCGCGCCTGCGAGCGCAGCTGCCCGACCAGCAATACGCCGATCAGCAGGGCCACGGCGAAGAGGCTCACCTGGGCGGCGGTGGACCTCATCCGGCGGTCTCCTCCACGGGCACCGCCCAGCGAAAGCGGGTGGTGCCCACGAAGGCCGGCAGGGTCAGCTCCTGCTCGGCGGCGGTGGCGAACTCCAGGCCGAAGAACTCGATGCGCTGCGCCACGCGGCCCTGGAAGGCCTCATGGGCCATGAACCGGTCGAGCAGCCCCTCCGGCCCGATGGCCTCGATGCGGTACGGCGGCGTCAGGAACGAGGTGTTCACCAGGATCGAGGCGCCCACCCCGTAGATCGAGGAGGTGGCCACCAGCCGCTCGTCGTTGATGGCGATCGCCTCGGCGCCCGATGCCCACAGGGCGGTGACGATGTCGCGCAGGTCATCGACCAGCACGATGAAGCTGGCCGGGTTCTCGCCGGGCGGCACGACCCGGTTCGAGTCGGCGATCTCGATCACCACGCCGGGGCCGCGCACCTCGGTCAGGCCGGCGGCCAGGCGCGCGGCGTCAAGCCGCTCGCTGAGCTCCGCCAGCGTGGCCGAGCCGGACCGAGACTCCTCCTGGAACTGCTGCACCTGAGCCTCGGCCTCGGCGATCTCCTCGCGCAGCGTGGCCTGCTCCTCCTCCAGCTCCAGCACCTGCGCGGCCAGCACCTGCTGGGCGGAGGTGGTGAACGTCTGGCGCGCCACGCTGCTGTTCCACTGGGCGGCGCCCACGAATCCCACGATCGCCAGCGCGGCGGCCACCGACAGCGCCCAGCTCCTCCCGAACCGAGGCCGGAAGCGACGCCTCACCATGGCTCCTCCCGCGGCTCGTGCCGGGTACCGCGGACGCGTCGCACGGCGAAAACCGTGGCCGCGCCGATCACGGCCACGCCCACCACCACGGCTTCGACCACGGCCGCCCAGGGGAAGGCCTGGTCACCGACCCGTCCGGGGGCCGGCTCGGGGGTCGCCGCCGGTGATGCGGGCTCGTCGTCCGGTGGCTCGTCGACCGGGCCGCCGCCGGGCAGCCGGACGTTGGAGGGCGGGATCGGCTCGGGCTCGACCGGCTGCGGCGCCTCCACCCCGAACTCGGCGTAGAAGTCGGCGAAGAGCTCGTCGGCCGGGCGGCCGGTACCAGCCTCGAGGGCTTCGGCATCCGACGCGCCCTCGCGGTAGGCGGCCGCCATGCCGGCGATGGCCTGCGGGCCGTATCGGTCCACGATCATGTCAACCATGGTCGCACCCTGAGCGTAGGACAACCGCGCCGCGCGCTCGCCGATGGGGAACTCCTCGCTGATGGCCTCGAACGCGAAGAGGCCGGCTCCATCGGCCTCGAACTCGACCAGGTTGCGTTCGGCGTCCGCCGAGCGGCGCTCCGACCACGACGCGATCCCCTCGTTCAGCCACTTGGCCGGCTCGTGGAACGGGTTGTCGGTGGCGTCGGCGAAGACCACGTGCGTCACCTCGTGGACCAGCGTCGTCTCCAGGAAGTCACCGGCGCCGCCCTGGAGCCACATGAAGATGGTGCGCAGGTTCGGATAGGTGGCCGCGCCGGTCCATTCCCGCGCCCCGGGACCGAGGGCGCCGAAGAAGTCCTCCTGCGAGTCGTAGACGAAGATGTCGACGGGCGCCACCAGCTCGTGGCCCAGCAGCTGCTCGGCGGCTTCCACCGCGTCGACCGACAGCTCGCCGAAGCGCCGCGCCTGGGCCTCCGCCCCGCCGTACCAGTGCACGGTGGCCTCGCCCATCTGCCTCGACTGCCAGTCCAGCCCGGGACGGTCGTCGTCGTAGACCAGCTCCCGCGCGGAGCTGAGCGTCACCTCGTCGCCGTCGGTGGCGCGCCAGCGGTAGGTGAGCCGCGTGTTCGGCGGAAGGTGCCGGTCGCCCGCGTCCCAGGTGTAGCTGGCGCGGTCGCCGTCGGGCGTGACCGGAGCCACGAAGGTGCCCTCGTCGCCGCTGAACTCGATCAGCAGCTCGAGACGATCCGGAGCCCCGCCGTCGAGCTCCACGCTGAAGGTCATGCCCTCGCCGTAGGTGGCGTCGGCCTGCATGTGGCCGAAGCCCGTGAAGGCGGCCGCCGGGGCCGGCGCCAGCAGGGTCAACACCAGCGCCGCGGCGGCGACCAGCCGGATCGGGCGCATCCGAAGCATCGGTCCGGCGGGCGTCAGGCGTCCCATGACACCCTCCCGAAGTCCATGATGCCCACCGTCAGGTTGCCCAGGCCCCGCAGCCCGGGTCGCACCAACCACCAGGAGGTGGCATAGGACCAGGGAATGACCGGCACCTGTTCGTCGACCCGGGCGTCGACCGCCCGGTAGGCCGCGGCCTGCTCCGCATCGGTCTCGGCGGCTGACGCGGCCTCCAGCAGCTCGACGAACTCCTCATCGGTCCAGCCGCCGTAGTTGCTGGCCGCCCCGGGCAGCAGCAGGAGGCTGTACAGGGCGTACGGCGACGGGTAGTCGGCGATCCAGTTGATGGTGAAGATCTGCGGCACGTCCTCCTCCAGCGCGCGCAGGTAGTCGCGGAACTCCATGCCCTCCACCGCGACCTCCACCCCCAGCTCCTCGCGCCAGACGGCCACCGCCGGCCCGACCCCCAGGCCGCCGTTGTTGACGGTGATCACGCCCAGGTCGGACCGATCCTCGTAGCCGGCCTCGTCCAGCAGGCGGCGCGCCTCGTCGGGGTCGTACGGATGGTCGTCCTCCAGGCCCTCCGGCCACAGGGCCGGCGGCACCAGGCTGGACGCGGGCGTGGAGCCTGAGCCCTCGGCCAGCTCCACCAGGCGCGGCCGGTCGAGGGCCAGGGCGAAGGCACGGCGCACCCGGGCATCGTCGAAGGGCGGGCGGGTGACGTCGAAGCCGAAGTACTGCACGTTGAGGGCGGCCGCCTGGTGGAGCGCCCGCCCCAGCTCCGGGTCGAAGGCGATCCAGCTGGCGTCGAAGGCCGGGATGCCCACCAGGTCCAGCTCGTCATTGGCGTAGGCCGTGGCCGCGTCCCCCTGGAAGTCCATCACCCAGCGCACCTCGGCGATCAACGGCGGACCGGCCACGTAGCGCTGGTTGGCGGCCAGCACCAGCGTGTCGCCCTCGATGCGGTCCACCACGTACGGGCCGGAGCCGACGAAGCCATCCACCGACTGCCAGTCCGGCGAGGCGTCCGCGTGGGGCGGCACCACGAAGGTGGTCGGCGTGGCGGTGATGGCCGTGAAGTAGGCCGCCGGGTGCCGCAGCTCGACCACCAGGGTGTGGTCATCCGGCGCGCGAATGCCGACCGCCTCCTCCGGACCTCCGGCCAGGCGCTCCGGCGCCCCGACGATCAGGCTCAGCACGTCGGGCGCGGTGGTGCCGGTGGCAGGGTCCAGGATGCGCAGCCAGCTGCGCCGCACGTCCCGGGCGCGCAGCGGGGTGCCGTCCGAGAAGGTCAGCCCCTCGCGCAGGGTGAAGGTGTAGGTCCGTCCGTCGTCGCTCACCGACCAGCTCTCGGCCAGCGAGGCGTAGGGCTCACCGTTCTCGTCCAGGCGGGTCAGGCCCGCGTACAGCTGGAGGAGGAGCTGGACGTCCGTGGCATCGGCGATGTAGGCGGGGTCCAGGGTGTTCAGCTCGCCGCCCAGGTAGCGCAGCTCCGGTCCCGCGGCGCCGGCCGGCAGGCGCGAGGGCAACGCCCCGTTGAGGGCGACGACGAGGGCGATCACGACGGCGAGGATCCCGACCGCGAGGCGGGTCCACCGGCCCGCGGAGGTCAGGCGGGACATGCGCCGGTAGTATAGGAGGACGTGCAGCCCGCTCACGAGCACCGCTTCCGGCCGCAGCCGCCCGGGAGCCTCACCCTTCGCCAGTTCGTCGAGTCCCTCCGTCGCTGGACGCCCGAGATGCGGCAGATCGCGCAGATCGCGCTGACCCGCACGGAGGCGGAACGCCAGCAGTACCTGCGCGCGTTCCATTCCCGCCACCACGAGCGGCAGCCGGGGCGCCTCGACTCGTTCGTGCGCTGGGCCTACTCCGACCCGCGGCTGGACTACGTCCCCAACCTGATGGCCGAGCTCGAGCTGACCGATGCGGACTACGCCGGCGCCCTGGAGCACGAGGCGGACGTCCTGGTCCGCATGCGCGCCGAGGGCAAGACGCCCGCCCGCCGCGTGGCCGACTACCTGTCCCTGCTCGGCATCGAGAGCGCGGAGGGCGTCCGGCAGGCGATCGCCCGCCTGCTGCCGCCGGGCACCTCCGAGGAGGCGATCACGGCCACCATCCGCCAGATGCGGCGCCGATGGCTGGAGCTGTACGGGGACGATCCCTTCTTCGCCGAGGACTGACCGCGCTCCGGGCCCGCTCGGGTCGGCCGTGCCCCCGCCCGTATACTCACTCGACGGCCCCGTGACCCGAGTCGAGGAGGTTCCGCCTCATCCGACCGCACCGCCGCGCGCTGCGCGCAGCCCTCGCCGTCCTCGGTGCCCTGCTGGTGGTGCTCGTGCTCCCGGCAGCGGCCGCCGGCCACGCGGAGCTGGCTTCGTCCGACCCCCCGGCCAACGCGACGCTGACCGAGGCGCCCGAGACGCTGACCATGACCTTCACCGAGGCCATCGACGCCGCCTCGGCCACGGTGACGCTGCTGGACGCCAACCAGACGCAGATCGGGGTGGGCGACCTGACGGTGGACGCGTCCGGCACCACGGCCAGCGTGCCGCTCCCCGACCTGGAGCCGGGTACCTACACCGTCAGCTATCAGGTCACCTCGGCGGTGGACGGGCACGTCACCTCCGGGCTGTTCGCCTTTTTGATCGACCCCACCGGGACCGCGCCGCCCCCGAACGTGGACACCGAGTCCGAATCGCTCTCCTCCGGCCCCGAGGTCATTGCCGCGCGCTGGGTGGGGCTGGTGGCCGTCCTGGTCCTGTTCGGCACCGTCCTGTTCTGGCTCGTCTCGGCACGGCCGGCTCTCGCCTCCGGCGGCGTCACCGAGCGCCACGCCCCATGGGGCGCCATCCTGCTCGCGGCCGCCGGCGCCGCGGGGGGCCTGGCGGTGTACCTGACCCTGGCCGCGCGGCCGATCGTCGCCTCGGGCGGGCACCTGGCTCACGGCGAGTCATTCCCGCTGGACCTGGCCGCGCCCTTCGGCTGGACGCCGTTCGCCATCGCCATGCGCATCGCGCTGCTGGGGACGGCGGCCGCCTTCCTGATCGCCGCCGCGCGCTGGGTGATGCACGACGAGGCGCGGCGCGGGGGTCGGGAGCAGGCCATCCCGCACGACGGGGCCTGGCTGCTGGCCGCGGCGGCGGCATCGGTCCTGGCCCTGGCGGGGACCAGCCTGGCCGGGCATGCCGCGGCGGAGGGCGGGCTGCCGTTCGCCGCGCTGGACCTGCTGCACCTGGCGGGCGTGGGCGCCTGGCTGGGGACCGTGCCCGGCATCTTCCTGCTCGCCCGCCGGCGGCGCGACATGCTGCCGGCCGCGTTGGGCCGCCACTCGCGGGTGGCGCTGGCCGCCGCTCCGGTGGTGGTCCTCAGCGGCCTGGCCAACGCGCCGCTGGTCATCGGCGGGAGCTCGCGCGAGCTGCTGGCGAGCGGCTACGGCAACCTGCTGGTGGGCAAGGTGGTGCTCTTCAGCGTGGCGGTGGCCATCGGCGCCGTGAACTACTTCCTGGTGCGCTCCCAGTCGGTCCGCGGCGTGCTGACCCTGGTCGGGGCGGAGCTCGCGGTCGGCGCCCTGGCCGTGCTGGCGGCGGCCGGGATGGTGACCGGCCAGCCGGCCGCCAACCGGGCGCCGGTGCTCACCTCGTCGGCCGTCGGCGCCGCCCACCTGTTCGGCACAGCCGGTGAGTCGGACGTGCACCTGGCGGTCAACCTGCCGGCCCCGGGCAACCAGCTCTACCAGGTGGCCGTCTCCGAGACCGGCAGCGGCGCGCCGCGCACCGACGTCCAGCGCGTGATCCTGACCTTCATCCCGCCGGCCGGCAGCGGCCTGGCCGAGGAGCGCGTGGAGCTCGAGCCGGCCGAGGGCGGGCTGTGGGCCATCCGCGGGCCGTACACCCCGGTGGTCGGCGACTGGCAGGTGGAGGTCATCGTGCGCCGCGTGGGCGAGCGCGACGAGTCGGCGACCTTCCCGCTCCCCGTCATCAACCCGCTGCCACCGCAGGCCGTGCCACCTCCCGACGAGGGCAGCGGGGTGCCGATCCCGCTGGCCCTTCTGTGGTCGGTGCTCCCCGACGGCATCGGTGGCTGGCTGCTGGTCGCCGGCCTGCTGGTGGCGGTGGCGGTGGCCTCGGTCGCGCAGCGCCTGGCACGCCGGCCCGCGCTGGCGATCCTGCGCCTGGTCCTGGCGGTGGCGGTGCTGGTCGTGGGCCTGGGCGTGGGGGCGCGCGAGATGGTGGCGGCCGCCAACCGCGCCCCGCCGGACGCCGCGGCCCTGCCGAACCCGCTGGAGGCCACTCCGGACTCGATCAGCCGCGGGCGCGGCCTGTTCCTCGCCAACTGTGCCGTCTGCCACGGGACCGATGGGGGCGGCGACGGGGTGATGGCCGGCCAGGTGCTGCCCATGGAGCCGCTCGCCGAGGTCGTGCCCCAGCGCTCGGACGGCGAGCTGGCGTACCGTATCGCCGTAGGAACTGCGGGGACGCGCATGCCGGCCTTCGCGGGCACGCTCTCCGAGAACGACCGATGGGACCTGGTGAACTACCTGCGCAGCCAATGGGGCGCAAGGCCGTGAATGGACACCCCCTGGACGGCGCCGGCACGAGCGGCGACCGCCGTCGGCTGGCGCTGCTGGTTGCGATCGTGGCCGTTGTCGGCCACCAGCTGGCCCTGGCCATCGGCTACGGGCCGGGCGCCCGGGTGTCGGCCGCGCTGCGCGCCACGCAGCACGGTGGCGGCTGGGAGCTGACCGTCCTCAGCGTCGTCCTGGCCGGCGCGGCCGCGCTGGCGGTGGTCGCCTGGCAGATCCGCGCCCTGCGCACCCACCTGGCCCGTGCCGGAGCCGCGTCGCCGGCCGGGGGCCGGCCGCGCCTGCGCGAGGTGCTGTCGCTGGCGCACCGCGTCTTCGCGGCGTCCATCGTGGTCTTCCTGCTGCAGGAGAACGCCGAGCACGCCGTGGCGCACGGCCATCTCCCCGGCTTCGAGGCGCTGCTGGCCGGCCAGTACGTGGCCACGGTCCCGACCTTCGTCCTGCTGTCACTGGCCGTCGCCGCCGTGGCCGTCCACCTGACCCGCCACGTCGTCGAGCTGCACACCGCCGTTGTGGCGCTGTCGGCGTCGCTGCCGCGCGCGGCCACGCGCACCATCCTCCCCCGCCCGCACCTGGCCGATCGCCGCGCCCTGGCGCGGTGTACCGCGGGCCTCGGGCGCCATCGGGCGCCGCCTGCCCTCCTCGGCGCCTGAGTCGATGCGGCCCGCACACCGGGCCGCCGAACCCAATCACGAGGAGGCAGTGATCATGACCCGATCCGCGCGGCGGCTGAGCATGGCCGCCATCCTGGCAGCCGCGCTGGCCGCCATCCCGGCCGTGGCCGCCGCCCACGTCCACCTGGTCTCGACCACGCCCGAGGCCGGCGCCAACCTGGACGAGGCGCCGACCGAGGTGACCATCGAGTTCGACGGCGAGCTGGACCCCGACCACAGCTCGTTCACCGTGACCGATGCCGACGGCACCGAGGTCGGCAGCGGCGCGGTCGACCTGACCGTGGCCGACCGCAACGTCCTGACCGGCGCGGTGACGATCACCGAGCCGGGCGTCTACACCGTGGCATGGGAGGTGACCGGCCTCGACGGCCACGCCATCAGCGGCACCTTCAGCTTCGGCTTCGACACCGACGAGGCGATCCCCGAGCCCACCGAGGGCGAGGAGCACGAGGAGGGCTCGCCGGACACCGCCATGGCCCTGCCCGGCCCCGAGCCGATGACGCTGGCCGGCCTGGCCCTGCTCGCCCTGGCCGCGGTCACGGCGCTCCCGGCCATGCGCCGCCGCCCGGTTCGCTAGCATGGGACGGCCGGGCCGGTGGATCGGTTCGGCCGAATCCCGAGCCAGGTGAATACGTCGACCATGAACCGATACGTCCGCGCGGCGGCGCTCCTGGCGCTCGCCGCGCTGCTTGTGGCCTGCGTGCCGCGGGCCAACCTGCCCGAGAGCTGCGCCGATCCCGCCGTCACGCTGGCCGTGACGCTGGTGGACGAGCGGCTGGAGCCCACCACGCTGGAGGTGTGCCGCGGCCAGCGGGTCACCATCGAGCTGGACGTCCGGCGTGACGCCGTCTTCCACGTCCACGGCTACGACGCCGAGCTTCCGGCGCGGCAGGTGAGCGCCGGCGAGACGGTGGAGCTGCAGTTCACGGCCGTGCGCAGCGGGCAGTTCCCGATCGCGATCCACACCGAGGATGGACCGGGGGAGGCCGAGGTGGGAGCGCTGATCGTCCATGAGCGATAGGGCCCTTCGCGCCGGCGGCGCGGCCGCCGCCCTCGTCGCCCTGGCCGCACTCGCCCCGGGCAGCGCGAAGGCGCACGCCATCGGGCAGGTCTTCACGCTGCCGGTGCCGCTGGGGCTGTACCTGGCCGGCGCCGGCGCCGCGGTGGCCGCCTCGTTCGTGGTCTCGGTGGCCGCCGTCCGGCCCGCCGCGGCGGTCCCCTCCTACCCGGTCCGCCCCGTGGACGCGGGCGTGGCGCGGGCCGCATCGGTCCTGCTGGCGGCCCTGGGGGTGGCCTGGTGGTTCGGCGCCATCCTCGCCGGCTTGGTGGTGGACGTCATCTCGCCGCTGCCCGCCATCCTGTTCTGGATCGGGATCTGGGTCGGCCTGCCCATCGCGGCCGTGCTGCTGGGCAACCCGTGGCCGTCGCTGAGCCCGTTCCGCACCGTCTTCGGCCTGGTCGAGCGGGCGGCCGGCGCCCTGGGGGCCAGCCGCATCGACGCCGGCCTCCCCTACCCCGCCGCACTGGCCCGCTGGCCGGCGGTCGCCTTCCTGTTCGTGGCCCTGTGGTGCGAGCTGGTCCTGTTCAGCTCGGACGACCCGCGCCTGATCGCCACCCTGCTGCTGGCCTACACGCTGCTGACCCTGGGCGGCATGCTCCTCTTCGGCCGCATCGCCTGGCTGCGCAACGCCGAGCTGTTCGAGGTGATCCTCGGCTGGTTCGGCCGGGTGGGACCCGTTGGCCGGCGCGCGGTGGACCCCGAGGTCTGCGACGGATGTGCCGAGGCCTGCGACCCGGCGCACTGCGTCGACTGCCCCGAGTGCTCGGTGGCCGCCGAGCCGCACGAGCGCCGAGCAGAGCTGCGGCCATGGTTCACCGGCCTCGCCGAGGTGCGCAATGCCGGCTGGTCGGACGCCGCCTTCATCGTGCTGGCCCTGGCCGGCGTGACCTTCGACGGCCTCAGGGAGACCGCCTTCTACGGCACCACCCTGCAGCCCATCTACGACGCGGTCCTGCCCACCTTCGGGGCGGCCAACACGGTGCTGGTGGTGCAGACCGCCGGGCTGGCGATGGTCTGGCTCATCTTCCTGGCCGCCTTCACCGTCGCCACCTGGCTGACCCGCGCCCTCCATGACCCGGACCGGCACGCACCGCCGCTGTCGGCCACCATCGGCGCCTACGCCGCGACGCTGCTGCCGATCGCCGCCGGCTACCTGGTGGCGCACTACCTGACCCTCGTCATCCAGGGCGTCGTCTGGCTGCCGGTCCTGCTCGCCGACCCGCTCAACACGGTGGCGCCGCTGCTCGACTTCATCCCCACCAGCGCCATCTGGTACCTGTCGGTGGGGGCCATCGTGCTGGGGCACGTGGTGGCCGTGGTGCTCGCCCATCGGCTGGCGCTGCGCGACGCCCCGCGACGCGCGGTGCTGGCCGGCCTCCCGCTGGTGCTGCTGATGATCGGCTACACCGTGCTCTCGCTGTGGATCATCGCCTCGCCGATCACCGTCGACCCGGGCACGCCCTCACCGGAGACCGTGCTCGTCCCGACGCGGTGAGGATGGAGCGATGGACGTCAGCCTCGCGCTCGCCTTCGCCGCCGGCCTGCTGAGCTTCGTCTCCCCCTGCGTCCTGGCCCTGGTGCCGGTCTACCTGGCCTTCCTGGGTGAGACGGCGGCGGTCACGGCGGGCGGTTCCCGCCCGGAGGCCTCGCGCGGCCCGGTCCTCTTCCAGGCCGTCCTGTTCGTGGCCGGGTTCAGCGCCCTGTTCATCGTGCTGGGCGTGTCCGCCGGGTTGCTCGGGCGCTACCTCTTCCGGGCCGATGAGGCACGCATCGTGGCCGGCCTGGTCGTGATCGCCATCGGCCTGCTGACCGCCTTCAGCTCGATCCTGGACCGATGGCGCATCGGCCTGGACCCGGACATCCTCCCGGGCGGGCGGTCCGCGCGATCGCTGGGGCTGGGCGCGCTGGTGGCCGTCGGCTGGACCCCCTGCATCGGTCCCGTGCTGGGGACGATCCTCACCATGGGCGCCTCGGCGCAGCAGGCGGGAGCGGCGGCGTTGCTGCTGACCGCCTACTCGGCCGGCCTGGCCGTCCCCTTCCTGGCCGCCGCGGTGGCCCTGCCCCGGGTGCGCCCCCTGCTCGCGGCACTGCGCCGCCACGCGCGGGCGGTGCAGCTGGTCTCCGGCGCGTTCATCGTGCTGGTCGGCGCGCTGATCGTGACCAACGCCTTCAGCGTGATGGCCGGCTGGTTCACCTTCTTCATCTGAGCCACTCGCAGCGGAGCTTCGTCCATGCACCCGGTCCTGTGGTTGGCGCTGGCGATCAGCACCGAGGTGGTGGCCACCACCGCCCTGAAGCTCTCAGACGGCTTCCGCAACTGGGGCTGGGGCGCGGTGGTGGCGATCGGCTACGGGATCAGCTTCTATGCGCTGTCGGTGGCCCTGCGCACCATCCCGCTCGGCGTGGTCTACGCGGTGTGGTCCGGCGTGGGAACCGCGGCCGTGGTGGTCATCGGCCTCTTCGTCTTCGGCGAGGTGCTGTCCGCGCTGAAGCTGGCCGCGATCGCGATGATCGTGGTCGGCGTGTTCCTGCTGAACACCGGCGGGGCGGCGTGACGCGACCGGTCACCCGCGAACGGTCGTGATGCACACCAGGCGCGCCTTGTGCGCTCAGGAGGGGCGCTGAACGGTCCCAATTCACACCTGGCGCGAGGTACGCCGCTCCAAGCGGCCGTTGACGCGCTGATTGGTCACTTGCTGTGAATTGGGACGTTTCGCGGGCCTTTCCCCAAGGGCTGCGGTCAGTAGCGGCCGAGCTCTCCCACCACCGCTCCGTCATCGAAGGCGAGGACCACCAGCGGGCCCTCCAGCTGGCCGCCCATCCCCGGGGAGCCGGGCGGCATGCCGGGGAGCGCGATACCGTCGATGTCCGGGCGCTCGGCCAGCAGCTGCTCGATGGCGGCCAGCGGCACGTGGCCCTCGACGACGTAGCGGCCCACCATCGAGGTGTGGCAGCTGCGCAGCTCGGGCGGGATGCGGTAGCCGTCCTTGATCGCCGGGATGTCATCGGTCTCCTGGACCTGTACGTGGAAGCCGTTGCCCTCCAGGTATGCCTGGTGACCGGTGCAGCACGAGCAGGTCGGTGACTTGGTGAGCACCACGTCCGGCCGCATGGCGCCGCCGCTCATGGCACCGCCCGTGGCGCCGGGGCTGTGGCGCGGCATGGCGGTCGTGGTCGAACAGGCAGGCAGCAGCAGGCCGGCGAGCACGAGCAGCGCCGGCAGCACGAGGCGTCGATGCGTATCCACGCTGCCAGTGTTCGGGGGTGGCAGTGCGCCGGGGACGTGCCGGACGGCCTGTTCACCCCGGACATTTGCACCCGGTTGCGGGGTGGCTAGCCCTCGGGGGTCGCCGGGGTGACGTCCGCCTCGGCGGTGTCGGCGAGGGCGTAGCGATAGATCACCGCCGCCACGATGCCGCCCAGCAGCGGGCCGACCCACCACACGTACCAGTCGGCGAACTGGCCGGCTGCGACCGCCGGGCCGAACCAACGCGCCGGGTTCATGGCCGCCCCGGTCAGCGGACCGCCCATCAGGATGTCGGCCGCCACCGCCAGGCCGATGGCCAGCCCGCCCAGCTTCGGCGCGCGGCGGTCGATGGCGGTGCCGAACACGGTCAGCACCAGCAGCAGGGTGAGCACCGCCTCGATGGCGATCCCGGCCCCGACGCTGATCCCCTCACCCAGCGCCGGGGTGCCGATGGCGCTTGGCTGCCACGAAGCCTCGGGGAAGACGGCGCGCAGCGCGAATCCCGCGACCACCGCGCCGAGCAGCTGGGCGATGACGTAGGCCATGGCGCTGCCCCACTCGATGCCACCGGCCAGGCGGACCGCCACGGTGACCGCGGGGTTGAAGTGCCCGCCGGAGATGGCGCCGAAGGCCGAGACCAGGACGGCCAGCGCCAGGCCGTGGGCCAGGGCGATGCCCACCAGGCCGGGGCCGGCCTCCCCCGCGTGGGTGGCCAGCACCACCGAGCCGGCGCCGACGAAGAAGAAGAGGAAGGTGCCGACCGCCTCGGCGACCAGCGCGGCTCCGCGCCTGTCGAGCATCGCGAGTTCCTGCCCTCCACGCTGCATCAGCTGGCGGGTGCCAGCGGCGCGATTCTACCGGCCGGGCGGACAGCTACCCTCCGCGACCGCGCGAGGCGCGGACGTGATCGGGCTGGATGACGAACACCTCGCGCGGTCGGTCGCGCGTGCGGTAGGGCTGGCCGGTGTAGCGCATCGACATCCTGTCGATGAAGGCCAGGTCCGCATCGGGCTGGATGTCGACCACCCGGCCGCGGATGATCAGGTACCGCCAGTCATCGGTTCGGTCCTTGACCGACACGGTCACGTGCGGGTCCCGACGCCAATGGGCCCCCTTGCGAGAGCCGACGATCGAGCTGGTGAGGAGGTGCTGGCCGTCGTAGTCGACCCACATCAGGTACTGGGCGATGCTGCCGTCCGGCCGGAGCGCCGACACATGACCGATGACGTCCGTGGTCAGCAGGTCGACGAGGTCCTCGGGGATCCGGGCTGCCATGACCCGATGCTACCCGCCTTGGCGCGTCACGGCGATGATGGCGCCCCCGGAGGGATTCAGGACCGCATTACCCGAACGGCTAGCGGCCTACGGCTGACACCCGCTGGACGCCGATCCCGACTGAGCGTAAGAGGGACTCCCAACCGCCGCGAGTGAGCGGGCCATGATCCCGCTCCAGCTCCGCGAGGACGCGAGCATGGTGGGCGGAGTCCCATACATCGTCTGGCCGCGTGGCAGCGTACCGCGCGGCTGCATCCTCCAGGCTGAGCCGTCCGCCGCCCTGGCGGCTGAGGAAATGGACGGCGAGTGTTCGCGTCACGGTTGGTGTCTGTCGTTTCCGTGCCCGCGGTCGCGTGGGGTGCCGACGCTCGT
>DASRYM010000035.1:0-19695 GCA_035687145.1 Candidatus Zixiibacteriota bacterium | reverse complement strand
CCGGTGATCTCCACCCGCCGGTCGTCCAGGTCGCGCGGCGCAGGCGCCACCCGCCAGTCCGGGTCTTCGCGCAGGTGACGGGTGTTGGGCAGGAAGTCGGGCAGCTCGCCGGCGTCGAAGCGGGCCTGCCGCTCGCGTCGGTCGGCGAGCAGCCGCAGGCGCCTGGGGTTGAAGGACCGATGCAGCTGCGCCACGAAGCCCAGCGCCCCGTGGGTCAGCACCTCCTCCGCATGCGAAACCGAGGGGTCGGTCACCCGCACGCCTGCCACCGAGATCTCGGTCAAGCCATCCTCCCTGCTAACTCGCCGCTTCCTCGCGCTCCGCGCGAGCGACCAGGAATGGCCGCGGCCGCGTCCCGGCCCGCAGCGCGGCCAGCAGCTCCTCGAAGCGGCGGCGCTGCGTCTCCGGCTTCTTCGCCGACGTGACCCAGTACGTGGCCCCGCGCCGGAAGGACTTCCGCTCTGCCTCCCAGCGGCTCCAGGCCGCTTCGTCGGCCCGCAGCGCGGCCAGCATCGCGTCCGGCAGCTCGGCCCGCGGGCGCGCGTACGAGTAGGTCCCGTCCTTGCGCCGGTCGCGCTCCTCGAAGGCACGGATCCCGGCCGGGTGCATGCGCCCCGCAGCCCGCAGCGCGGACACCCTGGCGATGTTGGTTGCGCTCCAGTTGCTGCCCGGGCGACGCGGCGTGAAGCGGGTGGCGGTGAGCTCGTCGGAGACGCGGAAGGTGATGCCATCGATCCAGCCGTAGCAGAGCGCCTCCTCCACGGCCTCGACGTAGGTCATGGCCGCCTTGTTCACGCCCTTCTTGTAGTAGCCGACGAACAGCGCATCGACCGTGGCGTGGTTGGCGTCCAGCCACGCCCGGAAATCGGCGGCGGTGGGAAAGATCCGGACCTCCTCGGGACGGGGACGCGAGACCGGCATGCCTACCACCCGCCCTCGTCGCGGATGAGCCGATGGAGGACGCGGCCGGCCACCGCCTGCCGGTAGGCGGCCGTGGAGCGCACGTCGTCGATGGGATGCAGCTCCTCGGCCAGGGCCGCCACCGCGCGCTCGGCGGTCTCACCAGTGGGCGCCGCGCCTTGGAGGACCGCCTCGGTGCCGTGGGCGCGGACCGGTGTGGGAGCCATCGAGCCGAGGGCCAGGTGCACATCGGTCCAGGTGCCGTCGGCTCCCGGCCGCCAGGCGAGGGCCATGACCACCTTCGAGATGGCCTGCGCGCGGCGGGTGCCCACCTTGCGGAACCGCACCTGACGGCCGTCCGGGAGCGGGAAGCGGATGCGCAGCAACAGCTCGTCCGAGGCCAGGGCGGTCCGCCGGTAGGCCGGCCAGAACTCGGCCGCCGGGATGGCCCGCTCGCCGCGGGCGGAGCCGGCGACCAGCTCGGCGTCGGTGACCAGCAGGATGGGAAGGGTGTCCCCGGCGGGCGAGGCGTTCACCGCGTTGCCACCGATCGTGCCCCGGTTCTGGATCTGCGCCGCGCCGATGGTGGCCGCCGCCTCGGCCAGGGCCGGCAGGTGGCGCGCGACCTCCGGAGACTGCCGGATCTGGGTGTAGGTCGTCAGCGCGCCGATCTCCAGCATCCCGTCCCGCAGCCTGATACCCCGCAGCTCGTCCACCCCCCACAGGTCCAGGACGCGCTCCGGCGCATCGCCGATCTCGCCGCCGATCTGGACCAGCAGGTCGGTGCCGCCGGCAACCGGGCGGTAGGACGCATCCTCGGCCAGGGTGGCCAGGGCCTCGGCCAGGCTGCGGGGGGAGTGGACGGGCGGCTCGGGCAACATCGGTCCGGCGACCGGCTAGGAGGCGCCGCGGCGCTCGGCGGCCAGGGCGATGGCCTCCACGATCTTCGTGTACCCCGTGCAGCGGCACAGGTTGCCGGCGATCGCCTCGCGGATGGCCTCCTCGGACGGGGGCTGCCCGGAGGCGAGGAAGGCCTCCCCGGCCATCAGCATGCCGGGGGTGCAGATGCCGCACTGGGCTCCGCCGGTCTCGAGGAAGGCGGCCTGCAGCTCGTTCAGCCGGCCGTCGGCGGCCAGGCCCTCGACCGTCGCCACGGCAGCGCCGTCCACCTGGCAGACCGGCACCAGGCAGGAGTCGACCACCGCGCCGTCGACCAGCACCGAGCAGGCGCCGCACTCGCCCTCACCACAGCCCTCCTTGGTGCCGGTCAGGCCCAGGTCCTCGCGGAGGACGTCCAGCAGCCGGCGCATGCCGGGGACGTCCAGCTCCACCTCGTGGCCGTTGACGGTGAACCGGTAGCTCACGGCCTGAAATCCTGTGGCGGCTCGGTCGGCGAACGAAGGGGGATCTCGTCGCCGCCGGCCGGGAGGTCCTCCACCGGGGGTGTCGCGCGCTGCGGCTCCTCCAGGGAGACGCCGGGTGGCGGTGGCGGCGGTCCCGCCATCAGGGCGGCCAGGATGCGCTCCGGCGTCGCGGGCAGGTCGCAGATCCAGGTGCCGACCGCGTCGTGGATGGCGGCCACCACCGCTGGCGCCCCGACGTCCATGGGCAGCTCGCCCACGCCCTTGGCGCCGTGCGGCGCGCCCGAGAACGGCCGCTCCAGCAGCTGGGTGTGGATGCGTGGCGCGTCCAGGGCGGTCGGGATCAGGTAGGTCGCCAGCCGGTCGTTCAGGTAGCGGCCGTTGACCAGCTTCATCTCCTCGATGGTGGCGTAGCCGATGGCCTGCAGCGAGCCGCCCTCCACCTGGCCCTCGGCCAGGATGGGATGGATGACCCGCCCGATCTCGTCCGCCGCCCAGTAGTCGCGCACGGTGACCTCGGCGGTGTCCAGGTCCACGTCCACCCGGGCCACGGCCGCCGCCCATCCGAAGGTGGGGTAGGCGTCGCCGGTGTAGGTCGCGTCGTCGAACGGCTCGCCCGGGTAGGGGGTGAAGCGCTCGTCCACCCGCATCGGGCCGGCCTCGCGGTACGACTCGGGGAACGGCCGGCCGGTGCGCTCCTCGACCTGGGCCCGCAGGCGCTCCGCGGCCCTGATCAGCAGGCCGCCGACCACCATGGCCGTGCGGCTGGCCACGGTCGGCCCTGAGTCCGGCACGATGGCCGTGTCCTGGGGCGCCATCTCCACCTCGTCGATCTCCACCCCCAGGGTATCGGCCACCAGCTGCGGGAAGATGGTCTTGGTGCCCTGGCCCATCTCGGTGGAGGCGGTCAGGATCCGGATCCGGCCCCCGTCGGTCAGCTCGACCGATGCCACCGACGCCAGCTTGATCTCGCCCGAGCCGGTGAACCCGGCGCCATGCCAGGCCAGCGCCAGGCCGATTCCCGACGCCAGCCGGGCGCCGTCCGTTCGCCGCCTGCGCGCCTCCGCCGTCTGGTGCCGGTGGCGCTCGAAGTCCGATGCGCTGGCCACCGCTTCGAGCACGTCGAGGGCGGCCACGCTCTCGCGCAGCACCTGCCCGGTGGGCGTGACGTCGCCCTGGCGGTAGGCCCACCGCCGCCGCAGCTCCAGCGGCGAGATACCCAGCTCGCCGGCGATGCGGTTCACCTGGGTCTCGATGGCGAACTCGGTCTGCGGCGCCCCGAAGCCGCGGAAGGCGCCATTGGGCGGAGTGTTGGTGGCCATGGCGCGCCCCACGATCCGGACGTTCTCGCACCGGTACGGCCCGCCGGCGTGCAGCACGCCCCGGCTGAGGACCACGGGGGTGAGCGTGCAGTAGGCGCCGCCGTCCATGACGACCTCGATCTCCTGGGCGACCAGCTCGCCGTCGTTCGTCACCCCGGTGCGGTGGCGCACGATGGCCGGATGGCGCTTGGTGGTGGCGCTGATGTCCTCGTGGCGGTCGTAGATCATGCGCACCGGCTTGCCGCACTTGCGAGCCAGCAGCGCGGCATGGAGGGCGATCATCGAGGGGTACTCCTCCTTGCCGCCGAAGCCGCCGCCGGTCTCCGCCTGGATGACCTGGACCCGCAGGTCGTCCAGGGCCAGCGCCCGCTTCATGGCCCGGTGGACGTAGTACGGGCACTGCAGCGAGCCATGGACGGTCATCCCGCCGTCCTCGCGCGGGACGGCGATCATGGCCTGGTTTTCGATGTACAGCTGCTCCTGGTGCCCGACCCGATAGGTTCCCTCGATCACCCGATCAGCCCGCTGCATGGCCGCGGCCGCGTCGCCGCGCTCGATGACGTAGCGGGCGAACTCGCGATCCGACTTCATCGGGTCGAAGACGGGCGGCAGCGGCTCGGTCCGCAGCCGGATGTGGCGCCGCGCCTCGCGGACGGTGGCGCGGTCGGGGGCGGCGACCAGGGCGCACGGCTCGGCCTGGTGGCGGATCTCGCCACCGATCGGCACCAGCACCGGCTGGTCGTCATCGATCAGGCTGACCACGTTGGTGCCGGGGATGTCGTCGGCGGTCACGACCACCACCCGCTTCCAGTCGAAGGCATCGTCCAGCTCGATGCCCAGCAGGCGTGCCCGTGGCTCGCTGGAGCGGATGGTGGCGCCGTACCAGGCGCCGGGGAAGACCAGGTCATCGGCATACTTCGCCTCCCCGGTCAGCTTGGCCGGACCCTCGCGACGCAGCGGCAGTCCCGGGTGCACACGGCCGCGGGTCGGCACCGCCGGCGGGACGATCAGTGCCCGCGGCGCGACGTCCGGGCGCGTGGACGGCGGAAGTGTGCGGGAGGCCTCCGGGTGGCGGTCCATCGCCGCATGCTAGCGCGGCGGAGAGGATGCGGTGAAGTCAGTCGCGGCCCCGCCGCAGGGCCCGCCCGGGGGTGGCGCCCGTGTGCCGGCCGCCGTCGACCACCACGCGTCCGTTGACGATCACGTGCTCGATCCCCTCGGGGAACTGCCGCGGCTCATCGTGGGTGGCCCGCGCCCGCACCCGGGCCGGGTCGAAGACCACCAGGTCCGCGGCGTAGCCGTCGCGCAGCAGCCCCCGGTCGCGGAGCCCCAGCCGGTCGGCCGGCGCACCGGTCATGCGGCGCACCGCCTCCTCGAGGCCCAGCAGCCCCTCGTCCCGCACGAACTGGCCCAGCACTCGCGGGTAGGAGCCGTAGGTGCGCGGCGACGGCTTCTCGCCCAGGAACGTCGAGTCCGTGCCGATCATGGCCCCCGGGTGACGCAGGAAGGTGCGCAGGCCATTGGTCCAGGGGCCGGTGGTGACCTGCGCCACGCGCAGGTCCTCGGAGAGGAGCAGGTCGCAGATGGCGTCCACGGCATCGGTCCCGGTCTCGTTCATGACGTCGGCCAGGGTGCGTGACTCCCAGCGCAGGTTCTCGGGGCGGGTGAAGGCGCCCAGCCGCACGTCCGCCCAACCGGCTGACGAGGCGTAGGCGGCCCCGCGCTCGGCCAGCTCGGCGCGGATGCGGTCGCGCACCGCACGATCGGCCAGGAGCTCCTTGAGCGCCATCGGTCCGCCGGACTGCACCCACTGCGGGAGCTGGATCAGCATGCGGGTCGAGGCCCACTCGTAGGGGTAGGTGTCGAAGGTGACGTCCATCCCCGTCGCGCGGGCGTCGTCCACCAAAGCGAGCATCTCCTCCGGCGCCCCGGGGTAGCTGCGGCGGTGGTAGAAGTGGGTGATGTGCACCGGGCCCTCGCCGCGGCGTCCGATCTCGATCGCCTCGCGGAAGGGGTCCAGGAAGCGGTCGCCCAGGGGGTAGCGGACGTGGGTGTGATAGAAGCCGCCGAGCCGTGCCGCCTCGGCCAGGAGCGCGGCCAGCTCATCGGTCGAGGCGTACGAGCCCGGCGGGTAGTCCAGCCCGGAACTGACGCCGAAGGCTCCCTCCTCCATCGCCTCGCGCAGCAGGGCGCGCTGGTTGGCGGTCGTCCGCTCGTCGGACGGGACGTCCTCCCAGCCGATGGCGCCGATGCGCAGCGCGCTGTTGCCCACCATCAGCGCCACGTTGATGGCCTGGCCGCGGTCGTATCGGTCCAGGTAGGAGGCGACCGTGTCCCAGTCGAAGCCGATGGCGTCGGGCAGCCCGTCCAGGCCGGCGTTCAGGTGGGCGAAGTCCAGGAGGTCCTGGCGGTGGGCGAAGGGCGCGTACGAGTTGCCGTCCACGCCGATGACCTCGGTGGTCACCCCCTGCCGCACCTTCGGCTCGTGACGCGGGTCGGCCAGGATCACCAGGCCGCCGTGGGAGTGGAGGTCGATGAAGCCGGGGCACACCACCCGGCCGGCGGCGTCCAGGCTACGGTCGGCCTCGGGGCGCCAGTCCGCCGGACCGACGTGCAGGCGACCGTCTCGCACGCCAACGGTGCCGGTGTGGGCGGGCTCGCCGCTGCCGTCGACCAGCGAGCCGCCGGTGATCAGCAGCTCGACGCGCGGGGGGAGGGGGTCGGGCATGTCGGCATCGTACCCGGCAGGGCTCGGCTGCTCGGCGCCGCCTTCGTGTCAGCGAGTCGTTGTGGTGAGCCTGCTGTGCGCCGCGTGGTTCCTGTCGCCGGGTGACGCACGGGACAACGGTGCCGGTGCGCAGCGCGTGAGCCGGGCACACTAGGCGCCGATGGAGCGAGAGCAGCCGAGCCGCGTCGCCGCGGTCATCCTGGCGGCGGGGGAGTCGCGCCGTTACGGCACGCCGAAGCAGCTGGCCGAGCTGGAGGGAAGGACGCTGCTGGAGCACGTCCTGCAGCTGGCGGTCGAGGCCGGCCTGCGGCCGGTGGTCGCCGTGGTCCCCGTGTGGCTGTCGCGCCCCGCCGCCTACAACGACCCCGAGGCGCTGCGCTGGGTGCGAAACCCGCACCCGGAGCGGGGAATGAGCCACTCCCTGCGGTTGGGCTTCGCGGCGCTGCCGCCCGAGGTGGAGGCCGCGCTCATCCTGCTCGGCGACCAGCCGCAGGTGCCGGTGCGGCACCTGCAGGCCGTGGTCGCCGCCCGTGGCGAGCGGCCGCTGATCGCCACCTCCGTGGACGGCACGCTGACGCCGCCGGTGCTCGTGGAGCGGTCCCACTTCGGCATCGTGGACGAGCCGGGAGGCGACGTCGGCCTGCGCGAGGTGCTGAACGCGCACCCGGAGTGGGTCGTGGCCGTGGAGCCCCTTCAGCCGATCCCGGACGTGGACACGCCCGACGACCTCGCTCGCCTGGCCGGCGGCGAGCCGTGCCCGGGCTGCGGCCTGCGGCTGCCCGGCGACCCGGACGGGCCGCGCCACGAGTACATCGGCGCCTCGTCGGCGTGCTGGGCGCTGTACACCGAGGTCGCGGCGCGGCTGGCCGGGTACGGCCTTCCGGGGCGGCACGTGGTCGACGCCTATGCCGCGCAGCACCCGGGCGTGGACGGGCGCCGCCAGCGGCAGTCGGTGGCGGTGCACCTCATCGGCCTGTGCCATCGGTACGAGCACGGCCTGGACGACGCCGAGGTGACGCGCGTCACCCAGCAGATCCTGCGGACGCCCCGCGACTGGCCGTGGCTCACGCCACCGGCATCCTACGCGGCGACCATCGCCGACCTGGCATCCGCGCGGGATCGGTCCGGGCTGGCAACCGCGTCCGACCGCTACGCGCGCGCCGTCTGGGACGCCTGGGTCGCACAGCACCAGACCGTGCGTCGCTGGGCGGCCGAGGCGCTCGGCCGGCAGGGTTAGAATCGGCCACATGTTCGATTCCGGCGCGGCGCATGGAGACATCGGTCCATGACGATCGAGCGCGTCACCAGCGCCCAGGTGGCCGAGGACGAGCTGGCGCTGGAGTCGACGGTCCGGCCGCGACGGCTGGACGAGTTCGCCGGCCAGGACCGTATCAAGGAGAACCTGGCGATCCTGATCGACGCCGCGCGGCAGCGCTCCGAGCCGGTCGACCACATCCTGCTGTACGGTCCACCGGGGCTGGGGAAGACCACGCTGGCCAACATCGTGGCGGCCGAGATGGGGGCGCAGATCCGCACCACCTCAGGTCCGGCCATCGAGCGTGCCGGAGACCTTGCCGCGGTGCTCACCAGCCTGGGCAAGGGCGACGTGCTGTTCATCGACGAGATCCACCGGCTCAGCCACGCGGTGGAGGAGATCCTCTACCCGGCCATGGAGGACTTCGCCCTGGACGTGGTGCTCGGAAAGGGGCCCGGCGCCCGCACCGTGCGGCTCCAGATCGAGCGCGTGACGGTGATCGGCGCCACCACGCGGGTGGGGTCCATCACCGGGCCGCTGCGGGACCGCTTCGGCGCCACCTACCGCCTGGACTACTACTCGGAGGCCGACCTCGAGCGCATCCTGCGCCGCTCGGCCGGCATCCTGGACGTGGAGCTGGACGACGAGGCGGCCCGGATCGTGGCCCGTCGATCGCGGGGCACGCCGCGGATCGCCAACCGCCTGCTGAAGCGGGTGCGCGACTTCGCGCAGGTGCGCGGCGCGGGCGACGGCCGGGTGACCGCCGAGCTGGCGACCAGCGCGCTGGACCTGCTGGAGATCGACGACCGCGGCCTGGACGCCATGGACCGCCAGCTGCTGGTGGCCATGGCCGAGCACCACGGTGGCGGGCCGGTGGGACTGGCCACCATGGCGGCCACCGTCAGCGAGCCGGTGGAGACCATCGAGGACGTGGTGGAGCCGTACCTCATGCAGATCGGTCTCCTGGCGCGCACCTCGCGCGGCCGGCAGCTGACCGAGTCCGGCTGGCGCCACCTGGGGCTGACGCCTCCGGCCGGGGCGTCGCCCTCTGCCCGGCAACCCGGCCTCTTCGACTGAGTAGCGCGCCGCGACGCCTCGGGGCACACTTCAGTCCATGAGCCCGGAAGTCGGCCGAATTCTCCTGGTGATCGGTCTGGTGCTGGTCGTCGTCGGCGGGCTGGCCGTGCTGGGGGTGCGGCTGCCGTTCGGCAGGCTTCCCGGCGACATCGCCATCGAGGGCGAGCGCGGCGAGATCTACATCCCGATCGCGACCATGCTCATCGTCTCGGTGGTGCTGACCGTCCTGTTCAACCTCTTCCTCCGCCGGTGACCGCGCCACGGCGCCGGCACCGCGAAGGGCCTCGATTCACATCAGCCGCGCGTTGGGAGCCGGAACCGGGCCGTGAAGCGTCGTGACTGAGCCGCTGGTGTGAATTGCGACGCTCCATGGACCCGGTCCCAGTCGCACTGGTCCCCTGGCGTGCATTGCGACGCTTCGCGTGACGGGTCGCGTGACGCCGGCCGACGCGGGCACTCGCGGGCCGGTGCGGCGGCGGAGCGAGTGCGGAAATGGGCGTCGCGGCCCGGAACGGCGGAGTAGTCTGCGCCCGGCACCGGTGCCCGACGCGGTGTCCGGCATGACGGTGCCCGCAGGAGCGGAGGGTGTATCGGACGTGACGGCTACGGACATCCCACGGAGCGAGGCACCGACCGACGCAGCGCCTGCCACGGGCGGCGGTTTCCTCGACTCCTACTTCAAGCTGAGCGAGCGGGGGACCACCGTCGGCACCGAGATCAAGGCCGGCATCACCACCTTCATGGTCATGGTCTACATCGTGGCCGTGAACCCCAGCATCCTGAGCAACGCCGGCATCGACGTCGGTGCCGCGGCGGCGGCCACCGCGCTGGTGGCCGGCGTGATGAGCATCCTGATGGGGGTGGTGGCCAACTTCCCGATCGCCATTGCCGCGGGCCTCGGCCTCAACGGTGTGGTGGCCTTCGGCCTGGTGCTCGGTGCCGGGCTGACGCCGGCGGGAGCCATGGGCGTGGTGGTGCTCGAGGGCCTGGTCGTCACGCTGCTGGTCGTGGTCGGCCTGCGCGAAGCGATCATGAACGCGGTGCCGCTCGCCCTGAAGCGGGCGGTGGCCGTGGGCATCGGCCTGTTCATCCTGTTCATCGGCTTCTTCGACGGCGGGCTGATCACGGCCGGCGAGGGCGTCCCGGTGCAGTTCGTCTTCCCGAACACCGCGGGGGCGTGGGTCACCCTGATCGGCCTGGCGATCACCATCATCCTCTTCGTGCGAAAGGTGCCGGCGGCTCTGCTGCTGAGCATCGTCATCACCAGCGTGATCGCCTTCGTCCTCGGCGTGTCCTCGGTGCCCGAGGAGGGGCTGACGGTGCTGCCCGACTTCAGCACGCTGGGGGCCTTCGACCTTGGCAACGTCTGGACGCTCGGCGCGCTGGCGGCGATCCTCACCATCTTCACGCTGATGCTGGCCGACTTCTTCGACACCATGGGCACCGCCACGGCCATCGCCGAGCAGGCGGGGCTGACCACCGAGGACGGTCAGGTCCCGGGCGTCGGCCGGCTGCTGCTGGTCGACTCGCTGGCGGCGGCGGCGGGCGGTGCGGCTGGGATCAGCTCCAACACCAGCTACATCGAGAGCGCCGCCGGGGTGGCCGAGGGCGGCCGGACCGGCTTGACCGCGGTGGTGGTCGGCGTGCTCTTCCTGGTGATGATCTTCCTGTCGCCGCTGGTCGAGCTGGTGCCCTTCTCGGCCACCGCGCCGGTGCTGATCGTGGTCGGCTACCTGATGGCCACGCACATCAAGGACATCGACTTCACCGACGTGGAGGAGGGCCTGCCGGCGCTCTTCGGCCTGATCCTGATGCCGCTGACCTTCAGCATCACGGTCGGCATCGGTGCCGCCTTCATCGCCTACGTGGTGATCAAGGCGGTGGTCGGGAAGGTCGGCGAGGTGCATCCGCTGATGTGGGTCACCGCCATCGCCTTCGCCATCTACTTCGCCCAGAGCTGGCTGAACACGGTCCTCTAGCCTCTTCCCTGCACCGATGGCGCCCGGTCCCGACCGGGCGCTACGCTTGTCTGCACCGATGAGCGTGAACGGTCCTGCCCCCGCGCGCCTGCGGGTAGACGACTTCGACTACGAGCTGCCGCAGTCGGCGATCGCCCAGGTCCCGGTCGAGCCGCGCGACGCCGCTCGGCTGCTGGTCCTGGATCGAGCCGCCTCGAAGCCGGGGAGGCCCGCCCTTCGCCATCGGCAGTTCCGCGAGCTCGGGGAGGAGCTCCGCCCGCCCGATCTGCTGGTGCTCAACGAGTCGCGCGTCATCCCGGCCCGTCTGCCGGCCCGCCGCGATACCGGCGGCAGCGCCGAGGTGCTGGTGCTGCGCCCGATGGACGACGGCTCCGGGCGCTGGGAGGGACTGGTTCGCCCGTCGCGGCGCATCGCGGTCGGCGACCTGCTGACCCTGCGGAGCGGCGACCGGCTGGAGGTGGGGGAGCGGACCGGCGACGGGACACGCGCCCTCCGCTTCTTCCGCGATCCGATGGCGGTCATGCAGGCCGCGGGCGAGATGCCGCTGCCGCCCTACATCCGCGACCGGTCCGCGCCGCCGGAGCGCTACCAGACCGTGTACGCACGCCCGCCGGGATCGGCCGCGGCCCCGACCGCCGGCCTGCACTTCACGCCGCGGCTCCTCCGCTCGCTGGAGGCGGCCGGCATCCGGCACGTCAGCCTGACGCTCCACGTCGGCCTGGACACCTTCCGGCCGTTGGAGGGCGACTTCATCGATGAGCACCGCATCCACCGCGAGTGGTACGAGCTGCCCGCCGCCACGGCGCGCGCCATCCGCGACGCGCGGAACGCCGGGGGTCGGGTGGTGGCGGTCGGCACCACGTCGGTCCGGGTGCTGGAGACCGCCAGCGGCACGCGGGCGGCCCGCGGCTGGAGCGACCTGTACATCACGCCGGGCCATCGGTTCCGAGCGGTCGACGCCCTCATCACGAACTTCCACCTGCCGCGCAGCTCGCTGCTGCTGCTGGTGACCGCCTTCGTGCAGCACGGCATGCCGGAGGCCGATGATGCCCATGCCGCGCGCGACACGCTGCTGGCGGCGTACCGTACCGCCCTCACCGAGGGCTACCGCTTCTTCAGCTTCGGGGACGCGATGCTGATCCTGTAGAGGGCCCCGCTAGCTGCCCTGCGAGCGGGCGTGGACCCCCTGCTCCAGCTCCACGCCCGGCTCCTCGTCCAGGCTCGGCTCGAGGCGGATCGGTGGACGCTGGCGATCGGTGCCGGGGATGAAGCGCGGCTCCGGTCGTGGCTCAGCAGGGCGGCTCGCCTCGGCTGGCGGAGGTTCGGTCGACGGCGGCCTCGACGGCACCGCCTCGGCGGACGGCGCCCGGGGCGTGGGGCCCGCGGATGGCCGCGGCTCGGCGCGCGTTGGGAAGGCATGCTGGCCCACCTCCTCGGACGGATGCGGGCCGCCGGTCTCGGCCATCACCGCACAGGCGGCGGCGAACTCGGCCAGCGCCACACCGACCTGCTGGTCGTCGGACAGCACGTCCAGGGCAGGACGCGCCAGGCGCAGGCGCCAACGGCTCTGGTGCTCGTGGGCCCAGACCCGGTAGGTCTCGCCGCGCAGGTCCACCCCGCGCACCTGCTGCCAGGGGTAGAGCCGCACGTTCAGCGCGTAGCGGGCGGAGGACCCCCGCGGCGCGTACCAGGTGTCGAGCAGGCCGACCTCGGAGGCGACCAGCACCCGGCGCTCGTCCTCCTCACGACCGGCGGTGGTGGCGAACACGGCGATGTCCTCCACGCCGAGGGCGCGCAGGTGGAGGCTGATCCACTCGCGAACTTCTTCGTTCAGGTACGGGACACGCGGCCAGTCGGCCAGTCGCACCAGGCACCTCCCAGGGTCTGCTGGATGGGGCGGGCACGGGTAAGACTATCGCGTCGGGGCAACCGCGGCCAACCCATGGGTCGGTATCCTGCCCGGCGTGCCGCCCCCGATCTCCTTCACCTTTCGGCCCACCGGCGTCGGACGCGCGCGGATCGGGCGGCTCCAGACGCCCCACGGCGCGGTCGACACCCCGCAGTTCATGCCGGTCGGCACGCAGGGCACCGTGAAGAGCCTGACCCCGGGCGACCTTCGGGCCGCCGGCACCCAGATCCTGCTGGGCAACACCTACCACCTCTCGCTGCGGCCCGGGCACGAGCGCATCGCCCGGCTGGGCGGGTTGCATCGGTTCATGGGCTGGGACGGCGCGATCCTGACCGATTCAGGCGGGTTCCAGGTGTTCAGCCTGGCCGAGCGGCGGCAGGTGGACGAGGACGGGGTGACCTTCGCCAGCCACGTCGACGGGTCGCCGCACCGCCTGACGCCGGAGTCGGCGATCACCATCCAGGAGGCCCTGGGCAGCGACATCGCCATGGTCCTGGACCAGCTGATCGGGCCGGACCGGCCACGTGCCGAGGTGGAGGAGGCCACCGAACGCACCCACCGCTGGGCGGCGCGCTGCCTGGCCGCCCGCTCACGCGCGGACCAGGCGCTGTTCGGGATCGTGCAGGGTGGCGTGCACCGCGAGCTGCGCGCCGCCAGCGCGCGGACCATCGCGGGCATGGCCTTCGACGGCATCGCGGTCGGCGGCCTGTCGGTGGGGGAGAGCAAGGCCGAGATGGCGGCCGCCCTGGACGCGGTGGCCGAGGCCCTCGGCGACGACCCGCGGCCGCGCTACCTGATGGGCGTCGGCTCCCCGGTGGACTTCTTCACCGGCGTCCAGCGCGGGATCGACCTCTTCGACTGCGTGCTGCCCACCCGCGTGGCACGCAACGGTCAGCTGTGGACCTCCGAGGGGAGGCTGAACCTCCGCAACGCCCGCTTCCTGGACGACCCCGGGCCGCTCGATCCGGCATGCGCCTGCGAGGCCTGCCGCAGGCACTCGCGCGCGTACCTGGCGCACCTCTTCCGGGCCGAGGAGCTGCTGGCGTATCGCCTCGCCTCGGTCCACAACGTCACCTATACTCTCGACCTGATGCGACGCATCCGCAGCGCGCTGGACGATGGCTCGTTCGCATCGCTGCGGGATGTCGTCGCGGCACAGTACGGAAGCATCGGGGCAGCCCGTGATAAGCCGCCGATAAGCGGCCGGTAAGGCCCCATCGGGCAGGCTGTTGCCAGCACCCGACGACGAGATCGGAGGTCTGCGAAGATGGCGAAGGGTCGAGACCGTCCGCGTCACGAGCAGAAGCGCAAGCCCAAGGCGAAGGCGCCGAAGGCACCGCCGGTATCGGCCTTCGAGCCTCCGATGTCGGTTGAGGTGATCAAGCCAAGGCGCAAGCCGCGCATCGAACCCAGCGGCGAGGAGGAGTGATCTGACCGCCGCCGGGACGCAGCAAGCAAGAAGGAGCCCGAGAACCAATGGACGCCCCGGTGGCCCAGGCCCAGGCGCAGACCCCGCCCGAGCGCAACGGAGAGCGCACGCGCGCCGTTGATGCCGCCATCCTGCAGATCGAGAAGCAGTTCGGCCGCGGCTCGATCATGCGGCTCGGCGACAAGGGCGCCAAGCAGGCGGTGGAGGTCATCCCCACCGGCTCCATCGCCCTGGACCTCGCGCTCGGCGTCGGCGGCGTGCCGCGCGGCCGCATCACCGAGATCTACGGCCCCGAGTCCAGCGGCAAGACGACCCTGTGCTACCACGTGGCCGCCAACGCGCAGCGTACCGGCGGGATCGCGGCCTTCATCGACGCCGAGCACGCGCTCGACCCGCGCTACGCGGCCAACGTGGGCGTCAACGTGGACGAGCTGCTCGTCAGCCAGCCGGACACCGGCGAGCAGGCGCTGGAGATCGCCGAGACCCTCATCCGCTCCAACGGGGTCGACGTGGTCATCGTCGACTCGGTGGCGGCCCTGGTGCCGCGCGCCGAGATCGAGGGCGAGATGGGGGACAGCTTCGTCGGCCTCCAGGCGCGGCTCATGAGCCAGGCGCTCCGCAAGTTGACCGGCGCCATCAACCGCTCGAACACGGCGCTCATCTTCACCAACCAGCTGCGCGAGAAGATCGGGGTCATGTTCGGCAACCCGGAGACCACGCCCGGCGGCCGCGCCCTGAAGTTCTACGCCAGCGTGCGGCTGGACATCCGGCGCATCGAGACCCTCAAGGCCGGGACCGATGCGGTCGGCTCCCGCACCCGCGTCAAGGTGGTGAAGAACAAGGTCGCCTCGCCCTTCCGGGTGGCCGAGTTCGACATCCTCTACAACGAGGGCATCAGCCGCGAGGGCGGCCTGCTGGATGTCGGCATCGCGGCCGGCATCCTGTCCAAGACCGGTGCCTGGTTCAACTACGGCGAGACGCGCCTCGGCCAGGGACGCGAGAACGCGCGTGACTTCCTGAAGGCCAACCCCGAGCTGGCGGCCAAGATCGAGGACGAGATCCGCGCCAAGGTGAGCTCCATCGAGGTCGGCGTGGAGGGCATCAAGGAGGCGGAGTAGCCTCGTAGCCCGTGGTGGGCGGCAGGCGCAGCGCGCGCGATACGGGCGTCCGGCGGGAGCCCCCGGACGCCGAGGCCGCCCTGGAGATCGCGGCGCGCTTCCTGGGGACCCGGCCCCGCAGCCGCTGGGAGGTGGAGCGGCGCCTGCGTCGGGCGGGCGCCGAGGAGGAGGTCATCCAGGCCACCCTCGAGCGGGTCGCCTCGCTCGGCTACCTGGACGATGCTGAGTTCGCGCGCTGGTGGCAGGAGCAGCGCGATCGGCACTCGCCGCGCGGGCGGCGAATGGTGGCTGCCGAGCTGCGGCAGCGCGGCGTGCCGCGC
Organism: Candidatus Zixiibacteriota bacterium; assembly: GCA_035687145.1. GTDB lineage: Bacteria > Chloroflexota > Limnocylindria > QHBO01 > QHBO01 > DASRYM01. The sequence continues at coordinate 4,297 of DASRYM010000035.1, read as the reverse complement.
GAGGTGCTCGAGGCGCTGGCCGACGAGGCCGAGGACGACGAGCGGCCCTCGTGGCTGGCCGAGGATGCCGACCTGCCGAGCACCGAGGACGAGCGGGCGGACGCCGCGCTGGAGCGCCACCTGCGCGGCCGGCCGGTCCCGGCCGACAGGGCGGCGCTGCAGCGATTGGGCATGTACCTGGTGCGGCGCGGGTTCGATCCGGAGACGGCGCGGGCCGCGATCCGACGCCGCGGGCAGGCATCGGCCGATGAGGACGACTGAGCGCCGCGACGCGCGGCGCCGTTCCGCCGGACCGGCTGATGCGGGTGCGGCCGCGCGCTAGGGTTAGCGGGTGAGATTCGCCCTGATGACCGAGCCCCAGCAGGGGCTCAGCTACCAGGAGATCCTGGACGCGGCGCGCGCGGCCGAGGCGGCCGGGCTGGAGGCCTTCTTCCGCTCCGACCACTTCGCCAGCTTCCCCGGCGCCAGCGACCAACCGACCACCGATGCCTGGGCCACCCTGGCGGGCCTGGCCCGCGAGACGGAGCGCATCGGGCTGGGCGTGCTGGTCTCGCCGGTGACCTTCCGCATCCCCGGTTCGTTCGCCAAGGTGGTGGCCACCGTCGACGAGATGAGCGGCGGCCGGGTGGAGGTCGGGCTGGGCGCCGGATGGAACGAGCTGGAGCACGCCCGCCACGGGATCCCCTTCCCGGGTCTCGCCGAGCGCTACGAGATGCTGGAGGAGAGCCTGGCCATCGTCCACGGGCTGTGGACCGAGTCCGACGGTTGGAGCTTCGGCGGCCGCCACTGGCAGGTGCGCGACGCGCTCTTCCGGGCGCGGCCGGAACGCCTCGGGCGGCGGCACCCGCCGATCATCCTGGGCGGCCGCGGCGGACCGCGCCTCGCGCGCCTGGTGGCGCGCTACGCCGACGAGTTCAACCTCGTGTCGGCCAGCCCCGAGCGGGCGCGCAAGGCGAACGCCCGCGTGGACCGTGCCTGCGAGGAGATCGGCCGCGAGCCGGCCAGCGTCGTCCGCTCGGCCATGACCGGGGTCCTGATCGGAGAGACGCAGGCCGAGATCCGCGACCGGGTGCGCGAGCAGCTGGAGCTCACCGGCGCCGGCGACGACGCCGAGGCATGGCTCGCCGAGCGCCGGCAGCGCTGGATCATGGGCACCCTGGACGAGGCGGGGGAGCGGGTCGCCGAGCTGGCGGCGGCAGGGGTGCAGCGCATCATGCTGCAGGACTTCCTGCCCCGCGACCTGGAGATGATCGGCCTCATGGGCAGGCTCTCGGACGCCTGACGCCCGGGGCCCAGGGGCCTGGGGGGTGGCTCGCAGCAAGTTGCGGTACACTCGCCGAACGGCCCTCCGAGCCCGAGCCGAGAGCCGAAACCGTACTGAACATGACCCACCGGCACGCCCTCGTGACGCGCCGGACCGAACCGCCCAGCAGCGGGCTCCAGAACGGAGGAGCCGATGCCTGAACCGCTCGTCACCCTGGCGGTGGCGCTCGTGGCGCTGATCCTCGGCGTGGCCGCCGGCTACCTGGCCAGGCGGTACCTTGCCGCCAGCGCCGTCAAGCACGCCGAAGCCTACGCCGAGCGCCTGGTTGCCGAGGCGCGTGCCAAGCAGAAGGAGATCGTCCTCGAGGGGAAGGACGACGCCCTCCAGATCCAGCGCGCCGCCGAGGAGGAGGCACGCCAGAAGCGCGCCGATCTGCAACGCCAGGAGCGCCTGCTCCTGGACCGAGCCGAGAGCCTGGACCGCAAGCTCGAGGCCCTGGAGCGCCGCGAGGAGGCGTTCGAGGCCCGGCAGCGCGAGCTCGAGAGCGAACGCCTGCGCCTGGCCGAGCTTCAGCAGCGGCAGCTGATCGAGCTGGAGCGGGTCGGCGGGCTGACCGTGGCCGAGGCCCGGCAGGCGCTGATCCAGCAGATCGTCGACGAGGCGCAGGCCGAGGCCCAGCACCGCGTCCGCGAGATCGAGCGGCGCGCCGTCGAGGAAGGGGAGGAGCGCGCCCGACGGATCTTGACGACCGTCATGCAGCGCATCTCGGCCGACCACACCTCGGAGGCGACGGTCACCGTCGTCAGCCTGCCGTCGGAGGAGATGAAGGGCCGCATCATCGGCCGCGAGGGGCGCAACATCCGCGCCCTGGAGCAGGCCACCGGGGTGGACCTGATCATCGACGACACGCCCGAGGCGGTCGTGCTCTCCGGCTTCGACCCGGTGCGCCGCGAGGTGGCGCGCATGGCGCTCACCAAGCTCATCAGTGACGGGCGCATCCACCCCGGCCGCATCGAGGAGACAGTCGCCAAGTGCCGGGCCGAGATCGAGGTGGTCATGCGCCAAGCCGGCGAGCAGGCCGCCTACGACGCCGGCGTGCCCGGCCTGCATCCCGAGCTGATCAAGCTCCTCGGCCGCCTGAAGTACCGCACCAGCTACGGCCAGAACGTGCTCAGCCATTGCGTGGAGACGGCGCGCCTGGCTGGCCTGCTGGCGGCCGAGATCGGGGCCAACGTCAACGAGAGCAAGAAGGGCGGCCTGCTGCACGACATCGGCAAGGCGGTCGACCACGAGGTTGAGGGGCCGCACGCCCAGATCGGCGCCGAGATCGCCCGCCGATACGGCATCAGCCCGGTGGTGTGCAACGCCATCGCCGCCCACCACCAGGAGGTGGAGCAGGAGTCGATCGAGGCCACCGTGGTGCAGATCGCCGACGCCATCAGCGCCTCGCGACCGGGCGCGCGCGGCGAGAGCCTGGACAACTACATCAAGCGCCTCGATGACCTGCAGCAGATCGCGCTGAGCTTCCCCGGCGTCGAGCGCTGCTACGCGATCCAGGCCGGGCGCGAGATCCGCATCCTGGTCCGCCCCGAGGACGTGGACGACCTTGCCTCCTCCCGCCTGGCGCGCGACGTGGTGCGCAAGATCGAGGAGCAGCTCCAGTACCCGGGCCAGATCAAGGTGACGGTCATCCGCGAGACGCGGGCCGTCGACTACGCCCGATGACGGACCGCGCCGCCGTGGTGCGGTGCATGGTCATCGGCGACATCATCGGCAAGCCGGGACGGCAGGCGGTCATCGCCCAGCTGCCCGCCCTGCGCCGCGAGCTGGACCTCGATGTGGTGATCGCCAATGGCGAGAACCTGGCCGCCGGGATGGGCCTCACCCCGAACCTGGCCGAGGAGCTGCTCGGCCACGGCGTGGACGTCATCACCAGCGGCAACCACATCTGGGACAAGCGCGAGCTGTACCCCTACCTGGACAGCGGCCGTCCGGTGCTGCGCCCGATCAACTACCCCGATGACGCCCCCGGCCGCGGCTGGCTGATCCACCACCTGCCCGATGGCGACCAGGTCGCGGTCATCAACGCCATGGGGCGGGTCTACATGAACCAGCTGGACTCGCCGTTCACCGTCCTGGACGCGCTGCTCGACGGCGCGGCAGAGCCGCTGCCCCCGGTGCGCATCGTGGACTTCCACTGCGAGATCACCTCGGAGAAGAACGCCATGGGCTGGTACCTGGACGGGCGGGTCAGCGCCGTGATCGGCACCCACACCCACGTGCCCACCGCCGACGCCCGGGTACTGCCAAAGGGCACGGCCTACATCAGCGACGTGGGGATGACCGGGCCGCGCGACTCGATCATCGGCTTCAGCCTGGAGAGCGTGCTGCCCCGCTTCCTCACCCACCTGCCCACCCGCTTCCAGGTGGCCGAGGGGCCGGTCATGTTCAACGCGGTGGTGGTCACCGCGGAGCGGGCGACCGGACGCGCCACCGGCATCGAGCAGGTGCAACGCCTGATCGAGGTCTGACGGCGCCCGGACCGATGGCGCCGGCACCGCCCATCGCGGCCCTGGTGGGGCCGACCGCCTCGGGCAAGACCGAGCTGGCCCTGGCCCTGGCCCACCGTCTGCCGATCGAGATCGTGGTGGCCGATTCCCGCCAGGTCTACCGCGGCATGGACGTCGGCACCGCCAAGCCCGATGCGGCGGCCCGCGCCGCGGTGCCCCATCACCTGCTGGACGTCGTCGATCCCGACCAGCCCTTCACCGTCCACGACTGGGTGACCCGAGCGCGGGTCCTGGTGCCGGAGATCGCGTCACGCGGCCGCATCCCGCTGGTGGTGGGCGGCACCGGGCTGTACGTCTCGGCCCTGGTCGACGGCTACCGCCTGGCCAGCGGGCCGCCCAGCCCCGAGCTGCGCGCCGAGCTGGGCGCCGCGCTGGAGGCCGAGGGGCTGGAGGCCATGGCCGAGCGCCTGCGGCGGGCGGACCCCGAGGCCGCGGCGCGCACCGACCCGCGCAACCCGCGGCG
>DASRYM010000034.1:0-5572 GCA_035687145.1 Candidatus Zixiibacteriota bacterium | reverse complement strand
ACGGCCGGCGTGGGCGTCGCCTGGGCGGGGGCGGGAGAGCCGCCGGCCGGCGTGCAGGCCGCGACCAGCAGGGCCAGCGCCAGCCCCGCAGGGACGTGGCTGGCGGGCGTTCGCCCCCCGCGGACGAGCTGAAGGACGGCGGCCGGCAGGACGGTCATGGGCGATCGCTCCCCGTTGCTTCGCGTTCAGTGGCTGACCAGTGGCCATTCGTGGGCGGTTACAGGGCGGCGGCCGATACGCCGGACACATCGCGCGGAACCGCCCGGTTCGCCCGGCGCATGAGCGATGGGTCGGCGCGCCCTGACGCTGGAGCCGTCCGGATCCGCGCCCAGCACGGCCATGGCCGGGCCGTTGGGGATTGGGTGTGGATAAGTCGGCCATGGTGCCGTCAAAGTGGTGGATAACCCACTTGCCCGGCACGCCGGGCGGCTGCCATGCTGTGGACGTCCCGAAGGGGCAGCTGGCCGACTGGAGATCACATCAACGGTCGCCGCGGTTCCTTCGGGACATTTCGCTGTCTGCGGAACCTGCCGGACGCGCGGACACTCCCCTCACCGACGCTCCTCGAGGCGCTGCCGGATGGCCTCCAGCGTCTCCGCCGCGCCGTCACCTTCCAGCAGCTCCTGGCCGGACGCGTCCCCACCCGCCAGGTAGAGCGCGTTCCAGTCGCCCGGCGCCTCCTCGGCCATCCGCTCCGCGTCCGTGGCGGCGGGCTCGCCCTCCGAGGCCACGAACAGCTTGGGGAAGGGGCCCAGCTCGCTGGCCGAGCCCGTGGCCGACAGGACGATCATCTGGTCCACCAGCTCCGGTCGCGTGCGCCCCACCTCCATGACCGCCTCGGCGCCCGCCCCGGCGCCGACCAGTGCCACGCGCTCCACGCCCTGCCCGCGCAGGTACGCGACCCCGGCCACCACCGCCTCCGGCGTGCGCTCGGCCACGGCCAGCACGCTCATGCCCTCGTCCGCCCACTCGGTCGCGACCGCCTCCCATGAGCCGGGATCGCGTCCGGCGTCGGGCACCACCACCACGCCGTACGGGCCGTCGCCCCAGGACCGCGCCGCGGAGCCATCCGGCAGGGTCAGGGTCGGGGCGCACCCGGCGGATACCAGCGCACCCGCCGCCAGCGCCGCGAGGAGGAGGCCGCGCGGAGCCATTGGCCTAGAAGGCCCAGGCGCCGCTGCTGAAGCGCAGCGCGAAGTACACGAAGAGGCCCAGGGACAGCGCGGACAGGGCCAGCAGCGGGGCCGTGCGGCGGGCCAGCAGGGCCATGGCCACGAACATCGGGAACAGGGTCAGGCTGTAGCGGGGCACCGAGACCAGGAAGCCGGTCGAGACGAACATCAGCCAGTTGCCCGCCATCCAGGCGAACCACGACGGGCGGAAGCGGAAGGCGGCGTAGACGACCGCCGCCAGGCCGATGGCGGTGAAGGCCAGCTCCATGCCTCCGTACATGAACGCGGTGTCCAGGCTGAAGTCGGCGTAGTAGTTCGGGTCGAACCACCGGACGGCGGCGGCGATCCCCTCCCAGGGCGGCGCCAGCGACTTGAACCAGTGGCTCTCCTGCACGAACAGGAAGTGGAACGGGTCGCCGTACACCGCCTGGTTGAGGCCAAGATAGGCTGCCGGGCCGATGAGCACCAGACCGGCCGCCAGCCACCGGGCGCGGAAGCGGCGCGACTCGTCCGGCTGCTCGAGCCACTGGGTGACCGCCTCCGCCGGGAGGGCCAACAGCAGCACCAGCCCGTTGACCCGGGTGGACGCGGCCAAAGCGCCCAGGAGGCCTGCCAGGAGCCATCGGTCCCGGCGGGCGGCCAGGAAGGAGCCGAGGACCAGGGACAGGAAGAGCGACTCCGTGTAGCCGATGTGCAGGACGAAGGCGGTCGGGAAGATGAGGCAGAACCAGGCGGCGCGGAGGGCGACGTCCGGCTCCTCCTCATGGCGCACCAGGCGGTAGAGGAGCGGCCCCACGAACAGGCTGGCCACGCCGCTGACCACGATGGCGCTCACCAAGGGCTGGTTGAGCACCGCGTTGACGGCCGTCGTCAGCCACGGGTACAGCGGGTAGAAGACGATGTAGAGCGGCAGGTCGCCGGGGTACACGGACCGATAGCCGTTCGGGCCGACGAGGTCCCCCGGGTCGGTGGCGCGGTACCCGAAGACCACCAGGTCCAGGTAGTGCGGCGCGTCCCAGCGGTTCCAGGCGCCCAGCACGTCCAGCGCATCGTTCAGGATCCTGCCGCCGAAGACCGTCGCGCCGATGACCCCCAGCACCAGCACGCCGGCCTTCAGGAGCAGGGTCAGGCCGACCAGCAGGGCCTCGGGGCGCCGCAGCAGGTGCATCGGCGCGAGTGTAGGCGGCCGGGCCGGTGCTCGACCGCCGCGGCATCGGCTGGTATCCTATGGCTCCCATCCCACGGATGGCCTCGGTCGGGGCGTGGCGCAGGTGGCTAGCGCGCAGCGTTCGGGACGCTGAGGTCGGAGGTTCAAGTCCTCTCGCCCCGACCATACTGACCTCTGTGGTCGGCGGTCAGGACCGCGTCTCCCCACACGTCGCGCCAGCCGTGTGCCTCTGCTTCCGGCGTTGGATGGATGATCGCCTCGCGGGTGCCGAGCACCTCGATGCGGTCGAACATCGCCTCGGCCAGATTCCGATGCCGTTCAGGGGCGGCCTCCTGCCAGAGCCTGGGTAGATCAGCGAGATAGGCCAGGGCAGCCTGCGAGTCTACCGGCTTCGTGGCGGCATGAGCCTCGGCCTCGTCGGCGTCCAGCTGTGCCATGGTCGACTCGAGCGCCTGCGGATCCCGATCCCTGACGTACCGAGCCATGGCAGCCTCGCGCTCTTTCGCGATGCGGGCCAATCGGGCAGTGTCGACGACCGCCGTGGATTCCGCGAGCAGCCGGCTTGGAGCTCTCGTCAAGAAGTGTGTAAACGGAGACCGAGCATAGGTAGGCTCGCTAGGTCGAAAGTTGGATGCCGCGGCCGCGTGTCCGGAGCACGGCGGCCACCGCGAACAAGGTCAGGGCCAGCAGCCATGACCTGGGGTCAGAAGCGTCGGCAAGAAGCCAGGCCCACCATCTCGGATTCCCTGAGGCATCGCCGCCGAACGCCGCCACACCGAGGGCAAAACCTGCTGGGAAGAGCGATGCGGCCTGTCCTCCGACAACTCGGCGGCCTAGCAGCATGAGGCCGACATACCCACAACTGTTCCGCCCCGCGGCGGCCCCCAACTCCGTGAGCCCTCCGGCTTCAAGGGCGAAGCCGACGACGAGCATCAGAACGGTCATCCCGTAGACGAGAATTGTGTCGAGGATCGCGATCGGCCGGCTGCTAACCGCCTCGAGAAGCTCGTCGCCGGCCGTCAAGCCATAGGCGAGCACAGTGGACAGGGCCAGCGGAGCGAGCAGGGCGATGGGGACGAGCAGACCCTGGGCAGCCAGCAAGCCCGGCATGGGGATGCTGAAGCTGCCGGCCAGGAGCAACACCGCTGCGATCCCGGCCTCGACGCCCAGCGTCAGGCGGAAGCGGCGAACGCGGAGCCAACCCCTCAAGGCGGGAGCAGTTGCGGCTCGCGGTCGCATGAGGCGACTGCGGCCAAGTTATCGGCCAGCCAGTCGGCGCGTTCCTCAGGCGTGGCGGCCGACAGACGGTTCAGGATCTCGAGCGGCGCCGGATCGCCAGGTACCCCGGAGGGAGGAAAGCGTTGCTCAAGGTCCGCCTTCGACATCCCACCGGTCGCGTCATACCAGGCATGGAGGGGATCCCTCGCGTCAAAACCCGGATAGGCGCCGGTTTCCGCGCATGCCGGCCATGCCGGCAGAAGGCCATAGGCCAGGGCGTGCAGAATGTCAGCTTGGCTGGAATGGCGGCTGAACCCGAACCCGGATGTCTCCGGATCCGCGTCCGTGACCCGAGCTTCGCGGTAGCTGCTCGGGACGCTCAGCCCGACCGCCCGCCAGCGCTCCACCGCCCGGGTCGTGATGCCCGCAACCTCCTCGAGCCGCTCTCCGTGCTCCGGCCAGACGCATACCGTGACGCCGGATGACGCGCGGCACACCAGGCTATCCGGATTTCGCGCCACGACCGGGTCAGGCCCAAGGCCCGAAACGAGCGGGATCGCGAGGCCGAAACTCGCCACCAAAACACCAAGGCCGATGACGACGTTCCGCCAGCGCCCGCGCAGGGCGATCAGGACGCCACCGGCCGCAACCATGCCGAGTGCCACCATGGCGGCGGCCAATACAGCGGACAACGCCAGGTCGTCCTGCGGGAGGCAGCACGACGACAGGCTGCCGTTGAGATGGCGCAGCCAGAGTGGCTCCATGGCGCGCGGAAACGCCATCCACAGGTATGAGGCGACGAGCACGCTCGGAGCTGCGACGACGACCGGCACACGCAGCCCGACGGCGAAGCCCACCATGGCGTGCCCGCCACTGACGAAGAGCGACAGCACCACCAGACGGAGGTCGGGGACGGCGAGCAGGCCGCCCTTCGCGAATTCGACGATGATCGCGGCGAAGACTGCCAGCATCCCGGCAACGATGACTGGCGCGAGCAGTGCGCCGGCGACCATCGCAAGCGGGCGGACGTGCGGCAAGGTCCACCAGTCGGCGCGACGCAGGCGGCCGCCTTCCCAGGCCGCCAGAGCGGCGCAGACGGGCGCCACGAAGCCGAGGGTGACGGTGCCCGCCGCCGTCAGCGATACGCCGTAAGGATCGTCTGTGGCGGGCTGGTAGCCGAGAGCGTAGATGGCCGATAGCACGATCAACGGGAGCCCCAGCCAGACGGCAGGCTGAACCCGCAAGATCGTCCGCAACCGCATCATTGGCCTCCCGAGACCAGCTGGCGGTAAGCAGCCTCGCCGCGTCGTTCGACGGCTGCCGGAGCGAGGTCGAGGAAGTCTGCGACCGCGCCCTGGTAGCGGATCTGGCCGCCATCGAGCACGACCACGGTGTCGAACAGCTCAGACAGATCGTCGACCTGATGCGTCGACACGACGACGCGAGAGGGCGCAGGCAGTGCGGCCAACGTCTCGCGGAACGTCGCCCGCTGTGCCGGGTCCAGCCCCACGGTCGGTTCGTCGAGCAGCATGATCTCAGCGCGGTGCACGAGCACCTGCGCGAGGCCGACGCGCCGCAACTGACCACCCGACAGCCGCGACGTCAAGGTGTTAGCGAGGTCGCCGAGTCCGACGTGCATCAGCGCCTGCCCGGCCGCTTCCCATGCCTCGCGCTGTGCCGATCCTTTGAGCCACGCCGCGTAGGCCACTTGCTCGCGACAGGTCAGACCGGGCACGGCGTGGATCTGTTGAGGCATCCAGCCCACAGCTCTTCGATAGGCTGACCGGTGGCGTCGCACGCCAGCCACGAGGTTGCCGACGCGGACGGTCCCCCGGAGAGCTCGAAGGGCGTCGGCACCGAGGGCCAAGAGGGTCGTCTTGCCGGCGCCGTTCGGGCCGAGCAACACTGTTCTCCCGCCCGGGATGCTCCAGCTGAAGTCCTTCAGCACGTCCGGTCCGCTGCGGCGGTAGCGGAAGGATACGCTCTCGAACGTCAGCGTCTCTGGCACCTTCGG
>DASRYM010000033.1:0-73090 GCA_035687145.1 Candidatus Zixiibacteriota bacterium | reverse complement strand
GCCTCCGCGCCGAGCGCGAGGTGGACCCGGAAGACCGCCGCCGCGCGCTGATCCTGGCCGCCGCCGACCCGGCGCAGCCCTACGGGGCGGCGCTGCCCTGGCCGCGGGACGAGGGCGCCGACCGCCTGCCGCTGCAGCGCGTGGCCGGCGCCTACGTGGTGCTCGTCGATGGCGTGCCGGCGCTCTACGTCGAGAAAGGCGGGCGCGGCCTGCTGACGCTGCCGGCCCTCACCGCCGACGCCGAGGTGGCCGATGCCGCCCTGGCTGCCCTGCCGGACCTGCTGGCCCCGGCCGGTCCGCTGCGCGAGCTGCGGCTGGAGCGGGTGGATCGGGTGCCGCCGGCCGAGTCGGCGTTGGCCGACCCGCTGCGGCAACTGGGCTTCCGGCCCACCTACCGGGCGTGGTTGCTCACCAACGAAATGTCCCGAAGGAACCTCGCGCCGACCCGTTGATGCAATCGCGGGAGTCGTCGCCCGGCTCCTCCGGGACACCACCACGGTAGCGCGCGCGACGGGCCACTGACCAGCCCCTTTCTCCACGACTTCGCGCGTCCCCCGGCCGGTTATCCACGGCCCGTCCACACCGGGTCCGGCGCCGGGGCGGGCCTAGCCGGGAACCAGGAATGGCAGCAGGCGGTGGTCAGTCTGGCCCTTCACGTTCAGCCAGGTGGCGACCACCGTGAAGGCCAGGCAGGCGATCACCACGGCCCAGTCGGTGCGATCGAAGCGCAGCCGGCGGAACCAGGTCCGGCGGCTGGTGCCGAAGGCGCGGAGGTCCATGGCGTCGATCGTGTCCTCCGCGCCGGCGATGGAGCCGATGACCACCGGGACCAGGACGGGCCGCGCGCGGCGCAGCCGGGTCAGCAGCCCGCCGACCCGCGCCGTCGGGTCGTAGCCGCGGACGCGCTGGGCATCGATCGTCTCGGCGAACTCGCTGACGATGGTCGGGATGAAGCGCACGGTCAGGTCGACCATGAACGCGAAGCGGTCCCCGATGCCCAGCCGGCGGAGCGCCACCGCCAGGTCGCCCGGGGCGATGGCGTAGGCGATCGGGAAGCCGACCGCCGCGATCGCCGCGAAGCGGAGGATCTGGGTCACGGCCAGGCTGATGCCCTCGGCGCTCAGCTCGGCGCCGAAGGGCGGGATGACCAGCAGCACGTGGGTGTCGGCGTCGGCGAAGTTGCCGGCGCGCCCGCCGGTGATCAGGGCGTTGAGCACCGCCACCAGGCTGATGACCCCCAGCAGGTAGGCCCACTGCACCCGGATGCGCGGCCAGGGGATGTTCGCGCGCGCGTAGTAGGCCAGGGCGATCACCAGCGCCACCGCCAGGTGCCGCCAGTCGCGCAGCTGGGTGACCGCCACGACGAACAGGAGCGCCACGAGCAGCAGGACGCGGGGGTCCCGGCGAGCGAGCCAGGACCCCCGTCCGAGGTAGCTGAACGAGGCCCTCATGGGGCCATCGGTCGCGCGATCAGCGGCCGAGCTGCTCCCGCAGCGGCTCCCAGGCCAGCACCAGGATGGGCGTCAGGATCGCCGCGGCCACCGAGTTGGTAAGGACCGTCGGGATGTACTCGGCGGTGAGGATGGTGTTGAAGCCGAGCTCCGGCTGCGTGATCAGCTCGATGAAGATCAGCAGGAAGCCCAGCACCGTCGCCAGCACGGCGGCGATCGCCACCGACACGATCAGCCCGCCGGTCCCCTCGCGACGTGCCCACATCGTGCCGAAGACGCCGGCCAGCAGACCGGCCGCGCCATTCGCCAGGCTCCAGGGCCACGACGTGAAGGCCCCCCATCCGGTCAGCTGGTCGCCGACGACGTTCCCGACGAACCCGGTCAGGAAGCCGACGATCGGCCCGAAGGCGAAGCCGAAGAAGGTGACCAGGGCGAACTGCGGTCGGAGCGACACGTTCTCCGTCCCGGGGATCTGGATGGCGAAGGTGGTCCAGTTCGCCGCTGCGTACAGGGCCGCGCCGATGGCGGCGTACACGATGGTCCGGGTCGTGATCGACCAGGTGCCCTCGTTGCGATCCATGGTTGTGGCTGTCATGTCGTGTCTCCAACCCTCCTTTGGACTGCCCCCTGCCCGGCTGTCGCGACCTGCGCCAGCGCCGCCGCGTCCAGGAACCGGCCCGTCCGCGACGCCAGCCGGAGGTTCGCCTCCATCAGGGAGGTGTAGCGCAGGTTCGCCGCCTCCCAGCGCCCACGGTCGGCGATGACCTCCAGCGGCGCGCCGTCGGCGACGATCCGGCCGTCGCGGACCAGCAGGATGCGGTCGGCGTTCGCCAGCGCCAGGTCCGCGTCGTGGGTCACGAAGTAGACGCTCTCGAGTCCCTCGATCCGCCGCACCTCCTTCATGAAGCGGACTGCGTTCCGATGGTCCTGCCCGGCCGAAGGTTCGTCAAGCACCAAGCTACGCGGCTGGAGGGCGAGAGCCACGGCGATGGAGAGCCGCTTCTGCTGCCCGAACGACAGGGTGCGCGGCGGCCGATCGGCGACCTCCGGCTGGTCCAGCCCCACCCGCCGCAGCGCTCGGCTGAGCAGCTGCTCGAAGGAGGCTGGGTCACGGCCCAGGTTGCGCGGGCCGAACAGGATCTCCTCTCGCACGGTTGGAGCGAAGAGCATCTGCGACGGGTTCTGGAAGACGTAGCCCAGGGTGGTGGCCAGGTCGGCCACGCTGCGGCCGTCGATCGGCCGGCCGTCCACCAGGACCGCTCCACCCGATCGGGCCAGCAGCCCGTTGCCGGTCTTGAACAGGGTCGTCTTGCCCGAGCCGTTCGGCCCCAGCACAGCCACGATCTCGTGGCGGTCAAGCGCCGCGCTCACGCCGTGCAGCACCTCGCGGCCGTCGTAGGCCGCGGACACCTCGCGCCACTCCAGGCGGGGCGGGCCGCCAGCGTCCGCCACCTCGCGCCGCGGGACTTCGGGCTCCAGGGGGACCTCGCCGCCGGCCGCACGACGGGTCCAGACCTCGAACGGCAGCTTCACGGCCTGGGGGTCGGCGCGCTCGAAGAAGGAGCCGATGTCCCCCAGATGGGCGACCGCTCCCTCCTCCAGGTAGAGGACCCGGTCCGGCTCCGCCGCCAGCACGTCCTCGATGCGGTGCTCGACGATGATGATCCCGGTGCCCGCCTCCGCCAGCCGCCGGGTCAGCGCCAGGAGCCGGCGGGCCGCGGCGGCATCCAGGTTGGCGAGCGGCTCGTCCAGCACCAGGAGGCGCGGCTGCAGCATCAGGGCCCCGGCCACGGCCACCTGCTGCAGCTCGCCGCCGGACAGCTCGTCGGTGGTGCGGTCGAGGAGCGCCTGGATGCCGCCGTCGGCCGCGACGCGGGCCATGCGCCGGCCGATCTCGTCGCGCGGCATCCCCAGGTTCTCGGGGCCGAAGGCCAGTTCGCCCTGGACCGTGGAGGCCACGATCTGCCTGGCCGGGTCCTGGAGCACGGTGCCGACCAGGGTGGCCAGCTCGCGCAACGGGGTCTCGACCGTGGAGCGCCCGTCGACCAGCACCCGGCCGCTGAGCTCGCCCCGGTAGGAGTGCGGGATCAGGCCATTGATGGCCCGGATCAGGGTGCTCTTCCCACAGCCGGATGGCCCGGCCACGAGCAGCACCTCCCCTGGGTCGAGCGTGAACCACACGTCGCGCAGCGCCGGCTCGGCCGCGCGCCGGTAGCGGAAGGTCAGCTGCTCGACGCTGAGCAGCGGGCGGCGGTCCAAGGCTCCGGTCAGGCTGGCCGGATCTCGACCTGCGCGCCGGGAGCCAGGCCCAGCACCTCCGCGGCCGACCCGTTGCGCACCGCCAGGCCCAGGCCGGCCATGTCCGCGTCCTCGTAGAGGAGCGGCTCTCCGGGCTCCACCCGGCCGAAGGTGCGGTGGAAAGGCACCTCGCGCGGCCCATCGGGCAGCGTCAGCCGGTAGCGCCGCCCATCGGGCTCGCCGCCAAGGCGGCGCAGGTCGTCCAGGTCGCCGGCCAGCCGGCAGTTGCCGAAGCGGTCCACGAAGATCACCGCGCTCTCCAGCGCGCCGGGCCGATGCGCGGGCTCAGGGAAGCGCAGGTCCACCAGCGCGGACACGTCCACCACCGGGCCGACCGAGGCGAACGGCTCGCCGGCGGCCAGGTGAGCCGCCACCGGGGCGAACATGTCGCGCCCGTGGAACGTGCTCGACACCGGATGCCGCCACAGCGCCGGGTTCTCCAGGACCCGCGCCTCGACCAGGCCGCCCAGCCGCTCGGCCGCCGGTCGCAGCAGCCCGTTGTCCGGGCCGACCAGCACGTCGCCCCGCGCGGCCCGCAGCGCCACCGGCCGCCGCTCCGTCCCGACCCCCGGGTCGACCACCGCCAGGTGCACGCCGAGCGGCAGGTGCGGGATCGCGGTCCACAGCAGGAAGGCTCCCTCGGCGACGTCGAAGGGACGCACGGCGTGGGTCAGGTCCACGATCCGCGCCTCGGGCGCGATCCCGAGCATCACGCCTCGGCAGACGCCGGGGGCAGTGGCATCCGGGCCGAAATCGGTGAGGAAAGAGATGACGGGCGGGCGGCCCGCCGGCGCGGGAGCGGGTTCGGCCATCAGCCTTCCGGCGCGTGGCGGTCCATGCCGGACATCGCCAGCGTCTCGTGGAGCGGGCGCCAGGCCAGCACCAGGATCGGTGTCATCACCGCCGCCGCCAGCGAGTTGCCGACCACCACCGGAACGTACTCGGTGGCCAGGATCTCCCCGGCGCTCATCTCCAGGGGCTGCACCACCAGCTCGATCCAGATGAAGGCGAAACCCAGGATGGTGGCCAGCACGGCGGCGACGGCGGCCGCCACCAGCAGGCCGTTGCGCGACAGCCCGGGGCGCACCAGCGCGGCTCCGATCACGCCGGCGAACATGCCGGCCAGCCCGTTGGCCACGCTCCACCACCACGAGGCGAAGGGGTTGAACCCACCGAGCGCGTCACCGGCCAGGTTGCCCAGCAGGCCGGTGATCAGCCCCACCATCGGCCCGCAGGCGAAGCCGAAGAAGGTGAGCAGCCCGTAGTGCGGGCGCACGGAGACATCATCGGTCCCGGGGATCAGGACGTCGAAGCTGACCCAGTTGAAGATCGCATACAGGATGGCGCCGATGAGGCCGATGACGACCACGTCGCCGGATGGCCGCCATCCACTGCGTGGCCATGGGGCGTGGGCGATGCTCATGTGGGCCGATCTCTCCCGGCGGGGTCGGGCAGCATCCGCCGCTGATCGTGGCGGCGTCCGGCCACGCCGTCAAGCCTCGGCCCCGTTCAAGGTCACCGTCTCCCGGTAGGCGGGCAGGTGGGCCTCCAGCCCCAGCTCGCTGCGGATGCGGTCGGCGAACGCCTCCGCCGCCTCCGGGTCGCCGTGCACCACAAAGACCCGCTTCGGCGGCGCGTGGCCCGCATCGGCCCCGTTGGAGCGCACGAAGCTCGACAGCCAGTCGATGAGCTCGTGCTCGTCGGCGTGCGCCGAGAAGCCCGAGACCGAGATGACCCGGCAGCGGACCGGGTACTCCTCGCCGTCGATCCTGGCGGTGCGGCCGCCGTTCTGCAGGTGGTGCCCCAGCGTGCCCTGCGCCTGGTAGCCGATGAACAGCAGCGTGCAGGCCGGGTCGGGGAGGAAGTCCTTGAGGTGGTGCATGATGCGGCCGCCGGTCAGCATCCCGGAGCTGGCCACCACCATCAGCGGCCGCTGGGCGTGGCGGATGGCCTTCGACTGCTCGACGCTGTTGGTGTACTGCTCGCCCGGGTACTCCAGCGGCGTGTCGCCCGACTCGAGCAGCTCCTCGGTCTGCTCGTCGTAGACATCGGGGTGACGGAGGTACACCTCGCTGGCCCGCGAGGCCATCGGCGAGTCCAGGTAGAGGGGCAGGCGCGGGATGCGCCCCGCGCGCGCCAGCTCGTCCAGGACCCACACCACCTCCTGGGTGCGGCCGATGGCGAAGGCCGGCACCAGCAGCACCCCGCGGCTGTCGGCCACCTGGGCCACCGCGTCGGCCAGGTCCCGGACCCCCTGCTCCTGAGATGGGTGCTCGCGGTCGCCGTAGGTCGACTCCACGACCACGTAGTCGGCGCGGGCCAGGGGCGTGGGGTCGCGGAGGATCGGCGTCTGGCGCCGGCCGAGGTCGCCGGAGAAGACCACGGTCGTGGCGCCCGCCTTCACCTCGATGATGGCCGAGCCCAGGATGTGCCCCGCGTCGTGGAAGGTGGCCCGCACGCCGGGCGCCACCTGCACCTCCTCGCCGTAGGGGACGGGCCGGAAGAGGCGTACCGTCTCGTCCACGTCGTCCTCGGTGTAGAGGGCGGCGCGCACCATGGTCGCGCCGCGTGGCTCGGCCCGGCGCAGGCGAGCGGGCATGTCCTCGGCCGCGGCGTCCTCCTCGGCGGCGGCCTCGGCGCGCGCCAGCTCCGCGTCGTGGGCGGCCGCCTCGTCCGGGTGCCTGCGCCGCCAGCGCTCCTCGGCTTCCATCTGCAGCCTGGCGGCATCACGCAGCACGATCTCGGTGAGGTCGCCGGTCGGCGCGGTGAGGTAGATCGGGCCGCGGTAGCCGGCGCGCACCAGGGCCGGCAGCCGGCCGCAGTGGTCCAGGTGGGCGTGGGTGACCAGCACCGCGTCCAGCGCACCGGGCTCGAAGGCGAAGGGCATCCGGTTGCGGCTGACCTCGTCCGGCGAGCCCTGGAACATGCCGCAGTCCACCAGGACGCGGCGCTCGTCGGCGGTGAGGAGGAACTGCGAGCCGGTCACCGTGCCCACCGCGCCCAGGAACTGGAGGGTGATCGCCATGTCCAGCTGAGTATGGCCCATGCGGCCGCGTATCATCGGCGGGTCTCATGGCCTTCCCCATCCCGCCCCCCGTCGAGCCCATGCTGGCCAGGCCCACCCCGCGCCTGCCGGTCGGCGACGGCTGGCGCTACGAGCCGAAGTGGGACGGCTTCCGGGCCCTCGTCTTCCGCGACGGTCAGCAGGTCTACCTCCAGTCGCGGGACCTCAAGCCGCTCGACCGCTACTTCCCGGAGCTCATCGAGCCGGTGCGCGCCATCGGCGCGCCCGACGCGCGCTTCGTGCTGGACGGGGAGATCGTCATCGCCCGGGACGGCGGCCTGGACTTCGACGCCCTCCTGCTGCGGATCCATCCCGCCGCCTCGCGGGTGGCGATGCTGGCGGCGGCCACACCCGCCTCGTTCGTCGCCTTCGACTGCCTGGCCGAGGGGGCCGATGACCTGCGCGAGGCGCCGCTCGACGAGCGACGCCGGCGGCTCGAGGCGCTGCTGGCGGACCCGCCCGCATCGGTCCTGCTGACCCCGGCGACCTCGGATGCGAAGCTGGCTCGTCGCTGGTTCGACGAGTTCGAGGGCGCCGGCCTGGACGGGGTCATCGCCAAGCGCCACGACCTGCCCTACCGGCCGGGGAAGCGCGAGATGGCCAAGGTCAAGCACCTGCGCACCGCCGACTGCGTGGTGGCCGGCTTCCGCTGGCACAAGAACGGGCCCGGGACGCTGGTCGGGTCGCTGCTGCTCGGCCTGTGGAACGACGCCGGCCAGCTGCAGCACGTGGGCGTCACGTCCTCCTTCACCACCGCGAAGCGGGCGGAGCTGGTCGAGCTCCTGGAGCCGTATCGGACCAATGCGCTCGACGGCCATCCGTGGCGCGAGTGGAAGGAGGCGGAGGCCGCCTGGGAGGGGCGGCGGATGCCGGGCGCCACCTCGCGCTGGAACCGCGGCAAGGACCTGTCCTGGGAGCCGCTGCGCCCCGAGCTGGTGTGCGAGGTGGCCTTCGACCACCTGCAGGGCGACCGCTTCCGGCACGCCGCCACCTTCCTGCGCTGGCGGCCGGACAGGTCGCCCGCCGACTGCCGCTACGACCAGCTGGAGGAGACGCCGGCCGCGCTGCTGGCCGACCTGTTCGGGACTGGCTGACCGTCGGCCGAACACGGGCGTCCGGCCGGGGCACGGCTTCCGGGCGAGCCGCCGGCCACTCGCTACACTCGGCACCTCAGCGAGCACCCGTCGAGGAGGACCGAAACGTCCGTGTCCGAACATCCCGGCCATCCTGATCCCAACGCCGCGCTCAACGAGATCGCCGACCGCTTCTTCGAGGGCGTGCTGGAGCGCGACCCCATCTTCGCCACCATCCTGGGTGACGACCGCTACGATGACCGCCTCCCGGACCTGGGTCCCGACGGCCGCGCGGCGGAGGCGGCCGCCTACCGCGAGACGCTGGCCCAGGCGGAGGCGATCGACCCGTCGCAGCTCGGCGTGGAGCAGGTGATCACCCGCGACATGCTCATGCTGGTGGCCCGCAACCAGCTGGAGGCGCTGGACCGCAAGCTGTACCAGCTGGCCGTGAACCACATCTCCGGCGTGCAGCTGATGCCGGTCATGGTGGCGCAGTACCAGATCGCCGAGGCTCCCGAGGGCCTGGAGAAGCTCCTCACCCGGTTCCGCCGGTACCCGACCGCCATCGGCCAGTACGTCGAGACCCTGCGGGAGGGGATGGCGGACGGGCGCACCGCGGCGCGCATCCCCACCCAGAAGCAGATCCAGCAGATCGAGCGGCTGGTGGCCACGCCCACCGAGCACTTCCCGGCCGTGACCCTGGCGCAGGTCGCGGATGACGAGGCGCGCGCCGCGGTGGCCGGTGCCGTGGACGCGCAGGTCAAGCCCGCCCTCCAGCGGCTGCGCGACTTCCTGGCCGATGAGTACCTGCCCGCCACCCGCAGCGAGCCCGGCCTGTCGGCCACCCCGGACGGGCAGGAGGCGTATCGGCTCAGCATCCGGCTGCAGACCACGGTCAGCGCCACCGCCGAGGAGGTGCACGCCTTCGGGCTGGAGGACCTGGACCACATCGAGGCCGAGATGGACGAGATCGCGCGGCGCCTCGGCCACCCGGACCGCCACGCGCTGAAGGAGGCGCTGCGCACCGATCCGGCCAACCATGCCGATTCGCGCGAGCAGATCGTGCAGATGGCGGTCGACCAGACCGAGCGCGCGTACGCGGCGGCGCCGCGCTACTTCGGGCGTCTGCCATCGGCCAACTGCGTGGTGCTGCCGGTCGAGGAGTACCGCGAGCGCGAGACGCCGCCGGCCTTCTACATGCAGCCGTCGATCGACGGCAAGCGGCAGGGCCAGTACTACATCAACACCTACAAGCCGGAGGAGCGTCAGCTCCACAAGATCGCGGCCATCACCTTCCACGAGGCGACGCCCGGGCACCACTTCCAGATCGGGATCGAGATGGAGCTCACGGGCCTGCCGCGCTTCCGGGTGCTCGGCGGACGGATGGCCGGCGTGGCCTACGTCGAGGGTTGGGGCCTGTACACCGAGCGGCTGGCCGACGAGATGGGCCTCTACCAGGACGACCGGGAGCGCCTCGGCATGCTTGACGCCCAGGCCTTCCGCGCCGCCCGCCTGGTGGTGGACTCCGGCCTGCACGCCCTGGGCTGGTCGCGCGAGCGGGCGATCGAGTTCATGCACCAACGCGGCACGCTGCCGCCGGTGGACGCCGAGATCGAGGTGGACCGCTACACGATCTGGCCGGGCCAGGCCCTGGCCTACAAGATTGGCCAGCGCGAGATCGAGCGGGCGCGCCGCGAGGTGTCGGAGAGGCTGGGCGACCGGTTCGACCTGCGCACCTTCCATGACGAGGTGCTCGGCCACGGCTCGCTCCCGCTGGCCACCCTGCGCCGTGAGATCCCGGGCTGGGTGGAGGCCGCCATCTCCGCGGCCGCCCGCTGACCGGGCCCGACTGACGTGGACCGATGCGCGCACCCGAGCGGGTGACCCTCGCCGGCCGGCACGTGCGGCTGGAGCCGATCGAGGAGCGCCACCGGGACGACCTGCTGGCCGCCGCGGCCCAGGACCCCGAGACGTTCCGCTACACGGTCAGCGAGCTGTGGAACGGCGCGTCGGCCTGGCCCGGCTACCTGGCCGATGCGCTGCGCCCCGAGTTCGTGACCTGGGCAACGGTGGACGCCGCGACCGGTCGGGCCGTGGGCTCGACCCGCTTCGGCGACATCGACCCGTACCACGGGCGGGTGGAGATCGGCTGGACCTGGATCGCGCCCTCGCACCAGCGGACCGCCATCAACACCGAGGCCAAGCTCCTGCAGCTGACCTACGCCTTCGAGGGGCTGGGCGCCACGCGGGTCGCGTTGAAGACCGATCTCCGCAACGAGCGCTCTCAGCGGGCCATCGAGCGCATCGGGGGCGTCCGCGAGGGCGTGCTGCGGCGGCACATGCGCCTCCCCGACGGCCACGTCCGCGACACGGTCTACTACTCGATCCTCTCCGACGAGTGGCCCGCCGTGAAGCGACGCCTGGAGGCGCGACTGGCGGACGGTTCTGCCCCGCGTTCGACGTAACGAACGCGCGTCACGCGAACAGGCGGCGGCTCAGCCCGCGGCCCGGTAGGCCTCCGCCAACCAGCCGGCGACCTCCTCGTCGGCCTGACGCGCTCATGGATCGCCAGGCCGACGGGATGGTCGTTGAGAACGCGCTCGGCCTCGTCGCTTGGCTTCACGCGCCTTCGCCGCCGTCGCGTCCTGCGCCGGCCCACTCCCGGGTGACGTCGTAGTCCGGGTCCGGGGGCTCCTCCGGCGGACGCTCGGACTCCGGGACGTGGCGCAGGTTGACGCGGACCCGGTACCACAGCGACGAGCGGCCGCGCATGCCGTCCACCAGCACGTCGTCCTCGGCCAGGTACTTCGCGGCCTCGGGGTGCCGGGCCTTCCAGCGCTCCAGGCCCTCGAGCGCCTCGGCCCTGGCCTTGGCCTGGGCCACCACCACCAGTGGGTGCCTCGAGCGGCGGCGGCCGGTGGGCGGCACCGAGCCGTCGGGGCGCCGCACAGGGGGTGGCGGCATCGGCTGGGGCTGGTCGCCGGCCCGCCCGCCGGCGGGCGTCCAGGCCATCCGTCGCTTCGAGGGCTGGACCCGCGGCGGCTCGCCCTCCGCCTTGGCGTAGTGCGGTGGCCAGGGGGCGTCGCCCAGGCCGGCCGCCTCGTCCCGGGCCGACAGCTCCAGCAGCCCCTCAAGCGACCCGACCGCCTCGTCGATCCCGGCGCCCACGTCGCCCAGGCGGGCGTATCGCTCCGGCATGCTGCGCAGGGTGAAGTCGCCCGGCTCCGCGTCCGGCACCTCGTCCCAGGTCAGCGGCGCCGAGACCTGGGCGTTCGGCACCGGGCGCACCGAGTACACGGAGGCCACGGTGCGGTCCTTGGCGTTCTGGTTGTAGTCGATGAACACGCCGTGGCGCTCCTCCTTCCACCACCTGGAGGTGGAGATCTGGGGCGCCCGACGCTCGACCTCGCGGGCCAGGGCCAGGGCCGCGCGGCGCACCTCGGTGAAGCCCCAGCGCCGCTCGACGCGGGCGTAGACGTGCATGCCGCGGGACCCCGAGGTCTTCGGCCAGCCGATCAGCCCGTGCTCCGCGAGCACCTCGCGGACGACCATGGCCACCCGGCGCACGTCGTCCCACGGTACGCCGGGGCCGGGGTCGAGGTCCACGCGCAGCTCGTCGGGGTGGGCCAGGTCATCGGCCCGCACCGGGTGCGGGTTGAGGTCGACACAGCCCAGGTTGACGACCCAGGCCAGCGCGGCGCGGTTGGTGACGACCACCTCCTCGGCGGTGCGCCCCGACGGAAAGGACAGCTCCACGGTGGAGACGAACGCGGGGACCGACCGGGGCGCGCGCTTCTGGAAGAAGGCCTCGCCGGTGATGCCGTCCACGAAGCGCTTGAGGGCCATCGGCCGCTTCATCACGCCGCGCAGGGCGCCATCGGCCACCGCCAGGTAGTACTCGACCAGGTCCATCTTGGTGATGCCGGCGTCCGGGAAGAAGACCTTGCCCGGGTTGGTGACCCTGACCTCGAACCCGTCGAGCTCCAGCTGGACCGATGTGTCCTTCGGCATGCGGTTCAGCGTAGCCTGTCCGGGCACGGCAGTTGCGAACGCGACAGGACGTCATGATCGAGCGACTCAGGCGCGGGGGGCGGGCGATCGATGGCTGGCTGCAGCGCCATCGCTGGACGCGGATCGGGCGGCGCGCGGCGCTGGGCTTCCTGCGCCACGAGGCGCTGCAGAACGCCGGCGCCATGGCCTACTTCAGCGTGCTGTCCCTCTTCCAGCTGCTGGTGCTGGGCGTGGTGGTGCTCAGCTTCTTCGTCGGCCAGGGTGAGGCCCGCGACTTCGTCATCGAGCGCCTCGTGGAGGCCACGCCCCTCGACCCGGCGACGATCGGCGAGGTCATCGATGCCATCATCGAGTCCCGGGGCGGGGTCACCGCAATCGGCCTGGTCTTCCTGGTCTGGGGTGCCCTGGGCATCTTCTCAGCGGTCAGCAAGGGCATCAATGCCGCCTTCATCAGCGCCGAGCCGCGACCCTTCGTGCAGGACAAGCTGCTGGGCCTGCTGCTGATGACCATCACCGGGCTGCTGGCGCTGGCCTCGGTGCTGATCGGCATCGTGACCGGGATCCTGCAGAACGCGGCGGCCGAGGTGCTGGACCGCATTCCCTACGGCGGCCTGGCGGTGACGGCCATCGGCTTCCTGGCGCCGCTGCTCCTCATCTTCGCCGCCTTCCTGGCGCTCTACCGGCTGGTTCCCAACCGGCCGGTGACCCTGGCCGAGGTGTGGCCCGGGGCGCTGGTGGCGACGCTGCTGTGGACGCTGCTGCGCATCGGCTTCACCTCCTACGCGACGGATGTCGCCAACTACGACTCCGCCTTCGGACCGATCTCGGCGGCGGTGTCGCTGATCGTGTTCCTCTACTTCGCCAGCGTGGTCGTGCTGCTGGGGGCGGAGGTGGCGCGCGCCAGCGTGGTCGACGACGAGGTGCTCTCCGGCGCGCTGGCGGTTGACGGGACACCGCGCCCCTCGCGGCCGCCGGTGCCGGTCCCGGTGGCCGGCCCGCGCGTGCCCAGCGGCCGGCGGCTCCCCGGGTGGAGCCTGGCGCTGGGAGGCCTGGCGACCGGGGTGCTGCTGCGCTTCCTCCGGCGTCGCCGCTGAGCGCGGCCGCGGTGCATGGACGCACCGCGGTTGAATGGCCCGGGTACCCTTGGTGGGCGCACCGGAGTAGTACGGTGTAGTACATTCGATGCCGTCACGGGGCCTTCGCGATTGCGTAGCATCCCCCTGCAGAGCACGCACACGGGGGACCAGGGCGAATTGAAGATGCTCGGGAGCCGCCTCGCATGAGGCGACGCGCTCATCTGGCCGTCACGTTCGTGGCCCTGCTGACGGTCGGAGGAACGCTCCTCACCACAACGCACCGCGAGCCCGCCCTGGCCGCGGATCCCATCGCACAGGCAAAGGCCGAGCGCGCCGCCATCGAGCGGCAGCTGGCCGACCAGCGCGCGCGCCTGAGCGAGCTCAAGAACCGCTCCGCGACGCTGGCCCAGCAGCTGGACATCGCGAAGGCCGAGCTGGCCCAGATCACTGCCGAGTACGAGCGCGTGGTCGGCCTGCTGAACCAGGTGCGTCAGCAGGTGGCCGAGATCAAGGCGCGCCTCGAGGAGTTGCGCTCGGAGATCGCCGCCCTCGACGATCAGCTGAAGGCGGTGGCCGCGCAGATCGCGCACCAGACCAACGAGCTGCACGCCCGCGAGGAGCTCCTGGAGGACCACCTGCGCTCGGCGTATGAGCAGAGCCAGACCAGCCTGCTGGAGATCATCCTCAGCGCCGATTCGCTGGACGCCGCCACCAACCAGGTGGGCTACCTGCTGACCGTCTCGCAGCAGGACCGCCAGTTGGCCGATGAGATCGAGTCCATCCGCGAGCAGCTGGACGTCAAGGAGGACACCCTCCGCGACGGGCGTCACGCCCTGCGCCTGGCCCGCATCGAGGCGTCGCGCGAGGAGGCCGTGCTGGAGACGCGCCAGGCCGAGCTCAGCGCGCTGGAGCAGCGCACCGCCGAGCTGAAGGCCGCCGCCGAGCGCAAGCGGGCCGAGCAGGAGGCGGCCCTCAACGCCTCGCTGCAGGCCCAGCAGGACGTGGCCGCCCAGATCGAGGCCAACGAGCGTGCCTTCGCCGCCAAGACCGAGCTGGTCAACCGCCTGGTCGCCGAGCAGGCGGCGCTGGAGGAGGCACGCCGCCGCGAGGCGGAGGCCGCCCGCAAGCGGGCACAGCAGCCGTCGCCGTCAGGCTTCCGCTGGCCGGAGGCCGCGCCGCGGATCACCCAGGAGTGGGGCCCGACCGACTTCCAGCTCGAGCCGCCGTACACCTACCGCGACACCTGGTACCCGCACTTCCACGCGGGGATCGACATGGCCAGCGGCTGTGGCACGCCGATCATGGCGGCCAAGGCCGGCGTGGTGGTCGCCTCGGGCCAGCCGCTCTACCCGTACGACACCGGCTTCGGGGTGATCATCGATCACGGCGGAGGGATCCAGACCTGGTACTGGCACCTCACCACCCGGGTCGTGGTGCAGCCCGGTCAGATCGTGACCAGCGGCCAGATCATCGGCTACGAGGGATCGACCGGCTTCTCGACCGGCTGCCACCTGCACTTCGCGACGAACGTGCACGGGGTCTGGGAGAACCCGCGGAACTACCTGCCCTAACCGGTCCTAATCGGAGGCGGCGCGCAGGGCCGCCAGGTCGGGGTCCTCCTGCGCGGCGTCGGCCAGCTCGTGCCTGCGGGAGATCGCCTCGTGCAGCAGTCGCCGGGCCTCGGCCACGTCACCCGTCAGCCCGGCATGGCAGGCGAGGTTGTAGAGCAGCACGCCGGAGTCCCGCGGCGGCAGGTGGTTGCGGACCAGGATCGCCTCGACCTCGCGGGAGAAGGCCGCGTACCGGGCCGCAGCCTCCTCGCCGGCCAGCAGGGCGACGTCGCTGAGGTGGGCGATCCCATGGTTCACGCCGTTGGCGCCGATGCCGGCCACGGTGCCGTCGCACTCGCACAGGACGTCGACCTCGCTGGCCGCGACCGCCTCCCGCAGGGCATGCAGGCTGTCGTCCGCGTCGTCCGCCACCGCCTCCCACGACCATCCGGCGCGCTCGGCATGCAGCCGCGCGTTCGCCTCGTCCACCGGATCGCCCGGAGCCGGATCGCCGGCGTCGGCCGGGGCACCGTCACGCAGCGACGCCCGGAGGCGACGGGCCTCGATCCCGCGCCAGGCGGCCAGGTGAGCCCGCACGTCGCGGGCCGACCAACTGCCGGTGGCGTGAGCCTCGCGGGCATCGGCGGAAAGGCCGCCAAAGAGGTCGTGCTCCAGCCGCTCGAGGGCCTCCAGCAGGGCCAGCAGGTCCCGATGCAGCGGACTGGCGGGGGTCGCCGGGCCAACGGTGCCGGTCACCTCCGGATTCTACGCAGCCTGTCACCCCTCGCCCGCGGGCGGCGTATTCGTGGAGCGTATGAAACCGCCAACGTTCGGCCGGCGGTATACGTGGGGCGACTGTAACGGCCAAGATGACCCCGGATATTCCGGGGGCGTATGGACCAGCCAGGCTGGAGGCCCTGAAGTTGGCCGTTCCAGTCGGGAGGCGTATATCGGGCCGTCTGCGTGGCCGATACAGTCGTGGGGCGTATACCGGCCCTCATCGGCGCGTCTGCGTGGCCGATACAGTCGTGGGGCGCATACGCGAGCGGCCGCCACGGCCGCGTCGTCAGGCCGGCGTGGGCTCCATGGCGGCGCTGACGTTGGGGAGGTACAGGGCGTTCAGGTACTCGCCCAGCATACGGCGGGTGCTGAACTGCCAGATCGAGGACCGCACGGCGGCCCGCATCACGCCGATCCAGCGTCGCGGCAGGCCGTCCGCGTCGCGGTCGAAGTAGCAGGGCACGATCTCGGTCTCCAGCAGCCGGTACAGGGCATCGGCGTCGGCGGCATCCTGCTGCTCGGGGTCATCGGTCTCATGGGTGCGCGAACCGATGGCCCAGCCGTTCTCGCCGTTGAAGCCCTCGTCCCACCAGCCGTCGAGGATGCTCAGGCTCGGGATCCCGTTGAGGGCGGCCTTCATGCCGGAGGTGCCCGAGGCCTCCATCGGCCGGCGCGGGTTGTTGAGCCAGATGTCCACGCCGGAGACCAGGAAGCGGGCGATCCGCATGTCGTAGTCCTCGAGCACGAAGACGCGGCCCTGCAGCCGCTCCGATCGGGACAGCTGGAAGATGCGCTGGATGACCTGCTGGCCGGGTCGATCGGCGGGGTGCGCCTTGCCGGCGATGACGATCTGCACCGGGCGCTCCGGGTTGCCCAGCAGCGCGGCCAGCCGGTCCTCGTCGCGGAAGATGAGGTCCGCTCGCTTGTAGGTCGCGAAGCGACGCGCGAAGCCGATGATCAGGGCGTTCGGGTCCAGCGCGTCGCTGATCGCGCGCAGCGCGTCCGGCGACTCGCCGTGGCGCGCGAACTGGCTCATCAGCCGTCGCTCGGTGAAGGCGATCAGCTCCCGCTTCTGCTGCTGGTGGGCGGCCCACAGGTCCTCGTCGTCCAGTCCCTCCAGCCCGGCGAAGGTCTCCTCGCTCGCGACGTCGACCGCCAGCGAGGTGCCGATGGCCCGCTCGTACAGGCGGCGCGTCGGCCGGCCCAGCCAGGTGGCGACGTGCACGCCGTTGGTGATGGCCCGGATCGGGTGACCCGCCACCTCGCGCCAGGTCTCGGTGGCGGTCCCGCCGTGCAGCTGGCTGACGGCGTTGGCGTCCGCCGCGTGGCGCAGGACGAAGGCGGTCATGTCGAAGCCGGCGTCCGGCGCATCGGTCCGGCCACGCCCGAGCTCGAGCAGCTCGCCCGCCGGCATGCCGGCGGCCTCCAGCCAGGCGGCGAGGTACTTGGTCACCGGGGACCGGTCGAAGACCTCGTTGCCGGCCGGCACCGGGGTGTGGATGGTGAACACGGAGTTGCGTCCGACCCGGCGCAGCGCCTCGGCCGGGGCCATGCCCGGGTTCTGGACCAGCACCTCCAGCGCGCGCTCCAGCAGCAGGAAGGCCGAGTGGCCCTCGTTGAGGTGCCACACCGCCGGCTCGATCTCCAGGCCGCGCAGGGCGCGGACCCCGCCCACGCCCAGCACCAGCTCCTGGCAGAGCCGCATCTCCCGGCCGCGGACGTAGAGGATGTGGGTGATCGGCCGGTCGGCCTCGTCGTTGGCCGGGATGTCGGTGTCGAGCAGGATGAGCGGCACGCGGCCGACCTGGGCGACCCACACGGCGGCGTGCACCTGGCGCCCCGGGAAGTCGACGCTGACCTGCAGCGGGGCGCCGTTCGCGCCACGCGCGCGACGCAGGGGCAGCTGCGCCGGGTCGAGGTCCGGTTGCGCGTGCTCCTGGTGACCATCGGCGTCGATCTGCTGGCGGAAGTAGCCACGCCGGTAGAGCAGGCCCACCCCGATGAACGGCAGCGCGGCGTCCGAGGCCGACTTCAGGTGGTCGCCGGCCAGCACGCCCAGTCCCCCGGAGTAGATCTGCATCGACTCGTGGATGCCGTACTCGGCGCAGAAGTAGGCGATCGGTCCGGGGAGGGACCTGCCGCCATCCGCTTGTGCGCGGTACCACGAGTCGGCGCCGTTCTCCATGTAGCGGGTGAACTCGTCGATGAGGCGGCTGGCGTCGACCACGAAGTCCTCGTCGTCGAGGAGCGCTGCCCAGCGGGCCGCGTCCATGGCGCGCAGCACAGGGATGGGGTTGCGGTGGCGGGCCCAGGCCTGGGCGTCCATGCGGGCGAACACCGAGCCGGCACGTGGCGTCCAGCTCCACCACAGGTTGTAGGCCAGCTCGCCCAGTCCTTCGAGATCGCGGGGGATGGCGAAGTCGTGGCCGGGCAGGGTCGGAACGCGGAGGGACGTCGTCATGGGTCGACCGATGCTACCCGATGCGGAGGGCGGGCGTGGCGGTGTGCACAACCCGTACCACGCGCGGCCGCGGCCGGTGGGGGGCGGGCCTTGTCTCGACAGGAGCGGTACCCTATCGGCCCCAATGGACGGCTACTCGGTCCACGATGCGGCCACCGTTCTCGGCATCCCCGAGGCACGTGTCTGGGAGCTGATCGCTCGCGGCGTGCTGGCGGGAGCGCCCGAGGCGGACGGCAGCATGCGCGTCTTCCTGAAGCCGGCTGCCCAGCCGGTGGCCGGCACGCCCGCCCCCGATCGGTCACGCGATCGCGACGAGGACCGCGAGGCGCGCAACGGGAACGGGGGAGAGGGACGGGCCGAGCTGAGCCCGTTCCGGGAGCTGCTCACCGAGTTTCGCAACCTGACCGAGCGCTACGGCCAGGCCCTGCTGGCCCTGGGCGAGGCCCGCGGCGAGGTGGCCGCGCTGCGCGCCCGGGTGGACATGCTCGAGGCCAGGATCGACCTGCGCCTGCCGCCTCCTCGCCCGGCCTCGACCGTGGCCTGGGAGATGCCGGACTACGAGGCCGCCGAGCCGGCAGCCGCGCCCGCCCCGCCGCCCGTGGCTGCGCCTCCGGCCGCGCCGGCACCCGAGGCGCCCGCAGCCACCGAGTCCCAGGCGGCCGAGCCGGCATCCCGTGCCGAGGCGGTGGAGCCAGCACCGCGTGCCGAGGCGGTGGAGCCAGCGCCCGTTGAGCCGGGGGCGGAGGTGGAGGCGGAGGCCGCCGAGGCGGGTGCTGAGGACGTCAAGGGGGTCTCGCGGCGGGCCGCGCTGCGCAGGGACCGGATTCGCGGCCGTCGCCAGGTGCTGGGCGGCATCGCCGAGGCCCTGGCGCGCGCGGAGGATCCCACCCTCAGCGGCCTGCCGGGCGCCGAGGAGGCGGCCCGGGCGCTGGCCGAACTGCGCCAGATGACCCCGCCCGAGCCGCCGGCCACGCCGCCGGAGTTCGAGGCGGCTGCCGCCGAGCTGATGGTCGAGCCGGCCGAGGCCGAAACGCAGGTGCCCGACGCAGACGCTGAGCCACTCGACGCAGAGGCTGCCCAACCCGGGCCAGAGCAGCCCGAGCCCGCGTCGGTCGAGGTGCTCGCGGCGGAGGAGATCGTGCCGCCGTCGGCCGTCGAGGCAGTACCAGCCATCGTGCTCGTGGACGAGGAGGCCCTCGAGCTCGAGGCTGAGCCTGGGGCGGTCATCGCCGAGCAACCCGAGCCGCTGCCGGCTCCCTCGGCCCCAGAGGAGCCCGTTGAGCCGATGCCGGCCGAGCCGATGCCGGCCGAGACGCCCACCGATGCCATGCCCGCGGAGGTCACGGAGCTCGAGGCCGAGCCAGAACCGGTCATCGCCGAGGAGCCCGAGCCGGTGCAGCCGGCTGCCGCTGAAGCCGCCACCGAGCGGGTCACTGGAGAGTTCTTCGCCGAGCCGATGCCGGAGGAACCCACCCCGGAACCGGAGCCGGCCGCCGAGGCGTCGCCGTACACCACCGACGTCGTCGAGCCCGACTGGTTCGCCGACGGCGACTTCACCTGGCTCGAGGTCGGCGACAGGCGGCCGGGCGAGCCCGAGCCGGCCGCCGAGGTCTCCCATCCCACCGATGCCGCCGACGCCGGCCCCGCGCCGGAGCCAGGACCCGGCCAGGCCGGGATGGAGCAGCGCCGCGAGGACTGGTGGCCATCTGACGAGCGACCCGCGCAGCCGCCCAACCCGGACGTGGGGATGGACCTTCCGCGGACGGAGGCTCACCAGGCCGACGAGTCTCGACCTTCGGCGGTTGCCACGGCCACCGCCATTGCCGAGGAGGAGCTCATGATCCTCGGCGACGAGTTCGAGGAGGCCGGTCTCGAGATCGCCACGCCTGGATGGCGCGGCCAGGCCACCCCGACGGTGCCGGAGCCGTCGGCCCCACCGCAGGGCGAGGCCCGGGAGGAGGCCGACCGCGGGGCCGATGAACCGCCCTCGCTGCTGAACCTGTCGGACGACGACCTGGTGCGCCTGGCGCACGAGGAGGGCTGGGACATGTCCGAGGTCGAGGCGATCCGGACCTTCCTGGGACGTTCGGCCGGCAGCGACCAGGCACCGGCGCAGCCCGAGGCGAGGCCCGAGCCGCGACCGGTCGAGGCGGCAGAACCGGCTGCCGGCCCGCCGTCGTACGCCCCGCCGGAGGTCTGGGAGCGGCCAGACACGCCACAGGCACCATCCCGCGAAGGGACGGCCGACACTCAGGCCAGCCCCGAGCCGGAGGAGGGGCCACGCCTGCCTCGACCCGGTGACCCGGCGTGGCTCCGCGGCCGGCGGGGACCGGCGGCCACCGCATTCCGGCGCCTGCGCCGCCTCTTCCCGGACGGCGGGTGACCGAGCTCCACGCCCTGGGTGCCGTGGCCAGCCTGGTGGCGGCCGGCGGCCTCCTGCTGCTGTCGGCGGCGGCCGGAGCGCTCGATCGCGGGCACCAGTGGGTGAGCCGTGCCGCGCCGGTGGCCACCGCCGTATTCGCGCTGCAGGCCGGGATCGGGCTGGTGGTCATGGTCGGCGGCGGCGCGTTCGGCGAGGGGCTCCACCTGCTGTACGGCGTGGCCCTGGCGGTTGCCGTGCCGCTGGCCCTGACCTTCGCCTCCGACGCGCCGCAGCGGGCGCGCTCCTGGGTCCTGGCCGTCGCGGCGCTCGTGTCGCTGGTCCTGGTCTGGCGCCTCTACGCAACCGGCTGACCGTTTCGAGGGCGGCCGGTATGATGGCCGCAGATGCGCACCCACTGGCCGCTCCTGTCGGCCCTGGGGCTTGCCGCGCTCGTGGCGCTGACCACAGGGCTGGTCCAGGGGAGTGGCGAGGTCCGAGCGCCTCTGCACGATCCCGCGACCACGACCGGCCGCCTCCAAAACGGCGAGCCGGAAGGCCGGCGCCTGTACCTCCAGTCGTGTGCCTCGTGCCACGGCGCGGAGGGCGAGGGCACGTCGCTGGGCCCCAGCC
Organism: Candidatus Zixiibacteriota bacterium; assembly: GCA_035687145.1. Taxonomy (GTDB): domain Bacteria; phylum Chloroflexota; class Limnocylindria; order QHBO01; family QHBO01; genus DASRYM01. Next base: position 52,334 of record DASRYM010000033.1, on the reverse strand, counting down.
TGGTCGGCGTGGGCGCCGCCTCGGCCGACTTCCAGCTGACCACCGGGCGGATGCCCTTTGCCGGCCCACCGGGCAGCCAGGCGCGGCGCAAGCCGCCGGCCTTCAGCGCGGAGCAGATCGACGCCCTGGTCGCCTACGTCGCCTCGCTGGGCCCGGGGCCCGAGATCCCGGAGGTCACCGTCAGCGAGGAGCTCGTCCCCCGGGGCGCCCAGGTGTACTTCGGCAACTGTGCCCCGTGCCACGGCGCCACCGGGAACGGCGGGGCGGTGGGGGGCGGCGCGCTGGCGCCGCCGCTCGACCGCGCCACCCCGGTGCAGGTCGCCGAGGCGATGCTGACCGGGCCGGGCCAGATGCCGGTCTTCCGGTTCTCGCGGCAGGACCAGGACGCGGTGGCCTCCTACGTCGACTACCTGCAGCGAGCGGAGCACCCGGGCGGGCTGTCCATCGGCGGCATCGGTCCGGTCCCCGAGGGGTTCGTGGCCTGGGTGCTGGGGATGGCCCTCCTGCTGGCGGTCGTCTACCTGATCGGACGGCGCTGGCAGGGACCCGAGCAGGAGCCGGTGGACCGATGAGCGCCGAACGCGGGATCCAGGCCCTGCTGGCCGCCTCGATGCTGGCCTCCCTGGCGCTGGGGGTCGTGTACTTCACCGGCATCGGCGGCGCTCCATTGGAGGGCATCCTGCTGACCGTGGCGCTCGGCGGGGTGGGCGGAGCCATCGTGGTGTGGGCCATCGCCCTCATGCACGGGCCGCCGGAGACCGAGCCGCGCGAGCCGCTCTACTCCGGGGAGGAGACGCACGAGGCCGTCGGCGAGGCGCTCGACCTCGAGTCCATCACCCGCCGCCGCTTCCTGGTCCGCATGCTGGCCGGCGCCGGGACGCTGCTGGCGGCCGCGCTGGTGCTCCCCGCCTTCTCGCTCGGCCCGCGTCCCGAGCGAGAGCTGTTCGAGACCGGCTGGCGCCGCGGCCTGCGCCTGGTGGGCGACGACGGGGAGCCGATCCGCGCCGCCGACGTGGCCGTGGAGCAGGTGGCCACCGTCTTCCCCGAGGGCGCCGTCGGGCGGCCCGACTCCGGGACCATGCTCATCCGCCTGCGCCCTTCCGACCTGCAGCTCGACCCGGAGCGGCAGGCCTGGGCGCCGGACGGTTTCGTGGCGTACTCCAAGCTGTGCACCCACGCCGGTTGCCCGGTCGGGTTGTACCGCGCCGAGGACCGGGTGCTGATCTGCCCCTGCCACCAGTCGACCTTCGACGTCACGCGCGGGGCGATGCCCGTCTTCGGCCCGGCGGCGCGGCCGCTGCCCCAGCTGCCGCTGGAGATCGACGACCAGGGCTACCTGGTGGCCGCCGGCGAGTTCTCCGCCCCGGTCGGGCCGTCGTTCTGGAACCTGACCCACGACCAGGAGCCGGCCGAGCCGGCGGGGGAGGGCTGAGCCGATGCTGCACTGGATCGACTCGCGCCTGGGCGTCGCCTCCTGGGCGCGTTCCGGCCTGCGCAAGATCTTCCCGGACCACTGGTCGTTCCTGCTCGGCGAGGTGGCGCTCTTCTGCCTGGTGGTGCTGGTCCTGACCGGGGTGTTCCTCACCCTCTTCTACATCCCGGATGCCGAGCTCGTCGTCTACGAGGGATCGTATGCGCCACTGGTGGGCCACGAGGTGTCGCGCGCCTACGCATCGGTCCTGGACCTGTCGTTCGAGGTGCGCGCCGGGCTGGTGATGCGCCAGATCCACCACTGGGCGGCGCTCGTCTTCGTGGCGGCCATCACCGTGCACCTCATGCGAGTCTTCTTCACCGGCGCCTTTCGCCGTCCGCGCGAGATCAACTGGCTGGTCGGCATCGGCCTGCTGCTGCTGAGCCTGGCCATGGGCATCACCGGCTACTCGCTGCCGGACGACCTGCTGTCGGGCACCGGGCTGCGGATCATCTACTCGGCGGTCATCGGCATCCCGATCATCGGCCCCTACCTGGCCTTCCTGCTGTTCGGCGGCGAGTTCCCGACCGAGACCATCATCAGCCGCCTGTTCGTGTTCCACGTCATGCTCTTCCCGGCCCTGCTCATCGGCGGCGTGCTCGTCCACCTGGCCATCCTGTGGCGGCAGAAGCACACCCAGTGGGCGGTCCCCGGCGCCACCGAGCGCAACGTGGTGGGGCGGCCCTTCTGGCCCAGCCAGGTCTTCAAGTCCACCGGCCTGCTGCTCCTGACCTCGGCGGTGCTGGCCTTCATGGGTGGGGTGGTGCAGATCAACCCGATCTGGACCTACGGCCCCTTCGACCCGAACACGGTCAGCGCCCCGGCCCAGCCGGACTGGTACGTCGGCTGGCTGGACGGCGCCCTGCGCCTCTTTCCGCCGGTGGAGTTCACCGTCCTGGGCATCACCATCCCGACCGTGTTCGTCCCGGCCATCGTCATCCCGGGTATCGCCTTCGCGATCATGACCCTGTGGCCGTTCATCGAGCCGCGGCTGACCGGGGACCACGACGAGCACCACATCCTGGAGCGGCCGCGGGACAACGCCCTGCGCACCAGCATCGGCGTGGCCGGACTGCTCGTCTTCGTGGTGCTGACCGTGGCCGGCGGCAACGACGTGGCGGCGCTGGTGCTCAACGTGCCGGTGGAGACGACCACCGAGCTGCTGCGCATCGGCTTCTTTGTGGTCCCGCTGGCCGGGTTCGCCGTCACCTACCGGATCTGCAGGGAGCTCCAGCGCCGGACCGATGTCGCCGATCCGCGCCGGCCCGTGCGCCTGCGGCGCACCGCGACCGGGGGCTTCGAGGAGGTCGAGCAGGGCCCAGGCCGGTGAGGCCAGCCCGTTGAGCGCATCCCGCACGGCAACCAGGTCGGCTGAGGAGCTACCACGGCGCGTACCCTGGACGCCGGCCGCCGGCCACCGCGCGAAGCGTCGCGATGCACGCCAGGTGACCATTGGCCGCGAAGACGGGCCGCCGGGGGTGCACAACGCACACCTGGCGTGCATGGCGACCCTGCGGACGGCCCCTCTGCGCCGTCGTGCGCGTGTCATGTGAACTTGGGACCGTTCGGAGCAGGGTCGTTTGCGGCCAACCCCCGTCCCGTGGTATATACTTAGGGTGATACGAACCAATCCGCGGCCCGCCGCGCGCGCGGTCGAAGAGCTCCTCGCCGCCCTCCGTCCGTGGCTGGCCGACGAGCGCGCCCGCTTCGCCGCCCACTGCCACGAGCGCGGCATCAGCATGGCCCACCTCCACCTCATGGGCCTGCTCGAGCGCAACGGGCCCATGGCCATGAGCGCGGTGGCCGGCATCCTGGGGACCGAGCTGCCCACCGTCACCGGCCTCGTCGATCGCATGGAGGACCGCGGCCTGGTGGAGCGCGTCCGCGACGAGGGCGATCGCCGCGTGGTGCTGGTGACCCTGACCGAGGCTGGCGCAGCCCTCCTCTCCGAGCTGCACGCCCTGCGCCGCGAGCGGCTGGCCGCGGCGCTGGCCTTCCTGGACGAGGGGCAGCGGGCCCGGTTGCTGGCCGCCTTCGGCGACCTGCGCCGCGCGTTCGAGCGGCTGGCTGCCGAGGAGGACGCCCGATGAGCGGGCCGGCGGGCGCCAACGGGGCCGTGGTGGCCATCGACCACCGGGCCCGGATGGAGATCCTCGGCGCCGTGCTGCTGGGCCTGTTCCTGTCGGCCCTGGACCAGACCATCGTGGGCACCGCGCTGCCGGTGATCCTGACCGACCTGCGCGGCAACGAGCTCTACACCTGGGTGGTCACCATCTACCTGCTGGCCGCCACCGTCACCGGCCCGCTATACGGCAAGCTCTCCGACCTGTTCGGACGACGGCCGCTGCTGATGATCGGCATCGGCCTGTTCCTGTTCGGCTCCGCGCTGTGCGGCCTGGCCCAGGAGATGTGGCAGCTGGTCGTCTTCCGCGGCATCCAGGGACTGGGCGCCGGGGCGCTGTTCCCGATCAGCCTGGCCGTCATCGGCGACCTGTTCAGCCCCCGCGAGCGCGGGCGCTACCAGGGCCTGTTCGGCGCCGTCTTCGGGGTGGCCATGCTCATCGGTCCCGCGCTGGGGGGCTTCCTGACCGACGCCATCAGCTGGCACTGGGTCTTCTACGTCAACCTCCCGATCGGCCTGGTGGCCCTCACCGTCATCTGGCGCCTGCTGCCGCCGATCCGACACCCGGAGCGCGTGGTCTCGATCGACTACGCCGGGGCGCTCACCTTCAGCGCGGCCGTGGTGCCGCTGCTCATCGGCCTGACCAACGCGCAGAGCGCGGACTGGACCGATCCCTCCGTCGGCGGGCTGATCACCCTGTCGCTGCTGCTGACCGGGGTCTTCGTGTGGGTCGAGTCGCGGGCGGTGGACCCGCTCATCCACCTCGAGCTGTTCCGCAACCGGACCTTCGCCGCCAGCATGCTGGCCGCCGGCCTGATCAGCTTCGGCTTCTTCGGCGGGATCATCTTCATCCCGCGCTGGTTCCAGTTCGTGCTGGGCTCCTCGGCCACCGAGTCGGGCTACCAGATGCTGCCGATGCTCGCCGGCCTGATCTTCAGCTCGATCGCGTCGGGGCAGATCGTGGCCCGCACCGGCCGCTACAAGTGGCTGATGGCCGGCGCGCTGCTGGTGGCCGGCGTGGGCCTGTTCCTGGTGACCGGCCTGCGGGCCTCGACCGACATCGGCCAGCTCTGGCTGTGGATGGCGATCATGGGCATCGGCATCGGGCCGACCATGGCCGTCTTCACCATCGTGGTCCAGAACGCGGTGCCGTTCCGGATGATGGGTGTGGCCACCAGCGCGCTGACCTTCTTCCGCCAGGTGGGCGGCTCCATCGGCCTCGCCATCGCGGGGACCATCTTCGGCACCTCGCTGACCTCCGAGATCCCGCGCCAGCTCACCGCGTCCGGCGTGCCGCAGCCGATCGTCGACGGCTTCAGCCGGGTCAGCGACCTGGGCGGTAGCGACGCCACCGCCGTGGGCGTGGACCTGGGGCGGGCCATCCTGGACAACGTGCCGGCCACGGTCCGGCCGCTGGTGGAGCCCTACATCGGGCAGATCGTGAGCGCCATCCACGAGGCGTTCAGCATCGCGGTGGCCCACGCCATGTGGCTGGGCGTGGTGGCCGCGATCGTGGCCTGCGCGGTGGTCGTGGTGCTGGTGCCCGAGCTGCCGCTGCGGCACCACGTCGGCGAGGTGCCGGCCGAAGGGGAGCCGGGGGGCGAAGGCCGGGGCGAGGCCGAGGCGCCGGTGGCGCCGATCTCCGTCTGACGCCCGGCGCGTCGTCTAGCCGCGGAGCTGGGTGACCCAGCCCCAGATGCTGAGCGCCAGCAGGGCCACGCCCGGCAACAGCAGCCAGGGGCCGAACACCAGGCCCAGGGCGACCAGGGTGGCCGCCAGCCCGGCCAGCACGGGCCAGCTCGAGCTGCGCGGCAGCGGGTCCAAACCAACGGACAGCGGCTGATCGTCGGCCGCGCCGCCCGGGTCGGTCAGGCCGATCCAATGCACGGCCGTCTCCAGCACCGTGCCGCCCTCCCCGTGGAGGGCGCGTCGTGCGAACGCCCCCGCCACGGCCACGATGGCGCCGGTGGCCAGCGCCGCGGCGGCCAGGACCGTGGTGCCGGCCCAGTCGTAGCCGCCGGTCACCGGGTCGTGGCTGGCGAACCAGTAGATGACGGCGATGGCCGCGGCGTACAGCGCGGTGCGCAGGAAGAAGCGCAGCTCCTCAGCCATCGGTCCCTCGCGAGCCGTCCGCGGGTGCCGCCCGCGCCGCCACCCGGGCGTCGTACGTCGGGCGCTCCGAGCGGATGGGCGGCAGCGCGCTGAAGTTGTGGTGCGGCGGCGGGCTGGAGGTGTACCACTCCAGCGAGTAGCCCCCCCACGGGTCGTCGCCGGCCGGCGCTCCGCGGCCCATCCACACCGAGCGCACCACGTTGACCACGAACAGCAGGGTGGCGCCGGCGATCACGAAGGCGCCAACCGTGCTCAGCACGTTGAGCGGCATCCAGTCGGCGTTCGCGTAGTCGGCGATGCGCCGGGCCATGCCCTCGGCCCCCAGGAAGTGCTGCGGGAAGAAGGTCAGGTTGAAGCCCAGCATCAGCAGCCAGAAGTGGGCCTTGCCCCACCGCTCGTCCAGCAGGCGACCGCTCATCTTGGGAATCCAGAAGTAGAAGGCCGCGAAGGCGGCGAAGGCCGAGCCGCCGAACAGCACGTAGTGCATGTGGGCCACCACGAAGTAGCTGTCATGCACCTGGTAGTCGAGCGGCGGCGAGGCCAGGATCACGCCGGTGATGCCGCCCATCAGGAACTGGAAGAGGAAGCCGATGACGAACAGCATCGGCGTGTCGAACCGGATGCGGCCGCGCCACATGGTCGCGATCCAGGTGAAGAACTTCACGCCGGTGGGGATGGCGATCAGGAAGCTCATGATGGCGAAGAAGAGGTTGCTCACCGCGCCGGTGGTGAACATGTGGTGGGCCCACACGCTGAAGCTGTAGGCGCCGATCAGGATGGTGGCGAACACCAGCGCCCGGTAGCCGAAGATGCGCTTGCCGCTGAAGACCGGCACCACCTCGCTGACCACCCCGAAGAAGGGCAGGGCCATGATGTAGACCTCGGGGTGGCCGAAGAACCAGAACAGGTGTTGCCACAGGATGGAGCTGCCACCGGCGGCCGGGTCGAAGAAGGTCGCACCGGTGGTGCGCTCGATGAAGAGCATGACCAGCGCCGCCGTCAGCACCGGGAAGGTGAGGATGATCAGCAGCGAGGTGACCAGGATGTTCCAGGTGAAGATCGGCACCCGGAACATGGTCATGCCGGGGGCGCGCAGGGTGAAGAGGGTGGCGATGAAGTTCACCGCGCCCAGGATCCCGGAGGTGCCCGACAGGATGAGGCCCATCACCCACAGGTCGCCACCGGCACCCGGCGAGTAGGTCTGCGTCGAGAGCGGCGGGTAGCCGTACCAGCCGAAGGCCGCCGCGCCGCCGGCGGTGGCGAAGCCCGAGAAGGCCACCAGCCCGCCCAGCAGGAAGAGCCAGTAGGTCAGCGCGTTGAGGCGCGGGAAGGCGACGTCCGGCGCGCCGATCTGCAGCGGCAGCAGGTAGTTGGCGAAGCCGATGGCCAGGGGGACGATGCTGAAGAAGATCATCCCGGTGCCGTGCATGGTGAACAGCTGGTTGTAGGTCGCCTCGTCGACCACCTGCAGCCCGGGCGCCGCCAGTTCCAGGCGCATGACCAGGGCCAGGACCCCGCCCACCACCAGGAAGCCCATGGCGGTCACCAGGTACATGATCCCGATCCGCTTGTGATCGACCGTGGTCAGGTAGTCGACGAACGCGGACCGCCCCGGCGCGTGAACCACGGTGCTCACGGTGCGCCCTCCCCGCCGGCCGCCAGCCAGCGGTCGAACGCATCGGCCGGCACGGCCTCGATGCTGAACAGCATCCGGTGGTGGAGCAGGCCGCAGAACTCGCCGCAGACACCGGAGTAGGTGCCCTCCTCCTCGATGGTCAGCTCCATTCGGTTGGTCTTGTCCGGCAGCACGTCGCGCTTGATGAGGAACTGCGGCACCCAGAACGAGTGGATGACGTCCGGCGAGCTCAGGTTGAAGGCGATCCGTCGCCCGACCGGCAGCACCACGACCGGCGGCTGGTCGGGGAGGCCGGTGACCACCACGTCGGTCCCCTGGTAGGCGAACTCCCACTGCCACTGGGAGCCGGTGACGTTCACCGTCAGGTCCGGGTCCTCGGTGCGGCGGTCGACCTCGGTCAGCACCTGGGCGGTGAGGATGATGAGGCCGATGACCAGCAGGGTGGGCAGCGCCCACCACAGCAGCTCGAGGCGGATGTTCTCGTGGGTGCCCGACGGCAGGCGGTCGTCATCGGTGGCCCGATAGCGGACGATGCTCCAGCCGATGAGCCCGGCCACCACCACGAACACCACGGCGGCTGCGGCCAGGAAGATGCCGTACAGCGCGCTGACTCGCGCCCCTTCGGTGGTGACCGGCTCGGGCATGCATCCGGCCAGGATGGCGGCCAGTCCCGCGAGGGCGAGCGCGCGAGCGGTGGCGCCGTGCGATCGACCCATGCGCCGCCATGCTACCCCGCCGCGGCGCACGCGGCCAAGGAGCCCGGCACCGGGTGGGAGCGGCCAGGGGCTCGGCAGGTGCGTTTCGCCGATCCTTCGTATGATCAATCCGCCATGGTTGACTACCGCCCCACCACCGCCCTGCTGGTGGTGGACGTGCAGAACGACTTCGCCCACCCGGAGGGGAGCCTCTACGTGCGCGGGGGCGAGGAGCTGGTGCCGCGCATCAACGACGAGGTCCAGCGCGCGGTCGCGGCCGGGGCGCTGGTGGTCTACACCCAGGACTGGCACCCGGAGAGCACGCCGCACTTCGCCAAGGACGGTGGCATCTGGCCGGTGCACTGCGTGATGAACACCTGGGGCGCGGAGTTCCATCCGAAGCTGGTGGTGGTCGGCGAGACGATCCGCAAGGGCACCAACGGCGAGGACGGCTACTCGGGCTTCATGATGCGCGACCCGGTGACGGGCGAGCAGACCAAGACGCCGCTGGACGGCCTGTTGCGCGAGCACGGCATCCGCTCGGTGGTGGTCTGTGGCCTGGCCACCGACTACTGCGTGGGCTCCACGGTCATCGACGCGCAGCGGCTGGGCTACCGGGCCACCGTCCTCACCGACCTGTGCCGCGCGGTGGACCTCCAGCCGGGGGACGGCGAACGACGGCTCCAGGAGGCGGCGGCGGCGGGCGCCGAGATCGCCTGATGCGCCGCGCGGCCCATGCCCTGGTCGCGCTCCTGGGCCTGATCCTGCTGCTCGCCGAGCCGGCGCGCGGCGGGGCCGGCGACGTTCACGTCGTCACGCTGGACCGTGACATCAACCCGGTCTCGGCCCGCTACCTGATCCGCCAGCTGGACGAGGCGGCCGTGGAGGGCGCGGCCGCGGTCCTCATCGAGATCAACACCCCCGGCGGCCTGCTGGACGCCACCCAGGACATCACCACCGCCATGCTCGGGGCGCAGGTGCCGGTCATCAGCTACGTCACCCCGCCCGGCACGCGCGCCGCCTCGGCCGGCGTGTTCGTGACCATGGCCGCGCATGTCGCCGCCATGGCGCCCAGTACGCGGATGGGAGCCGCCACCCCGATCAGCAGCGGCGGCGCCGACATCCCCGAGGACCTGCGCAACAAGGTCATCGCCGACACGGTTGAGTACGCGCGCCAGCTGGCCGAGGCGCGCGACCGCAACGCCGACTGGGCCGAGGACGCCGTGGTGGACGCCGACGTGATCGGCGCCGCGGAGGCCGTCGAGCGCGACGTGGTCGACCTGGTGGCCGCCGACCGCGCGCAGCTGCTGCAGGAGATCGACGGGCGCCGGGTGACCCTCGGCGACGGGAGCGTCGTCATTCTGGAGACGGCGGACGCGGCCGTGGTCGAGCGCGACATGTCGCCGTTCGAGGAGCTCCTGATGGTGCTCGCCAACCCGAACGTGGCGGTGCTGCTGCTGTCCATCGGCTCCATCGGCCTGTACTTCGAGCTGGCCAACCCGGGCACCTTCTTCCCGGGCATCTTCGGCGCCATCTCGCTGATCCTGGGCCTGTTCAGCCTCGGGACGCTGCCGATCAACTACGCCGGGCTGGCCCTCCTGCTGCTGGGTCTCGCGTTGCTCGGGGCGGAGATCTGGGTGGCCTCCGGCGGGATCCTGGGCATCGGGGGCGGGATCGCCTTCGTGCTCGGCGCCTTCATCCTGATCGACGACACGCGCGCGCCACTGCTGGAGGTGAGCCGGCCGCTGATCATCGGCATCACCCTGGTGCTGGTGGGGTTCGTGGTTTTCGCGCTGCAGGCGGTGATGCGCGCGCGGCATCGGCCCGCCTACATCGGCGGGGAGGACCTGGTGGGCCGGGAGGCATCGGTCCGGACGCCCGAAGCCGTCCACGTGGCCGGCGAGCTGTGGTCGGCGCGTCCGGCCTCGGGCGAGGGTGAGCTCACGCCGGGCACCACGGTGCGCGTGGTCGGCCGCGAGGGTCTGCATCTGCTGGTGGAAGAAGTCGAGGAGGGTACCTAGGTGGAAGACCTGCTCCAGATCCTGCCGATCCTCGTCGTGGCCGTGGTGGCCGTGGCCTGGATCGTTGGCGCCGCGGTCAAGGTCGTTCAGGAGTACGAGCGGGGCGTCATCTTCCGCCTCGGTCGGCTGCTGGGGGCCAAGGGCCCCGGCCTGTTCTTCATCATCCCCATCGTCGACCGGATGGTGAAGGTCGACCTGCGCACGGTCACCCTGGACATCCCCAGCCAGGAGGCCATCACCCGCGACAACGTCACGGTGCGGGTCAACGCGGTCTGCTATTTCCGGGTGGTCGACCCCGAGGCGGCGGTGGTGCGCATCGAGAACTACCTGCTGGCCACCACCCAGATCGCGCAGACCACCATGCGCTCAGTGCTCGGCCAGTCCGAGCTCGACGAGCTGCTGGCCAAGCGCGAGGACATCAATGCCCGGCTGCAGCAGATCATCGATGAGCAGACCGAGCCGTGGGGCGTGAAGGTCAGCATCGTGGAGGTCAAGGACGTCGAGCTGCCGCAGACCATGCAGCGCGCCATGGCCCGCCAGGCGGAGGCCGAGCGCGACAAGCGCGCCAAGGTCATCCACGCCGAGGGCGAGTACCTGGCCGCCGAGCAGCTCGCGGAGGCCGCCACCATCATCAACTCGGCGCCCAGCGCCCTCCAGCTCCGCTACCTGCAGACCCTGTCCGACATCAGCTCCGACCAGAGCCGGACGATCATCTTCCCCCTGCCGATGGACCTCATCAGCGCCTTCCTCGGCCAGAGCGCCGATGGCGGTGGTGCCGCCGGCGGCGGGGGCTCGACCGCGCCGGCCGGGCCGGCAACCTCACCCGCCAGGGGTCGGGCCAGGAAGGAGTAGGACCGCCCGTCGCGGGCGGGCATCGGCTCGATGCCTGCCCCGCTGGGTCGGGATGGCCAGCCCGCTTGCGCCGGCGGGGGCGGCGCGTATACTCGCGCGGTCGGGCCGCGGAAGGAGCGGCGCCAGCACCCGATTGCACACCCCTCCCAGCACGTCCTCGGCCGTCGGCTCACGGGGTAGCGGCAAGACCCGTGACCGGCGTCGACCCCCGAGGCGGAACCGAGCCGGTATCCACATTCTCAGGAGGGGTCCTCCGTGGCCTACACCGATCAGGTGATCACCTGCGCCGACTGCGGGATCGACTTCGTCTTCTCCGCGTCCGAGCAGGAGTTCTTCGCGCAGAAGGGGTTCACCTCTGCGCCCAAGCGCTGTCCCTCGTGCCGGGCTCAGCGCCGCTCCGCCGGCGGCGGAGCAGCCTACGGCACCGGCGGCGGATACGGGGCGGGCGGCTACAGCCGCGGCCCGCGCGAGATGTTCGAGGCGGTCTGCGCCCGGTGCGGCAAGGACACCCAGGTGCCCTTCCGGCCCACCGGCGCGCGCCCGGTCTACTGCAGCGACTGCTTCCGGCTGGTGCGCGGCTAGGGCCACGCTCCGCAGAACACCGCGCCTCAGGCGGCGCTCCGGTTCATCCGGGGCGCCGCCTTCGTCGTTGCGGCGTGGTTGCGCCCGCTGTTGCGCGCCTGGTCGAACGGCTGGCCCGCAGCGGCGGGCCGCCGGACGGGCAGGCGGACGCAGGGCTCGTATCATGGTCGCCTGACGATTCATGGGCAGAGAACTTGCGGGAACGCGTGACCGTATGACCGACCTCGAGCAGTGGCGTGAGCTCGGGCAGCAGCTCCGCGTCGATTCGATCCGATCCAGCTCGGCCGCGGGGTCCGGGCACCCCACCTCGAGCATGTCCGCCGCGGACCTCATGGCGGTGCTCATGGCCCGCCACCTGCGCTACGACTTCGCCGCGCCCGACGACCCGAACAACGACCACCTGATCTTCTCCAAGGGCCACGCCTCGCCGCTGCTGTACGCCATGTTCAAGGCGGCCGGGGCCATCACCGACGAGGAGATGCTGACCTTCCGGCGGCTCGGCAGCCGGGTGGAGGGCCATCCCACGCCGGTCCTCCCCTGGGTCGACGTGGCCACCGGCTCGCTGGGCCAGGGGCTGCCCATCGCCGTGGGCGTGGCGTATGCCGGCAGGCACTTCGACCGCCTGCCGTACCGCGTCTGGTGCCTGACCGGCGACTCGGAGATGGCCGAGGGCTCGATCTGGGAGGCCTTCGAGGCGGCCGGCTTCCACGGTTTGGACAACCTGACGGCGATCATCGACGTGAACCGTCTCGGCCAGACCGGCGAGACGATGCACGGCTGGGACCTGGACGCCTACGCGCGCCGGGCGCAGGCCTTCGGCTGGCACACGATCCAGATCGACGGGCACGACGTCGAGGCCATCGACCGCGCCTACGCCGAGGCCCGCGAGACGATGGGCAGGCCCACGGTCATCATCGCCCGCACCGAGAAGGGCCACGGCGTGTCCGCGGTCGCCAACCAGAACGGGGCGCACGGCAAGCCGGTGCCCGATGCCGAGGCCGCCATCGCCGAGCTGGGTGGCATCCGCAGCCTGACGATCGACGTCGCCAGGCCGGAGTCGACCGGGCGGCCGCACGTCTTCGAGACGAAGGGCACGCTGGAGCTGCCGGCCTACGAGCCCGGAACGCAGGAGGCCACCCGCAAGGCGTACGGCGACGCGCTGCTGGCGCTGGGTCGCGCGCGCGGCGACGTGATCGCCCTGGACGGCGAGGTCGGCAACTCCACCTACTCGGAGCTGTTTGCCGCGGAGATCCCCGATCGCTTCGTGCAGGCCTACATCGCCGAACAGATGATGGTCAGCTACGCGGTCGGCTTCCAGGTCCGCGGTTGGCGTCCGTTCGCCGCCACCTTCGCCGCCTTCCTGAGCCGGGCCTACGACTTCATCCGCATGGCCGCCATCAGCCGGGCCGACATCGTGCTGGCCGGTTCGCACGCCGGGGTCAGCATCGGCGAGGACGGGCCGTCCCAGATGGCCCTGGAGGACCTGGCCATGCTGCGGGCCGTGCACGGCAGCACGGTGCTCTACCCGTCCGACGCGAACCAGACGACCGACCTGCTGGCGCAGATGGCCGATCGGCCCGGCATCGTCTTCATGCGCACCACCCGCGAGAAAGCGCCCGTCATCTACCAGCCGGGAGAGTCCTTCCCGATCGGCGGCAGCCGCGTGGTGCGCCGGACCGATGCGGACGCGGTCACCCTGGTCGGCGCCGGGATCACCCTCCACGAGGCGCTGAAGGCGGCCGACGAGCTGGCCGCCGAGGGAATCAACGCGCGGGTCATCGACCTGTACTCGATCAAGCCGGTGGACGCCGACACGCTGCGGGCCGCGGCCCGCGAGACGCAGGCCATCGTCACCGTCGAGGATCACTACCCCGAGGGCGGGCTGGGCGACGCCGTGCTCGACGCGCTGGCCGAGGCCGGCACGGCCACGCCGGTGCGGAAGCTGGCCGTCCGCATCATGCCCGGCTCCGCCAAGCCGGCCGAGCAGCTGGCCGCCGCCGGGATCGACGCCAAGCACATCGCGGACGCGGCTCGTGAGCTGGTCCGCTCGCGGGCCACGGCCCGCACCTGAACGACCGAGGAGAGCCACGTGACCGAGATGAATGCCCTGCAGCGACTCCACGCCGAGCAGGGCCAGAGCCCCTGGATCGACTTCATCGACCGTGACCTGATCACCTCCGGCCGGCTGACCGAGCTGGTCCGCGACGGGATCCGGGGGCTGACCAGCAACCCGACCATCTTCGCCAAGGCGGTGGCCAGCGGGCAGTACGACGAGCTGATCCGGCGCGAGATCGAGGCCGGGGACGACAACCGCACCATCTACGAGGAGATCGCCGTCTCCGACGTCAGCGACGCCGCCGACGTGCTGCGCGGCGTGTACGACGAGTCGGACGGGACCGATGGCTTCGTCTCCATCGAGGTCGAGCCGGACCTCGCCAACGACACGGAGCGCACCCTGGAGCGGGCGCGCTACCTGTTCGGCCGGGTCAACCGGCCCAACGCCTTCGTCAAGATCCCGGCCACCCCGGCCGGCCTGCCGGCCATCGAGGCGGCCATCACCGAGGGGATCAACGTCAACATCACGCTGATGTTCAGCGTGGACGTCTACCGCGACGTGGCGCGCGCCTACATCACGGGGCTGCGCAGGCGCCTCGAGCGCGGCGAGCCCATCGACCGGGTGGCATCGGTCGCCAGCTTCTTCGTCAGCCGGGTGGACACCAAGGTCGACAAGGCGCTGGAGGCCGTCGGGTCCGGTGCGGCCCTCGAGCTGCGCGGCAAGGCCGCCATCGCCAACGCCAAGCTGGCCTACCAGGCCTACAACGAGATCTTCGGCGGCAGCGAGTTCGCCGACCTGCGTGCCGCGGGCGCCCGCGTGCAGCGTTGCCTGTGGGCCAGCACCTCGACCAAGAACCCGGCCTACCGCGACGTGCTGTACGTCGAGGAGCTCATCGGCCCGGACACGGTCAACACCATGCCGATGGAGACGATCCGGGCCTTCCTGGACCACGGCCGGGTGGAACGGACGCTGGACGGCGATCCGCAGGCGGCGCGCGGGGTCATCGCCCGCATCGAGGAGCAGGGGATCAGCATGAAGACCGTCACCGACGAGCTGATCACCGAGGGCGTGGCCGCCTTCGCCACGTCGTTCGACGAGCTGCTGGAGGCCATCGAGGCCCAGCGCAAGGCGCTCGCCCCGGCATGAGCTCCCGCCCGCTCGACTCGGCCATCGCGGCACGGCTCGCCGTCTGGCGCGGGGAGCGGGTCGCGGAGCGGCTCTGGGAGCGGGACGGTTCGCTGTGGGCCGCCTCCGGCAAGGCCCCGGAGGAGGTCGCCCGTTGGCTGGGCTGGCTGACCCTGCCGCACGACATGCGCGGGCGGGTGACCGAGCTGCAGCACCTGGCCCGCGACGTCCGCGCCGACGGCTACACCCGCGCCGCGGTGCTCGGCATGGGCGGCTCCAGCCTGGCGCCTGAGCTGTTCAGCCGGGCCTTCGGCGGGCCGCTGGGCGCGGCGCCCGAGGGATCGGGCGGCCTTGAGCTGCGCATCCTGGACTCCACTCACCCCGACGCGGTCCGCGGCTTCCGTTCCTGGGCCGAGGGGGCGCGCACGCTGTTCTGCGTCTCCTCGAAGTCGGGCACCACCACCGAGCCGAACGCCTTCCACGCCGCCATGAGCGACGTCGCCCCGGCGCTCGACTTCGTGGCCATCACCGACCCGGGCACGGCCCTGGTCGAGCTGGCGCGGTCCCAGGAGTTCCGGGCCATCATCGAGGCCCCGCCCGACGTGGGCGGACGCTACTCGGCGCTGTCCGTGTTCGGGCTGGTCCCGGCCGCGCTGCACGGCCTGGACCTGGCCACGTTGCTGGACCGCGCGGTCGCCATGGCCGAGGCCTGCCGCCGCGCGCCGGAGGACAACCCCGGGCTGCGGCTGGGCGTCACCCTGGGCGAGGCGGCGCTGGCGGGCCGCGACAAGCTCACCATCCTGGTCTCGCCACGTTTGGCCGCCTTCGGCGACTGGGCGGAGCAGCTGATCGCCGAGAGCACCGGCAAGGCGGGACGGGGGATCGTGCCGGTGGTCGGCGAGCCCCCGGGCGCGGCGGTGCAGTACGGCGACGACCGCTTCTTCGTGACCCTCACCCTGCCGGGCGACGGCGACGGGCCGATCACCGCGCTGGCGGCCCAGCTGGAGGACGCCGGCCACCCGGTGGAACGCATCGTCCTGGACGATGTGTACGACATCGGCGCCGAGTTCTTCCGCTGGGAGGTGGCCACCGCCGCGGCCGGGATGGTGCTGGGGATCGACCCCTTCGACCAGCCGAACGTGCAGGAGAGCAAGGACGCCACCCGCGCGCTGCTGGAGGCCTACCGCCGCCACGGGGCGCTGCCGGCGCCGGCGCCGCTGGTCGTGGACGACGGCCTGGCGGCCCACGCCGACCCCGCGGTCCTCGGCGACCGGCCGGTGAGCGTGGACGGCGCGCTGCGGGCCCTCCTGACCCGCATCAAGCCCGGCGACTACTTCGCCATCCTGGCCTACCTGCCCAAGGACCCGGCCATCGAGGCTTCCCTGCAGGACCTGCGCGCCGCCGTGCGCGACGCGCTGGGGCCGGCCACCAGCCTGGGCTTCGGGCCGCGCTTCCTGCACTCCACCGGGCAGCTGCACAAGGGCGGGCCGGACTCGGGCGTCTTCCTGCAGATCACCGCCGACCCGTCGCGGGACCTGCCCATCCCCGGCTGGCAGGAGTCGTTCGGGATCCTGATCGCGGCCCAGGCGCTGGGAGACCTGCAGTCCCTGCAGCGACGGGGGCGGCGGGTCCTGCGCCTGCACCTTGCCGATGTCGAGGCCGGGCTCGCCCGTCTGGGGGCGATGGTAAGAGAGGCGCTGGGGGCCGGCGCGGCCGGCTGACCGGGACCCATCGGTCCGGCGCCCACAGATACTGAAAGGACCAGAGAGAGGAGCTGACGCGGACGATGGACGTCGGGATCGCCGGCCTGGGCCGGATGGGAGCCGGGATGGCACGCCGCCTGGCCCGCGGGGGCCACCGGGTGGTGGCCTGGAACCGCACCGAGTCGGTCGCCACCGAGCTCGCCGCCGAGCCGGAGAACCAGGGCGGGATCGTGGTCGCCGAGCCGCTGGAGACGATCGTCGAGAAGCTCCCCGCACCGCGGTACGTGATCATCTCGGTGCCGGCCGGCCAGCCGACCCAGGACATGATCGACCAGCTGGCCGGGATCCTCTCGCCGGGGGACGTGATCGTGGACGCGGGCAACTCCAACTTCCACGAGTCGCGCCGGCGGGCCGCCGAGCTGGAGGAGCGCGGCCTCGAATGGCTGGACATGGGCGTCTCCGGCGGGGTGTGGGGGCTGCAGGTCGGCTTCTGCGCCATGATCGGCGGCAAGCGCGAGGTCTTCGAGCGCTTCGAGCCGGCGGTGCGCACCCTCGCCCCCGATGGCGGCTACCTGTACTGCGGACCAGCGGGGGCCGGCCACTACGTGAAGATGGTCCACAACGGGATCGAGTACGGGATCATGCAGGCCTACGGCGAGGGCTTCGACATCCTCCACCACTCGGACTACGAGCTGGACCTGGCGGCCATCGCCCGCATGTGGCAGAACGGCTCGGTGATCCGCTCCTGGCTGCTGGAGCTGGCGGGCAACGCCTTCGAGAAGGAGGGCAACGACCTGGCCTCCATCCGCGGCTGGGTGGCCGACTCGGGCGAGGGGCGCTGGACGGTGTTCGACGCCATCGACCACGACGTGCCGGCGCCGGTCATCACCCTGGCCCTCATCCAGCGCTTCCGCAGCCGCCGCGAGCCCGACTCGTTCACCGATCGGGTGCTGGCCGCCCTGCGCAACGAGTTCGGCGGTCACGCGGTGCAGTCGTTCGCCGGCGACGAGTCGTCCTAGGCACCCCCCAGGAGGCAGGGCCGATGTCGGACACCCGGGCGCACACCTCATCCCCGTTGGCGCCGGCCCGCATCGGGCAGGACGGCGGGCGCCCCAGCGTGCCGAGGCCCGCGGGCCGGATCCCCGGCGCCGGCCCGGTCGCCAACCCGTTGCGCGAGGGGCTGCGCACCGAGCGCATGCCGGCGCCGTGCACCATGGTCATCTGCGGCGCCACCGGCGACCTGACCGAGCGCAAGCTGGCCCCGGCCCTCTACAACCTGGAGCTGGGGGGCTTCCTGCCGCCCGAGTTCACCATGGTGGGCATGGCCCGCCGCGACCTGAGCGACGAGCAGTTCCGCGACCACCTGAAGGCCGGCATCGACCGATACAGCCGCAACCGGCCGGTCAAGGACTCGATCTGGGAGTCGTTCGCGCGCGGCATCTTCTACCACCGCGCCTCGTTCGATGACCCCGCCGCCTGGCGCGAGCTGGGCGCCATGCTGGACCGCATCGACCGCGACCGGGGGACCGCCGGCAACCGGCTCTTCTACCTGGCCGTGCCGCCGACCCTTTACCCGGAGATCGTGCGGCAGCTCGGGGACGCGGGCCTGGCCCAACCGGACCCGGAAGGGCCGGGCCGCAGGGGCTGGACCCGGGTCATCGTGGAGAAGCCGTTCGGCTCCGACCTCGCCAGCGCGCGGGCCCTGAACGCCGAGCTGCGCGGCGTCCTCGACGAGTCGCAGATCTACCGGATCGACCACTACCTGGGCAAGGAGACGGTGCAGAACCTCTCCGTCTTCCGCTTCGGGAACGGCCTGTTCGAGCCGATCTGGAACCGGCGCTACATCGACTCGGTACAGATCACCGTGGCCGAGACGGTGGGCGTCGAGGGCCGCGGCGAGTTCTACGACCAGACCGGCGCGCTGCGCGACATCGTCCAGAACCACGCGCTGCAGCTGCTGGCCATGTTCGCCATGGAGCCGCCGGTGGAGTTCACCGCCTCGGACCTGCGCGACGAGAAGCTGAAGGTGCTGCGCGGCGTGCGCCCCATGGGGCCGGACGAGGTGGCGCTCAACACCGTCCGCGGCCAGTACGTCTCCGGCTGGGTGGAGGGCGAGAAGATGCCCTCCTACCGCGACGAGCCGGAGGTGGCCCCGGACTCCGAGACGGAGACCTACGTGGCCCTCAAGCTGGGGATCGAGTCCTGGCGCTGGGCCGGCGTGCCGTTCTACATCCGCACCGGCAAGGCCCTGCAGTCGCGGGTCACCGAGGTGGCGGTGCAGTTCAAGCGCCCGCCGCTGGCCCTCTTCGCGCGTGCCGGGGTGCCGCAGATCGACCCGAACGTGCTGGCCATCCGGGTCCAGCCCGACGAGGGGATCCTGATCCGTTTCGGCGCCAAGGTGCCCGGACAGGGCATGCAGATCCGCAGCGTGAACATGGACTTCCGGTACGGGTCGTCGTTCGCCGTCGACTCGCCGGATGCCTACGAGACGCTGCTGCTGGACGCCATGATCGGCGACGCGTCGCTCTTCACCCGGGGTGACGAGGTCGAGCGGGCCTGGGAGATCCTGCAGCCGATCCTGGACGCCTGGGCGGCCGGCGAGGGTGGCCGGATCCACTTCTACGGGGCCGGGACGTGGGGGCCTCCGGCCGCCGACGAGCTGCTGGAGCGCGACGGCCGCACCTGGCGCAGGCCGTGACGCGATGAGCTCCGCCCGGCCCGCGCGGGACGACGCCGCGCAGCAGGACATCACCCTCCACCGGCACCTCATGCGCTTCGGCGAGGCGGAGTCGAGCGTGGCGCCGGTGTGGACCGCCACCAACACCACCGTGCGCGAGGTGGAGGCCCACCTCTCCCGGCTGTGGAGCATGACCGGCCTCGAGGACGACGCGCTGGTCACCGAGAAGGGGCTGCCGCACTCGCGCGCATCGGTCCTGAACCTGATCGTCACGGTGCCGGACGCTGCCGCCGCCGAGCGGGTGGTGCGCACCATGCTGGGGCTGGGCTTCCGGCACCCGTCGCGGGCCATCGTGCTGGTGGTGGACCCGAAGGCTCCCGGCGACGGCCTGGACGCCTCGGTCAGCGCCCACTGCCATCCCACCGCCGGCGACGGCGACCAGGTCTGCTACGAGGAGGTCGTCCTCACCGTGCGCGGCGAGGCGGCCGCCCACCTGAACGGGCTGGTGGCGCCGCTGCTCATCCACGACCTGCCGACCATCGTCTGGTGGCCGGGACCACCACCCTTCGCCGATCCCACCTTCGACCAGCTGGTCGAGCTGTCGGACCGGCTGATCGTCGACTCGTCCGACTTCGGCAACCTGCTGGTCGGGCTGCGGCGGATGGTCGGCCTGCGGCGCCGCGCCGGCATCGGCGACCTGACCTGGAAGCGGCTGGCCTGGTGGCAGGAGCTGACCGCCCAGTTCTTCGACGCCCCCCGCTTCCGCCGCTACCTGCCCAACCTGAACGGAGTCCGCCTGCAGTACGCGCTCCCCGCCGGGACCGATGCCGCCCGGTCCTCGGCGGCCGCCCGGGCCTCGCCCATCTCCCAGGCCCTGCTCTACGCGGGCTGGATCGCCTCGCGCCTGGAGTGGCGGCGGTACGCCACCGTGGAGCCGCTCACCGACGGCTCGCTGCGGCTCACCCTGGAGGGCCGGTACGCGATGGTCGACCTGCGGATCGAGGGCGTGCCGCGCGCCGACGTGCCTCCCGGCGAGCTGGTCGCGCTTCGGCTGCGGGCCCGCGGAGAGACCGGCGCCGCCGAGTTCATCGCCGATCGCCACGGCGAGGAGGCCACGGTCGCCTCCAACGCCGACGGGATGACCGCCCTGCTGCGTCGGGTGCGGATGGAGCCGCCCTCCGAGTCCGAGCTGCTGGCCATGAGCCTGCTGCTGGAGCGCCACGACGAGCTGTACGAGCCGGCCCTGCGCGCGGCTACCATCTTCCTGGCCAGCGCGCAGCGTGCCGAACAGTGAGGTGAGGGATTGACGCGCACGTTCACCGTCCTCCCCGACGAGGCGGCCGTGTACGCCGCCGCCGCCGACCGGATCGTGGCGGCGGGCCAGGCCGCCCTCCGTGAGCGCGGCCGCTTCGTGGTGGCCCTCTCCGGCGGCTCGACGCCCCGCCTGGTGTGCCCCCTCCTGGTCGTGCCGCCACGGGTCCAGATGGTCGACTGGTCGAGGGTCGAGTTCTTCTTCGGCGACGAGCGTGCCGTGCCGCCCGACGACCCGCAATCGAACTACAACACCGCGCGCGAGGCCCTGCTCGACCACCTGCCGGGGGTCGATTGGGCCCACGTGCACCGCATGCCCTGCGAGGTGGATGTGGAGCAGCTCCCCGCCGCGGCGGAGCAGTACCAGGAGGAGATCGCCCGCTGCCTGGACGTCCGTGCGCCGGACGTCCCGGCCTTCGACCTGATCTGGCTGGGGATGGGTCCCGACGGCCACACCGCCTCGCTCTTTCCCGGCTCGGCCGGCCTGGATGAGCAGGAGCGATGGGTGGTCGCCCACTACGCCCCCGGCCCGGACGCCTGGCGCATGACCCTGACCTTCCCGGTGCTGAACGCGGCGCGCGAGGCCCTGTTCGTGGTGACCGGCGCCGAGAAGTCGGAGGCCTTCCGCGCCATCCGCGCCGGCTCGCGCGAGCACCCGGCCGGGCGGGTGGAGGCCGCGACCACCACCTGGCTGGTCGACGCGGCGGCCGCCGGCGAGGACGCCTGAGCGCACGCCACCCGGCCGGGCGCGGCTAGGCTATGGGGCCATGGAGCTGTTGTGGGTCGCCGCCGCCGTGGCCGCCGGTGCCGCGGCCTACGTCGTCGGCTGGCCGGCATGGACCGCGTACCGGGCCCGCGAGGCGCGCGACCTGAACGCGGAGCGGTACCTGGCCTGGCGCGGGCGCGCGCCGCGACGGGGGAGCGCCTCCACCAGCGAGGGGATGACCGGCGAGGAGCGGCGCCGGCTGTGGACGGCAGGCGCCCTGGCGCTGGTGGCGGTGGCCTGCCTGATCGCGTTCTTCGCCACCACCTGAGGCTTCCATGCGCGTGGAGCTGCTCTACTGGGACGCCGACCCGGGGTACATGACCGCCCGGCAGCGGCTCGTCGAGGTGCTGACCGAGGACGCCTTCGAGACGCCGATCCAGATGATCAGCGTCAACTCCGAGGAGGACGCCGCCCTGCTCGGGTTCCCCGGCTCGCCGACCATCCGCATCGACGGCTCTGACATCTACCCGCCCGATCCGGCCACCCCCGGCCTGCGCCTGCGCCGCTACCCGCCCGACGACGACCTCGCCGCGCCGCCGACGGAGCCGGTCCCCGGCAAGCGCCTCATCCGCCGGGCGGTGGAGCGGGCCCGCGGCTGGGGCCACGGCCGCTACACCTGAGGCCGGTCGGCACGGTGCTCGCCTCGGTCCTGCGCGTCGTCTTCGTCTGGCTCTCCGGGCGGCGCTGGCTGGGGCGCCTGGCCATGGGCACGCCCGGCGTGCGGAACCTCGCCCGGCGCTTCGTGGCCGGCACCACCCTGGACGAGGCGGTGGCCGTGGTGCGGGCGCTCAACGCGCGCGGCGCCATGGCCACCATCGACGTGCTGGGCGAGGCGGTCACCGATCGTGCCACGGCCGAGGCGGCGGCCGCCTCCTACGTGGCCACCCTGGAGCGCATCGCGGCCGAGGGACTGGACGCCAACGTCAGCCTCAAGCTGACCCAGATGGGCCTCGACCTGGGCGTGGACACCTGCCTGGAGGTGCTGCGCCCGGTGGCCGAGGCCGGGACCCGGCTAGGCATCTTCGTGCGGGTCGACATGGAGTCATCGGCCTACACCGACCGCACCCTGGAGGTCGTGCGCCGGCTGCGCGCGGAGGGCTGCGACATCGGCCCGGTCATCCAGGCCTACCTGCACCGCTCCAGGGCCGATGCGGCCGCCCTGGCGGCCGAGGGGTTTCGCGTCCGCGTCTGCAAGGGAGCCTACGCCGAGCCGGAGTCGATCGCCTTCCACGACCGCGAGGAGATCCGCCGCTCGTTCCTGGACTGCCTGGTCAGCCTGCTGGAGGCCGATGCCTATCCGGCCGCCGCCACCCACGACCCGGAGCTGATCGCCGTCGTCCAGCGGGCCGCGCGGGAGCGCGGCATCGGGCCGGACCGCTTCGAGTTCCAGCTGCTGTACGGCATCGGGCGCGACCTGGTCGACCGGCTGCTGGCGGAGGGGCACCGGGTGCGGATCTACGTGCCGTACGGGTCGCACTGGTGGCCGTACTTCATGCGCCGCCTGGCCGAGCGGCCGGCCAACGTCATGTTCTTCCTGCGCGGCCTGTTCGAGCGGGGCGGAGGCCGGTAGCCCGTCTGCGCGTCGCCGTCGCTGGGGGTAGACTCGGGCCAGCCATGGGTGCCCAGCGATGAGCGGCAGCAAACGACCGAGCACGTCCAGCCTGCGACGTTTCATCACGTCGCGCCCCTACGTGACCGTGGCCGACGTCCGCCGTCGCTTCACCCTGGACGACCCGGACGCCATGAGCCGCATCCAGCACGACGGCACCGCGGTGTGGATCGGCCTGCCCGAGCGGGAGGCGACCAAGCTCCAGGAGCTCTGGGAGCGCGATGAGGTGGGGATGGAGCTCGCGGTCGAGGTGCGGGCCCCCGTGGTGGTCGGCATCTACCCGATGCGCATCGCGCGCTACGTCCTGGAGGGCGGCGCGGCCAACGGCAACGGCGCGATGAACGGCGACGGGGCGCAGGGGAACGGGCAGTCCCCCGGCCCCGAAACTCGCCGCGCCGAGCCAGCGAGGGCACCCGGACGCGGCCACCTGCCGCGCTACCCGACCTACCGTCAGGGGCACTCGGGCGTCGAAGCCGCCCGCGGGGAGTGAAGGTCGCCGTCCTGACGAAGGACCTGCTGTTCGGCTCGCGCATTCTCAGCGCCGCCGAGCAGGCCGGCGCGACCGCGTTGCGCTGCGACAGCCCCGATGACCTGCCGCCGGTAAGCGAGGTGGATCTCCTGTTCGTCGACTGGGCGGCACGCCGTCGCGACTGGGCGGCGAAGATCTCCGCCTGGCGAGCCGGCAGGCCGGACGTCCGCGTCATCCTGTACGGCCCGCACACCGATATCGAGGCGCACGCCGCCGCGCGGCAGGCCGGCTTGGGCCCGATGCGAGCCCGCTCGGCCGTGCAGGGGGCGCTGCCCGAGCTGCTACGCCGGCCGTGAGCGTGGCGAGGGGTGCCCGGCGCCCGGATTTCTTCATCGTCGGGGCGCCGAAGTCGGGAACCACGGCCATGTACGCCTACCTGCGCTCGCATCCGGGCCTGTTCCTCCCCGAACGCAAGGAACTGCGGTACTTCGGCGCCGACCTGGACATCCGCAACCGGGTGGCGCTCACCGAGGACGAGTACCTCGCCCACTTCCGAGACGCTCCAGTCGAGGCCCTGGTGGGCACCGGGTACGTCTGGTACCTCTACTCCCGGACCGCGGCGCGCGAGATCCACGACTTCAACCCAAATGCCCGCATCATCGTCATGTTGCGCGACCCGGTGTCCATGCTCCACGCCCTGCACTCGGAGCATCTGTCCAACGGCAACGAGGACATCGAGGACTTCGAGCTGGCGCTGGCCGCCGAGCTCGACCGGCGCGCGGGGCGGCGCATCCCCCGGCAGGCGCACCTACCTCAGGGCCTGCTCTACTCTGAGGTCCCGCGCTACGCCGAGCAGCTGGAGCGCTACTTCGACGCCTTCGGCCGCGAGCAGGTTCACGTCATCCTGTTCGACGATTTCGTGGCGGCCGTGGAGGAGGCGTACCGCGGCACCCTGAGGTTCCTTGGCGTGCCGGACGGGCATCGGCCCGCGTCGTTCGAGGTGGTCAACCCCAACCGGAAGATCCGCAGCCAGCGGCTGCGCGCCGTGCTCTCCCAGCCGCCCGAGCTGCCGCGCCGCGTCATCCGGCGCCTGGTGCCGGCCCGCCTGCGGCGCGCGGCGTTCGCGCGGGTCAAGGAGCTGAACGTGCAGGTGGCGCCCCGCCCACCGCTGGACCCTGATGTGGCCCGCCGGCTGCAGGAGGCGTTCGCCGACGAGGTGGTGCGCCTGGAGCGGCTCTTGGGTCGTGACCTGTCGGTATGGAAGCAGCCGGTCGCGTCCGCGGGCGTTGACGGAACTCTCGCCTAGCTCCGGTCGCCGGCGGCCAGGACAGCCAGGCTGACCGCCACGACCTGCTCGCGCGCCCGCGCCGCCGGCGCCGGGATGGTGCAGCCCGCGCGGTGGCGATGCCCACCGCCACCGAAGGTGGCAGCAATGCGCGTGGCATCCACCCCGTCGCGCACCCGAAGGCTGACGCGGGTCTCCGCTGATCGCACTTCCCGGAGGAGGACTGACACGTCCGCCTCCCTGGCCTGCGCCATGAACTCGACGAAGCCATCCGCGTCCTCCTGGGTCGTGCCGGTCTCATCGAGCATCGTCGGCAGGAGGATCGCGGTCAGGACCCGGCCATCGGCGCTGCGCTCCATCGAGGCCAGCAACCGGCCCCACAGCGCCAGGGTGCGATAGGGGAGCTCCGCGAGGATGCGCCGATGGACGGTCTGGATGTTGGCGCCGGCCTCCACCATCTGCGCCGCCGCGCGCAGGGTACGTGCGTCGGTGGCCGCGTCCGAGAACCCGTGGCTGTCCCGCACGATGCCGGCCAGTAGCGCCGTCGCCAGGTCGGAATCCGTGGTCACCCCCAGCTCGGGGAGCATCTCGACGATCACCTGGCAGGTGGCCGCGGCGGTGGGATCCACGCAGTTGAGCCGACCGAACCCGTCGTTCGTGCGGTGGTGGTCGATATTGACCACGGTCGCCGCCTCCAGCCAAGAGCGGCACTCGATCGCCAGCCGGCCGACTCGCTCCAGGGTCGCCGCGTCGCACACCACCACCAGATCCGCATCCCGGTCGGGTCGGGGCCGGAACTCCGAGAAGAGCGGCAGGAAATCGAAGGCGGCGGGCACCGGATCCGCGCTGATCAGCTCAACCTCCCTGCCAAGTTGCCGAGCGATCAGGGCCACCGCGATCGCCCCACCGACGGTGTCGGCGTCGGGGTTCTCGTGGCAGACGGCAGCGACGCGGCCGACCGACCTGAACGCGCCAGCCAACTGACGGCCCGATTGTGCGGCGTTAAAGGGGTGGGACACTCGACCCTCGCTCATGTGCCGGACGTCTGCCGGGCGTGCGATTCTAGCCGCGCCGGGACGCGCCCTGCACGTACGGCCCGGCCGGCCCGGGTATCATCGGCCCCCCAAAGGAGGACTCCCTCAGAGTGAACAGTGCCATGATCACCCCGCACGGCGGCAGCCTCGTCGACCGTGTGCTGACCGGCGAGCGCCGCGAAGCCGCCCTGGAGAGAGCCGCCACGCTGCCGTCCGTCACGCTCACCTCCGTTGCCGCCTCCGACCTGGAGCTCATCGGCAACGGTGCCTTCAGCCCGCTCACGGGGTTCATGGGCGAGGCCGACTACCGCTCGGTGGTCGATGACCTGCACTTGGCCGATGGCACGCTGTGGTCGATCCCCATCACGCTCTCGGTGTCACGCGAGGTGGCCGACACGCTTTCGATCGGCGGCGAGGTGGCCCTGGCCGACGAGGGGGGGCGGATCTTGGGCATCCTGGAGCTGGCCGAGAAGTACACCTACGATCGCGAGCACGAGGCCGCCCAGGTGTTCCGCACCACGGAGGAGGCGCATCCGGGCGTGGCGCGCATCTATTCCGGAGGCGAGGTCTACCTCGGCGGCGAGGTGTGGGTTCTCAACGGGCCCGCAGACCCGCCCTTCGCCGCATACCGCCGCACGCCGGCCGAGGTGCGCGCGCTCATTGCTGAGCGCGGGTGGCGGCGGGTGGTCGGCTTCCAGACGCGCAATCCGATCCACCGGGCCCACGAATACCTGACCAAGGTCGCGCTCGAGATCGTCGACGGGCTCTTGGTCCACCCCCTGGTCGGCGATACCAAATCGGACGACATTCCTGCCGACGTGAGGATGCGCGCGTACGAGGCCCTGCTGCATGACTACTACCCCGAGGCGCGGACGCTCCTCAGCGTCTACCCGGCCGCCATGCGCTACGGCGGACCGCGGGAGGCGATCTTCCATGCCATCGCGCGCAAGAACTACGGGTGTACCCACTTCATCGTGGGCCGCGACCACGCGGGCGTGGGGAACTACTACGGCACCTACGACGCGCAGCGCATCTTCGATGACATCTCGAGCGAGGACCTGGGCATCACGCCGCTCTTCTTCGAGCACACGTTCTGGTGCAATGCCTGCAAGGGGATGGCCTCGTACAAGACGTGTCCGCACGGCGAAAGCGACCACCTGATCCTGTCCGGCACGCGCGTCCGCGCCATGCTGTCGTCGGGGGAGATGCCTCCGCCTGAGTTCAGCCGGCCGGAGGTCGCGCAGATCCTCATCGAGGCCTACCGCAGCAACCCCCCTGCCATCTGAAAGGACCGATACCGCCCATGTCACAAGCCGATCACCGGGCGCCGCAGGCGCCGGTGGAGACGATCACCACCACTACCCGCGATGGTGAGACCATCCACCTCGGCGGCGGCGCTGGAACCGTTGCTCAGCGCGAGACGACCGGGTTCACGATCTGGTTCACCGGCCTGTCCGGATCCGGAAAGAGCACCATTGCCCATGTGTTGGAGGGCGAGCTGCGTCGCCGTGGATGCAAGGTCGAGGTGCTCGACGGAGACGTCGTCCGCACGCACCTCTCCAAGGGCCTCGGCTTCAGCAAGGAGGACCGCGACACCAACATCCTGCGTATCGGTTGGGTGTGCGAGGTGCTGAGCCGGAACGACGTCGTGGCCGTCGCCGCGGCGATCAGCCCGTACCGGGAGATCCGGGATCGAATCCGCGCCAACATCGGCCGCTTCGTGGAAGTCTACGTCCACGCCCCACTCGAGGTACTCGCGGATCGCGACGTCAAGGGTCTGTACCGCAAGGCCATGGCCGGCGAGATCAAGAACTTCACCGGGGTCGACGATCCGTACGAAGAACCCCTCAACCCCGAGGTGGTGTGCCACTCGGACGGCAGTGAGACACCCGAGCAGAGCGCCGCAAAGGTGATGGCCAAGCTCGAGGAGCTCGGGTACGTCGAGCCGGCTGCGTCCGGCGGTTAGGCCTCGACATCGTGTGGCCCGCCCGCCTGGCCTCGTTCGTCCCCAGGCCCCGCCGGCGGGTAGCGGTCCTGGTCCTGGAAGGGGTCGGCATCGACGACCTGCGGACCGCGCTCCGTGAGGGCCACGCACCCGTCCTTGCGGGTGCGCTGCGTGAGCTGAACCCGATCCGGCCGACCTATCCGGCCCAGTCCATCGTGGAGCAGGCCACCTTCATGACCGCGTCAAACCCGGCCCGGCACGGCGTGTTCAGCCTCCTGCGGCCGGATGCCAACTACCGTCCGCGGCTCGTCACGGCCAGGGACCTGCAGATGCCCACCCTCTGGGACCGAGCCGCCATCGACGGGGTGCAGTCGGTGGTCGTCAACCTGGCGGGGACCGCTCCGCCGCGCCGCATATCTGGGTGGTTGGTCGCTGGCCTGGGGGCGGCCGACGTGGCGAACGCCTGCCACCCGCGGTCGATCGCCGCTCAGCTGCTGTCCGACGGCTACCGCATCGACGTGGACCCCGAAGTGGCTCGCGGAGACCGCGAGCCCTTCGTGCAGCACGTCCTCGAGGTGGCCGAGCGGCGCGTGGCGGCCATGGAGCGGCTTATTGCCGGGCGAACGTGGGGACTGGCGGTGCTCGCGTTCACCGAGCTCGACCGGTTTGGCCACCGATGGCCCGACCATCTGCCACTGGTTGCCGAGGCCTGGTTCCGCATTGTCGATGCCTTCGTGGGTCGCCTGCTCGAGCGATACCGCGGTGTACACCTGATGGTGCTTTCCGGCCACGGGCTCACCCCGGTCTCGCGGCAGCTGAGCGTCCGCCGCTGGTTGGAGGCTGAGGGCTACCTGCAAGCAGGTGGAGATGCCCCGACTCCCGCCAGCGTGGCGCTGACCGTGGACGGCAGCCTCGTTTACCTCAACGCCCGGCGCATCTTTCCCGCTGGGCGGCTCGACCAGGGAACGATCGCGCCGCTCGCCCAGGAGATCGCCGGCCGCCTCGCTCAGCTCCGCGACCCGGAAACCGGCGCGCGGGCGATCGCCGCGGTGCTGCACCGGCGCGACGTCTACGACGGTCCGTACTACCGCGTTGCCCCGCACCTGGTGTGTGTCCCGGCGCAGGGATACATGCTGGTCAGCTCGCGGGCGCCGGAGCCTTTTGGGCCGTCGGTGCTTGCCGCCGCGCACCGAGCCGAGGACGGCTTCGTGGCCAGCACGCGGCCGGCCGCCGGACGGTCGCTGGCGGAGGCCGGCACCAGCGTGCTGCGGTGGCTGGAGCTACACGCCGACGACATCGAAACGGCCCGGCCGGGGTAGTGGACGCGACCAAGCCCGCGTCACATGGTGCCGGCGTGCACCGGTACCATCTAACCATCCCTTGATTTGGTACTACGGTCCGGTAAAGTACACGGCACTCTTCTGACTCGTCCGTCCACGATCATCGCGATCTTGGGAAAAGCGGGGGGCGATGCAAGCCCCCTCCACGGTGCCCGATAGAGGGGGTTTTGCTCGCCCATGCTCTTCTCCCGTTTCGGCCGTCCCTCCAGGAGCCCGCGACCGCCGATTTCCGTTCCCCTCTCGCTCTCCTTGGAGACGCCCCTCGATCGGGCATTCGCCTCGCGAACGTCGTACGCGGTGGTCAAGCGATGCCTTGACGTGGTGGGGTCGGCGATCCTTCTGGTCCTCGTGGCGCCGATCATGCTCGCCATTGCGCTGGCCATCGCCTTCGATTCCGGCCTGCCGATCATCTACCGCGGTGAGCGTCTGGGCCGTGACGGCCGCCTGATACATGTCCTGAAGTTCAGGACCATGCGCGACGGCAGCCACCGTCACCTTGAGGAGCTCCTGGCCGCCGACGAGGAGCGTCGGCTGGAGTACAGCGCCAACCGCAAGCTGAAGAACGATCCACGCCGGACCCGCGTCGGCGTCGTTCTGCGTCGCACCAGCATGGACGAGCTGCCACAGCTGCTGAACGTGCTGATGGGCGACATGAGCCTCATCGGTCCACGCCCGTACATGCCCGACGAGCTCGAGGGTCGTCCGGAGGCGGCCGAAATCCTGAGTGTGTCTCCCGGGATCACCGGCCTGTGGCAGGTCAACGGCAGGTCCGAACGGACCTTCGAGGAGCGGCTCGCGCTGGAGGTGGACTACGTCCGCAACCGAAGCCTGCTCCTGGACCTGAAGATCGCCGTTCGGACGATCGCCGCCGTGATCTCGGGCCGCGGTGCATTTTGACCGGTCGCGGATCGCGCAGGGCGCCGCAGGCGATGTTCTTCCTACCCTGGCTGAGACGATCCCGAAACGGTGACCCCCGACTGCCGTCGCAGGGGGCGATTGCCGCGGCCGGACGGCGACGCCGCGTCCTGATCCTCGTCGAAGACCTTCCGGTTCCGTTCGATCGGCGCGTGTGGACCGAAGCCAAGACGCTGCGCGATGCAGGCTGGGCGGTGAGCGTCATCTCTCCCAAGGGTGAGGGCGCCAGTTCCTGGCACGAGCGTCTCGAGGGAATCGACATCTACCGCTACCCGCTGCCGACGACGGCGGCCGGCCTGCTGGCCCACCTGGCCGAGTACGCGGTGGCCGTCCCGGCCACGCTCCTGCTGGCGGCGCTCGTCCGCTTGCGCGGACGAGTTGACGTCGTGCATGCGTGCAACCCGCCTGACCTGTTCTTCCCCATCGGCCGGGCCTTCAAGCGGCTGGGTGCGGCCTTCATCTTCGATCAGCACGATCTGGCCCCCGAGATCTACCTCGCCCAGGGTGGCCGGCGCGGCGGCCTCCTGCATCGGATCCTGCTGTGGTGCGAGCAACAGACCTACCGCACGGCTGACGTGGTGTTGGCCACCAACGAAAGCTACCGGCGGATCGCGATCGAGCGTGCGAACGTGGATCCGCAGCGGGTTGTCGTCGTGCGCAGCAGTCCCGACTTGGCGCGAATTCACAGGGTTCAGCCGCGCCGCGAGCTGAAGAGCGAACGCGAGCATCTTGTGGTGTATCTCGGGACGATGGGTCCCCAGGACGGCGTCGACATGTTCCTGCGTGCCGCCCGTGTCGTCGCCGATCAGCGGCCCGGCAGCGTGCGGTTCGTGGCGATCGGGAACGGCAACCAGCAGGCCGCCCTGCGCCGCCTGTGCGTGGAGCTTGGCCTCCAGGCGGACGTGGCGTTCACCGGACGGATTCCCGATGCGGAGGTGCGCGAGTTCCTGTCCACCGCGGACGTCGGGGTGAGCCCGGACCCCGCCAACGGCTTCAACGAGTTCTGCACGATGAACAAGACACTCGAGTACATGGCCTGCGGCGTGCCCGTGGTGGCATTCGACCTGGCCGAGACGCGCGTTTCCGCCGGGAATGCCGCGGTCTACGCCGAGCCGAATGACCCCGCTGCCCTTGCCGCGGCCATCCTGCAGCTGCTAGACGACCCGCAGCGCCGCCTCCGAATGCGTGAGGAGGGGCTGCGCCGGATCCTCGGGCCCCTGTCCTGGCGTGCGAGCGCGGAGAGCCTGATCCGTGCCTATTCATTTGCCGTCGGCGAAGCCGTTCCGCGCGGCGTCGACGTCCAAGCGGTACCGATCTCGCCCGAGTCACCGATCCCGGTCGCGATGGACCGTGTCGCCGGCGACGGCGACCTCTCACCGGCCGTGCGACCGCCGATCCATCTTCCGCGGTCCGGGCATGCAGCCGATGCGAAGAATGCATCGGCGACCCCCGCCGGCGAGCCGCCTGGCCGACGCGGGTGACGGGTGTCGTTTCGCCGCTCCGCTAGGATACGCTGGCCGCTGGACGTGGAGGGCTGACGCCCATGGAATTCCGCTCGCTGCTCAGGATCCTGCTGCACCGCTGGTGGCTGCTGGTGCCGGTCTTCGTGCTGACCTTCGGCTCGGCGGTGGCCTTCACCTACTCACAGGAGCGCGTGTACCAGTCCACGGCCACCTACCTGGTGAAGCCGTCTCCCGGGTTCGCGGACGAGATCTTCACCGCCCTGAACATGGTCGCCCGCCAACCGGAGATCGCGGAGACCTACGCCCAGCTGGCCCTGAGCCGCAGCGTGCGTGCGGAGGCCAACGAAATGCTGGAAGTCACCCCCGAAGAACTGCGCACGCTCAAGGTCAGCAGCCGCCTGGTGCCCGGCACGACGCTCATCGAGCTCTCCGTCGAGTCAACGGACCCACAGCTGGCCGCAGACTACACGGCCGTCCTCGGGGCGTCGCTGATCGACTACCTCAACGACGTGTACGAGGTCTTCGAACTGGTGCTGATCGATCCAGCCGTGGTCGGCACCACCCCGGTCCGGCCCAACGTGCCGCTCAACCTGCTCCTCGGCGCCGCCATCGCCCTGGTCGCTGCGGTGGGCGTGGGCTTCCTGGCCGAGACGCTGCGCTCGTCGACCCCGGGGCAGCCGCAGACCGAGATCGTCGATCGCGAGTCGTGGGCCTACAACCACACCTACTTCATGCTACGGCTCAGCGAGGAGATGAGCCGTACGCGGCGCACCGGCCGGCCCGTGGCGGTGGGTGTCATGAACGTCAACCACGGACGGGCCCTGGAAGGCCCTGCGCCGCGTCAGCGGGCCGAGGCCATCCGCCGCATCGCCACGTTGCTGAATACTCACGTTCGTACGGAGGACGTCGTCGCCCGCCTCGACGACTGGACATTCGGTCTCCTGCTGGTCGACACCGACGAGAAGGAGGCGATGGACCTCATCGAGGGGATGCGCGCGCGGTTGAGCGTGCCCGTCCTCGGCTCCACGGACCGCGGCGAGGCGATTCGCGTGCACCCCGCGGCCGGCCTCAGCGCCTTCAAGGGCAACGAGACGGTGTCCGACGTTGAGCTGGTGGAACGCGCCCGTCGCGCTCTCCACCAGGCCGAGCTCGTCCCCGTCGGCAAGACGGCCGCCTTCTCGTCGATCGGCGCCGCCGGCGCCAGCTGACGCCGTGGCGCAGGGCGACCTGCTCGAGGCCGCCAAGGGCGGCGGGGCCGTCTTTGCCGGGCGGCTCTTCGCATGGGGCTCCCGCTTCGTGCTGGGCGTCCTGCTGGCGCGGCTGCTGGGCAGCGAGGAGTACGGCCTCTACAACACGGCGCTCTCGCTCGCCGCCATTGCGACCAGCTTCGCGGTGGTGGGGCTCGACGCGGCGCTGGTCCGGTACGCGTCGATCTTCTCCGCTCGGGATGACGAGCCGGGGCTGCGGGGCGCCATGCAGTTCGGCGTCGCCCTGCCGGCTGTCCTGGGGGCGATGATTGCGCTCGGGATCTTCATCTCAGCCGACCTGGTGGCCAGCCGGCTCTTCGACGTCCCGGAGCTCGCGCCGCTGCTGCGGGTCATCGCGCTAATGGTGCCGGCCATGGTGGTCGCCCATCAGCTGGCGGCCGTGCTCCAGGGCCTCAAGCGCATCCAGTACGGGGTCCTCGCCCAGCAGGTGATCCAGCCCATGGCGCGCTTCCTGATCCTGCTGGTCATGGCGCTCATCGGCATGACCGCCGAGCGCGCGGTCATCGCCTCCACGCTGGCCACCATCGTCGTCGCCGGCCTGCTGCTGGCCCTCGTCGGGCGCTTTGTCCCGCTCCGGCGGCCGCTGTCGGCGGGGCGTCGGGAGACCGGTCTGCTGCTGCGCTTCTCCCTGCCGGTGTACTTTTCCAACGTGGTCACCTCGCTCGGCGATCACCTCCAGGCGCCGCTGCTGGGCGCCATGAGCTCGATGGCCTCGGCGGGCGTCTTCGCCGTGTCCAACCAGATCAACCTGGTGGGGTCGATCTTCCACCAGGCGGTGACGAGCAGTTCCATGCCCCTCTTCGCCGAGATGCACGACCGCGGCGACCGTGGAGGCCTGGAGCACCTGTACCGCACCACTTCGAAGTGGACGCTGAGCCTGAACCTGCCGTTCTTCCTGATCGCGACCATCTTTCCGCAGGCGCTGCTGGCCATCTTCGGCGAGGAGTTCGAGGCGGGGACGGCGGCGCTCACCATCCTGGCCTGGGCGAACCTGGTTAACGCGGCCACCGGCACCTCCGGCGCGGTGCTAGACATGACCGGCTACACCGGGGTGAAGTTCGTGAACTCCACGGTGTCGGTCGGCCTCGGCCTGGGCCTGAACCTGCTGCTCATCCCGCCGCTGGGCGTGGAGGGGGCGGCCATCGCGACCCTGGTGACCATCGGCTCAGTCAACCTCCTGCGGCTCGCGGAGGTGCTGCTGCTGATCCGCGTCCACCCCTACTCCGCCGAGTACCTCAAGCCGCTGGGCGCGGGCTTGGGAAGCGCGTTGGCCGGGCTGGCGGTCCTGTCCCTGACCGCGAGCCATGAGCCGCTCCTGCAGGGCGCCGTGGGCCTCCCGGTGGTGGGGCTTGTCTACGCCGGCCTGCTCGTGCGCTTCGGCCTGACCGATGACGACCACGTGATCCTGTCCCGCGTCCGCGCCAGGTTCCGGCGCCGCGGCGCCTCGCGAGCGGCCGCTCGGCGTTCGGCTGCGGAGACCTCGGAGCCGAGGAGCGTCAGGTGAGCGCGCAGGCTTCCAGCCCCGAGGCGATCGGCCGCCCGCTAGCCCTCGTCGTCCGCCTCCTCGACAAGCTCGAGGAGCGCGGCGTGCGCTACTGCCACTGGAAGAGCACCACCACCCTGGACCTGGCGCTCACCGGACGCACCGACCTCGACCTGCTGGTGCATCGGTCCGATGCCGTCGCCTTCGACGAGGTGACCCGGGAGCTCGACTTCAAGCCGTTCGTCTCGCACGAGAGCCGGCGGTATCCCGGGGTCGAGGACCTGCTGGGCTACGACCAGGAGAGCGGGCGGCTGGTGCACCTCCACGTCTACTACCAGCTGCTGCTGGGTCAGCAGTACGTCAAGAACCACCGGCTGCCGCTCGAGGACGCCATGCTGTCGGCCAGCGTGCGACGGGGCCCGATCCGCGTGCCGCCGCCCGAGCTGGAGGTGGTGGTCCTGGCGCTGCGCACGCTGCTGAAGTACCGCGACGCGGACGCGCTCAAGGACCGGCTGCGCCTCGGGCGGCGGGGCGGCATCCCGCCGGAGACGCTCCGCGAGCTGGAGGACCTTGCGGCGCGCGCCGACCGGGCTGCGATCGACGAGGTCGTGCGCCACCACCTGCAGGGGTTCCCGCTCGACATCGTTCCGCGGCTGCTGGACCTGGTGGGCGACGACTCGCGCAACGCCGCGCTCCTCCTGGAGCTTCGGGCGCGGGCGGTCGACGCCCTGCGACGCTACGAGCGGCTCTCGGCCTGGGAGGCGAGGCGAATCTACGCCGCGGCGCGCCTTAGCCGCGCCTGGCCGCTGCGCACGGTGATCCGTGGCCTGTCGCGGCGCGAGACCCGTCGCAAGTCTCCGCGCGTGGGTGGCGTCGGCGTGGCGCTGGTGGGGATCGATGGCGCGGGCAAGTCCACCGTCATCGACGCCATCACCGAGTGGCTGGCCTGGCGCGTCAACGTCGCAGTGCTGTACATGGGGTCCGCGCGACCGTCCACCACCACCCGTGGCCTGAAGCTGGTGGCGCGCGCGGCACGGGCCTTCGGTCGCCGGGTGTCCCTGCCGGGAGCGCGCCGGGCGGCCGACCTGCTGACGGCCATCCGCTACCTGTGGGACGCGCGGGACCGCCGGCGTCGTGCCGATGAGGGCCGCCGCCTGGCGGGACGCGGGGTGCTGGTCCTCTACGATCGCTATCCACTTCCCGGGGCGCGGCTCGGCGAGCGCAGCATCGACGGGCCGCGGATCCGACAGCTGGACGGCACCGCCGGGTCGAGGCTGCTGCGGCGCCTGGCCCGCCTGGAGGAGCGCATCCACCGACGCATCGCGCCACCGGACTGCGTGATCCTGCTGCGCATCCCGCCGGACGTGGCCCGCCAACGCAAGGCGATCCCGGACCCCGAGGGGGCCGCGCGCAAGGCTCGTGCCCTCGAGACGATGGACCGCAGTGGCCTCCGCCTGGTCGAGGTGGACGCCACTCAGCCGCTCGACGCGGTGGTCCGCGACGTGAAGCGCGCGATCTGGGGGCTGCTGTGAGCCACCTCTTCATCGTCGGCTGCGCGCGGACGGGGTCGACGCTCTTGCGGCACGTCGTCAACCGGTCCGAGCGCATCTGCCTGGCGTCCGAGACCCACTTCTTGGCCAGCCGTGGAGGCTTCCGGGCCGAGCGCGGCCTCGCTGCGGTCCGCCGCGCCCCGGAGCGCGATCGTCAAGCGCGGCTGCGGCGCTACGCGGCCGAGCTGTCCGGGCCCAGGGGCTGGCGCTGGCTGGAGCGCAACGTCAGCCGGGTGGAGCTGGTGGAGCGGCTGGCCGCCACCGACCTCTCGGCGCGCCAGGTCTTCGGCCTGCTGCTCGACCTGTACGTGGAACGCGCCTGCGGCCTGCGCCCCGGAGCCGCCGGCGTGGTGGTGGGCGAGAAGACCCCGGCGCACCTCTACGCCGTGCCACGGCTCAACGCGTGGTTCCCGGATGCCCGCTTCATCCACACCGTGCGCGACCCTCGCGCGATCTTCGCCTCGCAGCTGGCACGCCTGCGCCAGGGGCGCTGGGGTCCCAAGGCGCGCGTGCCATGGCTGCCGGGCGCGCTGGTCGATCCGCTGCTGGCGCCCTTCGAGGCCGTGCGAACCCGGCGGGCCTGGCTGGACGCCGTGCGCCTGGACGGCGAGTACCGGCGGCTGCTCGGCGACCGCTACCTGCTGGTGCGCTTCGAGGACCTGGTCACGAACCCGGACGGCGAGCTGCGGCGGGTCTTCGCCTTCCTCGAGCTGCCCTTCGAGCCCCGGGTGCTGGCCGAAGTCGACGTGGTGGGCTCCAGTTTCGCGGCCTCGCGGCACGCCGGGGAGGGGATCGATCCCGCCGCGGCCCACCGCTGGCGATCCCGGGTCCGGGCCCCATGGCGCACGTGGTTCGCGCTCACCCTGCGGGGAGAGCTGGGCCACTTCGGCTACACGGCGCGATAGGCGATGGTCCTGGAGCCGGTGCGCGCGGCCCTGCGGCGGACGCCCGTCCACGTGGCGTGGCGCTTCGGGGTGGCCACCATCGGGGCCCGTCGGGAGGCCGGCGCGCTCGCCGGGGTCGAGACCTACTGCCTGTTCATCGGTCATCCCCGCAGCGGCCACAGCATCGTGGGCGCGCTCCTCGACGCGCACCCGGAGATGACCGTGTCGGACGAGCTCGACGCCCTGCGCTACGTCTCGGCCGGCTTCACCCGTGACCAGGTGCTCTACCTGTCGGTCCGCACCGCGCGCCACCAGGCGGCCCATCAGCGGCGCAAGCTGGGGCGCGGCGGCACCTACAGCTACCACGTGCCAGGGCAGTGGCAGGGGCGCTTCCGCCGGCTGCGGGTGGTGGGCGACAGTCGGGCGGGCTGGACGGTGCGGCGGCTGTCGAGCGACCCGGCCCTGCTGCGTCGCCTGGAGCAGCGCATGCGCCCGCTCGAGCTGCGCTTCATCCACGTGGTCCGCAACCCGTTCGACAACATCAGCACCATGGTCATCCGCGGCGGCCGGACCCTGGAGGACGCGATCGCCCGCTATTTCGCCAATTGCCGATCCCTGGTGGATCTCCGCACTGCCATCGGGGCCGAGCGCCTGCTCACCATGCGCCACGAGGACCTCATCGCCGATCCGCGACGCCAGTTGACCGATGCCTGCCGCCTACTGGGCGTGTCGCCCACGGACGAGTACCTGGACGCCTGCGCCGGCGTCCTCTACGCCCGCCCCTCGCGGAGCCGCTCCGAGGTCGACTGGCCAGAGGGTGCGCGCCGGCGCGTCGCACGCCTGATCGACGAGTACGAGTTCCTGCGCGCCTACTCGTTCGACGAGTGATGGTCGTCCGGGTACAGCGTGGCCTGGGTGGCCGCCGCGACATGCCGGGCCTCCTCCTGTTCCGCCCGGGTGAGCTCGTTGCGCCAGCGCTCATCGAGCCGGATGTCCACCAGCCGTTCCAGCCGCACTCGGTTGCCGAGCAGGTGCTGGGTCGGGGCGCGCTCCAGCGGCGGTGCGGCCTCCGGATCGACCCCGCAGAATCGATACAGCCGGGCCAGCTCCTCGGCCGGGTTCCGGCACAGGTCCTCGTAGCGCACGAGCGTGCGCCGCGACGCCGGCAGGGCGCGCAGGCTGCGGCTGATGGCCTCGTTGGTCCGCGCCCAGCGACGCGCCGCGTCGGCCACCGTGTCGGAAGCGCTGGAGGGGTGGCGCCGCGCCGATGCGGCGACCGCCCGCACGTCCCGGACCAGGTGAATGACCCGCAGCTCAAGGGGGAGATGGCGCGCCAGGTTGGTGGCCCGCAGGCGCTCCTTGGAGGCGTCCACGAAGACCGACGCGGCCGACATCCCGGCCACCACCCGCGCGAAGGCCGCAGTTCGCAGGCCGATGGTTCGCATGCGGGCCTGGTCGCCGGGCCAGGCGCGGAACGCAGTGTCGCGCGCCGACTCCAGCCAGCCCCAGCGCAGGGTCCCGACCCGCAGCCGGTTGAACGCCGCCGAATCGGCGTAGTCGAAGCCCAGGCGGAAGTTGGCGAGGTCGAAGTCCGGCCAGCCCGCGGCCCGCATCCGATCCCGCACCTCGAGCCAGAAGGGGTCCTCCGCCATCAGCCGGCCGCAGGAGCAGCGGAAGGCGTCCATCCGATGCTGGCGGCGCGCTCCCGACACGTCGCTCACCGTGGCGATCCGCGGGTGCGCGCCGAGCAGGAAGGAGAGGAGCGTAGATCCGGAGTACGCGTTCGAGGCAAGGAGGACGTAGGTCGGTCCGTCCACCGAGGGCGCTCAGGCGTAGGGACGCAGGTAGCGCCAGTAGACCCGGGCCAGCGCGTTGAAGGCGCGGTACTGCAGGCGGTGCAGAGTGCTGGGGGACTCGACGCCCCACTCCTCGGGGAAGGTGTAGCCCCAGCGCTCCATGTAGGGGCCGAACACCCGCCGTGCTCGCCCGTAGAGGTCGGGCGTGTAGTAAGTCTCGAAGTTCCGGCGACGGCTGGCGGTGGAGTTCACCACCGGCAGAGGCCGCTTGGGCTCCAGGCCGCTGCGTCGCAGCGCCTCCTCGAAGTCGGCGGCCAGGTTCTCGAAGCGCATCACGAAGTCCAGCCGATGGTGGGTGATGCTGGCCCAGGTGTCGTAAGGCAGGACGTAGAAGCGGCGGAAGAAGGTGGGGAAGTCCGCGTCGGTCCGCTCCAGGAATCGGTACATGCGCTCGTCCTGGATGCGCTGCAGCAACCTCGGCTTCTTCTTCTTGCCGGCGCCCGAGTACTTTCCCTTGTGGTCGGTCCGAAGCTTGAAGTAGCGGCTGACCGCATCGTCGAGCGGGTTACGGACCGCGGCGAAGCTGAAATACGTGCGCTCCTCCGGCGAGGCCTGGCGCAGGAACTCGTCGTACGTGGCGTGCTTGTGGAGGATCGGGTGGCCATCGTACAGTTCCCGAAGCTCCTGGCGGATGGCCGTCGAGCCGGTCCTCGGCAGCTCGACGAACACGTACCGATGCGTGTGGCTGATGATCATGGGCTCCGTCGGACTATAGCACCGGACGTGGCACGCACAGCTGGAGGCGAATCTGGTGGCCGCTGACCGCGCCCTTCCGGTTCCCGGGCCGCTGGCGGGAGATGTTCCCGCCCGCGAGCGGCCCGCTGCGCTGTCGGCCGTCCTGGCCATCGCCGCCGCGAGCGTCTTCGCGATCGTGCTCGGCTACCTAGTGGCCGACGGCGACTCGGAGCTGGCGCTGGTGCTTGCGACGGCCCTGCCGGCCGTCCTGCTGGTGGTCCGCTACCCGTTCGCTGGGATCCTGCTCTGGCTGCTGGTGATGCCCTTCTTCGTGCGACTCGGCTCCGAGCAGCCGAGCATCGTGATGTGGGGCCTGCACCGACTCGGCCTGCCCGCCCTGCTGGTGCTGCTCGTGCTGCTGCACGTGCTCGGACTGCGCAAGCGCGACTTCCGACTCCACGTGGTGGATGTGTTCCTGGTCCTCCTGCTGGCCATCGGCGTCTTCAATGTCCTGTTCTTCAGCCCCAACCCGATCCGCATGCTGGCGTCCTTCTACGACAAGGTCGCGATGCCCATCGTCCTGTTCTGGCTGGTGCGGGTGCTGGCTCCCGGGAAGCGGGAGCTCGGGTATTTGGTGGCCGTGGGCGGGGTGACCATCGTGGTGCAGTCGATCATCGGCGTCATGAGCTGGACCGCCCCGGCACTGCTGCCGGAGGGCTGGCTGGGCCGAGCCGGCGAGCGGACGGTGGGCACCCTGGGCGGTCCGGCGCCGTACACCATCACCCTGGTCTTCTTCGCCATGCTCGCCCTCTACTGGTCCGCGAGCGTGGCCGACCGACGCTCGCCGGTTCGCCCGCTGCTGGCGATGCTGGTTCTCGTCGCCATGCTGGCCACCTTCCTGTCCCTCTCGCGGGGAAGCTGGCTGGGCGCCTGCCTCGCATTCGGCGGCCTGGTGTTCGTCTACCCTCGGGTGACGGCACGGGTGGGAACGTTCGCGGTCGTGATCTTCCTCGTGCTGCTCGCCGCGGTCGCGCCGTTCCGCGAGCAGGTGCTGTTCGCCCAGGAGCGGCTCGGCGAGGTGGACACCATCGAGTCGCGGATCGTCACCAACGACGCTGCCCTGCGAATGATGACCGAGCGGCCGCTCACTGGTTTCGGCTTCGGGAACTTCGAGGCGTACGACGAGGCGTACAAGCAGCGCGTGGGTGACATCCCGCTGAAGCTGGGCGGAAGCGCCCACAACACGTACCTGAACCTCGCCGTGGAGCTCGGGCTGCCGGCCACGGTCCTCTATCTCGGGGTGCCGCTCTGGCTCCTGGCCACCACCCTCCGGCGTCGAACCCAGCTGAAGCGCGCGGGCGCGGAGACCTGGGCGCTGGTGGTGGTGCTGTGGCTCATCCTGGCGGACCAGTTCGCGGTCAGCAACTTCCTGGAGATGATTCATCCGAACCTATGGGGCACCGCCCTGTGGTGGATAACGCTGGGCATGATTTTCGTCGTGCTGGACCGGGTGCGGAACGAGACGTCTCCGAGCCCGCGGCCCGGCGCCGCGACCTTCTTTGCAGCCTAGGTCGAAGCGTCACATGGCGACCGAGCGCTCGCCGGCTGGCGGCGAGCTCGTGTTCGTGGTCGGTGTCAGCCGCAGCGGCACCACCCTGGTGCGCAACATCCTGAACCGCCACTCGCTGATCGCCATCGGTCCGG
This sequence comes from Candidatus Zixiibacteriota bacterium, assembly GCA_035687145.1. Lineage (GTDB taxonomy): Bacteria > Chloroflexota > Limnocylindria > QHBO01 > QHBO01 > DASRYM01. Next base: position 11,725 of record DASRYM010000033.1, on the reverse strand, counting down.
AGAACCATTACTTGGGACACCTGGTCGGCTTCGAGGGCGTCCGCCACCGGCTCCGGCGCTTCGGCGACCTGCGCGACGACGCCAACCTGCGGCAAGCGGTGGCGTATCTCTTCCACGGCATGCACACTGGACGCCACTGGCGTGAGCCCAGCCGGCTGTGGCAGTGGCTACGTCGGAACGTGGACGAGGTCGACTTCCTGAACCGGCTTCACGCCGGGGACCGTAGCGAGCGGGCGATCTTCGCCGAGGTGCTGCGGGCCTATGGTGAGCGCAAGGGAAAGCCCATCATTGGGGAGAAGACCCCGGCGCATCTGCGCTACGTGGACACCCTCCTCGAGTGGTTCCCCGATGCGCGGGTCATCCACATGATGCGCGACCCGCGTGGGATCTTCGTGTCGGACGCGCGCCGCCGCCGCCTCGAACCGGGATCGGTGCCCTTCCGGGTGCTTCGGCGGGTCCCCCCCCTGCTCGACCTCGTGGTGCTGCTGCAGACCACGTTGGCCTGGGGCGAGAGCGTGGCGCGGGCGCGGGCCTACCTGCGCCGCCACCGCGGCAGGTATCGGGTCATTCGCTTCGAGGACCTGGTGCGCGATCCTGAGCGCGTGGTCATCGAGCTGAGCGAGTTCGTGCGTGTTCCGTTCGAGCCGGCCATGCTCGAACAGTCGGTGGTAAGCGCCGGGACGCGGCTGGGGGAGCGCGGCTTTGATCCGGGGGCGGCCGACCGCTGGCGCGCGGTGATCCCGGGCTGGGCCGCGGCCTGGCTGCGCCTCGTCTTCGGCCGGCAACTGCGCCGCCTCGGCTACGAGCCGGCGACACCACGGGTGGCCGGGCGATGATCGTGGAGCTCGCCGGCGCGCCGGGCGCCGGCAAGAGCGCCCTGCAGCCGGAGGTCGTGCGCGAGCTTCGCTCGCTGGGGTTCTCCGCCCAGGCTGCCGACACGGCAGTCATGGAGTGTCTGGACCGATCCCGCCTGGCCCGCGCCGTGGCGCCGCTTGGCCGCTCGCAGCCGGCCCGGCTGCGGTCGATCGCGGTTGACGCCGCCGACGGCATGGCCGTGCTCCTCACGCGACCGGCGCTGACGGGACGGGTCCTGCTCAGTGTCCTGCGGTCGCCGGTGGGCGGCGGCCACCGGGCTCTGCTGGCCAGGCGCTTCCTCGTGGTCGCGGCGCGCGAACGGTTCCTCCGCCGGCTGCTGCGGTCGGGAGAGGCGGTGGTCATCGATGAGGGGCTCCTCCACCGGGTGGTCAATGTCTTCGCCTGGCGAGAGAGGGTGACCGAGCGGGAGGTCCGCGCCTACGTGGCCGGCATCCGCCCGCTGCCCCACCTCATCCTGCTGCTGGAGGTGCGCCCGGACGTCGCCCGCCGACGGCTGTCCGAGCGCGGCCTGCCGGCCCGTCTGCGCGGCCTGCCCCCGGCGGCGGCCGACGGGTTCCTGGCGCGAGCCGCGTGGGCGCTCGACGTGGCAGCGGATGAGGCCGTCCGCCGCGGGGCGACCGTGCTGCGGATCGCCACGGACGAGGGCCTCGAGCAGGTGCAGGCCCGCCTGGCCGAGGCGGTGCGTGCAGCGGTGCCGGCAATCGATGCGACCACCCCGCGGTACGTGCCGTCGCTGCCATTCGAGGTCCCGCGGCCGGATCGTGCGCTCGGCCGGCGGCGCGCACAGCGCCGGCCGGTGACCTTCCCGCTGGAGGCGGTGCTGGCCGAGTTGGGCCTCCGCCCGGCGGGGCGGATCCGGAGGCTGGCGGCCGGGAGGAGCGACGTGGTTGCGGTGGACACCCACCGGGGCGAGGTCGTCGTGAAGCGCTACCGGGACGCCGTGGACGAGGGCGCCATTGCCGGGGAGCACTCGGTGCTGCGCGAGCTCGCCGCGCAGCGGTTTCCCAGTCCCCGCTTGATCGAGGCCGCCGGCGGCGAGACGCTAGTGCGCCACCCATCGGGCCGCTACGCCGCCTTCGTGGCGCTGACCGGGTACCGGCCCCTGCACACGCTCACGGCGCTGCCCGGCACCTCGCGGCGGCTGGCCGGAGACGCCGGTCGCACGCTGGCCACCCTCCATGCCAGGCTGCGCGGGTTCGTGCCCGCCGGCGCGAACCCCGATGGCCTGGCCGGCTGGGATGGGCCGCGCATCCGGCCCATCGAGTGGTACGTGGAGCGCCTGAGGGCGGGAGCCCAACCTGACGGTCCCGATTCCGCGGTTCTCGAACGTGCCGCCCGGCGGCTGGTGCGCGTGGAGGCGATCGTCCAGGACAGCGCACCACGGAGCGCGGTGATCCACGGCGACTACGGGCCCTACAACCTCCTGGTCCGCCCCGGGGATCAGATCGTGGTGAGTGACTTCGAGTTGACCCGCATCGATTGGCTCCTGACCGACCTGGCCACGGCTCTCCCCCGCTTCGCGGCCAGCCGGGTGGGGTTCTCGGGACGCCGCGCAAAAGCGTTTCTGGCCGGCTACGCGGCGTACGGTGACCTCAGTGAGGAGGAGCGTCGACTCATCCCGATCGTCCTGGAGTACCTGAGCCTGCGCCGTGCCGCGGTCTGCCTGGGCCGGCTGCAGTCCAATGGCGAGGAGCGCTGGCTGGCCGAGGCGCGCGCGCGCCTCCGGCTGGCCCATTCGCTGGCGGCCGGCTCCCATCCCCTCGCGCGGCTGGCTCTGGACCGATGACGAGCGACGCGCCGATCTTCATCGGCGGCCCGGACCGATCCGGGAAGACGTTACTGTCCGCCGTGCTCGGCTCCCACCCGCGGATCGCCATCTCGCCGGTCGGCTCCAATATGTGGCCGTTCTTCTACCGCCGCTTCGGAGACCTGCGCGACGACCGCAACCTTGACCGCTGCATCGCGGCCATGCTGCGCTACCGGCATGTGGCCTTCCTGGCGCCCGACCCGGAGTGGCTGCGTCGAGAGATGCGCCGCGGGGATCGGACCTATGCGCGCCTGTTCGGCCTCGTCCAGCAGCAGTACGCGCGCCGCCTGGGCAAGCCACGCTGGGGCGACCAGACCGGGCTGATCGAGCGCTGGGCCGATGAGCTGTTCGCGTCGTACCCCGGCATGCGCATGATCCACGTGCTGCGCGACCCGCGCGACCGATACGAGGCCTCGCTGGAGATGTGGCCGAAGGGCCGCCTCCGCGCCGGTGGGGCAACGGCGCGCTGGAACCTATCCGCCGAGCTCGCCGAGCGCAACCTGCGCCGTTTCGGAGAGTCACGCTACCGGGTGCTCCGGTACGAGAGCCTGGTTTGCGACCCGGAGGGAACGGCGCGCGCCCTCTGCGACTTCTTGGGCGAGGAGTTCGTGCCCTCCATGCTCGAGCTGGCCGCCATGCCCGGCGTGCGCGCCAAGCTGGAGGCCGCGGGCGGGCCGCGGGACGGGGAGGGCCTCATCTCACCGGCATTCATCGGCCGCTACCGGGGCCGGGTGCCGCCCGACGAGCTTGCCTTCCTGGAGCGTCACACCGGGCGCTGGATGGCCCGGCTCGGCTACGAGCCGGACCCGTCGTCGCGGGCGGTGCGCCGGCGGCCCGGCTACTGGCTGCGCACTGAGCCGTCGAACCTGGCTCGCATGCTGGCCTGGCGCTGGCGCGAGGCGGCCGCCCATAGCCTGCCGCGCTGGCTGGGCCGGCGGATCCGGTCCGGCATGCTCCGATGACTATCCACGAGCCGGACCCGGCACCGGTCTTCCTCACCGGCCTGGACCGCACGGGCAAGACGGTCCTGCGCCGCGCTCTGGTAGCGCGCTCTTCGCTTTGGCTGAGCCGCCACACCGCGCTGTGGTCGGTGCACCACGGCCGGTACGGCGATCTACGGTCGGACGCCGCCCTCGACCGCTGCCTTCGGGCTCTGCTAGCCAGGCCGCCGCTGGCTCGTCAGATCACGGATGCAGCGGCTTTGGCCGATGCGCTGCGCAGCGGCCCGCGCACGTACGGCCGCCTCTTCGGGCTCATCCTCGCCGCGGCCGCAAACCGCGAAGGCAAGCGGCGCTGGGGCGAGCAGGATGCCGACCTCGAGGCCCTCGCCGGGCGCCTGTTCGCCGACTACCCCGAGGCAACGGTCGTCCACCTGCTGCGCGACCCCCGTACCCGGTACGCGGCCCTGGTGCGCGACGAGGGTCGTCGGCCGGGTGGGGTTCGAGTTGCCAGCGCGGCGTGGCTGCGCTCCGTGCGGCGCGCGCAGCACTGGGCAGCACACTTTCCCGGGCGCTACCTGCTCGTGCGCGTGGAGGACTTCGGCGACCCGCCAGGTCCGAGCGTGGTGGCCATGGTCGAGCGGCTGGGAGCCGAATTCATCGACGGAACCCGGTTGAGCGGCGTGTCGGACGAGACCCTACCATCACTGCGTCCCTGGGAGGTGGGGTGCATCGAGGAGCATGTGGGCGAGGTGATGGTCCGTCACGGGTACAGGGTGAGCGGCGGACGGCTCGGCGGCGCTGACCGCGCGCGCTGCCGGCTGCTGGAGGCGCCGATCGGCGGCCTGCGCTTGGCCGTACGCCGCATTCGCGCCCGGCCCGCGCCGCGAGGGGAGCGATGAGCACCCGCAGCGGGCCGATCTTCGTCGGCGGACTGGACCGCACCGGCACCAGCCTGATGTACGCGCTGCTGGCCTCGCACCCGGACGTGGCCATGTCCCGGCGCACCAACTGGTGGACCTACTTCTACGATCGATTCGGCGACCTGCGCGATGACAAGAACCTGGACCGCTGCCTGTCGGTCATGGCGCGCTACCGGCGGCATCGCAAGCTAGAACCCGATTTCGAGCAGCTGCGCCGTGACTTCGTTGGCGGGCAGCGTACCTACGGCCGGCTGTTCGCCCTCTTGAAGGAGCAGCACGCGGAGCGGCTCGGCCGCCCGCGCTGGGGCGACAAATCGCTGCACACCGAGCGCTACGCGGACCTGGTGCTGCGCGAGTTCGCGGATGCCAGGATCCTGCACATGGTGCGCGACCCGCGCGACCGGTACGCATCGGTCATCAGGCGCTGGAAGCGCGTGCGTGGCGGCGTGGGCGCGGGCACGGCTGCCTGGCTCGCGTCGGTGCGCCTGGCGGAGCGAAACACGAGCAACCACCCGGAGCGCTACCGGATTGTGCGCTACGAGGACCTCGTCACCGATCCGGAGGGTGTGGTGCGCGACCTCTGCCGCTTCCTGGACCTCCCCTTCGTGCCCGCCATGCTGGGCCTCGAGGGCGACGCGGCCTTTGGCGCGACCATGAACAGCTCGTACGGGGCCATTCCCAGCGGGACCATCACCGCAGCCTCCGTCGGCCGCTTCCGCGGCGTGCTGCGCCCGGACGAGATTGCCTTCATGCAGGCTCGCGCCGGCCGGGAGATGGAGCGCCTCGGCTACGCCCTCGAGCCGGTGCCCTTCACCGGCGCCGCTCGTCTTCACTACCTGGCCCGCTCGGCGGTGCATGGCGGCCTCATGGTGGCCTGGCAGGCTCGCGAGCGGCTGTACGACATCGTCGGCCGCGACCCGTCCGCCCACACGTTGGTGTCCGAGGAGCTCCAGTGACCGCCATCGCGGGGGATGCTGCCGGCGTGCCGCGCACCGTGCTGCACGTCATCAGCAACCTGGATCGGGGCGGGGCGCAGGAGGTGGTCGCCACCCTGGCCCGCGAACTGCCGGCCCACGGCTGGCGACCAGTGGTCGTCACGCTGCGGGACGGGCCGCTGCGCGCCGAGATCGAGGCGCGCGGCGGAAGGGTCGAGGTGATCCCCGGCCGCACCCGGTCGTTCCTGTCCGGCCTTGCCGGCGTCCGCGAGATCGCCGCGATCCGCCGTGGCCTGGACGGCCTGGTTCGTGCCCAACGCGCGGACGTGGTGCAGACCCACCTCCTCGGCAGCCTGGATTTCCTGGCCCTGGCCGTGGGCGGCGAGCGCCGGCGGCCGGTGGTGGTGTGGACGGTGCACAACGCGCGGCTCGACCTGCGGCCTGACCAACTTCCCCGACGCCAGCGTGCGCTCCTGCGGCCGAAGCGGGCGGCGTACCGCCTCGCCTATCGGCTGGGTGCCCGCCGGGTGGACGCCTTCGTTGCCGTGTCGGAGGAGGTGGCGGCATCGGTCCGTGCGGCCTACCACCCGCCGCGGGATCGCCTGGCGACCATCCCCAACGGGGTGGACGTCGAGCGGTACGGGCACGAGGTCGACCGGCGCGCCCTGCGTCGTGAGCTGGGGCTTCCAGCCGGCAGCCGGCTGCTGACCGTGGTCGCCAAGCTGTGGCCACAGAAGGGCCACGCCGTGCTCCTCGAGGCGCTCGCCGCGGCCCCGCTGCCCGATGACCTGCACGTCCTGCTGTTGGGGGAGGGCCCGGAGCGTCGATCGCTGGACGTCCGGATCAACGAGCTCGGCCTGGAGGGACGGGTGCACCTGCTGGGGGAACGCCCCGACGTCCCCGCGGTATTAAGCGCCAGCGACCTCTTCGTCCTGCCGTCACTGTGGGAGGGCCTCCCGATGGCGCTTCTCGAGGCCATGGCATCGGCCCTGCCGGTGGTGGCCACCGATGTCGCCGGCAGCCGCCAGGTCGTGGTCGACGGCGAGACCGGACGGCTGGTGCCGCCGGGTGAGGCGCCGGCCCTGCGCGCGGCCATCGACGAGCTGCTCGAGAATCCGGTGCGCGCCGGCACCATGGGACGCGCGGCGCGGGCCCGCGTCGTGTCATCCTTCAGCAGCGTCACGCAGGCGGCGCAGCATGCTGCCCTCTACGCCCGATGCCTGCACCGACGGGGAGGATCACCTGGGTGACTCGCGTCTCCGGCGCTCCACTACGCCTGACCTACCTCCACGGACGCTACCCGGTCCTGACCGAGACGTTCATCGACCGTGAGATCCAGGGCTTGCTGGACCGTGGCGTGGACCTCGAGATCGTGTCGATCCGGCCGCCGGACGACAGGCTGTCCCCCGCGCAGCAGGCGCTGCGCGAGCGAGTGACGTACCTGCTGCCGGCGTCTGTTGGGAAGGTCCTGGCCGCCAACGCCTGGGCCCTGTTCCGGCATCCGCGCACCTACGTTTCCACCCTCGTGTGGCTCCTGACCCGCGACCACGGCGGTGAGCCGCGGTATCGAACCGCCCTGCACTTCGAGGCGGGGGTGTACGCCGCCTGGGTGCTGCGCAATCGGGCCGGGGTGCACATCCACGCCCACTTCGTGGACCGGGCCGCCACCGTCGCCCTGGTGGCGGCCCGTTTCCTGGGCACTACCTACAGCGTCACCGCGCACGCTCGCGAGATCTATGTCAAGCCGGTGCTGCTCGCCGAGCGGATCGGGCAGGCGGCCTTCGCGGTCACCTGCACCGAGTACAACCGGGCGCACCTGGAGCGCGAGCTCGGGACGGATGTCACCAGCCGGCTCATCAGGCTGTACCACGGCATCCCGATGGAGACCTACGCCAACCGCGACGGGCGCCAGCTGGTCGAACCGCCCCTGATCCTGTCCGTAGCGCAGCTGTGGGAGCGGAAGGGTTTGCGGTACCTGATTGAGGCCTGCGCCCTGCTGCGCGACCGCGGCACGGCCTTCTGCTGCGAGATCGTTGGCGACGGCCCGCAACGCGGCGAGCTGCAGGCACGCATCGACCACCATCGGCTTGGCGCGCAGGTGACGATCACCGGCCCGATGCCGCACCCGGAGGTGCTGGAGCGCTACCGTCGCGCCGCCGTCTTCGTCCTGCCCTGCGTGGTGACCGACGAGGGCGATCGCGACGGGATCCCGAACGTGATTCTGGAGGCATTGGCCAGCTCGCTGCCGGTGGTGACCACCATGGTTTCGGGTATTCCAGAGGTGGTTCGCGACGGCGAGACGGGGCGAGCCGTGCCCGAGCGAGATCCCGAGGCCCTGGCGGACGCGATCGCCGCCATCCTGGCCGAGCCGGCTGCCGCATTGGCCATGGCCGAGCGCGGGCGCCGGCTGGTGGAGTCCGAGTTTGACGTTGATCGAAACGTCGACCGCCTGGTCGAGCGGTTCGTCGCCGCCGACGGCTCCCAGAGGTGACCGTCGAGCGACCGCAGCGGCCGCTGGACACCCACATCGGCCGTGGGATGGTGGTGGTCTGGGCACCTCGCCACCTCGGAACACGCAGCGCCTGGCTGGCTGACCAGCTGGGGATTGCGGACGTGCGCTTCTTCGCCCCGACCGCCGCGCGTGGCCTGCGCGCCGCGCCGCTGAAGTACCCGCGCCAGTTCTTGGCCAGCGTGATCGCCCTGGCGCGCAGGCGGCCGCGCGTGATCCTGGTGCAGAGCCCGCCAAGCATGGCGTCCTGGACGGTGGCGGCCTACGCAACCTTTTCAGGGGCGGCGTTCGTGGTGGACGCCCACAGCGACGCGTTCGAGCGCGCGTTCTGGAACCGGCCGCAGTGGCTCAACGCGCTGGTCGCCAGGCGTGCCGCGGCCGTCATCGTCACCGACGAGCACTGGGCCGCTCGCGTCCGGCGGTTGGGCGGCAGGCCGCTGGTCATTCCGGCCGTCCCGACCGAGCTGGCGGTCGAGCCGCCACCCCCGCTGGACCGCGGCTTCAACGTCGCGGTGGTCAACACCTGGGCGCCGGACGAGCCGCTGGCCGCCGTGCTGGACGCGGCCGAGCTGGTGCCGTCGGCCACCTTCCAGGTGACCGGCAATCGGGCCGGAGTGGCGGCGCTCGGGCGGTCGATTCCGGCCAATGTGCGCTTCACCGGGTTCCTTCCCGAGCCCACCTACCACGGCCTGCTGGCGCATGCCCAGGCGGTCATCTGCCTCACCACCCGAAACCACACCATGCAGAACGGCGCCGCCGAGGCCCTCTACCTCGGCACGCCGATCATCACCAGCGACTGGCCGATCCTGCGTGACTACTTCTCACGCGGCACCGAGCACGTGGACAACACGGCACGCGGCATCGCGGCCGCCGTCGAGAAGATCATGCGCGATCCCGACGGCTACCGTGCCGAGATTCGCGCGCTGCGCGACGAGCGGCGCGAGCAATGGCGACGGGACCGCGACAAGCTCCTGGCGCGTATCGAAGGACGGCTCCGAGGCGCGTCGCGCGCGCGCATCGCGAGCGGCGGAGCGGGAGGGCCCCCATGACAACGGTGAGCGTTTTCGGTCTGGGTTACGTCGGCTCCGTGTCGGCGGGCTGCCTGGCGGATCGTGGGCTCGACGTGATCGGCGTCGACGTCACGCCGATCAAGGTGGACACCATCAACGCCGGCCGCAGCCCGATCGTGGAGCACGGGCTGGACCACCTCATCCGGCGCGGCGTGGAGGCGGGCCGGCTGCGCGCGACGGCCGACGCCGTGGCGGCCGTGCGGGCCAGCGACGCCTCCCTGATCTGCGTCGGCACGCCGTCCAACGCCAACGGCAGCCTGGATCTGAGCGCCGTCCAGCGGGTGATCGAAACTATCGGCCGAGCCCTGCGCGAGCACGACCGACCTCACGTCGTCATCGTCCGCAGCACCATGCTGCCCGGTAGCACGGAGACCCTTCTCGTCCCCATCTTGGAACGCGCCGCCGGCCGCCAGCTGGGGGACGGGCTGTCGATCTGCTACAACCCGGAGTTCCTGCGCGAGGGGAGCTCCCTGCGCGACTTCGACAACCCGCCGTACACCATCATCGGTGGCAGCGATTCGGCCGCCATCGAGCTGGCCAGGAGCCTGTATGCCGGCATCGCCGCTCCGCTCCACGTCGTGCCGATTCGCGTGGCCGAGATGCTCAAGTACGCGAGCAACGCCTTCCACGCGCTGAAGGTTGCATTCGCCAACGAGATCGGCGTGCTCTGCAAGGCGCTCGGCGTGGACAGCGGGCAGCTGATGGACATCTTCTGCGCCGACACCAAGCTGAACATTTCGAGCGCCTACCTGCGTCCGGGCTTCGCGTTCGGCGGCTCGTGTCTGCCCAAGGACCTTCGCGCCGTCCTGCACCGGGCCCGAAGCCAGGACCTCGAGCTCCCCGTCCTCGAGGCCGTGCTGCCCAGTAACCGGGTGCACGTCGAGCGGGCCTACGAAATGATCCGCGCCACGGGCCTTCGGCGCATCGGTCTGCTGGGCCTCAGCTTCAAGGCCGGGACCGATGACCTTCGCGAGAGCCCGCTGGTGAGCCTGGTGGAGCGCCTGATCGGCCGTGGCTACGACGTTCGGATCTTCGACCGCGACGTGTCGCTGGCCAACCTGCACGGCACGAACCGGTCCTTCATCGAGCGGGAGATTCCGCATCTCGTCAGGATCCTGACGGACGACATCGACGCCGTCCTCGACCACGCCGAGGTGGTGGTCATCGGCAACGGATCGCACGAGCACCGCGAGGCGCTGGGCCGGCTAAGGGAGGACCAGCGGGTCATTGATCTCGTCCGCATCCCGGAGCGCGAGTCGATCGATCCCGAGCGGTACGAGGGCGTCGCCTGGTAGCTGGCGCCCCCGTCGGTGGTGCATTCTGTCACCGGGTTTGTTGCGGCCACGCTGCGAGAGGTACCTGCTGCCAGGCCCACTGGTGGCACCGACATGCTGAGGTCCGGTGCGGCATGGTAGGGTCTGCGGTGATTTGATCGTCTTGGGCACACCGCGCCCAGGCGAGCGGCGCCGCTCCTGGCGTGTTCCTTCTTCGCCAGTCGACGTGGCAACAACCGAACGAATAGGGTGCCTCCAACACCTGGTTGGCCATGACGCCCCCACGGCCGCCACAACCCAGCCCTCCATGCCCGAGGTCCCTACAATGCGCTACAAGGCGATGCCCGTGTCCGTCAAGGGTGAGAGCCCGACTCGTGCTCCCGAAGGCGACATCCAGCGAGCAGCGTCGCGTGCTCCACGCCGCCCTCTGTTCGACTGGCTCCTTACCCTGCCTCTGATCCTGCTGGTGCCAGCCCTTGTGGTGCCCATGCTCGTCACCGGCGCAGCGAGCCCAAGCCTGCAGATCGAGGGCGCCGCGCTGCCGGGCGGCGTGATCCGGCTGATCGGCCGCGACTTCCCGACGGGCATCCGCGTCGGCTTCCACTGGGACGGAGAGCGTGTTCCCTGGCTGGACACGGTCGGTACCGGCTGGCGGGGCCGGTTCGAGGAGCGGGTGCGCCTACCCGAGGACCTCGCCCCCGGCCAGCATCGCATCGATGCCTTCATCCGGGAGGGACGGACGGTCGGCGCCCAGCTCGCGGTCGTGACCGTGCGGGTCGAGGACCGGCAGGTCGCGGCGGCGACACCCGACCCGACCGTGCAGCCGACGCCGCGGCCCACCGTTACGCCCACCCTGCGGCCGACGCCCTCGGAAGAGCCGCGCGAGACGCTGGCCGCCACACCGGCACCGACGGCGGCATCCACGCCGGCTCCCCGCCAACTGACGGCCGCCAACGGGCCGGTGGTTGGTTACGGCAGGCGGACCACTGGTGGCGCCGGTGGCGCCACCATCGTCGTGTCGAACCTGAACGACTCCGGGCCAGGCTCGCTGCGGGCCGCGCTCACGGCCGAGGGCCGGCGCATCGTGGTCTTCGACGTGGCCGGCACAATCTCCCTCAACGGTGAGATCATGGTGAAGGATCCGTTCGTGACTGTCGCGGGCGAGACCGCTCCGGGGCCGGTGACCCTCAAGGGCGGAGGGATCAAGGTGAATGCCAGCGAGGTGATCTTGCGGCACCTTCGGATCCGTCCCGGCGATGAGAACGGTGATCCCGCCACCCTCGACGCGGTGACCATCAACGGCATGTCGGGCACCGTCTCCAACGTCGTCCTCGACCATCTCACCATGCTGTGGGGCCCGGACATCGGCGGGCTGGCCATCCTGGGCGACGTG
>DASRYM010000032.1:0-12429 GCA_035687145.1 Candidatus Zixiibacteriota bacterium | reverse complement strand
GCCATCGTGGCGCTGCGGAGCGAGGAGGAGGCCCTGCGCTTCCTGCGGGACCTCTGCACCGTCACCGAGCTGAAGGAGCTCTCCGAGCGCTGGACGGTGGCGCGCCTGCTGGACGAGGGCGTGAGCTACGCGGAGATCGGTCGGCGCACGGGCGCGTCGAGCGCCACCATCAGCAGGGTCGGGCAGTGGCTGCGCTACGGCCGGGGTGGGTATCGGCTCATGATCGACCGGCTCGCCCGCCGCAGGGGGCGGAGATGACCACCGAACCGAGAGCCAACGGCCGGCGGCTGCGGCTGGCACTGCCCGGCAAGGGCCGTTTGGCGGAGCCATCGGTCAGGCTGCTCCACGATGCGGGGCTCGACTTCGAGCTCTCCGAGCGACGGCTGACGTCGCAGGTCAGCAACCACGACCTCGAGCTTCTCTTCGTCAGGACCGAGGACATCGCCGAGTACGTGGCCGACGGCGTCGTCGACCTGGGGATCACCGGCCAGGACCTGGTCGCCGAGCGTGGCCTCGACGTGTCGCCGATCCTGGAGCTCGGCTTCGGCACCTGCGCGCTGGTGCTGGCCGTGCCCCGTTCGAGCGGGGTGCGGGAGGTACGGGAGCTGGGCGGCTGCTCCATCGCCACCGGGTTCCCGCGACTCACCCGTGTTTTCCTTGAGGAGCGGGGAGTTGAGGCGCAGCTCGTGGAGGTGCACGGCGCGGTCGAGGTGACGCCGCAGCTGGGCGTGGCCGACGCGGTGGTCGACCTGGTCGCCACCGGCTCGACGCTCCGCCTCAACGGCCTGCGCCCGATCGCCACCCTGCTCGAGTCGCAGGCCGTCCTCATCGGCGGGAACGGGGAGGACCCGCTCGTCGCCGGGCTGGCCGAGATGCTGGCCGCCGTGGTGGCGGCCCGCGACCGCGAGTACATGATGCTGAACGCCCCGGCGTCGGCGCTCGAGGCCATCCGGGAGATCATCCCCGGCCTCTCCGAGCCGACCGTGATGCCCCTGGCGGACCCGTCGATGATCGCCGTGCACTCGGTCGTCGAGCGTGGCCGGCTCTGGTCGCTCGTCCCGGCCCTGAAGGCGGCCGGTGCCCGCGACATCCTGGTCGTTCCCATCGAGCGGGTGATCCAGTGAGCGCGCCGGCCATCAGCCCGGGCATCCTCCGCCGCCTGGACTGGCGCCGGACCGATGCCGAGGCGCGCTCAAGGTGGCTGCGCTCGCTGCGACCGGCCGAGCCACTCGCCGCGGTGGCCGGCATCGTGGACGCCGTTCGCGACGGGGGCGACCGCGCCCTCCTTGCCCACCGGGAGCGGCTCGACCGCGTGCCGCCCGGGGAGCTGTGGGCCTCCGAGGACGAGTTCGAGTCGGCGGCGCGCGAGGTCCCGGCGTCGCTCGTCGAGGCGCTCGAACGGGCCGCGGGCGCCATCCGCCGCTACCACACCGAGCAGCACAACGCGCTGCGCGCGCGGCGCGTGGTGCAGACCGCGCCCGGGGTCGTCGTCTGGCGGCGCTGGGTGGCGCTGCGGCGGGTCGGCGGCTACGTGCCCGCCGGGAGGGCGCCGCTGGTGAGCACGGTGCTCATGATCGGCATCCCGGCAGCCATCGCCGGCGTTGACGAGCTGATCATCGCCAGCCCTCCCGATGCCCTCGGGCGGGTGGCACCCGGCATCCTGGTCGCCGCCCGGCTGGCCGGGGCCGGCCGCGTCCTGAAGGTGGGTGGGGCCCACGCCATCGCGGCCCTGGCGTACGGCACCGAATCGGTGCCGGTCGTGGATCGCATCGTGGGGCCGGGTGGCCCGTGGGTGAACGCCGCCAAGCGCCTGGTGGCCGCCGACGTGGCCATCGACGTCCCGGCGGGCCCCTCGGAGTGCGTCGTCCTGGCCGATGGGGATGCCGATCCCCGTCTCGTCGCGCTCGACCTGCTGGCGCAGGCCGAGCACGGGCCGGACTCGGTGGCCGTCCTGGTGACCGATGCCCCCGACCTGGTCGCCGCGGTCGACGACGCCCTGCAGCGCGAGGACCCGACGATCGCGGCCGGCGGGACGGAGACGCTGCGGCGCAACGGCCATGCGGTGGTGGTGGGCTCGCTGGCCGAGGGGCTGGCGCTCGCCGAGGCGATCGCGCCGGAGCACCTCTCCCTGCAGTGCCGCGAGGCGGAGGCCCTGGCCGAGCAGGTCCGGTGCGCCGGCTCGGTGTCGATCGGCGGCAGCACGCCGGTGGCGGCCGGCGACTACGCGGTCGGCGCCAACCACCTGTTGCCCACCGGCGGGGCCGCGCGGGCCTGGAGCGGCCTCGGCATCGAGACCTTCGGGCGCTGGGTGCAGTTCCAGCAGGTCCGTCCCGAAGCGGCGTCGCCGGTTGCCGCGGTGGTCGGCATGCTGGCCGATGCCGAGGGGATGCCGGCTCACGCCGCCTCGGTGGCGGCCCGCGCCGGCTCGGAGGCATCGGCGCCGAAGTGGGATGCGGCGCTGATGCTACGGCCGCTCGAGGCGCCGGCGCCGTACCCGGTGGAGGAGTCGGACGAGGACGTGGCCGCCGACACCGGGATCCCGGCCGGCGAGCTCCTCAGGGCAGACCTGAACCTCCTGGGCGGGCCGATCCTGGAGGGCCCGGCGCGTGCCCTGGCTGCCTATCCGGCGAGCGAGCTGCGCACCTACGGCGACATGACCTACCGCGAGCTCCGCCGCGTCCTGGGGGAGCGCGTCGGCGTCGCGCCCGGGCGCGTCATCATCGGCGCCGGGGCGGATGAGCTGATCCGGCTGATCACCCGCCTGGCCGCCGGCGACGGCGATGCGGTGGTGGTCCCCACCCCGACCTTCGGGATGTTCAGCGTGGAGGCGGAGCTGGCCGGCGCCCGGGTCGTCACCGTCCCGCGGCGCGACCTCGCCGTGCGGCAGACGCCGGAGGAGCTGCGGGACGCGGCCGCCGCCTGCGCCGCCCGCCTGGTGTGGATCTGCACCCCGAACAACCCGACCGGCGACCTGTACCCGCTCGACGAGGTGCGGCAGGTGGCCGCCAGCCTGCCCGCCCTGGTCGCCGTCGACGAGGTCTACCTCGAGTTTGCCGCCGCCGATGCCGGAGTGCCCGCATCCAGCCTGAGCGCCGTGGCGCTGCAGGCGCAGCTGCCCAACGTCATCGTCCTGCGCTCGCTGTCCAAGGCCTACGGGCTCGCCAACGCCCGGGTTGGCTACGCGATCGTCTCGGACGAGCTGGCGTCCCGCTTCGACGCGGCGCGCCTGCCGCTGGCGGTGTCCGGCCCCGCGATCGCGGTCGCCCTCGGCGCACTGGCCGATGCGGACGCCGCCCGGGAGCGCCAGGCGATGGTGGTGGCCGAGCGCCGGCGGCTGACCGCGGCCATCGAGGCACGAGGCTGGAGCTGCCTGCCATCGGTCGCCAACTTCGTCACCTTCCGGCCCGATGACGCCGGTCGCCTGTCCGGATTCCTCCGGGGGCGGGGCATCGTGGTGCGCACGTACGCGGACGGGCCGATGGCGGGCTGGCTGCGCATCTCGGCCGGCGACGCGGTCGAGACCGACCGGATCCTGGACGCCCTGGAGGCGCACCGATGACCGCGCGCCGCGGCACGGCCGAGCGAGCCACGGCCGAGACCACCGTCCGGGCCGCGCTCGACCTGGATGGGGCCGGGCGGGGCCGGATCCAGACCGGGATCGGCTTCCTGGACCACCTCCTGGCCCAGCTCGCGCGTCACGGCCGCCTGGACCTGGAGGTCGAGGCGCGCGGTGACCTGGAGGTGGACGCCCATCACACGGCCGAGGACTGCGGCCTGGTGATCGGGCGCGCCCTGGATGCGGCGCTGGGCAGCCGGGCCGGGATCCGCCGCTTCGGCGACGCGCGGATCCCGCTCGACGAGGCGCTCGCCGACTGCGCCATCGACCTTGGCGGGCGAGCCCACGTCACCATCCAGCCGCGACCATCGGGCCCGGAGGGCGATCCCTGGCTCGAGCTGCTCCCGCACCTGCTGGAGTCGCTGGCGCGGGAGGCGCGCCTCACCGTCCACCTCAGGGTGGACGGCGCCCGCAGCGTCCACCACCACTGCGAGGCGATGATGAAGGCCTTCGCCGTGGCCCTGCGCGAGGCCGCCGAGCGTGACCCGCGGCTGGACGGCACCGGCCCCGAGGGTGCCGTGCCGACCACCAAGGAGACGATGCGGTGATCGGGGTCGTCGACTTCGGCGCCGGGAACACGCGCTCCGTCCTGCGCGGCCTGGCGGCGGTTGGCGCCGCGACGCTGACGGTGGACCGCCCGGCGCAGCTGGACGGCGTGGACCGCCTGGTGCTGCCCGGCGTGGGCGCCGCCGGATCGGCCGTGCGCGAGCTGCGGCGCCGCGACCTGTGGGAGCCGCTGCGGGCCTGGGGCGTGGCCGGGCGCCCGCTGCTGGGGATCTGCCTCGGCGCGCAGCTGCTGCTGGACCGCTCGGAGGAGGACGCGGCCGAGGGCCTGGGCCTCATCCCGGGCGTGTGCCGCGCCTTCCCACCGCCCCAGGCGGGTGGCCCGCGCCGGGTGCCGCACATCGGCTGGAACGAGGTGCGCCTGGCCGGCGGCGTGAGCGTTGAGGCCTACTTCGTCCACGGCTACTGGCTGGACCCGGCCGATCCGGCCTGCGTGCGCGGCACCAGCGAGGTCGACGGCTTCACCTTCCCCGCCGTGGTGCGGCGGGGAAGCCTCACGGGCGTGCAGTTCCACCCCGAGAAGAGCGCGGCCTTTGGCCGTGCCCTGCTCGCGGCCTTCGCACAGGGCCTGCTGGACGCCCCGCACCTCGCCGCGCTGGAGGCGGCGCCATGGACCTGATCCCCGCGATCGACCTTCTCGAGGGCAGAGCGGTGCGCCTGGAACAGGGCGACTTCTCCCGGCCGGTGCTGGATGCGGACCCGGAGGAGCTGGCGCAGGACTGGCTGCGTCGCGGCGTCCGTCACCTGCACGTGGTCGACCTGGCCGGCGCCCGTGACGGGGCCCGGTCCGCCGCGGGGGCCATGGCGCGGGTGATGACGGCGGCGCGCGCGGCGCGCCCCGACGCATGGATCGAGGTGGCCGGCGGCCTGCGCACCCTCGACGCCGTCGCGGAGGCCTTCGCGGCCGGTGCCGACGTGGTCATCCTGGGAACGGCCGCGCTCCCGCCGTCGTGCCTGGTGGCCGATGCCGCCGCCCGCTGGCCGGGCCGCATCGGCGCCGCGCTGGACCTGCGCGACGGTCACCTGGCGGTGGACGGTTGGACGCGCGCGGCGGCCGGTGATCCGTTCACGCTCGCGCCGTGGCTCGTGGAGCAGGGGGCATCGCGCCTGGTGGTGACCGACGTGCGTCGGGACGGCACGGCCACGGGCCCGAACCTGGAGCTCATGGCGCGCCTGCGAGGGCTGCTCCCCGACGTCCGGCTGGTGGCCTCGGGCGGCATCGGCAGCGCGGCCGACCTGCGCGCCCTGGCCGAGCTCGGGGTCGACGGGGCGGTGGTCGGCCGTGCCCTCGTGGACGGCTCGCTGGCCATCGAGGAGGCGCTGGCGGCGTGCCTGGCGGAGGTCCGCGGATGAGCCTGCGGGCCCGCCTCATCGCCTGCCTGGACGTGACCGACGGGCGCGTGGTCAAGGGCACCCGCTTCGTTGACCTCACCGATGCCGGCGACCCGGTCGCCCTGGCCTCCCGCTACGCGGCCGAGGGAGCGGATGAGATCGTCATCCTGGACATCGGCGCCACCCGTGCCGGGCGTCCCGCGCTGATCGAGCTCATCTCGAACGCGGCGGCCGCCCTCAGGGTGCCGCTGGCCGTGGGCGGTGGCGTGCGCGCGGTGGCGGACGCCGCCGCGCTGCTGGCGGCGGGAGCGGACAAGGTCAGCGTCAACAGCGCGGCGCTCGCCGATCCGAGCCTGGTCACCGCCCTGGCGGAGCGGCTGGGGTCGCAGTCGGTGGTGGTCGCCATGGACGCCTACGCCGCCGGATCCCGCTGGCGCGTGCGGTCGGTCGCGGGCACGCGGGAGACCCGACGCGATGCCGTGGAGTGGGCACGTGAGGCCGTGGAGCGCGGCGCCGGCGAGCTGCTCGTCACCAGCATCGACCGCGACGGCACGCGCAGCGGCTACGACCTCGCCCTGCTGCGCGCGGTCAGCGACGCCGTCCCGGTGCCGGTGATCGCCTCCGGCGGGGCAGGGTCCGCCGACGACGTGGCCGCCGCCCTCACCGAGGGTGGCGCGGGGGCGGCCCTGCTGGCCTCCACCCTCCACTTCGGCCTGCTCAGCCTTCCCACGCTGAAGGCCGACCTCCAGCGTCGCGGGATCGGGATCCGGCCGCCCGAGGCCGCGCCGCCGAGCCCCCGGGAGGTGGCGAGGTGGATCGCCTGACCATCCCCGACCCGCCACCCCGCTTCGACGGCGGGCTCCTGCCGGTGATCGTCCAGGATGCCGCGGACGGGACCGTGCTGATGCTGGCCTGGGCCAACCGGGAGGCGCTGGACGCCACCCTGCGCACCGGCCAGGCACATTTCTGGTCGCGGAGCCGATCGTCGCTGTGGCGCAAGGGCGCCACCAGCGGCAACGTCCAGCGGGTCGTATCGGTCCAGGCCGACTGCGACGCCGACGTGCTCCTCTACCGCGTGCAGCCGCGGGGACCGGCCTGCCACACCGGCAGCCGATCCTGCTTCGGCGAGCCGGCCACGGCGCCCTTCTCGTTGCAGGTCCTGGAGCGCGTCATCGCCGACCGTGCGTCAGCCGACCCGGAGCGCAGCTACACCGCCCGCCTGCTGCGCGACGGCTCGACAGCGGCCGCCGCCAAGGTGACCGAGGAGGCCGGCGAGGTGGCGGACGCGGCGCTCGGCGGAGGGGAGGACCGGGTGGTGGAGGAGGCCGCGGACCTGCTCTACCACCTCCTGGTGCTCCTGCGCTCGCGCCAGGTTCCCCTGGGCCGGGTGGTGGAGGCGCTCGCCGAGCGGCACGCGGCGCGCACGACCGCGCGGCCATGACCGACCGCGACCTCCGTGAGCTGCTCCGGTTCGCCCACCAGCTCCTGGATGAGACCGATGCGATCGTGACCCGCCACGCCGTCACCGACCTTCACGTCGAGCGCAAGCCCGACATGACCCTGGTCAGCGCCGCCGACCTGGAGGTCGAGGCGCACCTCCGAGAGCGGATCACGAAGCGGTTCTCGAACCACGGGTTCCTCGGAGAGGAGCACGGCGAGGACCGCGGGGACGGGGAGACGCGCTGGATCGTCGATCCCATTGACGGGACCCACAACTTCATCCGCGGGATCGACGTGTACGCCACGCTGCTGGCCGTCGAGCGCGAGGGTCGCCTGGTGCTCGGCGCCGTGTCGGCGCCGGCCCTGGGGCGGCGCTGGGCCGCCGCGACCGGCCTGGGCGCCAGCCTGCGAACGGCAGGCGGCGAACGACCCATCCATGTCTCCAGGGTTTCGCGGCTGGCCGACGCGCAGCTCTGCACCTCCGGCTGGCGCCAGCTGGCCGATGGAGGTCTCCTGCCCGGGTGGCAGCGGGCGGTCGGGAGGGCGTGGCGCGACCGCGGCTTCGGTGACTTCTGGGGCCACATGCTGGTGGCCCAGGGCGCGGCCGAGGCCATGGTGGAGCACGGGGTGAAGCCCTGGGACCTGGCGGCGCCGGCGGCGATCGTGGTCGAGGCCGGCGGCCGGATGACCGACCTCCAGGGACGGGACTCCTGGAACGGCCCGGGAGCGCTCACCACCAACCGAGCGCTTCACGACGAGCTGTTGCAGACTCTGCTCGACTCGTGAGCCATGACCAACCCAGGCGCCGGACCCGGGTGAGCGCCTACGCGGTGTGCACCGATGCCGACGGCCGCCTGCTCCTCTGCCGCATCGCCCCCGGCTGGACCGCGGACTTCGATGGCTGGTGGACGCTGCCCGGCGGCGGCCTGGAGCACGGCGAGGACCCACGCGACGGTGCGCTGCGTGAGCTGACTGAGGAGACCGGCCTGACCGGCGAGGTGGAGCGCCTGCTCGAGGTCGACTCGTGGCACACCGCGTTCACCGACCGGGAGGGCGTCCCGATCGACTATCACGGGATCCGCATCCTGTACGCCGTCCGCATCGTGGGCGGCAGGCTGCGCGACGAGGTCGGCGGCTCCACTGACACCTGCCGCTGGTTCACGCCGCCCGAGGCGGCAGCCGCACCACTGGTCGACATCGCGCGGCGGGCGACCCGCCTGGCCTGGGGCTGATCCCCGGCCTGGGGCTGACCGCAGACCGATACGCACCCGGCACAAGCGAAAACCATCACGTGCGACGCGGCTCGCGCGTTGGCCGCCAGGCCGCCGCCGCCCGACGGCGGGACTGCTGCAGGACGGCCAGTCCCCGCGCTTGCTCGCCGGGCTGGCACGCCGGGTGCTCACCCACCTGGCTCCCAGGAAAGGAGGCGCCGTGCCGCTGCAACGGGTGGGTGAGCTGGAGATCGACCACGACCTGGCGTTCCAGCGTCGCGAGTGGATCATGGAGCGCATCGGCTGGACGGCCATGCTCGTGATCGCCGTGGCTGGCCTGCTCGGGCTGTTCGGCACCGGGCTGCTCTCCGCGGCCGAGGCGCAGGGGGAGGGCAACCTCCTGCTCCGTTACGGCCGCTTCGAGCGCTTCAACGCCCCGGCCGAGCTGGCGTTCACGGTGCCTGCCGAAGCGGCCAGCCCCGACGGCACCTTCGGGATCTCGATCTCCCGCGACTACCTGGCGGCCGTTCAGGTGGAAGCCATCACCCCCGAGCCGGCCGACGTCGCCGCCGATGGCGACTGGCTGACCTACACCTTCGCGAGCTCCACGCCCGGCTCGATCACCGTCGTCTTCCACCTCGAACATGACGCCATCGGCCCGCGCCAGCTCCTGGTCCGGCTGGGGGACGGTGAGCCGATGGCCATCGGTCAGTTCGTCTACCCCTAGGGAGGCACCCTGAATGGACTCCGTGCTCCGCGCCGTCGCGATCTACGCGGTGCTGCTCGTCGTGTTCCGCATCGCCGGCAAGCGCGCCCTGTCCCAGATCACCACCTTCGACTTCGTGCTGATCCTGGTCATCGGGGAGGCGACCCAGCAGGCGCTGCTGGGCAGCGACTTCTCGCTGACCAACGCCGCGCTGGTCATCGTGACCCTGGTCGGCCTGGACATCGGCCTGTCGCTCCTGACCTCGAAGCTGCCGGGCCTCAAGCCGTGGGTCGAGGACGTGCCGCTGGTGATCGTCGAGGACGGCCGGATGCTGAAGGACCGGATGGCGAAGTCGCGCGTGGACGAGGCCGACATCCTGGAGGAGGCGCGCCGCCTCCAGGGGCTGGAACGCCTGGAGCAGATCAAGTACGCCGTGCTGGAGCGCAACGGCGGGATCAGCATCATCCCCAAGCCCTAGCGGTGGCGCTCGCCCGCCCGATGGCCGCCCCGGGGGCGTATGCTTGAAGCCCGCACCGCGCGGGCTTCGTTCGGTCCTGCCGCTTCTCGAGCTGGCCGTTCGGCAGAGTCCAGTTCGAGAAGAGACAGGGAATACCGATGATCAACGGAACCGTGAAGCGCGTCGTGTCCGAGCGCGGCTTCGGCTTCATCACCGGCGAGGACGGCAAGGAGTACTTCTTCCACCGCGACGGCCTGTCGCCGTCGATCGACTTCGACCGCCTGGTCGGCGGCGAGCCGGTGACCTTCGACCCCGAGCAGGGTCCCAAGGGCCTCCGCGCGGTGAGGGTCCAGGCCGCCGACGTCTGATCCCCCGCCCAGCGCTGCAGCCGACGCCCGGTCCTCGCGACCGGGCGTCGTTCCATGCCCGACCTCCGGCGGTCACGCCGCCCCACTCTTCCCACCGGCCGGGCGACTGCCTAGTATTCACGGCGCTTACGAGCCGCATCCGCTGCGGGGCGTCGGCAGGCGGTGGCGGCTCCTCATCGGGGTCATCGGAGGACTGCTGAATGACGGCGACCTCGCCTTCCGTCGACAGCCGCGCGCCCAGCCTGGAACGAGATGCCATCGGCCTGCCCGAGGTCCTGTTCCAGTCGATCACCCACATGGCGCCCGCCGTGGCCACCGCGCTGTCCATCGGCGCGGCGACCTCCTTCGCCGGCGGCATCACGCCACTGGCGGTGCTGTTCGCCATGATCGCGGTGCTGTTCACCGCCTTCAGCATGGCCGAGCTGGCCCGTCACCTTCCCTCGGCGGGCGGCATGTTCACCTACGTGCGTCGCGGCCTGGGCTCCTTCTTCGGCTGGCTGGTGGCCTGGGGCTTCGCGTTGGCCGAGCCGTTGATCATGCCGCTGCTGCTGGGCGGGTTCGGCTTCTACGGGGCCATCTTCCTGTCGGCGTATCTCGGCATCGACATCGCCAATGCCTGGGTGGGCCTGGCGGTGCTGTGCGGGCTGCTGGTCTGGTTCCTGATCTACCGGGGTATCGCCCTCTCGACCCGCACCGGCCTGGTGCTGGGCGTCATCGAGATCGCGATCTTCCTCCTGATCTCCGCCCTGCTCATCGTCAACGCCGACCAGAACACGCTGGGCGTCTTCGTCCCGGGCGAGGACGGCGTGCGGCCGGCCTTCCAGGGCATGATCTTCTGCCTGCTGGCCTTCATCGGCTTCGAGGCCGCGGCGCCCCTCGGCGAGGAGACGCGCGAGCCGCGCCGCACCATCCCGCGGGCGGTGATCTGGTCGGCGATCCTGGTCGGCCTGTTCTACGTGTTCAACTACTACGCCGCCACCGTCTTCTTCGGCCCGGACCGCATGACGGAGTTCTACACCTTCAACGAGGGCGATCCGTGGGGCTTCATGGCCGAGCAGGTGCTGCCCGGCATCGGCGGCCTGCTGGTCGTGTTCGCCATCCTCAACAGCACCGTCGCCAACGCCAACGCGGGCGCCACCGCGGCCACCCGCTCACTGTTCGCCCTGGGGCGCGTCAGCCTCCTGCCGCGCTGGTTCGCGGCGGTCCATCCGGAGACGCGCGCCCCGGTCAACGCGGTCCACTTCCAGGCCATCACCGCCCTGATCATCGCCGTGGTGCTCGGGTTCGTGCTCGCCGACGACCCGTACCCGTTCGGGCTCAACGTGTACGTCTTCCTGGGCACCATGCTGGGGCTGCTGTTCGCGGGGATCTACATCGCCGTGAACCTGGCCTGTATCGGCTTCTTCTGGCGCGAGCGGCGCGACGAGTTCAACGTCATCAAGCACCTGGTCGTGCCGATCATCGGGGTGGTGGCCATGATCCCGGCGGCGCTGGCGGTCATCGGCGGCCTGACCATCCCGATCCTGGACGTCGAGCTGCCGCCGTACGACAACTACCTGCGCTACACGGCGCCGATCGTGGGCGCCTGGGTGCTGATCGGGATCGCCGTCTGGTTCGTCCTGCGGCTGCGGAGCCCGGAGGCGCTGGACCGGATGGGTGACGTGTACGGCGGGGAGGCTCCCTCCCCAACCGACGACGTCGTCTGACGGACCGATCAAGATTCGCGGGCCGGCCGCACGCCGGCCCGCGCATCGGCCCAGCCGGGCTCAGTCGAAGATGCCCAAAGGGCAGTGGGCGGTGACGATGTAGTTCGGCACGTCCACGATCTCGCTGATCCGCAGGTCCACGGCCACGCTGCACAGCAGGTAGGCCTGCATCGGGTCCAGCCCGTGCTCGCGGCCCAGCCAGTCGATCATGCGGCGCACCGCGTCGCGCGCGGCCTGCATGAGGTCGGGACCCACGCCGTCGGTGGCGTAGCGCGCGCCGTTGCGCAGTGCGGCGTGGGGGTCGGGGGCGGCCAGGAACTCCGGCGCGGTGACGTGCAGGTCCTTGCGCACGGTGAGCCGGATGCGGGCGCGCATGGGGGTCTCGATGGCCGTGCCGCACACCTCGCCGTCGCCCTGCGCGGCGTGGCCGTCGCCCACGCTGAAGTTCGCGCCGGGCACGAAGACCGGCAGGAACAATGTGGTGCCGGCCACCAGGTGACGGGTGTCCATGTTGCCGCCGTGGACGTCGGGCGGGATGGTGGACAGCGGGCCGCTGGCGGGCGCCACCCCCAGCTCGCCGCAGAACGGCGCCACCGGGACGCGGATGCCGGGAAAGAACTCCGCGCGGTCGCTGCCGTCCAGGCGGGTCACCTTGTAGTGGCCCTCGGGGAAGTCATCGGCCAGCAGCCCGAAGCCCGGGATGGAGGCGGTCCAGCCCCAGTCCGCGGGCTGGAACTCGAGCAGGTCGACCTGGAGCGTGTCCCCGGGCTCGGCCCCCTCGACGGCGACCGGCCCGTTCACCTGGTCCACCCGTGAGAAGTCGAGGGCGGCCAGCGTCTCGTCGTCCGACTCGGCGGTGAGCTGCCCGAACGACGCGTCCAGGCAGTCGAACTCGATCACCTCGCCGGAGGCCACGGTGGCGACCGGCGGAATGGCCGGATCCCACGCCAGGTGGTTCTGCTCGCGCGCGACGTGGATGGTGGGGGAGATGGCCATGGACGGATTATCCGTCCCGGGGGAAGGCCCCGG
>DASRYM010000031.1:0-52022 GCA_035687145.1 Candidatus Zixiibacteriota bacterium | reverse complement strand
CCGCGTGGCCGGCTGATGGTCCAGGAACGAGCGACGCCCAAGGTGACCACCACCGGCGGGCTGGAGCTCCTCGAGCGCGAAGAGCAGCTGAGCCAGCTCGACCGCCTCCTGGCGTCCGCCGCCGAGGGCCGGGGGAGCGTCGTCTTCGTCAGCGGCGAGGCGGGGGCCGGAAAGACCGTGATGGTCGACGCCTTCCTGCGGACGGCGACCCCGCCCCGCGTGCTGCTGGGCACCTGTGACGGGGTGTCCACCCCGACCCCGCTTGGACCGGTCCACGACATGGCACCTGGCCTGGGCCCGGAGGTCAGATCGCTCCTGCACGAGTCCGGTGCCGCGCGGCAGCGCCTGTTCGAGCTCCTCTTCGAGGAGCTGCGCGGCAACGCACCGAGCGTCATGGTCATCGAGGACCTTCACTGGAGCGACGATGCGACCCTCGACCTGCTACGGTTCCTGGGCCGCCGGGTCGCGGGTGTCCGCGCCGTGCTGGTCGCCACCTATCGCGAGCACGAGGTCGGGCCGTTCGATCCGCTGCGCCTGGTCATCGGGGACCTGGCCACGCTCGGCTCCACGCATCACATCGTGGTGCCTCCCCTGACGGCTGCTGCGGTGCGCACCCTGGTGGCGGACCGCCCCCTGGACCCGGAGCACGTGCACCGGCTGACCGGCGGCAATGCCTTCTTCGTCAGCGAGGTGCTGTCCGGGGCCGATGACGTGACCGACGCCGCGGTGCCCACCACCGTCCGCGATGCGGTGCGCGCGCGGGTGGCTCGCCTGTCGCCAAAGGGCCGGCGCGCCCTGGAGGCGGCGTCCATCCTCGGCTCACGGGTCGAGCCGTGGCTGCTGTCGGCGGTGGCCGGTGAGGACGCCGTGGGCATCGACGAGGCGCTGGGCGCGGCCCTGCTGGTGCGCCACGGCGAGGTGGTGGCCTTCCGCCACGAGCTGACCCGCCTCTCGGTCCTGGACGACGTCCCGCTGATCCGCGCGGTCGGGCTGCATCGGCGTGCGCTGCGCTTCCTGCTTCGCGGCGACGATGCCGATCCCGCGCGCCTGGCGTACCACGCCGAGGGCGCGGCGGACGGGGCCGCGGCCGCGCGGCACGCGTTGCGCGCCGGCTACCGGGCGGTGGAGCTGAGGGCGCACACCGAGGCGATCGCGCAGTTCGAGCGGGCGCTGCGGTTCGGTGATCGGCTGACCGCTGACGAGCGCGCTGAGCTGCTCGAGGCCATGTCCTACGAGTGCTTCCTGACGAACAACCTGCCGGAGGCCTACGAGTCGCGCATGCAGGCGCTGGCTCTGCGCGAGGAGATGGGCGACCGGCTGCGTGCCGGGGACAACCATCGGTACCTGTCGCGCATCGCCTGGTTCGTGGGCCGCGGTGACGAGGCCTGGGAGCACGCGCGGCAGGCCCTCGCCCTGCTGGAACCGCTCGGCCGCACCCGGGAGCTGGCCATGGCCTGGGGCAACATGGCGCACATGTACATGCTCGGTCAGTACAGCGAAGAGGCCCTCGAATGGGGCAACCGGGCGCTGGAGCTCGGCCGCCAGCTGGCCGATCCCGAAGTGGTCGCGTACACGCTGAACAACATCGGCACCTCCGAGCTGAACATCGGCCGGGACTCGGGACGCGACAAGCTGATCGAGAGCCTGCGCATCTCGCAGGAGCACGGCTTCCAGGAGCACGTCGACCGCGCCCTCTTCAACCTGGGCGAGGCCGCGCTGGGCCGCCACCAGTATCGGGAGGCCGAGGCGCACCTCATGGAGTGCCTCGAGTACACGCTCTCGTGCGACCTCGAGCGCTGCCAGCTGCTGGTCGACGCGTCGCGCGCCATGTCCCGCATGTACACCGGCAACTGGGAGGAGGCCGAGCGCGTGGGCCGGGCCGTGCTGGCCCACCCGCGGGTCTCGCCCCACGGGCGCATCATCGCCCTCGCAGCCCTCGCGCGGCTGGCCATGCGCCGCGGAGACCCCGAGTGGGTGACGCTCCTCGACGAGGCCGGACGGCTGGCCGACGCGACCGGCGAGGTCGGGAAGGTGGCGCCCGTGGCCGTCGCGCGCGCCGAGGCGGCATGGCTGAGCGGGGACGCCTCGGGCCTGCTGGCGGCCACGGCACCGGTGAGGGCCCTCGTGGTCGAGCGGAGCGACCCGTGGCTGGCCGGGGAGCTGGCGGTGTGGCTCGCCCGGGCCGGCGCGCCGGACCCGTCCCTGCGCGACGTCGCGGAGCCCTGCGCCCTGGAGCTGAACGGGCAGCAGCTGGCCGCCGCCGAGGCCTGGGCGAGGCTGGGCAACCCGTACGAGGAGGCCGTGTGCCGCGCCATGACCGGGGATCCGGACCGGATGCGCCGGGCCCACGCCGCCCTGGTCGCGCTCGGCGCCCCGGCCGCCGCTGAGGCCGTGGCGCGCGCGCTGCGGGCGGCCGGCGCATCGGTCCCGCGCGGACCGCGGGCCAGCACGCGGGAGAACCCCGCCAACCTGACCGAGCGCGAGGCGGAGGTCGCCGCACTGCTGGCCGAGGGGCTGACCAACCGCCAGATCGCCGATCGGCTGGTGGTCTCGCCGAAGACGGCGGGCCACCACGTGTCGGCCGTGCTGGCCAAGCTGGGCGTGCAGCGCCGGGCCGAGGTCGCCCGCGCGCTGGCGGCGCATCGGTCCACCCCAACATAGGGAATCGCGCCCCGCAACATGGGGCGGTCGCCCGATGTGCCGGCACACTCGGGCCCTCGATCCTCCACTGCGAAAGGAGGATCCCCATGCCGCTCTACATGGACATCCACAACATCGACGGTGGGGTGAAGGCCGATGCCGTGGCCCAGGCCCACATGGCCGACCTCAAGACCCAGGACCGCTACGGCGTGCGCTACCTGCGCTACTGGGTCAACGAAGGTGACGGCAAGATCTTCTGCCTGGTCGACGCGCCCGATGCCGATGCCGCCAACCGCGTCCACCGCGAGGCCCACGGCCTCGTGGCCGACTCGCTCTTCCCGGTCGTCGAAGGCGAGTAGGGAGAGGAGGGAGCGTGGAGATGAAGCGACCGATCACGACCCTGCCGCTGGTGGCCGCCCTGCTGCTCGCCCTGCCGCTGCCGGTGCTGGCCGCCAGCGAGGCCGAGGACCTGGCCGCGGCCGAGGCCGGCACCGCGGCCTTCCAGGACGTGGCCGCGGCCGAGGCCGCCGGCTACGCGCTGCCGCCGGAGGGGCCGCTCCACGAGTGCATCGCCGCCATGGACGGCTCGGGGGCCATGGGCCTGCACTGGATCAACGGCGAGCTGGCCGGCGACACGGTGCTGGATGCGGCCAGCCCCGAGGCGCTGGTCTACGAGCGCGGCGCCGACGGTGCGCTGCAGCTGGTGGCGGTGGAGTACGTCGTCTTCGCCGCGGCCTGGGACGCCGCCAACGACGGGCCGCCGACCCTGTTCGAGCGCGAGTTCATGTTCACCCCGGAGCCCAACCACTTCGAGCTGCCCGCCTTCTACGCGCTGCACGCCTGGATCTGGAAGGACAACCCGTCGGGCACCTTCGCCCCCTTCAACCCCGAGGTGAGCTGCGCGGCCGGCAGCCACGGCACCCCGGACACCGCCCTGCCGGCGCCGTCCGGCCTGCCGGCCCTGGGCTGGATCGGCGCCCTGCTGGTGGGCAGCGGCGTCCTGGTCGCCCGCCGGCGCCGCCGCTGAGCGATCCGGTCCCACCCCTGACGCCATCGACCGGGGGCCGGCCCTGCCGGCGCCCGGTCTCTCTGTTGGCTGGCCGGCGCGGGTCCGGTGGTTGCCGGCTTGCCGGCTGGCACAGCGCATGCGCGCGCCGGCAGTCATGGAACGCCAGCAGACCGAAGACCGCCCCACGGAACCGATCGAGCCGCTCGACGAGGAGAGCTACGGCGGCTCGGCATCCGAGTCGGGTGGCCTGTACGACGAGGACGGGCCCACCGCCGCCAACGTGACCGGCGACACGATGAGGACCCGCGAGGAGGCACCACCTGGCGAGGAACCGGCGAGCGACCCCGAATCCGGCTGAGGCCGCATGAACGGTCGCGGGGCGCGCTGGATGGCCGGCGGCCGGGCCCCTTCTGCATCGGGGGCCCGGCTGCCTGCGCGCACGCGCAGGTGACCTCAGACGATCACCAGCAGTTGGTGGTAACGACGACGAAATGGCTCATTCGTCGCGGAATCACCAACCGCTGAACGATATCGGCGACGAATGGGGCCGGATTCCGGTCCGGCAGCACGGGTCGTCGCCTTTACCACCAGCCGGTGGTGATGCTGGCGCGCGCAGGCGGGTGCTCCGGTCCGACAGCACGGTTCGTCGCCCTTACCACCAGCCGGTGGTGAATCGGCGGCGAAAGCCAGGCCGAGCAGCCGGTGCGGTGGTGATGGTGGCGGGCGCCAGCCCGGTCAGCCGCCGCGGTGGTGATGGTGGCGGGCGCATGCCGAATCACCAGCCCGTGGTGGTAAAGACGACGAAGTGGCCACTTCGTCGCTGAAACACCAGCCGCTGAGCGATATCCGCCGGGAAACCGGCCCCGATCAGGCCAGTGGACGCAGATCGTCGCGTTTGCCACCAGCCGGTGGTGAATCGGCGGCCGGGGCACACCCCTCAAGAGCCGGACCCGCGAGGGATCTCGTTCCCCCGCAGCACGACCGACGGCCGCGTTTGCCGCCAATCGTAGGCGCGGACATCCTCGTCTGGGCCCAGCAGGCCCTTCTCGCGCAGCCAGGCGTCGTTGTAGAGCTTGCCGATGTAGTTGCGACCGCTGTCCGGCAGGATGACCACGAACAGCGCCTCGGGATCGTCCACCTCTCGCGCGTGCTGCAGCGCGGCCCACAGGGCGGTCCCCGAGGACTCGCCCATCAGGATCCCCTCCGCGGCGGTGGCGGCCCGCGCCGTCAGCATCGAGTCGCGGTCCGAGACGCGGATGATCACGTCGCAGATGCCCGTGTCGTAGGTGGCCGGCCAGAAGTCCTCGCCGATCCCCTCGGTCAGGTAGGGATGCGGATCGGCCCCCGAGTAGACCGATCCCTCCGGGTCGGCCCCCACGATCACCACGCCCGGGTTCTGCTGCTTCAGGTAGCGCCCGGTGCCGCTCACCGTCCCGCCCGTGCCCAGCGCCACCACCAGGTGGGTGATGCGCCCCTCGGTGGCCTCCCAGATCTCCGGGCCAGTGGTCAGGTAGTGCGCCTCGGGGTTGGCCGGGTTCGAGTACTGGTCCGGCTTCCAGGCACCGGGGATCTCCCGGGCCAGCCGGTCGGAGACGCGGTAGTAGGACCGCTCGTCGTCGGGTGGCACGTCGGTGGGACAGACCACCACCTCCGCGCCGTAGGCGCGCAGCAGGGCGCGCTTCTCCTCCGACTGCTTGTCGGCCATGACGAAGATGCACCGATAGCCCTTCACCGCGGCCGCCTGCGCCAGGCCCACGCCGGTGTTGCCGCTGGTCGGCTCGACAATCGTCCCGCCCGGCCTGAGCAGCCCCGCCCGCTCGGCGGCCTCGATCATCGGCATGGCGATCCTGTCCTTGACCGAACCACCGGGGTTCATGTGCTCCAGCTTCCCGACGATGCGCGGCGCCACGCCGGCGGCCAGCCGGGCGAGGGCGACCAGCGGGGTGTTGCCGATGGCGGCGGTGACATCGGGCAGGATGCCCGGCCAGTCAGCCAGTGCTCGGCTCCGGCCTGGCCCCCGCATCGGACTCGGAGGGCTCGGCGTCTCCATCGGTTTGGGCCTGCTCCTTCATCCAGGCTCCCGGTGTGCCCCAGCCACGACGGTGGCGCAACCAGAGCAGGAACCCGGCGCCGACCACGGCCAGCACGCCCAGCCAGATGGCGGTGGGCACGCCCAGGATGATCCAGTTACCGGTACGGAGCGGCTCGAGGACGCTGCGCACCGCGCCGTACCACATCAGGTACATCAGCAGCACGTCGCCGTCGTACAGCCGATGGGCGAAGCGCCGCGCGATCCACAGGATGAGCGCCAGCCCGACCAGGTTGAGCAGCGCCTCGTAGGCGAACAGTGGGTGGAAGCGAGTGGTCTCCACCGGGTACTGCGCCAGGTTCATCCATTCGCCCACCCGATGCTGGGCGTCGATGGGGATGCCCCACGGCAGGGTGGTGGGCGGCCCGTACAGCTCCTGGTTGACGAAGTTTCCCAGGCGCCCGATGGCCTGGCCCAGCAGCAGCGCGGTGGCGAAGACGTCCATCCAGCGCAGCGTGTTGAGCCCCTGCCAGCGGGTGTAGGCCCAGATGGCCAGCACGCCACCGACCACCGCCCCGGGGATGCCAAGGCCGCCCAGCCACACCTGCGGGATGAGCGCCGGCCGCTGCGAGTAGAAGCCCCACTCGTGGATGACGTGGTACAGCCGCGCCCCGATGACCGCCAGGATCAGGACCGGCAGCAGCATCGACCAGCCGACCTCGGGGTCCATGCCGCGCCGGCGCGCCTCGATGGAGCCGAGGACGCCAGAGAGCAGGACGGCACTCGCGATGATCACGCCGTACCAGTGCACCTGGAGCGGCCCGATCTGGACCAGGACGGGATCGATCACCGGCCGATCATACCCGCGCACGCCGCCGCAGTCCTTCCGCAGGCTCCCACCCGTCACAATGCGCCATCCATCACGGAGGAACGTCACGTGGCCGCGGAACCCGTGGTCCAACGCGACCCAGCGCGGGGACGCTCCCTGCCGCTGAGCCAGCTGGTCACCCTGTCCATCTACTGGCTCGGCATCCAGACCATCTGGGGCGGCCTCAACACGGTCGTGCTGCCGGACCGCTTCGACGAGCTGGGGCCGGCAGTGGCCGGCTCCCAGCTGGCCGTGACCCTGGGGATCGCCGCCGTGGCCGCCATCCTGGTGCAGCCCACCGTCGGGATCATCAGCGACTACACGGTCACTCGCTGGGGTCGGCGCAAGCCGTACATCGTGATCGGCACCCTGCTGGACATGGCCTTCCTGCTGGGTCTGGCCACCGCCAACGAGTTCTGGTCGATCGTGGCCCTCTACTTCCTGCTCCAGGTGAGCTCGAACTTCGCCCAGGGCCCCTTCCAGGGTTACGTCCCGGATCTCGTCCCGGCGCATCAGGTGGGGCTGGCCTCGGGGCTGATGGGCCTGATGCTGACGCTGGGGACCATCGCCGGGGTGGGCCTGGCGACCATCGGACCCGGCTTCATCGGCGAGCCGGCGGCGGTGGTGAGCCTGGGGCTGGTCGAGGGCCTCACCATGGCCGTGCTGGTGCTGACCGTGAACGAGGGCCGCGCGGCGCCGAGGCGAACCACCAGCTGGTTCCGGGTGGCCGCCTCCGCCTGGGCGCGCGACATCCTGGCTGAGCGGGACGTGCTCTGGCTGCTGGTGGTGCGGCTGCTCTTCCTGGGCGCCTACAACGCCACCCTGGTCGCGCTGCTCTTCTTCCAGCGCTCGCTGGGCCTCCCCGAGGAGGGGGCGCGGTCCACCCTGTTCCTGGCGGTGGCCATCGTGGCCGTGCTCACCGCCCTGGCCGCCCTCCCCGGCGGACGACTCTCGGACCGGTTCGGGCGCCGGGCCGTCATCTGGGGCGCGTGTGCCCTCGCCAGCCTGGGGCTGGTCGGGGCGGCGCTCGCCCCCACCCGCGAGCTGGCCATCGCGGCCTGGGTCCCATTCGGCATCGGGGTGGGTGCCTTCCTGTCCGCCGACTGGGCGCTGATGTCCGACGTGATCCCCAAGCACACCGCCGGACGCTACATGGGCATCCTGAACGCCGGAACCGCCATGGCCGGCCCGGTCTACATCGTCATCGCCGGGCCGGCGCAGGATCTCACCGGAGCCCTGTTCGGCGCGCCGGTCGGCCCGCGGGTGGCGATCGCCATCGCGGCGGCC
This sequence comes from Candidatus Zixiibacteriota bacterium, assembly GCA_035687145.1. Classification (GTDB taxonomy): domain Bacteria; phylum Chloroflexota; class Limnocylindria; order QHBO01; family QHBO01; genus DASRYM01. The sequence goes on along the minus strand of DASRYM010000031.1, from coordinate 44,189 downwards.
TTCGTGGTCGGGGCGGGACTGGCGCTGACCCGTGTCGACCCGCGGCGACGCGAGGATCCGCTCCCCGCGCCGGAGCCCGTGGTGCAGGCGGCGTGACCGGCGACACGGGCCGGCGCACCGGGCCCCGCGAACTGTCGGTGCGCCCGGATGGGCGACATCGGCTCATGTGGGCCCTCAACCGCCTTCTGGTCCGACTGCTCTTCGACGTGCGCGCGTCCGGCCTGGACCGATGGCCTCCAGCCCCCTTCTGCCTGGTCGCCAACCACCACAACGGATGGGACCCGATGCTGGTCATGGCGGTGGCGCCCCACGAGCCGCGCATCACCTGGTTCGGGCCGCGCGAGGCCGATTTCTCCCGTGGCTTCAAGAACCGGGTGATGGCCTTCTTCGGCGGCGTGATCCCCTACCACCCGCAGATGACGACGCTGACCTCCGCGGTGCGGGCGGTGAAGCGCGTGTTCGCCGCCGGCGGGGTGCTGGGCATCTTCGCCGAGGGACGCGTCGGCTTCCGCGAGTCGGAGCTGCTGCCCTTCGAGGACGGGGCGGTGGTCTTCGCCTCGACCGCCGGGGTGCCGATCGTGCCGTGCGCCATCGTGGGCAGCAGCTGGCTCTGGTTCCGGCGTCGCGTCGAGGTCCGCTTCGGGGAGCCGATTCCGACGGATGGCGTTCGTTCGCGCCGGGAGCGGGAGGCGCTCGAGGAGCGGGTGCGGGCCGCCATCGTGGCCATGCTGCCCGCCACCGAGCCGCCCCTGCCGCGCCGGCGCCCGCTGCGGTGGGTGGGCGACCTGCTGACCGGCGCCGAGGACCTGGAGCGACGGAGGCGCGGAGATGGGTAGCATCGGCCCTGCGACATGCTTCCCGTCATCTGGGGGATCTTTGCCATCTCGGCCGTGGGCGGCTTCCTGGTGCTGGCCGCCTACTGGCTCGACGTGCAGGACCGCCCGGACCTGACGTTCCGGCAGCGCCTGGCCTGGTCGGTGGCCATCCTGGGCTTCCCGTTGGCGATACCGGCCTACGCCTTCCTGGGCGGCGCCGGCTGGCCGCCCTTCCTGCGGGCCGCCTCGTTCGTGCCCGCCCTCGCGCTCCTGCTCTTCTTCGGCTTCGCGTTCGGCTACTTCACGTAGATTGAGGTGCCGTGGGCCGCGCCTCGGCCGTCGCGTCAGTCCGTGGAGACTGAACCCCCCGCCCGTTCCACGGCGCTGCCCGGGCCAGATGGCGAACGCGACGGCGGATACCACCGCCACCAGCTCGCTGCCCGAAGGGATGCCCGACCACAGGCCCCCTTCCCCGCGGTGGGCGTGGAGCCGCCAGCGCTGTCCGACCGTGTAGGCCTGACCGCAGAGGCCGTCCTCGCCGGTGCTGCGGATCACGATGGTCCCGCCCTCGGTCACCGGACCCTTCAGGCCCTCCTCGCCGGTCAGCATCGGTCATCGCGCCTATCATCGGCTGCATGACGACCACCACCAGCGGTGTCGAGGCCGCCCTGAGCTACCTCCAGCAGCACGCCGACGAGCACCTCAGGGGGCTGGACGAGTTCCTGCGGATCGAGTCGGTGAGCGCCGATCCGGAGCGCGACGCGGAGGTGCGCCGCGCGGCGCAGTGGATCGTGGACGAGCTGACGCGGATCGGGGTGGAGAACGCCCGCACCCACGAGACGAGCGGCCACCCCATCGTCACCGGCGACTGGCTGCACGCCGGGCCCGACGCCCCCACCGTCCTGGTCTACTGCCACTACGACGTGCAGCCGGCCGACCCGCTCGATGAGTGGGTGCGGCCGCCCTTCGAGCCGCGCTACGAGGACGACATCGTCTACGCCCGTGGCTCGGGCGACGACAAGGGCCAGCTGTACATGCACCTCAAGGCCGCCGAGGCCTGGCTGCAGGGCGCCGGCCGCCTGCCGGTCAACCTGCGCTTCTTCTTCGAGGGCGACGAGGAGGTCGGCAGCCTGCCGGTCGAGCAGTTCATCGCCCAGCACCCGGAGCTGCTGGCCGCCGACATCTGCGTGGTGTCCGACACCGACATGCAGGACGACGAGGGCACACCGGCCATCACCTACGGGCTGCGCGGCATCGCCTACTGGCAGATGAAGGTTTCGGGGCCGTTCCAGGACGTGCACTCCGGCACCTACGGGGGCGGGGTAGCCAACCCGGCCACCGTGCTCGTCAAGCTCCTGGCCAGCCTGACCGATGCGCACGGCAGGGTCACGGTCCCCGGCTTCTACGACAAGGTCAGGCCGATGACCGAGGACGAGCGGCGCGCCTACGCAGAGCTGCCCTTCGACGAGGCGGAGTGGGCCAGGAGCCTGGGTATCCCGGCGCCCATGGACGGCGACCCGGACTACACCCTCCTCGAGCGCCTCTCGGCGCGGCCGACCTTCGACATCCACGGCCTGTGGGGTGGCTATTCGGGCGAAGGCCCGAAGACCATCATCCCGGCCTGGGCCGCGGCCAAGTTCAGCACGCGCCTGGTGCCCGACCAGGACCACCGCGAGATCGAGCAGCTGATGGTCGAGCACCTGCGTCGCATCGCGCCGCCGTCGGTCACGGTCGAGGTGCGGGTCATCCACGGCGGGCAGCCGGCCATCACGCCCATCGACCACCCGGCGGTGCGCATGGCGTCGCGCGCGCTGGAGGCCGCATTCGGCAGGGCGCCGATGCTGCATCGGTCCGGTGGATCCATCCCGGTGGTGGCCGCGCTGGAGTCAGGGATCGGGGTCAAGTCGGTGCTGGTCGGCTTCGCCTCGCCGAACGGCAACTTCCACGCGCCCAACGAGTGGCTGCCGCTGCGCAACTACCGCGGCGGGACGGAGGCCATCGTCCGGCTCTGGGCCGAGCTGGGCGCGGCCTCGCCGGCGGAGCTCCGCGGAAGCTGACGGGGCGGGGCGCGTGAACGACCGCCGGCGCGACACCCCGGACGACCCCTGGCTGCCCCTGGGCGCCGCGTCGCGCCTGCTCGGGGTGGGCCCCGACACCCTGCGGCGCTGGGCCGACTCCGGCCAGGTGGAGAGCTACACGACGCCCGGGGGCCACCGCCGCTTCCTGCGCTCCAGCCTCGAGGCCATGGTCAACGCCCCGCGTCGCTCCCGGTACGGGGTCGCGCGGCTGGCCGGTTCGGCGGGGACGATCTCCGGGGAGGTGCACCGGCGCATGGCCCGCATCGGCGAGGCCGGCCGCCCGTGGCAGGCGCGCCTGACCGCCGAGCAGCGCGAGGACTTCCGGCGCTGGGGCCAGCGCACGTTCCAGCTGGTGATTGACTACGTGGCCGCCGGGCGCCGTGCGGAGCGCGAGCTGCTGCTGGGCGAGGCGGAGAAGATGGGCGCCCTGTACGGCGCCGAGGCGTCGCGCGCCGGCCTCTCGCTGGCGGAGGCGGTGGAGGCGTTCCTGTTCTACCGCTCCCCGGTGCTGGAGGCCATCGGGGCGCACCTGCGGCGCCGGGCCGCCGACGCCTCGGACATCACCGTCGCCTACCGCGAGGCCACCGCGGCCATTGACCAGGTGCTCACCGCGCTGGTGAGCTCCTACCGCGCGTCCTAGGGGCCCTCGATTCGAGCGGCCGGCGGCCGCCTACTCGGCGATGAACAGCTCGCGGCTGGTCTGGTTGAGGCGCTCACCGCCGTCGGCGGTGCAGACCACGATGTCCTCGATCCGCGCCCCCCAGCGGCCCTCGAAGTAGATCCCCGGCTCCACGCTGAAGGCGTGGCCGGGTTGCAGTGGCTCGGCGTTGCCGGCCACGATGTACGGCTCCTCGTGGGTCTCCATCCCGATCCCGTGGCCGGTGCGATGCACGAACTGCTCCCCGTAGCCCGCCTCGCGGATGACGTCGCGGGCGGCCGCGTCCACGGCCTCGGCCGGCACGCCGGGAGCCACCGCGCGGCAGGCAGCCTCCTGCGCCTCTCGGAGCACCTCGTACAGCTCGGCGAACTTGGCCGGCGGCTCGCCGACGAAGGCGGTGCGGGTGGTGTCCGAGCAGTAGCCCCCGCGCGTGCCGCCGATATCGAGCACCAGCGCGTCGCCGGGCCGGATGACGCGCGGCCCGACCTCGTGGTGCGGGCTGGCCGAGTTCGGCCCCGAGCCGACGATCGCGAAGTCGGCGGTCTGGTGCCCGGCGGCCAGCAGCAGCTCCCTGACCCGGCCCGCCACCTCCGCCTCGCTGCGCCCGGACAGCTTCTCGGCGGTGATGGCCAGCATCGCCTCGTCGGCCGCGGCCGCCGCGGCCCGCAGCCGCTCCACCTCCTCCGGGGCCTTCACCCGGCGCAGCGCGGCCAGCGTCGGGCCGCCCTCGACCAGCTCCATGGGGTCCAGGTAGGCGCGCAGGCGCAGGACGAACCGGGCCCACATCTGGTCCTGCACGCCCACCCGGCCGATGCGCCCCTCCAGGAGACCGCGGACCAGGCGGAAGGGGTCATCGGTCTCGTCCCATTCCAGCAGCTCGAGCTCGTCGGCCAGCTCGCCCAGGGCCTGGCGCGCCAGCGGCGCCTCCAGCCGTGGCAGCACCAGCGAGGGAGACCCCTCGGCCGGCAGGACCAGGCAGGTGAGGCGCTCAAGGGCCGGCGGCCGGTACCCGAGCAGGTAGGCGTAGTCGGACGAGGGCGTCACCAGCAACGCGGTCAGCCCGCGCGCCTCGCTCTCGGCGGCCGCACGCTCCAGCCGGGTCCGGTAGACCGATGCGGGGAACGGCTCCACCGCGGCATGCACCAGCGTCACGCCGCAAGGGTACTCGACGCGGAAGGCCGGGTCAGGACGCCGACCCGCAGGCGGGGCAGGCCGGGTCGCGCGCCACGCGCGTCTCGCGGAACTCGCCGCGCAGCGCGTCGATGGTCAGCAGCCGGCCGACCAGCGTCTCGCCGACGCCCAGCAGGAGCTTGAGCGCCTCGGTGGCCTGCACCATCCCGGCCAGGCCGGGGACGACGCCGGGCACGCCGGCCACCTGGCAGTCTGGGGCCATCTCGGCCGGCGGAGGAGCCGGGAAGAGACACCGGTAGCACGGCCCCTCGAAGGGGACCAGGGTGGTGACCTGCGCCTCCCAGCGGTAGGCGGAGGCGTGCACCACCGGCTTGCGCAGGCGCACCGCCGCGTCGTTGACGGCGTACCGGGTCTCGAGGTTGTCCGATCCGTCCACCACCACCTGGTAGGCCGACAGCAGGTCCTCGGCGTTGGCCGTGGTCAGCCGCTCGCCGTGCTCCACGACCCGCACGTCGGGGTTGAGGCCGGTCAGCCGCTCCCGGGCCGACGCGGTCTTGGCTCGACCGATGTCGGCCGTCGAGTGCAGCACCTGGCGGTGCAGGTTCGACTCGTCGACGGTGTCATCGTCCGCGACCCCCAGCGTCCCCACGCCCGCCCCCGCCAGGTAGAGCGCGACCGGCGCGCCGAGCCCGCCGGCGCCCAGGATCAGGACCCGACCTTCGAGCAGCCTCCGCTGCCCCTGGGTGCCGATCTCCGGGATCAGCAGCTGGCGGTCGTAGCGGCGCCGCTGCTCCTCGCTGAGCAGCTGGGCCGGAGCCTCCCACGGCCCGCCGGCAGCCGGCCACTCCTCGATCAGGCCGGCCAGGTTGACCACGTTCCGGTAGCCGCGTTGCGCCACGTACTCGGCCACCCGCCCCGACCGCGCGCCGGAGCGGCAGTGCAACAGCAGCGGCGTGGAGCGGTCGGGCAGCTCGGTCTCGAAGCGGGCCGGCACGTCGCCCATCGGGATGTGGAGGGCGCCGGCCACGTGGCCCGCCTTCCACTCCCAGGGCTCGCGGACGTCGACGACCTTGTAGCCCTCGCGCGCGAGGCGCACGGCCTCGCGCACGTCGACCTGGCGGACCTTCGGCGTGTCGCTCATCGGCGCAGATGAGGCGTCAGCCGGCCTCGGCCTCCTCGGGCCAGGGCACCTCGGCGCCACGGACGGCGCCCTGCAGCACCTTGTAGGGCAGCAGCGCGCACTTCAACCGCGCCGGCCCGATCGGGACGCCCAGCGCCTCCAGCAGGCTCCCGGGATCCATGGCGCGCACCGCGTCCAGGGTCATGCCGCGCAGGTCATCGGTCAGGATGGAGGCAGCTGCCACGCTGATGGCGCAGCCGCGTCCGTCGAACCCCACATCGGCGACCTTCGTCTTCTCCTCGTCCAGTCGCAGCGTCATGGTCAGCTCGTCCCCGCAGGTCGGGTTGGTGTCGGCGAAGTGCAGGTCGTGCGGGTCCAGCACGCCCCGGTTGTGCGGGTTGCGGTAGTGCTCGAGGATGAAGTCGCGGTAGAGGTTGTCCATGGACCGATGCGCGCCCCTATGCGGTGCCGAACAGGCGCTGCGTGGCGCGCACCGCGTCCGTCAACGCCGCGATGTCGTCGGTGTCGTTGTAGACGTAGAAGCTGGCCCGAGTGGTCGCCGGCACGTCGTAGCGGTCCATGACCGGCTGTGCGCAGTGGTGCCCGGCCCGCACCGCCACGCCCTCGTGATCGAAGACGGTGGCCACGTCGTGGGGATGCACCCCGTCGATGATCATGCTGATCACGCCGGCGTGCACCTCCGCGTCGGACGGCCCCAGCAGGCGCACGCCCGGGATCTGGGAGAGCGCCTCCCAGGCCTGGCAGAAGAGCCAGCGCTCGTGCTCGCGCACGGCGTCCATGCCCAGCCTCTCCAGGTAGTCGATGGCCGCCCCCAGGCCCACCGCCTCCGCGATGGCCGGCGTGCCGGCCTCGAACTTGGCGGGCACCTCGTTCCACTCGGCGCCCTCCAAGGTGACGCGGATGATCATGCTCCCACCGGTCAGGAAGGGCGGCATGGCCTCCAGCAGCCCGCGGCGCGCCCACAGCGCACCGATGCCGGACGGCCCGAGCATCTTGTGCCCGGACAGAGCCAGGAAGTCACAGTCCAGCTGCTGCACGTCGACCCGCATGTGCGGCGCGGATTGGGCGGCGTCCACCAGCGCCAGAGCCCCGACCTCGTGGGCGCGGGCCACGATGTCGGCCACCGGGTTGATGGTGCCCAGCGCGTTGCTGACGTGGGCCACCGCCACCAGCCGCGGCCTCAGCGCCAGCTTGGCAGCCAGGTCGTCCGGGTCCAGCTGCCCCTCGTCGGTGAGGGCCACGTACTCGACCCGGGCGCCGGTGGCGGCCGCCGCCTGCTGCCAGGGCACGATGTTGGCGTGGTGCTCCAGCTGGGTGGTGACGATGACGTCGCCGGTACGCAGGTTGGTGCGCGCCCACGAATAGGCGACCAGGTTGATCGCCTCGGTGGCGTTGCGCACGAACACGACCTCGCGCTCCGACGGGGCGTTGATGAAGGCCGCCAGCCTGCGGCGCGCGCCCTCGTACAGCCGAGTGGCGTCCTCCGAGAGCTCGTAGATGCCGCGGTGGACGTTGGCGTAGTGGTGGGCGTAGGTATCGGCCACCGCGTCGATCACGGCGCGCGGCTTCGGGGAGCTGGCCGCGGCGTCCAGGAAGCAAAGGCGCTTCCCGGTGCGGGTGGGGCGATCGAAGATCGGGAAGTCGGCCCGCAGCGCGGCGCCGGAGAAGCCCCCGGGGACGGTACCGGCCGCGGCCTCGATCGCCATTGACGGTAGTCTACGCGTGCTCCGCGACCGGCTCGGGCGCCCCGGCCTCGTCCCCGGTCCCGGGCGGCAGGCCGACCTGCTGGCGCACCCAGTCGTAGCCGTTGGCCTCCAGCTGGTGGCTGAGCTCCTCACCGCCGGACATCACGATCCGCCCGTCCAGCAGGACGTGCACGAAGTGCGGCTTCACGTAGTTCAACATGCGCTGGTAGTGGGTGATCATGAGCACCCCCATCTCCGGGTTGAGGGTGGCGTTGATCCCCTCGGCTACGTTGCGCAGCGCGTCGATGTCCAGGCCGGAGTCGGTCTCGTCCAGGATGGCCATCTTCGGCTGGATGATGGCCATCTGGAGCATCTCCAGGCGCTTCTTCTCACCGCCCGAGAAGCCGTCGTTCACGTAGCGGGTGGCGAACGAGGGGTCCATCTTCAGCAGCGCCATCTTCTCGTTGAGCAGCCTGCGGAACTGCGCCAGCGGGATGCCGGTGTACTTCGGCACGCCACCCGCGGCCTCCGCCTCGGCCGGCTGCCTGGGGTGATGGACCGCGTTGTAGATGTTGCGCAGGAAGCTGGCCACGGTGACGCCCGGGATGGCGCTCGGGTACTGGAAGGCCAGGAACAGGCCGGCCTGCGCCCGCTTGTCCGGGGTCAGAGCCAGCAGGTCCTGGCCGCGCCAGGTGACCGTGCCGGCGTCGACGGTGTAGTCGGGATGGCCCATCAGGGTGTAGGCCAGGCTCGTCTTGCCTGACCCGTTGGGGCCCATCAGGGCGTGCACCTCACCCTGCCTCACGGTGAGGCTCAGGCCCCTGAGGATCTTCTTGCCGGCGGTGCTGACTTCGAGATCGCGGATCTCCAGCTGATCGGTCATGCGGGTGTCGTTGCTGCTCCTGCTGTCAGGTCTGCGTGGGTGCGGTGGTCGTGGGCCTGGTGGCGGACTGCGCGGCGTGGCGCGCCGCGATGCGGCGCCGGACCTCGATCGGGTACGGCGGGCCGCCGGCGGTCGCCGCGACCTCCGCCAGGCTGGTCCCGGCCAGGCTCACCTCCAGCGAGTCGTGCATGCGGACGAAGACGTCGTGCACGCTGCAGTCCTGGGGACGCGCGCACACCTCCAGGTTGTCGGGTCCGGCGCACGGCATCTCCAGCAGCGGGCCGTCCAGGGCGCGCACGGCGTCCACCAGGCTGATCTCCGAGGCCGGGCGCGCCAGCGCGTAGCCGCCGGCCTTGCCGCGCGTGGCGGTGACCAGCGAGGCGCGGCGCAGGTCGGCCACCAGCTGCTCGATGTAGGCGTGCGGCAGCCGCTCGCGACGCGCGACGCTGGCCAGCGAGACCGGCCCCTCGCCCTCCGCCCGGGCCAGGGCCACCAGCACCCGGATGCCGTACTCGGCGCGGGTCGACAGCTTCATGGCAGCTCCACCACCACCTCGCCGTCCTCGACCCGGGTCGGATAGGCGTTGACCGGACGCACCGGCGGCAGCGCCAGCACGCGTCCGGTGAACAGGTCGAAGCGGCCGCCGTGCCGCGGGCACTCGACGGCCTCGCCGTCCAGCTCGCCCTCGCCCAGGACGCCGCCGTCATGGGTGCACACGTTGTCGATGGCCCCCCACTCGCCGTCCTCGGTCTGGCCAACGCACAGGGAGCGGCCCGCCACCTCGACCACCCGGACGGTTCCCGGCTGGACCTCGGAGGCGGACAGCCCGGTGGCGAACCCGGATCGCGCGGTCGTCATGCGGCCACCTCCGTCATGCCACCACCTGCGTGGCGAAGTCGACGTCGGCCACGCCGATGCGCGGCGCCAGGGCGGCCAGTACCCGGTCGCGGATGAGCGCCGAGTCCAGCTGAGCCAGCACCTGCTCGAAGAAGCCGCGCACGATCAGGCGCTCGGCCTCCTCCTCCGACAGGCCGCGCGCCTGGACGTAGAAGCGCTGGGTGGGATCGATGGCGCCGGCCGTGGCACCGTGCCCGCAGCGCAGGATGTCGTTGGTCTCGATCTCCAGCACCGGGATCGGCTCGGCCCCGGCCTTCGGCGAGAGGAGCAGGTTGCGGCATTCCTGGTAGCTGCTGGTGGCCTTGGCCTGCTGCTCCACCCGGGTCACGCCGTAGAACGCGGCCCGCGCCTCGTCGTACAGGGCGGACAGGTAGAGCAGGTCCGAGGTGGTGTGGCTGGCCGCCAGGTCCTGCAGGGTGTTGATGTCGATGTGCTGCGTGTCTCCGGCCGCCAGCACGCCCAGCAGGCTCGAGGTGCCGCCGGTGCCGGTCATCCGCACGTCCAGCCCGATCTTGGTCACAAACGACCCGACCTCGGCATTCAGGGTCGTGACGTGGGCATCCTGCCCGACCTCCACCCGCTGCGCGCCGACGTTCCAGGCGCCGGATCCCAGCTGCTGCAGGTTGGCGTAGCGGACGCGCGAGCCCGGGCCGGCCAGGATGTCGGCCACGCCGCCGAACCAGGTCGCGGCGCCGTCCGGCGAGCGCACCTCCTCCAGGAGGGCCACGCTGCTGTCCCGCTCGGCGACCAGCAGGGTCAGCGGATGGTGCGCGTGCCCGCCTTCGGGCAGCTCCACCACGGCGGTCAGTGGCCGGTCGACCGCGACCCCGGACGGGACGTACAGGAAGGTGCCGCCAGTCCACGCGGCGTGGGCAAGGGCCCAGAAGTGGGCCTGGGCCGGCATGGTGCGCCGCTGGCCGAGGTGGCGCCGCACGAGCTCACCGTGGTCGCGGATCGCGTCGCGCAGGTCGGCGAAGATGACGCCGGCTGCGGCCAGGTCCTCGGGAAGCTCGCAGCGGACCCGGGGCGGCTCGGTCAGCAGCGGCGCGCTGCGCGGCAGCTCGACCAGCGACGTGCGGCGCCACTCCTCCTCCTGCCCGCTCGGCTCGGGAGTCTCCTGCAGCTCTCGCCACCAGGCCGCGCGCAGGTCGCGCAGCCAATCGGGCTCGTTGTTGCGGCTTGAGATCTCGGCCACCGTCCGGGCGTCCAGGCCCATGGCGGCCTGCGGCGCGGTCTGCATCGGCCTTACCCGACCGCGCCTTCCATCTGGAGCTGGATGAGGCGGTTCATCTCGACCGCGTACTCCATGGGCAGCTCCTTGACGATCGGCTCGATGAAGCCGTTGACGATCATCGCCGACGCCTCCGCCTCCGACAGGCCGCGGCTCATCAGGTAGAAGAGCTGCTCGGAGCCCACCTTGGAGACGGTGGCCTCGTGGCCGATGGTGACGTCCTCCTCGTCGATCTCCATGTACGGGTACGTGTCCGAGCGCGCCGTGTCGTCCAGGATCAGCGCGTCGCAGCGCACCGTGGACTTCGACTTCGCGCAGCCGGAGTAGACCTTCACCAGGCCACGGTACGAGGTCCGGCCGGTCCCCTTGGAGATGGACTTGGAGGTGATCAGGCTGGTGGTGTTGGGCGCGGCATGGATGACCTTACCGCCCGCGTCCTGGTGCTGCCCGTCCCCGGCGAAGGCGATCGACAGCACCTCGCCGTGCGCCCGCTCGCCGAGGAGGTAGATGGACGGGTACTTCATCGTCACGTGGCTGCCCAGGTTGCCGTCCACCCACTCCATGACCGCGTCCTCGTAGGCCACCGCCCGCTTGGTGACCAGGTTGTAGACGTTGTGGCTCCAGTTCTGGATGGTCGTGTAGCGCACCCGGGCGCCCTTCTTGACGATGATCTCCACCACCGCCGAGTGCAGGCTGGCGGTGCTGTACGTCGGCGCCGTGCAGCCCTCCACGTAATGGACCGATGACCCCTCGTCGGCGATGATCAGCGTCCGCTCGAACTGGCCCACCGACTCGGTGTTGATCCGGAAGTAGGCCTGCAGCGGCAGCTCCACGTGCACGCCCTTGGGCACGTAGATGAACGACCCGCCCGACCAGACCGCGGTGTTGAGCGCGGCCAGCTTGTTGTCGTTCGGCGGGATGACGGTGCCGAAGTACTCCTTGAAGAACTCGGGGTGCTCCTTAAGGGCCTGGTCGGTGCCCATGAAGATCACGCCCTGCGCCTCGAGCTCGGCGCGGATGTTGTGGTACACGACCTCCGAGTCGTACTGCCCGCCGACACCGGCCAGGTACTTCTTCTCCGCCTCGGGGATGCCCAGCCGGTCGTAGGTGCGACGGATGTACTCGGGCACGTCGTCCCAGGACTTGGCCGCCCTGTCGGTTGGCGCGGCATAGTAGTAGATGTCCTGGAAGTCGATCCCCGACAGGTCGGCGCCCCAGGTCGGCGTGGGCCGCGACTCGAAGTGGCGATAGGCCTTGAGCCGCAGCCTGGTCATCCACTCCGGCTCACGCTTGAAGCGGCTGATCTCCTCCACGATCTCGGCGTTGAGCCCCTTCTTCATGATGTTGAGGGGCACCATCTCGGGGTCGTGCCAGCCGTACTTGTAGCTGTCCGGGATCTGCTTGAGAACCGGGTTCGGAACCGCCATGTCTCCTCGATTCGCGGGCGCCGCCTGGCCTCGGCGGCTCAATCCTGACTTGGGGGGTCGGTATTGCCCGTTAATGATCCCGCAGCGGGGCCGATCGGTCAAATGCCATGGCCGCGTCGCTGCAGGCGCCAACGGGCGGCGGCGGCGGCCGCGGCGGCGGCCGCGGCGATTCTTGCCAGATGCTGCGCTCACGAACTGCGGAGGTGCTGCGACCCGGCGCTTCCGGTCATCGGCTCAGCGCGGCGAGCTGGTGGCAGACTTCGGCCCACCGCCCCACGCTCAGGACTGCCCGCCCGATCTCGGCGACCTACGCCGGCGGTTGCCAGGACCGACTTCTGGCAAGAAGCTCACGAATGACACCCGCTCGACCGGATCGCGCAGCCAACCGCGCAGGCCCCGCCCGTCAGCGCCGAACACGGCCGCGAACGTCGCGCGGTGCTCGCCGAGCCGACGCCGGTTCGTCCGCCCGTCCGCCACGGCCAGCCACAGGCACACCAGATCCGGCTGCCAGCCACGCCCGGCGGCAATCCGCGCAGCCAGCCGCCGCTTGCGGTCCATCCCCATCAGCAGGTGCTGCACGTCCATGATCCGCGACTTCACCTCGACCACCAGCAGCACACGCCGCACGGGGTGCCAGGCCAGGACGTCCACCGATCCTCGCTCGCCGTACACCGAGAACGACGCCTCCGGCCAGACCTCCCATCCCGCGGCCTGCAGGATCGTAATCACCTGCTCGACCAGGCCGGCATGGGCGGCATCCAGCAACCGGTCCAGCTCACCGCCGCGCCATCGCAGCAGCGCGTCGAGGCGGGCACCCAGCGTCTCGGCCACGTTGCGGGCAACGCGCAGGGGCATGGCATCCAGCCGCCCGCGCTCGATGGACGAGACCGCCCAGCGGGACACCCCGGCGCGCCTGGCGAGCTCGCGCTGGCTCAGCCCGGACCGCCATCGCAGCAGCCGGAGCGCCGTCCCGACCCGCGCGTCATCCACGCCCCCATCCTGCGACAGCCGGCCTTATCGGCCGCTTATCAACCGCTTCATGCGCAGGCGAGCAGCCAGCCAGCCGCCCAGGAACGCCGCCGCCGGCTGGAGCGGGCCGCCGGTTGCCCACAACCAGAAGTACCAGCCGTTCAGCGGGTTGAGCTCGTTCGCCAGGACGCGCCCGAAGAGCGTCATCGCCACCAGCTCGCCGAGCCAGGCGCCAATGGCCAGCGCGGCGACGACGGGCAAGCGAAGCACAGGCCGACGGCGTGTGAAGACGTACATGGTCGTGGCGGCCAGCGTGGCCACCAGGCCGTAGATCAGCACCCCGGATGCAGCGACTGCGCGCTCGACGGCGCCCTGGTACGCGACGCGCCCGAACGCCATCCACGTCACGCCGACGCTGAAGCCAAGGACCAGGGTCAAGATGAGGACCGATAGCGGAGCGGACCGCAGGATCATGCCCGTCAGGACGCTTGCTCGGTCGCCGGTGTCGCAGCCACGCGCCGCACCTCGTCCAGGGTCGGCGCCCGCTCCACCAGCGATCGCGCGACGGACACGTCCATCCCGCCATCCAGGATGGCCAGCTGACCGACGCGGCCGTCCAGCATGTAGGCGATGACCCCGGCCGCCACCTCCTCCGCGCGGGCCTCGCGCGGCGCCCAGCCCACGACGTCGAGCTTGGCACCGGCGAATTCCGAGTAGACCCAGGGGGCCCGACGCGGGGGGACCTCCTCCCCCAGCATGGCCAGCGCCGCCCGCTCGCCGGACTCCCGTGCCGCGTGCCAGTGCTCCACCCGCGGTCCGCCGTCGGGCCGGGCGACGTCGCCCGCCGCAAGGAGGCCCGCCGCCGAGGTGCGCTGGGCATCATCCACGACCACCCCGTCGTCGACCCGCACCCCCGCCTCGACCGCGAGCTCCACGCGCGGCTCCACGCCCACGCCCGCGACGACCAGGTCGGCCGGCAGCTCGGCACCGGACGCCACAACCCCGGTCGGGCCGATGCGCTCGCAGACCACGCCGAGCCGCAGGTCGACCCCCGCGGCCCGCAACCGATCCACGCCCCAGTCGCTCACCGCGGTGCCGAAGGCGCCGCCCCACAGCGCGGATGCGACCTCCAGCACCGTCACCGAGGCACCGCGCATCGCCAACGAGGCCGCCACCTCCACGCCGATGAACCCGCCGCCGATGACCACCGCCCGCACCCCGGGCTCCGCCCGCGAACGGATGGCCTCGGCATCGGCCAGGGTGCGCAGCGGCAGCGCGCGCTCGGCGCCGGGGACCGCCGGCCGCCGTGGCCGGGCGCCGGTGGCCAGCAGGCACTGCCCGAAGCGGACGATTCGCCCATCGGCCAGCGTGGCCGTCCGGCCGCCGGCGTCCAAACCCAGGACCCGCGTTCCGAGCCGCAGCTCGACGTTGTGGCGCGCGTACCAGGACTCCGGCTCGGCGTGCGTCAGCTCGGCCGGCAGGTCAGCCTGCAGCAGCTCCTTGGAGAGGGGCGGCCGGTTGTAGGGCACCATCGGCTCCTCTCCGACCAGCAGGATGGACCCGGTGAAGCCGCGCCGCCGCAGCGTGCGTGCGCAGCGGGCGGCGGCCACCCCGCCGCCGATGAGCAGCACGTCGACGGCTGAGGCGCTCTGCGGCATGCGGCCATGCTACCGGCGCAGCGTTGACACCTCCGCGGGCGGCCTCTACCGTCGCGGACCGATGACCACCGTCCCGCTTCGGCGTGCTCACTCGCAGGTGGGGGACCGACCCTGACCCTGCCCGGCACCGTGCTGCGCGCCCGCAGCGGGTTCTACACGGTCGAGACCGATGATGGGCGCCGCCTCGAATGCCGCCTGCGCGGCGCGCTCAAGAAGGAGCGCAGGTCGTCAGACCTGGCGGTCATCGGCGACCGCGTGCGCGTCCGGCAGCTGACTGATGACGAGGGCATGATCGAGGCGGTCGAGCCTCGGCGCAGCACGTTCAGCCGCCGCCAGCCCGGTCCCCGTGGCACGTGGCGCGAGGACGTCATGGTGGCCAACCTGGACCAGGTGCTGGTGGTCTTCGCCTGCGCCGAGCCGATGCCGCACCTGCGCATGCTGGACCGCTTCCTGGTGGTGGCCGAGCACAACGAGGTGCCGGCTGCGGTGGTGGCCAACAAGGTCGACCTGGTGGGACTCCCCGCGGCCCGCGAGATCTTCGGGCCCTACGAGCGGATTGGCTACCCCGTGCATTACACCTCGGCCCGCGAGGGCATCGGCCTGGAGGACTTCGCCGATGCGCTTGCGGGGCGGACCAGCGTGGTGACCGGGCCATCGGGCGTCGGCAAGTCGACGCTGCTCAACGCCATCCAGCCCGGCCTGCGCCTGGCCACCGGCGAGGTCAGCTCGGCGCTCCACAAGGGGCGCCACACGACCACGGCCGCCGAGCTGCACCGCCTGGAGGGGCCGCGCCACGGCTACGTGGCCGACACCCCGGGACTGCGCGAGCTGGGGCTGTGGCGGATCCCGCCCCGGGAGCTGGCGTGGTGCTTCCGAGAGTTCCAGGACCACCTGGGCGGCTGCGCCTTCAACGACTGCCGGCACCTGGAGGAGCCGCGCTGCGCAATCCGCGCCGCCGTCGAGCGCGGCGAGGTGACCGAGGCCCGCTACGACAGCTATTGCCGCCTGCTGCTGAACGCGGACTGAGGCCGCTGGCGTCCGTCCGTGGAGGCTGAGGCGATGACCGGGTACCGATGTCACGGCTCCCGGACGCCCGGGTCCGTGTGGAGCCTGAAGCGCCGCCCGGCCAGCGCCGCCCGGCCGGGCCCGACCCGGCTACAGGATCCCCCGGTCCTCGAAGACGTCCAGCGCCTGGTTGCGCGGCCCGTTGCCGTACAGCTGCTGCACGGCGTCCACGATGCGCTGGGCCAGGTCGCTCATGGTGGTGCCGGTCCAGTCGAACTGCGCCACCAGGATGGCGGTATCGGCCCGCGTCTGGCCGATGGCGTGGTGCAGGTCGTACAGCGCGCGCGACCAGATCCGGCCGTCGGCGTGCACCTGGCCGACCAGGTCATCGGGATAGGTCAGGTCCGAGTCGATCCGCCGCAGGCAGATCCCGTTCGAGGCATTGAAGTCGTAGGAAGTCGCGTCCCACTTGGCGATGCAGGCCTCATCGAACTGCGGGCCGGCCACCGCCTTCGAGACGGTGAAGGCCCAGTAGTCGCCGAAGCCCTCGCTGATGGCGCCCGCCTCCGCCGAGCTGAAGAACGTGGCCGACTGGCTGAAGTGGATCTGGTGGCCGAGCTCGTGGAGGATGACGTCCCCGTCCTCGGCATCGTCCACGCCGCCCTTGCCGAACCGCATCTCGTCGACCGGGTGGGTGGTGGCGAAGGAGTTGTCGATTCCCCACTGGTTGATGCGCACCCGCTGCTGGTCGGCGTTGACCGCCGGGAAGCGCCCGGTGCCGAAGCCGAGCGAGCGCAGGTAGAGCTGCGACTCCGTGACCCAGTAGTAGGCCATGACCTGTTCGAAGCGGTCGTCACTGCGGGTGTAGTCGTAGCTGCAGTCGGTCTCGAAGGCCGGATCTCCGGTCTCGGACACGACGTTGGCCCAGGTCCCGCGCAGGTATCCCGAGCCGTCGAGGCCCACCAGCTGGACCGCCACGCGCTCCGCGGTCAGCACGGCCGAGTCGCTGTCCCGGTTGTCCTGCAGGAAGATGTCGCCACTCGTCGCGACCGGGTTGGGCAGGAAGACCATGCCGCTCACCGTCCGGCAGGGCGGCGGCTGCTTCGCACCCGCCAACGCTGGACCGAGGAGGGTGCTCAGCGCGAAGAGGACGGCGAGCGAGAGCCGTCGAGCGCGTGGGTGGTGAGACATATGGGGACCCTCCAGCCTACCGTCGGCTCGGGCCAGCGAGGGACGACCCTACGCGCTGTCGGCTCCCTTCGTCAATGCCGTGGCGCCCTTTGCAGGGCGGCCCGCCTGACGTATCCTCCGCCCACTCACGGAGGAGCACGGGTGGCCCGAGACGAGAAGCTGGAACTGCTGAGCCGCGTCCCCCTCTTCAGCGCCTGCGACGGCCGGCACCTCGAGCGGATCGGAATGCTGGCCGATGAGGTGGACGTCCCCGCCGGGAAGGTCCTCATGCGACAGGGCGAGTCCGGCACGGACATGATGATCGTCGTGCGCGGCCGCGTCGGCGTGGAGCGCGACGGGCAGCGCCTGAACACCCTGGGCCCGGGGGAGTTCTTCGGCGAGATCGCCCTCGTCGACGGGGGGCCGCGGACCGCGACCGTGACCGCCGAGGAGCCGACCACCCTGCTGGTCCTGCCACGTCGCGAGTTCCACACCGTGATGGACGAGTTCCCGGACTTCGCCAGGCAGGTACTGACCGCGCTGGCGACCCGCCTCCGTCGCCTGGACCCCGACGCGATCAGCTGACGGCTCAGCCGTCCCTCAGCAGCTCACCCCTCGCGATGGCGAACGCGACGGCCGCGGCCGCGTTGGCGTAGGCCGCCACCCGTTCGGCGTCCACGTTGGCCGGCGTGTCGCAGGCCAGGTGGTAGCAGGGGTCCTCCGGCTCATCGGCCGCGCCGCCGAACTGGTTGGCCTGCTCCTCGGTCTTGTGCTCGGTGGCCCCGGAGAAGATGCCCCCGGTCGGGATGCCGGCGTCGGCGAACGGGGCATGATCGGAGGCGCCTCCCAGGTCCTGTGGCACCGCGCCGTCGTCATGCGTCTCCAGCCAGTCGACCAGGAAGTCGGAGATCTCGGCCGACCCTGCCGGGGCGAACCGATCGGCATACACATACGGCACGCCGTTCACCGAGCCGAGCATGTCGAGGTTGAGGTAGGCGGCGATCTCGGCGCGCTCGTCGTCCGACAGCGACTCCACGTAGGCGCGCGAGCCGTAGAGACCGAATTCCTCCCCGGCCCAGAAGCCGAAGCGGAGGGTGCCGGCGCCCGCCGCGGACCGCGCCTCGGCCGCCACGCGGGCGATCTCCAGCAGCGCGGCCACGCCCGAGCCGTTGTCATTCAGCCCCGGCCCGTCGTGGACGGAGTCCAGGTGGGCGCCGAGCATGGCCACCCGCCCGCCGTCCGGGTCGCCCAGCTGGGCGATCACGTTGCGCACCGTGATGGTCTCGATCTCGGTCCGGACCGATACCTCCGCCTCGGCGCCCTCCTCCGCGGCCTCGCGCAGCGCCTCGCCCACCGCGCCGATGGCCGCGATGACCGGGATCTGGATGCCGTCCGGGCGCAGCAGCGTCGGGCGCCGCGCCTCGCCGCGCAGCCAGCTCGGGTTGGCGGTCACGATGGCCACCGCGCCGGCCTCCTGTGCCAGCTCGGCCCGGGTTCGGGCCAGGCACGGGCCCGGCGCCGCCAGCGCGATGGCGCCTCCCGGGAACTCCTCCCAGTCGTCCGGGCGGCACCCCCGTCCGCCCTCGCCGCGCGGCGAGTCGGGGAAGCCGACGGTGGCGATCGCGGCGCGCACGCGACCACCGGCCGAGAAGATCATGGCGTGGAAGTCGCCGGGGGCACGGAAGGTAGGCCCGTCCTCGATGCTGATGGTCGCGCCCGGCAGCTCCCGGAAGCCGGGCATCTGGAACTCCGGCCTCTGGACCTCGTAACCCAGCTCGCGGAGCTGGGCGGCGACGTAGTCGACCGATGCGTCGTAGCCCGGCGTGCCGGTGGTGCGGACCCCGCCGTTGGCCTCGGCGATATCGGCCAGCGCCGCCAGGTGCACGACGATCGCATCGGGCTGAATGGCCTCCAGCTCGACGGATGGCGCCGGCGTGCGCGCCGTGTCGGGTCCAGCCGTCTGCGGCACGGGAGGCGGCGCGATGCCGCAGGCGGCGAGCACCAGGGTGAGGATCAGCGCGACCAGGAAGGGCTGCGCGCCGGGCGGCATCGGTCTGATGGTCATGCTGTGCTGGCTACCCGCTGCAGGCCCCGGGCGTTCACGACGCCCCGTTGGCGCCGGCCGTCGAGGACGGTAGAATGCACGCGCTGAGCGGGAGTAACTCAGTCGGTAGAGTGTCTGCTTCCCAAGCAGAATGTCGCGGGTTCGAGTCCCGTCTCCCGCTCCATCTTGTTGCCCGTCACGGGGATGCGGTGGCATCCGGGAAGTCCTCGGCGAATACCGCGGATCTCCTGGTAGTACTCCTCCAACGTCGGCAACCCGGCCTCGGCGCGGAGCGCATCCACGTTGTCCGGATCGCGTGGTGCTTGGCGAGGCTCGCAACCCCCGACAGGGGTCCGGCCGCGGCGTGCTGGAGTCCTTACATCTCTGTCAAGACTCGCCGCTGAGCCGTCCAGGCCCACGACGTGACGAGAGCAGTGCCGGCCCGTGCCGTTCGGCACTCGCGGGAGGCCCGACCGAAGCGCAGCGTGGACACACGTTCGAATGGAGTTGGACCGATGCTGCTTCGCCTCCTCGTCGCCGGCTTCCTGCTGGCCCACGCCGCAATTCACATCGGATTTGTCAGCCCCCGCCCGCCCGCGACGGCCGGTGGACCGCCGTGGCCGTTCACGCTGGATCACTCCTGGCTGCTGAGCCCCCTCGGCATGGGGCCCGATGCGCTGCGCCTCATGGGCCTGGCGCTCTTCGCGGTCCTGCTGGGCGGCTATGCGGTGGCCGCCATCGCCGCCATCGGCTGGCTGCCGTCCGGCGCGTGGGTGGCCGGCGTGGTCATCGGTTCCGCCGCCTCCTTGGCCCTGCTGCTGGCCTTCTTCCACCCGTGGCTCGTCCTCGGCGTGCTGATCGACCTGGTGCTGATCTGGGCGGTGCTGGCGGCAGACTGGGTTCCCGAACCTGCATAGTCGAGTTCGGCCTCTGGGAGTGTCTACCCCGCTGAGCGTGTCCCGCTGAGTTTCCGGGCTTCCCCTCCGGGGTGTGCGGGCTTCATGCCGGCGTCATGGTCGGTGCGCTACCGTGCCGGCGTGAAGTTTCGACTCGCGCCGGCACTCCTGTGCCTGGTCGTGGCCGCCTGCGCGCAGGCATCGCCGTCCCCCTCCGCGACCGATGCCTCCGCGAGCGTGTCGCCGCTCCCGCCGGCGGCGACCGAGACCCCCACGGCCACCCCTGCGCCGAGCGAGCCGCCGGCCGCGGGATGGAGGCAGCTGGAGGCGGCCGGACCGGCGGCCCGCGAGGACCACACCTGGACCGTCACCCCGGACGGCGCGACCGCGTACCTGTTCGGCGGGCGCGGGAGCGATGGTGCGGCCTTCGCCGACCTGTGGGCCTACGACCTGGCCACCGACGCGTGGGCCCAGGTCAACGCCCAGGGCCCGGCCGCACGCTTCGGGCACAGCGCGGCCTGGGTGGCGGGCGTCGGCCTGGTGATCTTCGGCGGGCAGGCCGGCGCCGACTTCTTCAACGACCTGTGGGCCTTCGACCCGGCGTCCGAGGCGTGGACCCAGCTGCCGTCGGCAGGCGACGTGCCGGTGGCGCGCTACGGCTCCTGCGCCGGGGTGGGACCGGACGGGCGCTTCTGGATCAGCCACGGCTTCACCAGCGAGAACGCGCGCTTCGCCGACACCCGCGCCTACGACTTCGCCATCGGCTCATGGACCGATGAGACCGTGCTGGCCGACCGGCCCATCGAGCGCTGCCTGCACGGCTGCTGGTGGACCGATGACGGCGCCTTCGTCCTGTACGCCGGCCAGACCACCGGCGTGCCGGCCCTGGGCGACCTGTGGCGGCTGAGCCGTGGCGAGCGACCGGGCACCAACCGCTGGTCGGAGGTGACCGGCGTCCAGCTGCCGCCGGCGCGCAACCTGTACGCCGCCGCCCGCTGGGGCCCGGGGACGGTCGTGTTCGGCGGTCGCGGGGCCGACGACTCATACCTGGCCGATGCCTGGCTCCTCACCGACGACGGCACCGTCACCGACCTGGGGCTTTCGGGGCCGTCCGGCCGCTCCGGCGCGGAGCTGGTGCCCGATGCACAACACGGCCGGCTGCTGCTCTTCGGCGGCCGCAACGCGGATGGTGCGCTGCACGAGCTCTGGGAGCTGCGCCTGCCGGAGTAGCGTTCAGTCGCCGTCGCTGCCCCGTCCCGAGTTCTCGCTGCCCGGGCCGGAGTTGTCGTCGCCACCACCCGGGCCGGAATTGTCGTCCTCCTGCTCCGGCGTCTCGTCCGGCTCGGGCGTCTCCGCCGGTTCCGGCGTCTCGGACGGTTCCGGGCTCTCGTCAGGAGACTCCTCCGGTGACTCGCTCGGCCACGCACTGGGACTGGCGGACGGGCTGACCGATGGGGTGGGCGTGACCGACGGCGTCGAGGTTGGGGTGGCCGGCAGCGACGGGCTCACCGATGGCGAGGTGCCCACGTTGACCCCGGGCAACACATCGACCAGGCGCCCGCCGGCCAGCACCAGGACCGCGGCGAGCGCGACGGTCGCCACCACCAGGGCGGCGCGGGCCGCCGGACGCGGCCGGCCATCGGGACCCATCCAGAGTCCGCCGAGCCAGGCGCCCAGCGCGCCGAGGGGAGGGCGGCGCGGGGCGGGCGCCTGCTCGACGGCGGCCATGACCCGGTCGGCGAAACCTGGACGCGGGTACTCGGCCGTGTCATGCGCGTAGCGCTCCAGCTCGTCGCTGACGCGCTGCAGGTCGCGCTGCAGGTCGCGCTGCAGGTCGGGATCATCGGGGCGCTGGCGGCCGGTCATGCGGCCACTTCCCCGCCCAGGCTGGGGCGCAGACGCTCCAGTCCCCGACGCAGGTGGGTCTTCACCGTGTTCAGCGGCCGCCCGGTGGCGCGCGCGATCTCCTCCAGCGACAGCTCGCCGAAGTAGCGCAGCGCCACGACCTCGCGGTACGGCTCGGACAGCGCGGCCACCGCCAGGCGCACCTCGCGCTGCCGCTCGCCGGCCAGGGCGGCGGCCAGCGGATCCGGATCGGGCGCCGTGAGCGGCATGCCCGGCGTCAGCTCGACATCGGCCCGGCGCTGACCCAGCCGTCGGAAGGCCTGGCGGGTCGCGATGCGCATCAGCCACGCGCCCAGCGAGCCCCGGCCGCGGTAGGTCCCCAGCGAGCGGTAGGCCATCACGAAGCTCTCCTGGGCGACGTCCTCGGCGTCGTGCGGCCGGCCCAGGATGCGCAGGCAGGCCCGAAAGACCGCGACCTGCTCCCGTTCCACCAGGATGCGGAAGGCGTCGCGATCGCCGGCGAGGACGGCGTCGACGAGGCCGCGGTCATCCACGGCCCCATCGTGCCACGCCAGGCCGGCCACCACGGCGCGGTTGGCGCCCTAGTCGTCGTCGTCGGTTCCGCCGTGGCCCGGGCCGGAGTGGTCGTCGTCATCGTCGTCGCCGCTCCCCGGTCCGGAGTTGTCGTCGTGGCCCGGGCCCGAGCGGTCGTCGTGGTCATCATCGCCGTCGCCGGGACCCGACCGATCATCGTCGTCATCGTCATCAGGTGAGGCCGATGGACTGGCCGATGCCGTGCCCGACGCTATCGCGGTTCCGCTGCCCGGTGCAGTGGGCGACGCATCGCCGTCGGCGTCCTCCTCGTCGTCGTCTTCGGGGGAGGCGGACGGGCTGGCAGACGGACTGGCCGAGGCGCTGCCCACCACGCCGCCGGCGAAGGAGGTGGCCTCCGGCGAGGCGCTGGCGCTGGGGCTGGTGGATCCGGCGCCCTCAGTCTCGGGGCGGTCACCGCCGGCAGCGGAGCCGGCCTGGGAGGCGAGCACCGCGCCCGTGACGAGGAGGAGGGCTCCCACGGCCAGCGCCAGGCCGCGGAGCGGTCGGAATCGGTCCATGCGGTACATCGGTCACCTCTGCGGGTTCGGAAGGTTTCGTACCCATACCGAGGCAGGCCGAAGCCCGAAGGTTTCACCAACCCGACGCCGAGCTCAGCTGGATGGATATGGGCCGTCTGAGCGTGTGGCGCTGGTACCGCGGCGAAACGTCGTAATTCACACCAGGTGCGCCTTATCCATCGATCGAGGCCGCTGAACGCACCTAACGGTCACCTGGTGTGAATTGCGACCGCTCATGGGACCATCCGCGCTGATAACGGTCACCTGGTGTGAATTGCGACCACTCGCCAGGCTGAGCCGTCGGTGAGTGCCGGCCCGCCCCGTTCAGGACTCCAGGGTGGGCTCCACCGACAGCTGCACGTTCCCCTTCAGCGCACGCGAGATGGGGCAACCGTCCTTGGCCTCCTCGGCGGCGCGCGTGAAGTCCTCCTCCGAGATGCCCGGCACGCGGCCCAGCAGGATCAGCTTCGAGGAGGTCACCGTCCAGGCATCCCCCACCTTGTCGAAGGTGACCTCCGCCTCGACGTGGAGGTGCTCCGGCGGCGTTCCCGCGCGGGCCAGCCCGGCGGAGAGGGCCATGCAGTAGCAGGCCGCGTGGGCCGCGGCCAGCAGCTCCTCCGGCGAGGTGCGGCCGGCGGGCGCCTCGGTGCGCGAGGCCCAGCTGACGGGCAGGTCGGTGAAGAGGCCGGTGGTGCCGGCGGTCACGGTGCCGGTCCCCGACGCGAGGTCGCCGGACCAGCTGGCGGTGGCGGTGCGGACTGCAGCCATGGTTGTATCGGTCCTCCTACAATCATCGGGCGCGACATCCCCTAGCCTAGAGGGACCGATGTCAGACGGCCACTGGCACCCCGTCCAACCCGCGCCCCGGATTCGCGGTGAGCATGTCTACCTGCGTCCCGCCGAGCGCGACGACCTGCCGCGCTTCGTACGCTGGTTCGCCGATGCCGACGTCAGCCGCCACCTGTCCCTGCGCGCGCCCTTCAGCCTGGCCGCGGAGGAGAAGTGGTTCGAGGGCAGTATCGAGCGCCAGGGCAAGACCGACTACCACTTCGTGATCTGCCTGCTCCCCGATGGCCGGCCCATCGGCACCGCGGGCCTTCACGGCCTGGACCTGGAGAACGGCAACGCCGAGTTCGGCATCACCATCGGTGAGAAGGACGAGTGGGGCAAGGGCTACGGCACCGATGCCCTGCGCGCCATCTGCGACTTCGGGTTCGGCGCGCTGCGCCTGGAGCGCATCTACCTCCACGTGTACGCGGACAACGCCCGCGGGCGGCGCACCTACGAGAAGGCCGGCTTCCGGGTGGAGGGCGTGCTGCGCCACGCCCACTTCGGGCGCGGCCGCCACGAGGACGTGGTGGTCATGGGCCTGCTCCGGGACGAATGGGAAGCGCTGCCGCGGCCGAAGAGCTGGGAGCTGGAGCCGCCCCGGCGGTGATCGGGCCCCGGTGAGCCGCATCACCCAGCTGCCGGGGCTGGTGGCCGCGCTCCCGCCCGTCGCGCGCGAACGCGCCGCGCGGCTCTACCAGGTGGAGGTGGTCACCGGGCGCACCGACCCGCCACCGGAACTCCACGCCTGGCTGGAGCACCAGTTCGGCTCGGTGGAGGCGGTGCGCGACCAGCAGGTGACCCGCGTCGTCAACCGCTGGACGCAGGACGGCGCCCTCTTCTCGCCGCTCCGCGCCCGGCGCCCGCAGGAGGGAGGCAGCAACGGCCAGGCCGAGGACGCGTACCGCGACGGCGAGGGGAGCGACCCGTTCTGCCACCCCGAGACGGGGACCCCGGCGGACACCTTCGGCCGCATCGAGAGCGCCCACGCCGTCACCGGTGCCAACGCGGCCAAGTACGACGGCCAGCACGGGATCATCGTCTTCCGGCGCCACCATCCGCTGGCCTTCGACGAGGAGACGGTGGTCGACCTGCTGGACATCGGGCGCCGCTGGGCCGATGCCGCCCGCCGCGCCGACCCACGGGCGGTGGCCTACCTGCTGATCTGGAACGCCGGGCCGCGGGCCGGCGGCTCGATCATCCACGGGCATGCCCAGGTGATGCTCGGCCGCCCGCCGCACTATCCCCAGGTCGAGCGCCTGCGGCGCGACGCCCACCGCTACCGCGCGGAGACGGGTGCGAACTACCTGCAGGACCTCGTCGCCGTCCACCGCGACCTTGGGCTGCTCATCGCCGAGGCGGGAGGCGTGGCCACCATCGCCTCGCTGACCCCGGTCAAGGAGCGGGAGCTGCTGATCATCGGCCCGGCCGGGATGGACGAGCGCCACCCCGCCTTCGCGGGCGCCGTGGCCCGTACCGTGGTTGCCTACCGCGACGTGCTCGGGGTGCGGGCCTTCAACCTGGCCCTCCATCGGCCTCCCCTCACCCATGGCCGGCCGACCACCCCGCCGGGCTGGGAGAACATCGGCCCGGTGGTGCACCTGGTGGACCGTGGCGATCCGCGCAGCCCCAGCTCGGACATCGGCGCCATGGAGCTCTACGCCGCCTCGGTGGTGGGCGGCGACCCGTTCGAGCTGGCCGCGCGACTGCGATCCGCGCTGGCCTGAGCGAACCCTGCGCGCGAACACGGCGCCCAGCCACGCATCAAGTACGATGCGCGCCGTGTTCGAGCTGCGCCGCGACCCCGTCACCGGCTGGTGGTCGGCCGTCGTCACGGACCGCAGCTTCGAGCACGCCTCGTTTGCCGTGCAGGCCGCGCCGGTGGAGGGCACGCACTGCCGCCACTGCGACGAGGACCCGACCCCCGAGGCGGATGCCGCCGCGGACGCCACCGTCCGCCGGGTGACGCTGCGGGCCAACGCCTTCCACCGCATCGACTCCTCCAAGGAGTCGGCCGCCCAGCTGGCCATGTCCGAGGTGGAGTCGTCATCGGGGTCGTGGGAGATCCTGGTGGGACCGCGCGGCCACCACGAGCGGCTGGCCGACGCCTCGCCACGCCTGGCGCTCAACCTGCTGCGCGGCGTGCGCGACGCGATGCACCAGCTGGGCGGCACGAAGGCGCCTGACCAGCCGATGTCGATCCAGGTGGTGCAGAGCTACGGGCGCCAGGCCGGGTCCCGCAGCCAGCACCTGAACATGGAGCTGTACGCCATCCCCCAGGTGCCGCACTGGCTGGCCGAGGAGATCGGCGGTGGCGCGCGCCACCAGATCCGGACGCGGACCTGCGTGTGGTGCGGCCTGGCCCGCGCCGAGGAGGAGTCGGGAGAGCGCCTGGTGCTGGCCGAGGAGCGCTTCGTGGTCTTCGCCCCGGCCGCCAGCCGCAGCGCCTTCGAGCTGATGATCGTGCCACGCGCCCACGCCGCGGACTTCACCCAGCTGGACGCCGACGACCTGGCCGCCACCGCCGCCACCCTGCAGCGCGCCCTGCGCGCACTGGATGCGCTCGGGGACCCGCCGTACAACCTCTTCCTCCATACTGCGCCCGCGGGGGAGCGCCTGGACCAGACCTTCCACTGGCACTGGGAGCTGCATCCCCGGCTGCGGGTGATCGCCGGCCTCGAGCGAGCCACGGCGCTGGCCGTCAACCCGGCGGCTCCCGAGTACGCGGCCGAAGTGCTGCGCTCGCACCTGCACCAGCTCACGTAGCACGAGGCGCGTAACAGGGGTGGAGCACGATGCGTCACGGGGTGAGAGCGGGGGACATCTCGAAGCGGAGGACCGGGTGCTGTCGATCGGCCTGGACCATGAGGCCGAGGTCTGGGCGCCGCCCGTGAGCGCGGCGCGTGATCGGGCTGCCTTCGACAGGCTCTTCGAGGAGTACTCGGGCCCCATCTACAACTACGTGCTGCGCATGGTGGGCGACACGGACCGCGCCGCTGACATCACGCAGGACACCTTCGTGAAGGCCTACCGCAAGCTCGACTCCCTGACCGATGAGTCCTCGACCCGCTCCTGGCTGTACCGGATCGCGACCAACACCGCCATCGACGAGATGCGACGGCGGCGGTGGATCGCCCCGCTGGGCGACGACGAGGAGCGCGAGCTCGATCGGCCGGACCACGGTCCGGGGCCGGAGGCGCAGGTGATGGCCGGCATGATCGACGACCGCGTCCAGCGGGCGCTGCTCAAGCTGCGCCCCAACCACCGCCAGTGCCTGGTGCTGTCCGACATCGAGGACATGAGCGCGCACCAGATCGGCGAGGTGATGGGTCTCTCGTACGGCGCGGTGCGCACCCTGCTGTGCCGCGCCCGGGGCGAGATGCGCCGGTTGCTGGCCGAGGAGGGCCTGGTCCGATGATCCGACGACCGCGTCCCGGCGACGAGCATCCCCAGGAGCTGCTGAGCGCGTCGCTGACCGGCGACCTGACCGACGAGGAGCGCGCCTCCCTGGACCGGCACCTGGCCGGCTGCCAGGCGTGCACCCGTGCGCTGGCCGAGTTCCGCCGCGGCCGCGAGCTGCTTGGCGGGATGCGCCACGTCGCCCCGCCGCGTGACCTGGCCGCCCGCGTCTACGCCGCGGTCGACGCGCCGCCCATGCCCTGGTGGCGGCGACCCGGCACCCTGGTGGCCGGCCTGGCCACCGGCGCCACCATGGCCGCCGCCGTGCTGGCCGTGCTGACCTTCGGCAACCTGCGGCCGGGACCCGTCGGCGAGGCGAGCCCACTGCCAACTGCCACCGTGGCGTCTCCGGTCCCGGTCGCTTCGGTGACCCCGGACGTGATCAGCTCGCCCACCGAGACGCCGATGCCGACGCCGCTGCAGGTGGCCGTGATGCTGCGCGCCAAGGTGGAGGACCAGAAGCCAACGGTCACGATCGTCACGCCCAGGGGCAGCAAGGAGCTGCTGAATCGGGCGGCGGTCCCGGTGGCGGCCGCGGTGTCACCCGATGGCAGCTGGCTCGCCTTCCGCGCCGAGAACGGAGACGGCAGCCTGATCGACGTCTTCGCCACCAGGGGGGACGAGATCCTTCACCTCGGAGAGTCCACGGCAACCAGCGGCATCGGCGACGAGCTGGCCTGGTCGCCGAATGGACGCTACCTGGCCTACACCATGACCTCGCCGCAGCGGGGCACCACCGATGCCTGGGTGTTCGACGCCGAGACCGGGAACGTCCTGCAGCTGACGAACAGCGGCGACGCCTTCGCCTCTTCGTGGATGCCGTCCGAGTCGGGTGAGCAGCAGCTGTGGGTCAGCCGCGCGTCGGCGACACCGGTGAGCTACCTGCTCGAGATCCCCAGCGACAGTCCGCCGGCCGAACCGGTCGACCCGGCCGCGGTTGCGGTGCAGACCGTGGACGGCGTCTTCGGTCCGCTGGTGGCCCCCGATGGGACGAAGGTGATCTTCTGGACCGGGAGCCTGGCCAACCTGGACGGGCGCTGGGTCTTCCAGCCGGGGATGCCCATGCTCGACGAGTCGGCGGACGGCCGTACCCTGGACTTCGACGGACGGCCCCTGTTCAGCACGCTGGTGCCCACCGGCGGGGAGGCGTTCACCTCGGCCGAGATCGTCTGGGGTCCGGACAGCAACGCTTTTGCGGTGTGGAACGCCGAGTGGACGGCCATCCAGCAGCCGGAGGGCTTCCCGGACCGCAACCGCGTGTACTTCGGCCACGTGGACGTCCCCGAGCTGATCACGCCACGCCAGGCGCTGGACGTCGCCGACCTTGCGGGGGTCGACCGCGTGGTGCACGTGGTCATCGCCCCGGACGGCATGACCCTGGCGGTGACGGTGCAGACCGCGCCCGGCTCCGAGGAGGGGGCCTTCGGACCGGAGGCCGAGATCCGGATCATCGAGCGCGGGCTCGGCGACGAGCCAGACCGGGTGACGACCCCGCGCCGCGAGCGAGACACCTGGTGGGGCCCGGCAGTCTTCGAGGACTGGGACGGCTGAGCAGCCCCTCCATCGGTCTACACTCGGGGCGTGACCGACCGGGCCGTTCTCGATGCCGACGACCTGCGCCGCGCCCTGACCCGCATCGCGCACGAGATCGTCGAGCGCAACGGCGGGACCGATGGGCTGGTCCTGGTCGGCATCCGCAGCCGCGGTGTGCCGCTGGCGCGCCGGCTGGCGGCCCTCATCGAGCAGCACGAGGGCGTCAGCCTGCCGGTTGGCGCCCTGGACATCACCTACTACCGCGACGACCTGACCAGGCTGGCGCACGCGCCCATCGTGAAACGGACCGATGACCTGCCGGAGATCGACGGCCGCACGGTGGTGCTGGTGGATGACGTCCTGTACACCGGCCGCACGGTGCGCGCCGCGCTGGACGCCCTGACCGACCACGGCCGGCCGCGGGCCGTGCGGCTGGCGGTCATGATCGACCGCGGCCACCGGGAGCTGCCGATCCGGGCCGACCACGTGGGCAAGAACCTGCCCACCGCCCGTGACGAGCTGGTCCACGTGCGCCTCACCGAGACCGATGGCGTCGAGGAGGTCGTGCTGGAGCGACCGGCGGGCTGACCGGGAGCGTATACTGCCCGGCGCACCCTTTAAGCGCGGTTCGGTGAGGCCGCCAAGGAGCCACGTGATCGAGACGCACCCCACCCACGCCGAGATCGGCGTCGCGCGCCCGGCCGACACGCACCACGGCGGGTGGCCGCACCGACACCTCCTGGACGTCGACCAGCTCTCGCGAGAAGCGGCCGAGCGCTGCCTGCGCCTGGCTGCCGAGATGCGCGCTTTGCGCGAGCGCGGCGAGCGGCTGGATCAGCTGCAGGGTCATGTGGTGGGCCTTGCCTTCGCCGAGCCCTCCACCCGCACCCGGGTCAGCTTCGAGATGGCGGCGACGGCGCTCGGGGCGCAGGTGGTGACGTTGCCGCTGGACGCCAGCAGCCTGAGCAAGGGCGAGTCGCTGGCCGACACGCTCCGCACCCTGGAGCGCACCGGGGTGCAGACCGTGGTGCTGCGCCACGCCGCCGCGGGCGCCCCGTACCTGGCGGCGCGCGCCACCGGCCTGCGGGTGATCAACGCCGGGGACGGCGCCCACGCCCACCCCACCCAGGCGCTGCTCGACGCGCTGACCCTGGCCGATGCCTTCGGCGGGGTGGAGCGGATGGCGGGTCGCGCGGTCGCGATCGTGGGCGACGTGGCCCACTCGCGGGTGGCGCGCTCCAATCTGCACCTGCTTCACCGGCTGGGCGTCTCCGTCCGCCTGGCCGGTCCGCCGGCCTGGGTCCGAGGGTTCGCCTCCTGGCCGGGCGTTGACATCACCGCCTCGCTCGAGGAGGCGCTCGACGGCGTGGACGCGGTCATGGCCCTCCGCGTCCAGCTGGAGCGCGACGCGGCCGGCGGCGTGCCGAGCCTGGCCGAGTACAGCGTCCGCTGGGGGCTGAACGAGGAACGGATGCGTCTCGCCCGCCCGGGAGCGGCGCTGCTGCACCCGGGACCCACCAACGAGGGCGTGGAGCTGACCGCCGACCTGGCGTGCGGCGAGCGCAGCCTGATCGGGCGCCAGGTGGTGAGCGGGGTCGCCATCCGGATGGCGGTGCTCAGCCTGCTGGCCCCGTGATCCCGGCCGGATGACCCGCTTCGGCTCGATCGCCGATCCGGCCGTGGCGCTGCTGATCAGCGGCGCGCGGGTCCTGGATCCCGGTTCCGGTACTGATGGCGTCCGCGACCTGGCCGTCGCCGGCGGACGCTTCGTGGAGCCGGAAGCGCTGCCGCCGGACGCCGAACGGGTCGACGCCTCGGGGCTGCTGGCCATCCCGGCTCTGTGCGACCTGCACGCCCACCTCCGCCAGCCCGGCGTGGAGGAGGCCGAGACCGTGGAGAGCGGCGCGCGGGCCGCCGCCCACGGCGGCTATGCCACGCTGTGCGCCATGCCCAACACCGCTCCTCCGCTCGACGAGCCGGCGCGGGTGCGGGACGTGCTCGCGGCCGGGATCGACGCAGCCTGCCGGGTGCGGGTGATCGGGGCCGCCACGCGCGGGCGCGCCGGGGAGCAGCCCACGGAACTGGCCGCCCTGGCCGAGGTCGGCGTGGTCGGCGTCAGTGACGACGGCGCGGCGGTCAGCTCGCCACGCGTGGCCAGCGCGCTGCTGACGTACCTCGGCCCGCTGGGCATTCCGCTCATCGAGCACGCCGAGGATCCCGAGCTGGCCGCCGGCAGCGCGATGCGCGCCGGGCCGATCGCCACTCGGCTGGGCCTGGGCGGCTGGCCGGCCAGCGCCGAGCTGGCTGTCGTGGAGCGGGACATCGCCCTGGCCGAGGAGACCGGCGCGTGGGTCCACTTCACGCACCTCTCCACGGCCGCGGCCGTGGAGGCGGTGCGACGGGCCAAGGCCCGCGGGCTGCGCATCACCTGCGACGTGACCCCGCACCACCTGGCCATGACCGATGCGTGGGTGGCCGGTCACCGCGGTTTCGCCTGGGAGGAGCCATCCGGGATCGCCGCGGAGCCGTTCGCCGGGACCCTTGACGAGCAGCTGGCCTACGACGGCGCCTGCCGCGTGAACCCGCCGCTCCCCGCCCGCGACGATGCGCTGGCGCTGCTGTCCGGCGTGGCCGATGGCACCGTCGACGCCGTCGCCACCGATCACGCCCCGCACCCGCCACAGCGCAAGGCCGTGGAGTTCGCGGCCGCGGCGCCGGGGATGATTGGCCTGGAGACCGCCCTGTCGCTGGGTCTGGCCGCGGTGGCCGCTGGCGTCCTGGGCCTGGCCGAGCTGGTGAGCGCCCTGTCGCTCCGGCCGGCGTCCCTCATCGGTGAACGGCGCAGCCTCGAGCCGGGATCGGGCGCGGACCTGGTGCTGGTCGACCCGCGCGCCCGCTGGCGGGTGGAGCCGGGGACGCTGGCCTCACGCTCGCGGAACACGCCGCTGCTCGGGCGGGAGCTGCCGGGCGTGGTGCGCCTCACCATGGCCGACGGGCGCATCACCTACGAGGACGGGCTCCTCCCGGCCTCCTGACGCCGGGGTGCCATGGCCGGCGGGCACCGTCTGCGGGCCCTGTGGGACCATTCGTCGACGAGATGGAGCAGCACGAGCGACTCGCCTACATCGACTGCGCCTCCGGCGCCAGCGCCCAGATGTTCCTGGGCGCACTGATCTCGGCCGGATTCCTGGAGGCCGACCTGCGGGACCTGATCGCGCCGCTGGAGGCCGCGGGCGCGCGGCCGGAGCTGACGGTGCGGCAGGTCGCCAAGGGGCCGGTGGCGGCCGTCCACGTCCGCGTCGGCGGCGCCTTCCCCGCCCCGAGGCCACGGCTGGCCGACATGGCCGGCCTGGTCCGCTCGGCGCAGCTGCCGCCGGCCGTGGTGACCGCCGCCACGGCGGTCATGGGGCGCATGGTGAACGCGGCCGCGCGGCATGCCGCGGTCCGTCCCCAGGACCTCGTCCTGGACGAGGCGGGAGCCCTGGGCGCCGTGGTCGGCAGCGTGGGCGTGGTCGGCGCCCTGGTGCAGCTCGGCGTGCGGCGGGTCTACGCCTCCCCGGTCAACGCCGGCAAGGCCGATCCGATGGTCACCGCCCTGCTGGCCGGCGTACCGACCTACTCCGACTCGCCGGGGGTCCCGCTGGTCACCCCGCTTGGCGCCGCCCTGCTGGCCGAGCTCGTTGCCGAGAGGCCGGCCTCACCGCCATTCGCCGGCGGCGACATCGGCCATGGAGCCGGCGAACGCGACCTGCCCCGGCCCAACGTGATGCGCTGCTTCCTCGGATATGGGACCATCCCGGCGCCCGTGAACGTGCCGAAACCCGAGTGATGCATGTCCATTCAGTACAACGAGGACCTCGACCCGAACCAGGGACCCGGATTCGGATGCTTCATCTGGCAGGCCATCCTGTTCGCCGTCATCCTGCTGCTCATCCCGGTGGGCCTCTTCACCTGGAACTGGCCGGTCTGGCTGCTGGTGATCCTGCTGGTCATCGACCTGATCCTGCTCTTCTTCGTGAGCATGACCTCGGTCTTCCTGCTGCGCGTCTTCTTCGCCGACCGGCGTCGGGGTCGCGGACGGACGACCGGCGTGACTCGGCCACCGCGATCGATCAGCACCACGGGGGACGAGGAGGAAGCCCGTGATTGAGCAGCAGCCCGAGCCTCGGTCCAACCGCCCGGCCGCAGCGTTCAGCGCCTGCACCGCCATCGGCATGGCGCTGGGTGCCGCGGTCGCACGGACGATGGGGGGAGGCCGCTGAATGCCCCTGATGGTCACCTTCTTCAACGTGCGCAAGGGACGCGACACGTTGTTCAAGCGCGGTATGCGCCACTTCTTCCCCCGCACCGCGCGTCGCTACGAGGAGAAGTACGGGATACGCTTCGTGGGCTGGTTCAACGTGACCGAGGGCTCGGAGTGGAACAACGTGATCATCCTCGACCTGCCCAACTACGCGGTGCTGGACCGGCTCTACGCCGATCCTGACACCCGCGGCCTGGGCCACCGCGTGGCCGAATCGATCTTCGACAGGAAGCACACCATCTTCCTCCGGGAGCGGATGGGCCCGGACTTCGTCTACAGGCCGTGAGCTCACCACGCATCACCGCCCTGCGCGAGCTGGCCAGCGAAGCCGAGCTCGAGCGGCGGGACTTCATCTACGAGTCGACCGAGCAGCTGCGGCGGTTCATCGACGCCAACCGCGAGCGGCTGCGGGAGATCGGTCCCATCCGGCTGGTCGACGACGAGCAGGACTACCTCCTCTACCACCCCGTCGACGAGACCTGGACCACGCGCCTCACCTACCAGGACCCGGCGGACAACGAGTGGTACGACGAGGAGCAGATCGTCGACTCCTTCAGCGAGATCGTGGAGCTCTACAACCCGGCCGACATCTTCGCCTGGTTCATGGAGGCCGCCCGCGACCCGGTCAACCACCTGCTGCCGGCCGACCAGCTGGCCCGGGAGGAGCAGCTGGCGGAGGCCGATGGAGACGACGACTGGGAGGCCGAGCTGCCGTCCGGCCAGCAGGAGACGCTCGCTGCCCAACGGCTGTGGCAGCTGGCCGATGCGTATCGGGCCCAGATCGGGCAGCAGCAGAAGCAGTCGCTGCGCGAGTTCGCGGCCAACGCCGAGGAGGTGCTGGCCCGCACCGGCGACCTCGTCCTCCTGGAGGAGACCGATGACGTCCTGGTCCTGCGCTCCGACGGCCGCTTCGAGACGAGCCTGGACCTCACCGACCTGCCCGATGGCTCGGCGCTGGACATCGAGCCGCACCGTCCGGGCCTGACCGTGACCGACGCCCGAATCATCGCCGACTTCTACGATCCCATGGACGTGCTGCAGTGGGTCACCGAGGCGCTCTCCGAGCGCTACCCGGCGGTCGACTTCAGCGCGGTGTACGAGTAGGCGCCGGGCCGATGCTCGCCGAGCCGCGCAGCGCCACCATCGAGGAGATCTTCGAGGCCGCCGGCGCCCTGCAGCGCGGCCACTTCCTGCTGAAGAGCGGCCGGCACTCGGACCGCTACCTGGAGAAGTTCGCCGTCCTGCAGTACCCGGCGCTTGCCGAGGAGATCGGGCGGCGGCTGGCGGCGGCGCTGGTCGAGCGCTCGCCGACGCTGGTGGTGGGGCCGACCACCGGCGGGGTGCTGCTCGCCTACGAGACGGCCCGTCACCTGTCGGGCCAGCTGGGCCGCGGGGTGCGTGGCGTGTTCGCCGAGCCGGTGGCGCGCGGGGCCCGGGCCCTGCGCCGGGGGTGGCCGGTGGCCCCCGACGAGCGGGTGGTGCTGGTTGACGACATCCTGACCACCGGTGCCTCGCTGGCCGAGACGGTGCGGGCCGTCCAGGAGGCCGGGGTCGCGCCGCTGGCCGCGGCGGTGATCGTGGACCGCAGCACCGCCCCGGTGGACGTCGGCTGTCCGATCAACGCCCTTGGCCGGATCGAGATCGCCTCCTGGGAAGCCGATGCCTGCCCGCTGTGCGACGCCGGGGAGCCGCTCCTCAAGCCGGGAAGCAGCTGACGCCAGCTACGTCCCCGGCTCCTGCCAGTTGATCTGGGCGATCCGCGCCGGCGGGTACTCGCCGTCGGGCGGCACCACGCCCTCCTCCGCCTCGAGCGGGATGCCGATCGGCGCCACGAAGTAGCGCCCCGCCAGGCGCCGCGCCTCGGGGTCCAGGGCGAAGCCGGCCTTGGCGCGGTGGAAGGTGACTGTCAGGTCGGCGGCCACGACGGGGTTGGAGCGGGAGCCATCGGTCTGGTCGATGGCGGTCGGCGCGTCCACGGCGAGCACCGCGCAGGGCCGCCCGGCCGCCCGGGCGTGGGTGCGGACGGCGTTGATGAGGTCGACCGCGGTCGAGATCGGCTCACGCAGGGGACCGGAGGCACCGGTGCCGAGCAGGGCGTCCACCACCAGGCTCGCCGGGGAGAGGCGCGGGCGCAGCTGCAGCAGCAGCTCCGGCGTGGGCGCCACGAACAGCTCCAGCGAGCCGGCCGAGGCCATGGCCTGCAGCACCGTCCAGTTGTGGCCCGCGGCGGAGCCACCCGAGCCGATCTTCGCCACCTCCCCCACGAGCACCGCCACCACCCGCTTCCCGGCGTTGGCCAGGCGGCGCGCGACCACGAACCCGTCGCCGCCGTTGTTGCCGGGCCCGCACAGCACCGCCGTCAGGGGAGGCTCGGTGATCGGACCGCCGGGCCCGGTCACGGACTCGGTGAGGCGCGCCAGCTCGGTCAGGGCCACCTCGGCGACGGACGCCCCGGCCGCCTCCATCAGTGCGTCCTGGGAGAGGCCCATGCGCTGGGCGGCCCCGTCGATCTGCGCCATCTCGGCGCCGCCGATGAGGACAGGGACGGAGCGCGCCGGCCGCTCGGCCGGACCGGTCATTCCAGGGTCAGCAGGTAGTCGACGACGACCTGGATCTCCTCGTCGCTCAGCGTCTCCCCGAAGGCCGGCATGCCCCCGCGGTCGAGGTCGGCGACCGCCGGGTCGGTGCCCTGGATCCAGAGAAAGATCCACTCATCGGGATGCTCGGCAGCCAGGTCCTGCAGGTTCTCGCTCTTCGGCCCGGCCGCGATCCCGTGCAGGTCGGGCCCGACGCCGCCGGTCAGGTCCTGCCCGTGGCAGGCGCCGCACTGGCTGTCGGTGATGATCTGCAGGGCGAGCTGCTCGTTGCTCGCACCACTGGGCGCGGCCGAACCCGAGGGCTGCGCGATGGGCGGGTTCTCCCCGGTCAGGTTGGCGCCGACGTAGACGGCGCCGGCCAGCAGGACCAGGGCGGTGATGCCGATGGCCCACGCCGGCAGGCCGCGGGAGCGGGTCTCGATGGGGGTGT
Organism: Candidatus Zixiibacteriota bacterium; assembly: GCA_035687145.1. GTDB lineage: Bacteria > Chloroflexota > Limnocylindria > QHBO01 > QHBO01 > DASRYM01. The sequence continues at coordinate 8,394 of DASRYM010000031.1, read as the reverse complement.
GGACGGTCATGACGGTGCGGATCGCTCCTCAGTGCCCCGCGGCCGCGGCCGGCGAGCCGGCGGGGACGTACTCGGCGCGGCGGGCGGTGGTGTACATCACGAACAGGTTGACCAGCGCCGCTAGGCCGCCAAGGGCGATCAGCCCCAGGCCCGAGAAGGCGCCGTACCAGAACCACGAGAGCGTGGCCGTGACCTCCTCCGGAGGCGCCCCCTCGGCCAGCAGCGACCCGTGGGCGATGCCGCCGAACATCAGCGACAGCCCGGCCACCGTGACGCCCAGGAAGGTGAGCCACAGGGTGGCATCGGTCAGCAGGCCGCCGCGCCAGCTGCGGCGCAGGACGCGCGGCGCGGCGTGATCGACCAGGGCCAGGGAGGCGAAGGTAGCCGTGCCCAGGCTGGCCCACAGCCAGATTCCGCTGACCCATTCCGTGTTGCGCACCAGGGCCTGGACCGATCGCAGCGCGCCGATCGACTCGAGCAGCGCGGTGCCGAGCAGGAAGGCCGCGCCGATCGCCGCGAAGGCCACGGTGCCGGCGCCGAGCATCAGGGTCCACCGGCCGGACATGGTGAGGAACAGGTTGGCCACGACCAGGAAGGCCGGGCCGATCAGGAGGATGGTGCCGGCGTTGCCGATGGTCGTCACCGCGTAGGGCACCGAGGGGTCGACCAGTGCGCCCAGCGCGGAGAGGCCGGAGAAGCCGGCCCACAGGAGCCACGTCAGCCAGGCCATGCCGCCCGAAGCGAGCGGGTTAGCGGTCGCCCGCGGGACGAGGTAGAAGAGCGTGCCGAACGCCGCGCCGAGCACCCAGTAGGTGGCGATGGCTCGCGCCGCGAAGCCGGTCACCAGGAGGCTGGCGGTCTGGTCCATGCCCAGCAGCGGCGGCACCGAGCCGAGGGCGTAGGCACCCATCATCGCCAGCAGACCCACGCCGAAGAACCAGATGCTGACGTACGGGACCCGCTCACGGGCCGCGAGCAGCGTGCGCAGCAGCACGAGGGTGACCCCCAGGGCGCCCAGCAGCAGGAGCCCATCGACCGGCAGCGGGAACTCGGCCAGCGGCCCCTCCGGCGTGATGGCCGGCATGTAGACCGCTGCCACCCCGGCGGCCACCGCCACGTTCCAGGCCCCGGCCGACGCGAAGGCCATGGCGTCGCTCGCCAGGCGGGCGCCGGTGACGCGCGGCGTGATGAAGCAGATCGCGGCGAAGGCGGCGTTCGAGAGCCAGCCGAAGACCACCGCGTTGGTGAACCCGGACTGCACCGTGGCCGGGCTCAGCTCGATGTCCAGCTGGCCGATGATCGGGGCCTGTACGGCGAAGGTGGCGCTCATCCGGTCGGGCGCCAGGAGCATGGCCCCCCACAGCACGCCGATCCCGGTGGCCGCCGCCAGCCACAGCAGCGCCAGCACCATGAAGGCGGTGGCCGCGCTGTCCGGCGCGTTCGGGATGAGCGGCCGGCTCTCCCGCGGCGGCTCGTCGTAGGGTCGGAGCTTCTTCGGATCTCGGGCCCGGAGCTGGTTGGCAGCCATCGGCGCGCGCAGAACCTCCTGCGGACGTACGGGGCTCGGCCACCGATCGGCGACCTCGCGCGGCATTGTAGCCGAGCCTGCCAGCCCATGGCCCGTTTGACCGATGCGGGCTGGCCTTCTAGAATTCGTGGTCGCGGGGTGGAGCAGTGGTAGCTCGTCGGGCTCATAACCCGAAGGTCGTCGGTTCGAATCCGTCCCCCGCAACCAAATCAGAGTCCCAGATCGACGGCCGCCACCCGCCAGGCGGCCTTCGTCGTTTTGTCGGGGCAGTGATCCCGGGGCCGGCTGCTACCGGCGTCCGGTCAGCGCCTTGACGATCGAGCGCAGGACCAGCAGCGCCACGATCGCCGTCACCATGCCCATGGTGGCGGTGCGCGTGATGTCCAGCGCCGGCTCCCAGGTCACCTCGCCGCCGCGCACCACGTAGACGCCGACCGGGCGCGCGGTCATGCCGAAGCCGCCGCCTCCGTTGCCCTCGACGTCGCCGCCTCCGCCGCCGCCGCCGCCAATCCTGGCGGCCGGGATGACGGTCAGGCCGTCCCGCTCGATCGGCTCGCCGTAGACCTGCCGGACGGTCAGCACGTCACGGGCGCTGTTGATCATCTCCTCGAACTTCATGGGTCTGATCCTCCATCGGGCCGGCCCTGGCATCAGTCTAGGCCGATGGAGCGGCGAACCACGAACGGCTCGTCGGCGCGAGGCGCTCAGGTGGGGCGGTGCGCTCCCGGCTCCATCTCGAGCATGGCGTGGTGGATCCCGTATCGGTCCATCAGCGCCAGGTAGGGATCCGGGTCGAAGGCCTCCGGGCCGAACACGCCCGCGCCGGACCACTGGCCGGTGGCCAGCAGCTCCATGGCCAGCACGGGGTTGAAGCCGGTCTGCCAGCCGACCACCTGTGACCCCGTGGTGCGCAGGGTCTGCTGCGCATCGGCCATCTGGTAGAGGAAGACCTCCCGCGGGCTGCCGTCCTTGCGGCCGATGACCCAGGTGCCCACGATGGCGCGGCCCACCATCTTGTCGCCCATGGTCGCCGGGTCGGGCACCACCGCCGCCACCACGTCGCGCGGCGAGACCTCCACCCCGCCCACACGGACCGGCTCGGTGCGGTCCAGCCCGATGTCGTGGAGGAACTTCAGCTTGGCGATGAAGTCGCTCCCCAGCGCGTACTTGAAGGTGACCCGCTTCACGCCCGGGATCCAGCGCGGGATGAGGAGCACCTCCTCGTGCTCGACGTTCACGCACTCCACCGGCCCGACGCCCTCCGGGAAGGGGAAGTCCTCCGGGGCGCTGAACGGCTCGGTGGTGCGCCACGCGCCGTCCTCCCAGACGACCGGCGGGTTGAGGCACTCCTCGATGGTGGTCCAGATGCTGAACACCGGGGCGAAGGCGTAGCCGGGGATCGCGAGGTCGCCGCCGTCGCGGATATGGATCTCGTCCACCTCGTCGAAGAGGTGCTTGGCCGCGTGGGCGGCGAAGACATCCGTCAGGCCGGGGTCCATCCCCATCCCGATCAGGGCCAGGCGACCCGCCGCCTCCCACTCGGAGGCCCTGGCCAGCTGCTCATCGGCCAGCTTGACCCCGGGAACTCGGTACGGGTCGGTGGGGTGCGGGCGCGACAGGCTGTTGGCCATGTCCATGTAGTCCACGCCGGCGGCCAGGGCCCCATCGAAGATCGGCATCACGAAGCGCGGGTCGACCGCGTTCATGACCAGGTCGGCTCCGTGGCGCCGCGCCAGCTCGGCCACCGCCCCGCTGTCACGCGCGTCGATGCGCTCCACCGGGAAGCGCTCCGCGTCCCGGAGCTCCGCCTGCAGCGCGGTGGCCCGGCCGAGGTCGTGGTCGGCGAGGACCATGGCCTCGCACCAGTCGCGGTCGCGGGCCATGCGGGCGATCGCCTCCCCCACCGTCCCCACGCCGATCAGCAGGACTCGCATCAGACCGGCGGCGCAATGACCAGCGACGGATCGTTGACCCGGCTGACGTCCATCCGGAACTCGAGCGCCGCACCGGTCTCGGGATCGGTTCCGCTGAAGACCATGGCCACCAGGTAGCCCCCGTCTTCCGCGATCCACAGGTCGAACACCCCGTCCGCCGGGAAGTCCTCACCACCCTCGAGCTGCGCGACGTCCTGGGCGTCGAGGTGGTAGTGGGTCGCCTGGACGCCATTCTTGGATTCGGTCCCCTGCGGCCGGAAGACATCGGCGTACCGATCGAGCCCGTAGCCGGCAACCACCGTGTCGGGCGCCAGGGCGTCGAACAGCGCCACGAACATCTGCTCCGAGCCCGTGGCATCGACCCATTCGCCGCCCTCCATGATCCAGGCGCCCTGGCCCTCGATGGTGATCAGCTCCAACTCGTCGCCCATCCGGTAGTGGCTGGCCTTCGGGTTCGCCGTGGCCATGACGGTGAGCGTCTGCTCGCCCTCAGCCGCGTCGACCAGGGTGATGTCCATCTGGTAGCTGTCCAGCTGGCTGACGCTGTCGGTCAGCTCGCCGATATCGATCTGCCCCGATGGCGCCTGCGCGGACGCCGATGGTCCGGCCGGGGCACTGCTCGCGGCTGGGGTCTGGTCGGTGTCCGTCGGCGCTCCCGGTGCGGCGCTTCCCGAACCGGGGGATCCTCCGCAGGCAGCGAGCAGCAGCGCAGCGCAGAGCACGGCAGCGGCAACGCGGGTGCGCGGTGGGCGGTACAAGGCGACGGTCCTCCGTGGAGTGGCCGACCCAGTGTCGGCGGCAGCATCGTTGCCTGTCGCCGGCGGCTCGTCAACCACCCGGGCGAGCGCACCACAACTGCCGCACGTCCCGAGCGTGAGGGCCGTCCGGATCTGGACCCTGCCGGCGCGCGGGCTAGACTTTCAGCCTCATCTGGCTGCTGCTGCCTCAGCCCACCGACTTCACTGGGGAACTGGAGGAGGTATCGCTGATGCGTTTCCCCTTGACCCGTAGCCTGCGCTCGCGGACGCTCGCGCTTGCCGCAGCGCTGGCGCTGCTGACGACCCTGCTGCTGGGCGCCATCCCGGCCACGGCCCAGGGCGGCCGCGTCGACTTCTGGCTCACCGTCCTGCACAACAACGACGCCGAGTCGAAGCTGATCGGGTTCATGACCGCGGCCAACGAACCGTACGCCGGCGCCGCGCGCTTCAAGACGGTGGTCGACCAGCTGAAGGACGAGGCGTTGACCGGGGTGCCGCCATCGCCGAGCGCCGATCGTGGCGTGGTGATGGTGTCGTCCGGTGACAACTTCCTGGCCGGGGCCGAGTTCACCGCCAGCCTGGAGAAGGGCGTGCCGTTCTACGACGCCATCGCCATGAACCTGATCGGCTATGACGCGATCGCCATCGGCAACCACGAGTTCGACTTCGGGCCCGATGTGCTGGCCGACTTCATCGCCGGCGTCGAGCCGTCGGTCCCCTTCCTGAGCGCCAACATCGACGTGTCCGCCGAGCCGACGCTGGACGCGCTGGCCGACGCCGGGCGGATCACGGGCAGCACCATCGTCGAGACCGGCGGTGAGATGGTCGGAATCATCGGCGCCACCACCCCGCAGCTGCCGAACATCTCGAGCCCACGGAACGTGGTGGTCAACGAGGTCGTGCCCGCCGTCCAGGCCGAGGTGGAGGAGCTGGAGGGGCAGGGCGTCAACAAGATCATCCTCATCAGCCATCTGCAGAACGTGAACGAGGACCTGGCGCTGGCCGGGGAGCTGACCGGGATCGACATCATGGTCGCCGGTGGCGGCGACGAGCTGCTGGCCAGGAAGAACACCGCGCTCGCGCCGGGTGACGGGCCGCCCGTCGGGGACTACCCGCTGGAGGCCATTGACGCCGAGGGCCGCAGCGTCCCGGTGATCACCACCGCCGGTGACTTCAAGTACGTCGGTCGCCTGGTCGTCGGCTTCGACGACGAGGGCAACCTGCTGCGCATCAGCAAGCACCTCAGCGGCCCGGTGCGGGTGGTCGGCTTCGGCAAGGACGGGGTCGCCCCGGACCCGGAGATGCTCACCCAGGTCGTGCAGCCGGTCGCGGACTTCGTGGCCGGACTGGCCGAGAACGTCCTGGCCCAGAGCGAGGTCGACCTCAACGGCCTGCGCGGGCAGGTGGAGGGCGAGACCATCCTCCAGCCCGGCGTGCGCAACTCGGAGACCAACCTCGGCGACCTGACGGCCGACTCCATGTTGTGGCAGGCCCAGCAGAAGGCGGCCGACTTCGGGGTGGACGCGCCGCAGGTCGCCCTGCAGAACGGCGGCGGGATCCGAAACAACAGCGTGATCCCGGCCGGTGACATCACCGAGCTGCACACCTTCCAGATCCTGGCCTTCACGAACTTCGTGTCGATCAAGGAGGACATCCCGGCCGAGCTGTTCAAGGCCGTCCTCGAGACGAGCGTCTCGGAGATCGGCAACGGCCGCTTCGGCCAGTGGGCGGGGGTGACGTTCACCTACGACCCGGACGCCCAGCCGCGGGTCATCGACGCCGAGACCTGCGCGGTCTCCAACCCGGGCGCGCGGGTGCAGGACGTGTTCGTGAACGGCACGCAGATCTTCGATGATGGTGCGTTCGTGGGACCGACGGGCTGGACCGTGGACCTCGCCACCAACGACTTCACCTTCCGCGGTGGCGACTGCTACGACTTCGGCGGCGGCGGCTTCACCACGGTGGGCGTCACCTACCAGCAGGCGCTGGTCAACTTCCTGACCGATCCGTCGGGGCTGAACGGCCTGATCAGTGCCGCGGACTACCCGGTCGGGGGTGAGGGCCGCATCGTCAGGCTCCCCTGACCAGCCTTCCCAGCTGGACTGATGGACGGGCCGCCCGCAGCGGGCGGCCCGTTCGTATCCGGCGCACTACGGCAGGATCTGCCGCAGGGCGAAGAGGACGTTCGCCGGGCGCTCGGCCAGCCGGCGCATGTACCAGGCGTACCACGCGTCGCCGTAGGCGATCAGGTCGCGCACCACGTACCCCTCCGCCGCCAGGCGCCGCTGCTCCGCCATGCGGATGCCGTACAGCATCTGCACCTCGAACGCCTCCTTTCCGATGCCCGCCGCCTTCGCGTGCGCCGCGATGCGCTCGATCAGCCCCACGTCGTGCGTCCCCAGCCCGAGCCGCAGCTCACCGCGGGCCGCGGCCGGCAGCATGAGCACCGCCAGGGACTGGTAGGCGGCGTCCACCTCCAACCGGCGGCGGAAGGCGATCCGCTCCGGCTCGTCGTAGGCACCCTTGACCAGGCGGATCTTCGGGCGCAGCGGCAGCAGCTCGTGGACATCGGTCGGGGTGCGGCGCAGGTACGCCTGCAGGCATACGCCCGAGTTGGGGTGCTCGGCCAGCAGGCGCCGGTACAGGTCCAGCGTCGGGTTCACGTAGGCGCTGGACTCCATGTCGATCCACAGCGTCCCGTGCGCCTCGGCGGCGTGGGCGGCCAGCGAGGACAGGTGGCCGAAGGTGACCTCGGGATCCAGGTCCAGGCCGATCTGCGTCAGCTTCAGGCTGATCTCGGCGTCCAGGCCACGGGCGCGCACCTTGTCCAGCACGTCGTGGTAGTGGTCGGCCACGGCTCGGGCCTGGGCCAGGTCGGTCAGGTTCTCCCCGAGGTGCGTGAGCAGGATCCCGATGCCGTGGGCGCGGAACTGCTCGGCGGCGTCGAGCGCCTCCTCGATGGTCTCGCCCGGCATGAAGCGGCGCACGGCCCGTCGGGCGAAGGGCAGCCGGGGCAGGTGCTCCTTCAGCCATCGGTTGCGGGCCATCCACAGCAGGATGCGGCGCATGCGTCCCGAATCTAGCAGCGCCGACAGCCGCGATGATCAGGTTCCCTGAAGCTCCACGACGACAGCCTGCGAGACCACGGTGGTTCCGCCCATGACGTGGATGGATGACGGGTCCAGGCCCGTGATCGCGTTGAAGGCGACCGTTGGCAGATCGTTGGTCGTCGTCAGGAACACCGGATCGCCCACCGCCCCGGCGGCCAGCGCGTCGGGGAAGTTCACGCCGGTGGCAACCAGCACGTGGTCGCCGTTCGATGGCGTGAAGAACTCGCTGTTGACGAGCGCCGCGGTGGCGTATCGGTCCGCCCCGCCGAGCCGCTCGACGCTGACATTGGTCGCGCCGCTGCAGTTGCCGGCGGCTGCGGCCACCGCATCGGTGATGGCAACCGTCCCGCCCAGCACGTAGATCTTTGTCGGGTCGGCGGCACCGATGCGGTCGCACGTCGACGGCGGAAGGCTCGTCCGCTTGGTGAGCAGGATCGGCCATCCACGGCGCGAGGCGGCTCCGGCGGCCGACAGCGCGTCCGGGAACGCCTCACCCGACGCGAGGAACACCGTCTTCTGGGCCGGGAAGAAGGTCGCGGCGACCTGGGCGGCCGTCGCGTAGCGGTCGACGCCGGCGATGCGCTGCACGGTCGGCGTGGACGCCAGCGACTTGAGCTGGTTCTCAACGGCGCTCGAGACCGCCACCGTGCCGCCCAGGACGTAGACGTGGTCGGGGGCGAGCCGGTTGAGCTCGGCCAGGGTCGGCGACGGGATGCTGCCGGCCTTCACCAGGAGGACAGGACCGTCGTTGGCGAATGCCGCCGGGGCACCGGCGAGCGCATCGGGGAAGCTCTCCCCGGAGGCGACGATCACCGTCCCTCCGGTGGACGGCGGGTTCGGATCGATCAGCGTCGAGGACAGGCTGGCAGCGGTGGCGTAGCGGTCCGCGCCGCTGATGCGCGCCACAGTCGGCCCGCTGGGCGTCGGTGTCGGTGTCGGAGTCGGCGTGGGGCTGGGCGTCGGGCCGGTGGTCGGCGTGGAAGTGGGCACGGGTGTCGGAGTCGGCGTCGGCCCGCTGTCGGGGAGCGAGGCCTCCCAGATCACGCCGTCGTTCTCTGAGCTGT